>NZ_DJCE01000011.1:0-595073 GCF_002430365.1 Leclercia sp. UBA5958 | reverse complement strand
GGAACTGCCAGGCATCAATTAAGAAGAACCCCGCACCGTAAGGTGCGGGGTTTTTTGCTTTGCATTCGCATACGGCACGTTCACTATTCTCTGGCTAAAATAATAAAACAAATCACAGCAGTGAGGTTATTTTGCCGAACCCTCCTTTTAACTACCAACAAGATTTCGCCAACATAAACTTTCGCGAGCATCCGGAGCTCTACCAGGTCGGACGAGGAGAGCAGGGGGTGTTATTGGTTGAACCTTATAAAAGTGAAATCCTCCCCCACTGGCGCTATAAAAATGCTGAAGTTGCCACGACGTCTGCCCAGGAAATTTACGCTTTGTTCGAGCAATATCGGCAGAAGAATGACTTTGTCGGCATGGACATGGCCCGTAAATTCATTCAGATGGGATATACCCGTGCCAGACGCTATGCGAACCATAAAGGAGGAAAAAAATATGACGAAGATCGTAACGTGAAGCCATTAGATCACGATCCGGTGAAGGCCGAAGCGGCTAAAATCTTTAAAACGTGGTGGGATAAAATCCGCGCAGATGAAGACTATCTGCAACGAAAACAAGAGCATCAAAAGAAATGGGGCTAGGAGACATCACCAGAGGTTATCTTTTTTATGATTTGCCTCACAAAATTTAATGAAACATAAAAATAACAAGTTTTTTACCTAACGCTACATTTTAAATGCGGTTTTACTTGGTATGGGTGCAATGGCCCGCAATGTAAGACAGGGGATTTAAAATGACAGAAACCGTAGCCAGTACAGATACGGATCATAAACAGAGCGCGGTGCAGGATACCCGCCGCAGAATCTGGGCAATCGTTGGTGCCTCTTCAGGTAACCTGGTGGAGTGGTTTGACTTCTACGTCTACTCATTCTGTTCACTCTATTTTGCTCATATTTTCTTTCCATCCGGTAATACCACGACCCAGTTGCTGCAGACAGCAGGCGTTTTTGCAGCTGGATTTTTGATGCGCCCTATCGGTGGCTGGCTATTTGGCCGCATTGCCGATCGTAAAGGGCGTAAAACCTCTATGCTGATTTCAGTCTGCATGATGTGCTTTGGATCGCTAGTGATCGCGTGTCTGCCCGGCTATGCCGTTATCGGCACCTGGGCTCCGGCGCTCTTGCTGCTCGCTCGTCTATTCCAGGGATTATCCGTCGGCGGTGAATATGGCACGAGCGCGACCTATATGAGTGAAGTTGCCGTGGAAGGCCGTAAAGGTTTTTATGCTTCCTTCCAGTACGTAACGCTCATAGGCGGTCAACTGTTAGCCATACTGGCTGTGGTGATCCTGCAGCAGGTGCTGAGCGATGAAGACCTACGTGCATGGGGATGGCGCATACCTTTTGCGCTGGGTGCAGTGCTGGCAATAGTGGCACTGTGGCTACGTCGTCAACTGGATGAAACGTCACAGAAAGAGGTGCGCTCGCTGAAAGAGGCGGGTTCATTCAAGGGGCTATGGCGCAACCGAAAGGCATTTTTGATGGTGCTCGGTTTTACGGCAGGGGGATCGCTCACCTTCTATACCTTCACTACCTATATGCAGAAGTATCTGGTCAATACGACGGGTATGCACGCTAATGTGGCGAGTATGGTTATGACCGTGGCGCTTTTTGTCTTTATGTTGATCCAGCCTGTTATTGGCGCGCTGTCGGATAAAATTGGTCGCCGTAGTTCAATGCTTATATTCGGGGGAATGTCGACGTTATGCACCGTGCCTATCCTGACGGCATTACAACATGTCTCCTCACCCTACGCCGCCTTCGCGCTGGTGATGGTGGCACTTATTATCGCCAGCTTTTACACCTCGATCAGTGGCATTCTTAAAGCCGAAATGTTTCCAGCTCAGGTGCGTGCGCTTGGGGTTGGGTTGTCTTATGCGGTGGCCAATGCCCTTTTTGGTGGCTCGGCCGAGTATGTGGCGCTTTCATTGAAATCGATAGGTAGCGAGACGATCTTTTTCTGGTACGTCACGCTCATGGGCGCGCTGGCGTTCATCGTCTCCTTAATGCTGCACCGTAAAGGCAAAGGTATTCGTCTTTAGTGATCAGCCAGCTGCCATAGGGTATAGCCGGTGGTTGCGCCGGCGATATCCCAGGCAAAATCCTTCCAGCTCCAGCCGCTTCCTGCCGGGCGGCTGTCCCAAAATTCCTTGCTGACCCCCAGACTGACCGAGAACATCAGTCCGTAAGCTGCGCTGCGATCGCGGCTATAGCCCTGGTGCCGGGCATATTCATTCCCGGCGGCGGAGAGCATAGCGGAAGCCAGAAAGTGTTGGGCTTTATCCTGGCCCGCCCAGCTGTCTTGTGCCATGTGGCTACAGCCGCACAGTAGACAACAGCCCAGGAGAAGGAGATATCGCATTGCAACCTCCATAAAAAAGCCCCGTCAATGACGGGGCAGGTGCATTACAGAATACGGCTGATAAGCCGATCAATACGAATGCGGCGTAAACGGCGTATCAGCTTACGCACTTTTACCGGATAGTCAGCGATACTTTGTAGATCGCGGTAGTGGTTCACTATGGTGGTGTGCGTGCGGATCAGATCCAGCTCGCGTTCACGCTGTACCGATAGCTCTTTACGCGGATCGTGGATCAGGATCGCATTCTCAAGATCAAGTCGCCATGCGCGCGGGTTAAGGTTATTCCCCGTCAGCAGCATCCATTCATCGTCAACCCACATTCCCTTCAGGTGATAGCTATTATCTTCGTGCTTCCACAGACGCACGATCAGCTGATCGGTATTCACATAATACTGAAGGCGGCTCAGGAAGCGGCGCAGGTTGATCTCGTAGAGATAAGGCAGCGCACCGATGATTTTAAACGGTTGATCTTCAGGGATATAAAAATCGTTTGCCGTTTTATCGCCAACGATGATTTCCACTTTTTTACCATCGCGCAGTAGCTGGATGATGCTACGAACCAACACTGCCGGCAAATTGAAGTAGGGGGTACAAATCGTCAGTTTCTCGTTTGTACAGGGCATCAAATGGAAGATGGTTTTATTTAACAGGCTCGATTTGCCAAGGCCGACCAGCGGTGTAACCGAGAGCTGGTCGTTATCGGCATCGCCCTGGAAATGGAATGCAGCATCACGCAACTCCTGACGGAATAAGCGAATGTCATTTTTGATTTCCGGGCTTTTAGGGCGATGGGGATCATCAAGGCGATTAACGCCACGGCCGTGTACCAGGTTCTGATCGACCCATGCAAACATCACGTCCGCCATACGCGCATTGCGTACCAGGTGGTAACGATCGTAACGGTACTTATCAAGCTGATGCAGGTAAACGTCATTCAGGCTGGCGCCGCTATAGAGCACGCTGTCATCAATGATGAAACCTTTGAAATGCAGTACGCCCAGGGCTTCACGGGTGTTTACAGGGACACCGTAAACCGGAACGTCAACGCCCGGATTCTGCTGGGCCATGCGGCAATACCAGTCAGCGTTGGTGTTAGAGGCAGCATCGCCGATGCGTCCGCGCTGTGCCCGATGCCAGTCGACCAGTACACGCACGTCCAGTTCCGGACGCTGGCGCTTTGCTTCATAAATTGCGTGTAAAATAGCGCTGCCGCCTTCATCCTGTTCAAGATAAAGCGCCACGATGCAAATACGTTGCGTCGCGCTGGCAATTTTTTCCAGAAGCGTTTCCCGAAAATGGGCGGGAGCGTAAAAGAACTCGACATCATCAACTGACTGAGAAATCTTCGGTAGTTGAGCAAGGTGTTGTTGATGTTTGTTGCGCTTAAATTTTGACAACATCACAGTGCGTTTCTTCTCTGTTCATTGAAGGGTTATCTGTACTAAGCAGACAACAGAAGCGGACAATCATATCATTAGTACCCGCGAAAGTGGTCAACATTTCCAGTACCTTACTCTTGTTTACCCTGCTGCATCAGATGCAGCGTTAGCCCCACGATGCCTTCTTCAAGCTGCACATCTATGGTAAATCCAAGTTTTCGCGCCAGGGCGATCATGCCCCTATTGTTAGGCATAGTAATACCATTAAGGCGCAGTAATCCGTGATCGCGCGTATAGCTAATGAGCTTCTCCAGCAGCCGTCGCCCAAGACCTAATCCTTTCAGATCCGAGCGAATCAGCACGGCAAATTCAGCATCGACGTTATCAGGATCCGAAATGGCGCGCGTTACGCCGAGTATCTCATCACCTTCAGAGGTTCGCCGAACGGCAACAAACGCCATTTCCCGATCGTAGTCGATCTGCGTCATGTTAGCTAAATCTTCATGGGTAAATTCATTGATTTCGCTGAAATAGCGATAGTAGAGATCCTCTTTAGTCACCTGAGCGATAAAGCGCTGCAACTGCGGTTCATCTTCCGGCAGGATAGGGCGGAACAGCGATTTTTCCCCGTTTTTCATCTCGACCCACTCTTCCAGCTGTTGTGGGTAAGGGCGAATAGCCAGCCGGCTTTCGCGATCGCCGCTGAAGGCTGCTACATCCATGGTGACATCCAGAGCGGTCATCTCACTGCCTGACGCCAGCAGAGGATGAATATCCAGACGCTGAATTTCTGGGGTATCCACGATCAGGTTAGAGACCTGCACGAGGAACTGGCTCAGCCCGGCAATATCCAGAGGTCGCAGTGCACTGCGTCCACGGATCTTTTTGCTCTTGATCGCCTGGATCACCAGATAGCGTGCCAGGTTCATGTTCAGCGGTGGCAGAGCTACCACTGCCTGCTCCTCCGGATGCCATTCCACGCCCCCTTCACCAAGCATGATCAACGGGCCAAACACCGGATCGTGCTCAACGACCACCCTCAACTCTTGCGCGCCGGCGCGGTTGGCCATGCTTTGTACCAACAGGCCATGGATGCGTGCCCGGGGCCAGGTCATTTTAACGCGATCGATGATGGCATCGGCCGCCTGCTGAACCTCTGCGGCCGTGCGCAGATAGAGCATAACGCCCTGAACTTCAGACTTATGAGGGATATCCGGAGAACGCAGCTTAAGGGCGACCGGATAGCCGATCTGCTCGGCGATATGTACGGCTTCTGCGCTATCGCTGGCAATCCAGGTAGGCAGGGTATTCAGACCGTACGCCTGAAGAATCGGTTGCACCTCATGGGTGTCCAGCGCACGCGCGCCCTCATCAATGGCCCGCTGTAACAGGTTACGGGCACCACTGATGTTCGCGGTCAGATTGCCGGGAAGCGCGGGGGTTTCACGCAACTGTTTCTGGTTACGTCGGTACTCCACCATATGCATAAACGCGGTGATAGTCCCTTCGGGGGTCCGGTAGGTCGGCAGTCCTGCTTCACTGAAAAGGCGGCGTGCCTCCTGGGATGAAAATTCACCGCACCAGTTGGTCAGTACAGAGACATACTTGCCACGTGGATGATTTTTAATGCCATCAATCAGCGCCCGCGCGCTCTCGCTGCCCGGGGCAACGGCACTGGGCGAGTGAATGACCATCAGAGCATCGAAATCCTGACTGTCGAGCAGAAGGCTAAGGGCCGTTAAATAGTGCTGATTGCTGGCATCGTCACGGAGATCAAGCGGATTGCCCGGCTCAACGCCTGCGGGCAAGGCCTCGCGCAGTCGTTGTAACGTCTCTTCGCTAAGGGTGGCGAGTTTACCATTACGCAACCAGAGCTCATCGAGGGCCAGTGCGGCCGGGGCTGCGCCATTACTGATAATCATCAGCCTCTCTCCACGAAGCGGGCGCATATGGCTCAGCGTTTCAACGGCGGAGAAGAGTTCATGCGTGTCCTGCACGCGTAACAGACCCGCGCGCTGAATGGCGGCATCCCAGGCCGGATCCATTCCGGAGTGGGAGTGCAATAACCGTTGGGCTGCCGGACTACGTCCGCTTTTGATCACCAGGATAGGTTTATTGCGCGACGCGCTACGCGCCGCAGAGACAAACCGCCGCGCATCACTCAAATGTTCAAGATAGAGCAGGATAGCGCTGGTTTTGCTGTCTCTCGCCAAAAAATCGAGCAGCTCATCCACGTCGATGTCGAGGCTATCACCCAGCGCGATAAAATACGAAAAGCCCATCTCACGTTGCTGAGCCCAGTCGAGAATAGTATTGGAAACCGCTGCCGACTGGGAAATAAATGCCAGCTTGCCTTTACGAATGGGCACCGGAGAAAAACTGGCATTCAGACCCTGCCAGGGCGCCAGCAGGCCGAGGCTGTTTGGGCCAAGCAAACGCATCTGATAACGTGCCGCGCAGGCCAGCAGATCGTTGTGCTGTTCAGGAGGAGAGGAGAGGATAATGCAGGTTTTACACCCTTTCTTGCCGAGCGCTACCAGCAGATCCAGATTGCGCCGGGCGTGCGTGCAGAGCACCGCCAGGTCGGGGATATAAGGTAAGCTTTCGACATCCGGCCAGGCAAGTACCCCCTGCACCGCCTTCCAGGCAGGGGTAACGGGCAGCACAGGCCCGCTGAAGCCGCCAGCCAACAGGTTGCGCATCATCAGATAACCAGCGCGTTCTGGCTTCATTGACGCGCCGATAACGGCGATGGATTTGGGGCGGAGTAAGGCTTCTAACCCACGCTGGCTCATTCAGGTCTCCTGAGAGTACGAGTGACCTGATGATTTTAAACGCTTTCTGACTCGGCTGCTGTGACGCTTCCCTTATGTACGGTTTTTCCGGCCAGATAACGTTCGCGAAAACAGGAAAAATGCTGACCCAATGCGCCAGCCGCCTGGCGATCGCCTGCCAGATCCAGCAAGGCAATGGCAACCTCGGCGGTACAATACTGGCCGTCTGCATGCGCTTCGCGCAGCCGGTAGGCTGAGACGCGAGAGAGATCGACAGAGATCACCGGCAGCGCATCAAGATAAGGGCTTTTACGAAACATTTTGCGCGCTTCTGTCCAGGTACCGTCCAGCATGATGAACAGCGGCGGTTTTCCCGCCGCCGGCGTCGTCAACACCTGGCGATCCGGGCCGGCATAAGAGGCGGGGAACACCACCATCGGCTGATAAGCGTCACTGGCTACCAGCTCAAGTAGTGCCTCTGGCGGCTCGGTGCGCGACCATTGAAACGCGACGGTATCTGGCAGGATATCGGCAATCAATCGCCCGGTATTGCTGGGTTTCATGGGTTCTGTATCGAACATCACCAGGCAAAATCGGCTGGTAGCATGGCTCGGCGTCAGGGTAGCGCACAGACACTGTTTCAGCGGTAACAAACAGCGTTGGCAGCGTCGGATGCGGTTGCCACGGGCGAGAAAAGGGCGCGTTGCGCGGGCAAGGCGTTCAGCACGCAGTTGCAATACGGCGTTATCAGTCATGAGAGATGCGCAGAAAAAACGCCATTTTCGCAGAGGAGTGGGCGGGGCACAAGCGGTGTGCCCCGGGTATGTCAGAGGGATTCGTTCAGCCAGCTATCGAAGGGGGCTTTGGGTACCGCGCCGTTCAGCATATCGATGACTTCACCATTCTTGAAAATCATAATGGTGGGAATACTGCGAATGCGGAAACGAGCACTCAGTTCGCGCTCCGCTTCGGTGTTCACTTTCACAAAGCGCATCTTCCCGCTACGCTCTTCAGCCACATCTTCAAAAATAGGGGCAAAGTTACGGCAAGGACCGCACCATGGCGCCCAGAAATCCACGACCACCGGCAGATCGTCCTTCAGCAGTTTATCCAGAGTTGCACCGGTAGCGTTGATGACATCACCATCGAACAATTCATGACCGCAACGTCCGCATTTAGCCACATCATCAATTCGGTCTTCCGGAATGCGATTAAGGGCCTGGCAGTTGGCACATACGGTATTCATAACTAACCTCAGGAATAGCAGTGGAACATAGCGGCCCAGGGCCGGAGTGTTTCTAATATGTTACATATTATCAGTGACCCTGTTTGAAACGACAATGCGTTTTATTCAATAAGAACAATAGTCATAAGCTTTGATACGAAATAATGGCTATGAGTGGATACATCGGGTAATCTGCGCGCTTCGCGCAGCGCTGGTGGAGAAAAGCATGAACGACGAACTGAAAAACAAAAGCGGCAAGGTCAAAGTGATGTATGTCCGCAGTGATGATGACTCTGATAAACGCACCGCAAATCCGCGTACCGGAAAAGGCGGCGGACGTCCGGGTCCATCTCGTGCAGACGGTGGCCGTCGCCCCGCCCGCGATGAAAGAAACAACCGCGGTGAAGACCGCAAACGCGATGACCGTAAACGTGATGATGCCGGTCGTGATGGGGGATCGCCATGGCGTACCGTATCCCGTGCACCGGGCGAAGAGACCTCGGCAAAAACCGATCACGGCGGTATTAGCGGAAAAAGCTTTATCGATCCGGAAGTGTTGCGCCGTCAGCGTGCTGAAGAGACCCGCGTCTACGGTGAAAACGCATGTCAGGCTCTGTTCCAGAGCCGTCCGGACTGTATTGTTCGCGCCTGGTTTATTCAGAGCGTAACGCCGCGCTTCAAAGAAGCACTGCGCTGGATGGCGGCCAATCGCAAGGCGTACCATGTGGTCGATGATGCCGAGCTGACAAAAGCATCGGGTACTGAGCACCACGGTGGCGTTTGCTTCCTGATTAAAAAACGTAATGGTACCACCGTGCAGCAATGGGTAAGCGAGGCGGAAGCCGATGACTGTGTGTTGGCGCTGGAAGATGTGGGTAACCCGCATAACCTCGGTGCGATGATGCGCAGCTGTGCTCACTTTGGCGTAAAAGGTGTTTTACTGCAGGATGCCGCACTGCTTGAATCTGGCGCGGCTATCCGCACGGCGGAAGGCGGCGCGGAACATGTGCAGCCTATCACGGGTGACAGCGTTCTGGATGCCCTCGAGCAGTTCCGCAAAGCGGGTTACGCTATCGTAACCACCTCCAGCCACGCTGGTACGCCGCTGTTCAAAGCAACGCTGCCACGTAAAATGGTACTGGTATTAGGCCAGGAGCGAGATGGTCTGTCTGATGCTGCGCTGTCCAGTGCGGATCTGAGCGTCTCTATCGACGGAACAGGCAATGTTGAAAGTCTGAACGTTTCCGTGGCTACCGGCGTACTGCTGGCAGAGTGGTGGCGTCAGAATAAAGCCTAAACATTGATGTTACCTGTATGCCCGGTTAACCGGGCATACAATCAAGACTACTCCCCTTCAGCCGGTAACACTGGCATCCAGTCAATAGGCTTCTCGCCGCGTTTTTCCAGCCACTCATTCGCCAGTACAAAGTGATTACAGCCAAAGAAACCGCGATGTGCTGACAGCGGTGAAGGGTGCGGCGCTTTAAGAACATGATGACGCTCCGGGTCGATAATCGCCCCTTTCTTCTGCGCATGCGATCCCCAGAGTAAAAACACCACCCCTTCGCAATGCGTGTTAATCAGGCCGATCACTTTGTCCGTAAATGTCTCCCAGCCGAGGCTGGCATGGGAATGCGCCTGGCCTGCACGTACCGTCAGCACGGTGTTTAATAACAACACGCCCTGGCGGGCCCAGCTTTCAAGATAACCATGTTTTGGTCGGGTAAAACCGGGAATCGACCCTTCAAGCTCTTTATACATGTTCAGTAGTGAAGGGGGGATCGCAATACCAGGGCGTACGGAAAAGGCCAGTCCGTGTGCTTGTCCGGGCCCGTGATAGGGATCCTGCCCAAGGATAACCACCTTCACATCGCTCAGTTCGGTATAGCGAAAAGCGTTGAAAACATCTTTCTGTGGCGGGTAAATCGTCTGGCCAGCTTGCCGTTCGGCGGCAACAGTACTGAGGGTATTAACAAAATAGGGTTGTTGTTTCTCTTCTGCCAGTACGTCGTGCCATGTTAAGGATGTTGTCATTTCGCTCTCCTGCAAATCTCAATCGCCTAAGCTTACCTGTTAAATCCTGAGTAGCAAAATTCCACGCTGAAATTGCCGTTAAGTCATTCAATTTGTATTGAATATCTACGCGATAACTTGATTCGGTGAAGGCGTTAAATTGATCTAAAGCAACAAAATCAGACCGCACAGTTTGTGTGGTTGGCGTTTCTATTGATTTACATCAATAAATGGCGGGAGGGTGAGTGATATATATACACACAAGCAACAATGGTTTTACCAATTGCCCGAAGCCGGGCAGACACCATATTAATGTAGTCTAAGGGAGACACCACATGATTACGGGTATTCAGATTACTAAAGCAGCAAACGATGACCTGTTGAACTCATTCTGGCTGCTGGACAGCGAAAAAGGCGAAGCGCGCTGTGTTGCAGCAAGAGCGGGTTTTGCTGAAGACGAAATCGTACCGGTTAGCAAACTGGGCGAGATCGAATATCGCGAAATTCCAATGGAAGTGAAACCAGAAGTGCGCGTAGAAGGCGGTCAGCACCTGAACGTGAACGTGCTGCGTCGTCAAACGCTGGAAGATGCCGTTAAGCATCCGGAAAAATATCCACAACTGACCATTCGCGTGTCCGGCTATGCAGTACGTTTCAACTCGCTGACGCCAGAGCAGCAACGCGACGTTATCGCGCGTACCTTTACTGAAAGCCTCTAAGGTTCAGTTATTGGGCAAATAAAAAGCCGGGTTATCACCCGGCTTTTTTTTACTCTTCAGTTTTGGATTCGGCCGCCGAACTGCTTGGCTTACGACGCTTACCAATGTTTTTGGTGTCGCGGTGGCGCTGTTTAACGCGTGGCTTCTCTTTTTCTTTCTCTTTTCTCTCTGCACGTTTCGCGAGTGCTTTTTTGGACGGTTTACCCGTCATTTTCTCACTCGGTGCACGCGTGGTCGGACGAAGCTCATCGATAACGCGCGCTTTCAGCGGCTCCTCGACGTAGCGGCCGATTTTCTGCAGCAGCAGGTAGTCATGCGCCTCGACCAACGAAATCGCAATACCTTTACGGCCAGCACGACCCGTACGGCCAATGCGGTGCAGGTAGGTATCGCCGCTACGTGGCATATCGAAGTTGATGACATGGCTCACGTCAGGGATATCGATACCACGCGCCGCAACGTCGGTAGCGACCAGGACATTCACGCGGCCATCGGTCAAACGCTTAATCCCTTCAGTACGCTTGACCTGCGCCATCTCACCTTCGAGATAACAGTTATTAATCCCGGCGTTACGCAGCATTTCAGCTAACTCATGCACACGCTCACGCTTGCGTACAAACACAATGGTACGGGTCGCATCGTCCTGTTTGAGCAGGTGCTTCAGCAACTCCACTTTGTGCTCGAGGTTATCGGCGCGGTAATACCACTGATGAATTTTCTTGCGCTCACGGGTGGATGGCGTGGCTGACACTTCTACGGGATCTTCCAGCAGACGCTCTGCAAAGTCTTTGATGGCATCGCCTTCCAGCGTTGCGGAGAACAGCAGGGTCTGTTTACGCCAGCGAGTTTCACCGGCGATATGTTCGATATCTTGCGCGAAGCCCATGTCCAGCATGCGGTCAGCTTCGTCCAGAATGAGTGTCTCAACGGCGCGGCAGTCGAAGTTCTCTTCTTTGATGTACTGCAGCAGACGGCCCGTTGTGGCAACCACAATATCCTGGTTTTCGCTGAATACTTCGGCGTGATTCATATAGGCTACGCCGCCGGTGATAGTGGCGATGTCCAGATGGGTATTCGCCGCCAGTTCACGCGCATGTTCGGCAACCTGTGTCGCCAGTTCGCGGGTAGGCGTCAGGATTAAAATGCGCGGTGGGCCTGATTTTTTACGGGGGAAATCGAGCAGATGCTGCAACACCGGCAGCAAGTATGCTGCTGTTTTCCCCGTGCCGGTTGGCGCAGAACCGAGCACATCACGGCCCTCCAGTGCAGGCGGAATGGCCGCAGCCTGAATGGCGGTCGGGCGTGTGAAGCCTTTGCTCTCAAGCGCATTGAGCAGGCTTTCATCGAGTTCAAGTTCGGAAAAAGTCGTTACAGTCATGTTCTACCTCTGTGTGGGGCGCTGATTATAGACGTTACCGCTGCAATCTTCATCTGTTTGTGTGGATATCCCTTTTCCACCGTTACGCTTTCCCCTATGCTACTTCAGTTTCGTTTAGAAGGTTGCTCTGACATGTCTCAACTCAAAGCGCAATTGCGCCGCGATGGATTTACGTTTAAACAATTTTTCGTTGCACACGATCGCTGTGCAATGAAAGTGGGTACCGATGGCATCCTGCTTGGCGCCTGGGCGCCGGTAGCCGGCGCTAAACGTATTCTGGATATTGGCACCGGGAGCGGCCTGCTGGCGCTTATGCTGGCGCAGCGAACGGAGCAGTCGACGACCGTCGATGCCGTCGAGCTGGATCCCGAGGCAGCAGAGCAGGCGAGCGAAAACCAGGCCGAATCGCCCTGGGCCTCGCGCATCACTATTCATTGTGCGGATGTCCTTAGCTGGGCGCCAGAACAAACCGCACGTTATGATCTTATCGTGAGTAATCCGCCTTATTATGAACCCGGCGTCGAGTGTGCGACGCCGCAGCGCGAACAAGCGCGATATACCAGTTCACTCAGCCACAGTGCCTTGCTTGCCTGTGCCGCGGCGCTTATTTCGGAAGAGGGATTTTTCTGTGTCGTGCTGCCGGAAAGCACGGGTAGCCATTTCATAAATATGGCAACAGAGATGGGCTGGTATCTGCGCCTGCGCACCGATATCGCCGATACCGAAGGCAGGTTGCCGCACCGGGTGCTGCTGGCCTTGTCGCCGAAAGAGGGAGAGTGCTTTAGCGACAGAATGGTTATCCGTGGATCAGACCAGCGCTATTCCGAGGATTACACCGCGCTGACCCACCCTTTCTATCTCTTTATGTGAGCCAGCGGCGAGAGCACGGACGGCCCGGAGTGTTCCAGTTGCTCCGGATAATCCAGCGTATAGTGCAATCCGCGGCTCTCTTTACGCATCATCGCACAGCGAACAATCAACTCTGCCACCTGCACCAGGTTACGTAGCTCCAGCAAATTGTTAGAGACGCGGAAGTGGGCATAGTACTCATCAATTTCTTGCTGCAACATGGTAATACGACGCAGGGCGCGCTCCAGACGTTTGCTGGTGCGTACGATACCGACGTAATCCCACATAAACAGGCGCAACTCATGCCAGTTGTGCTGGATCACGACCAGTTCATCCGGATTTTCGACCCGGCTCTCATCCCAGGCGGGCAGGGTATGGGCATGGCGCGCATAGGGCATGCGCTTAACGATATCTTCCGCCGCCGACCAACCGTACACCAGACACTCCAGCAGAGAGTTAGAGGCCATGCGGTTTGCGCCGTGCAGGCCGGTATAACTCACTTCGCCAATTGCATACAACCCATCCACATCGGTACGACCATGATCGTCCACCATCACGCCGCCGCAAGTGTAGTGCGCGGCAGGTACTACGGGTACCGGATCCCGGGTGAGATCAATGCCTAAGCCGAGCAGCTTTTCGTAGATAGTCGGGAAATGCTGACGGACAAACTCGGCGGGCTTATGGCTGATGTCCAGATACATACAGTCCACTCCCAGGCGTTTCATCTCATGGTCGATAGCGCGGGCAACAATGTCACGTGGGGCAAGTTCGCCTCGCGGATCAAAGTCGGGCATAAAGCGTGTGCCATCGGGCCGCTTCAGGTGTGCGCCTTCACCGCGCAAGGCTTCTGTTAGCAGAAAATTGCGAGCTTGCGGATGGAAGAGGGCTGTCGGGTGGAACTGATTAAATTCCAGATTCGCCACGCGGCAGCCTGCACGCCACGCCATGGCGATACCATCTCCTGAGGAGATGTCCGGGTTAGTGGTGTACTGATAAACTTTTGACGCACCGCCGGTGGCCAGCACAACGGCTTTGGCCTGACAGGTTTCAACCGTCTCTTTATTACGGTTCCAGACCCAGGCCCCGACAACCCGACGCGTGCCGGGCAAGCCGATTTTGTCAGAGACAATTAAATCTACGGCGTTGCTGCGCTCCAGCACCTGGATATTTGGGTGACTCAACGCCTGGCTCACCAGGGTGGTTTCCACCGCTTTACCCGTGGCGTCGGCAGCATGCAGAATACGGCGATGGCTATGACCGCCTTCACGCGTCAGGTGATAACCCTCTTCCCCGTTTGGCTGCACGTGGGTATCAAACAAAACACCCTGATCGATCAGCCACTGGACGCAGTGGCGTGCGTTACTGGCAACAAATTCTGCGGCGTGTTTATCAACAATTCCGGCCCCGGCAATCAGGGTGTCTTCAACATGTGAAGCTATGCTGTCTGTTTCGTCAAACACGGCTGCGATACCGCCCTGGGCGTAGAAAGTTGATCCTTCGCTTACCGGTCCTTTACTCAGGACAATGACTTTTTGGTGTTTGGCGAGCCGCAGGGCGAGAGAGAGGCCCGCTGCACCACTGCCGACGATCAGGACGTCGCAAGAGAGTTCTGGAAGTGTGTTCATGATCTTTGTTTAATTTACTAAACAGTGTCTGGCCAGCATAGCACCCGAATGCGAGAAATCGCACGTTTTTTTTACTGGGTGTTGCAATGACTAAACAAGCCTGGGGGACCGCTCTGGGGCAAAAATGGGAGAAATATTTTGCGAAGCAGATCGTTAGCTTCAGATTATGTGGTGAAATAAAGCCCGCGTTGCGGTACTCTGCTGGCGGAAATGCCATTTCTTATCAGAAACTGGGTGCGTATCGTGAACAGACTTATAATGATAGAAAACGAACAGTCTGCAGCGCGATTAACAAAAACAAAGGCGTGACGGAACTTTTTAAGAAAACAGCCCTCTACACAACTGCTTGCTCACAGTGCAGTGTTTAGAGTGGCGTTTCGATAACGCGTGGATTTTAGGTTTGGGGAGACATTACCTCGGATGAGCGAGCAGTTAACGGACCAGATTCTGGTTGAACGGGTCCAGAAGGGAGATCAGAAAGCTTTTAACCTACTGGTGGTGCGCTACCAGCATAAGGTGGCGAGTCTGGTTTCCCGCTATGTACCTTCAGGGGATGTCCCTGATGTCGTACAGGAATCTTTTATTAAGGCCTATCGCGCGCTGGAATCATTCCGGGGGGATAGTGCTTTTTATACCTGGCTGTATCGAATTGCTGTCAATACGGCAAAGAATTACCTGGTCGCTCAGGGCCGTCGTCCGCCTTCCAGTGATGTTGATGCGATAGACGCAGAAAACTTCGAAAGCGGCGGCGCGTTGAAAGAAATTTCGAACCCTGAGAACTTAATGTTGTCAGAAGAACTGAGACAAATAGTTTTTCGTACCATCGAGTCGCTTCCGGAAGATTTACGCATGGCAATTACGTTGCGGGAGCTTGATGGCCTGAGCTATGAAGAGATAGCCGCTATCATGGATTGTCCGGTTGGTACGGTTCGTTCACGTATTTTCCGTGCGCGAGAAGCTATTGATAATAAAGTTCAACCGCTTATCAGGCGTTGACGATAGCGGGATACTGGAAAAGGTATTAGGCATGCAGAAAGAACAACTTTCCGCTTTAATGGATGGTGAAACGCTGGACAGTGAGCTGCTTCATGAGCTCTCTCGCTCTCCTGAGATGCAAAAAGCCTGGGAGAGTTATCATCTTATTCGCGATTCTATGCGCGGCGATACCAGCGAGCTCCTCCATTTCGATATCTCATCACGCGTAATGGCGGCGATAGAGAACGAACCTGTTACTCAGGCCACTCCGCTGATCCCTGAAGCCCAGCCTGCACCACACCTGTGGCAAAAAATGCCATTCTGGAATAAAGTGCGCCCGTGGGCGAGTCAACTGACCCAGATGGGTGTCGCAGCTTGCGTGTCGCTTGCGGTTATTGTTGGCGTCCAGCAGTATAACAGCCAATCTGAAGTCAACCAGCAACCTGAAGCGCCAGTGTTTAACACGCTGCCGATGATGGGCAAAGCCAGCCCGGTTAGCCTGGGTATTCCTTCCGACGCGTCGGCGGGTGCTGGCCAGCAGCAGCAGGTACAGGAGCAGCGTCGTCGCATTAATGCGATGTTGCAGGACTATGAATTGCAACGTCGTTTGCATTCAGAGCAGCTTCAGTTTGAACAGGCACAAACCCAGCAAGCCGCTGTGCAAGTGCCCGGAAACCAAACTTTAGGAACGCAATCGCAGTAATGAAGCAACTTTGGTGCGCCATGTCTTTGATGGCGGGTAGCTTGCTCTTCTCTGTCAACGCCTCGGCTGATGTATCGTCCGGGGCGTTGTTGCAGCAGATGAACCTCGCTAGCCAGTCACTCAACTATGAACTGGCTTTTATCAGTATCAATAAGCAGGGCGTCGAGTCGTTACGCTATCGCCACGCCCGTCTTGATAAACAGCCTCTCGCTCAGCTCTTGCAGATGGATGGCCCGCGCCGTGAAGTTGTGCAGCGTGGTAATGAAATCAGCTATTTTGAGCCGGGCCTTGAGCCTTTCACCCTTAATGGCGACTACATCGTCGATTCGCTGCCATCGCTGGTTTATACCGACTTTAAGCGTCTTGCCCCCTACTACGACTTTATTTCCGTTGGCCGTACGCGCATTGCAGACCGGTTATGTGAAGTCATCCGGGTCGTGGCCCGGGACGGGACGCGCTACAGCTATATCGTCTGGATGGATGCCGAAACCAAGCTTCCGATGCGGGTCGATCTACTTGATCGCGATGGTGAAACGCTGGAACAGTTCCGCGTGATCTCCTTCAGCGTCGATGATCAGGTCGGCAATAGCATGCAGAATCTTGCTAAAGCCAGTCTGCCGCCGCTGCTCTCTGTACCGGTAGGGGATACCATTAACTTTAACTGGGCCCCGACCTGGATCCCGCAAGGGTTCAGCGAGATCTCCAGCAGCAAACGCCAGCTTCCTACGATTGATACGCCGGTTGAATCGCGTCTCTACTCGGATGGTCTGTTCAGCTTCTCGGTGAATATCAACCGCGCCACCGCGATCAGTGCCGACCAGATGCTGCGTACCGGTCGTCGCACAGTGAGCACGACGGTGCGTGATAATGCCGAAATTACGGTCGTGGGTGAGCTTCCGCCGCAAACTGCAAAGCGTATCGCCGACAGTATCAAATTTAGGGCAGCACAATGATTAAAGAGTGGGCTACGGTCGTATCATGGCAAAATGGCGTCGCGCTGGTGAGTTGCGACGTTAAGGCCTCCTGCAGCAGCTGCGCCTCCCGCGCAGGATGCGGCAGCCGCGTGCTGAATAAACTGGGCCCGCAAACTACCCACACGCTTTCCGTTCCTAGCGAGCAACCGCTGGTGAAAGGGCAAAAAGTGGAGTTGGGGATTGCCGAAGCGAGCCTGCTGGGCTCGGCGATGCTGGTTTATCTCTCTCCGCTGGTGGGCTTGTTTGCCGTGGGTGGTCTTTTCCAGCTCCTGTTTGCCACCGATCTTGCCGCCATGTGCGGGGCCGCTCTTGGCGGCGTAGGCGGTTTTTTGCTGGCGCGGGGGCTTTCGCCCAGGCTTGCTGTGCGCGATAACTGGCAGCCAACCATTCTCAGCGTTGGCTTACCACCCGACGAACTGCGCGTTGAAACACTATCCTCAGAGGCCCGGTAAATACACCGGGCTTTATCTATGTTTGATTCTTATAAACCAAAACCCTCAAACTTAGCGCTATACCTGAATTCAAGAGCATTTCCTGGTGACGAAGATGTAGTGTAGAATGCTGCGTTTTCGCACTGAAAAACGTCAGGCTAAGAACAGCGGCCTCCAGGAATTCGTAAGGCAAAATTATTTAACTATATGAAGAACATACGTAACTTTTCGATCATAGCTCACATTGACCACGGTAAGTCGACGCTGTCTGACCGTATTATCCAGATTTGCGGTGGCCTGTCTGATCGTGAAATGGCAGCCCAGGTTCTGGACTCCATGGACCTGGAACGCGAACGCGGTATCACCATTAAAGCCCAGAGCGTAACGCTCGATTATAAAGCGTCTGACGGTGAAACTTATCAACTTAACTTTATCGACACCCCAGGCCACGTTGACTTCTCCTATGAAGTTTCCCGCTCGCTGGCGGCCTGTGAAGGCGCGCTGCTGGTGGTAGATGCCGGGCAGGGCGTAGAAGCCCAGACCCTGGCGAACTGCTACACCGCGATGGAAATGGACCTGGAAGTGGTGCCGGTACTGAACAAAATCGACCTGCCCGCCGCCGATCCTGAGCGCGTGGCGGAAGAGATTGAAGATATCGTGGGCATTGATGCCACCGATGCTGTGCGCTGCTCCGCGAAGACCGGCGTAGGTGTTCCGGATGTGCTGGAACGTCTGGTCCGCGATATCCCTGCTCCTGAAGGCGACCCGGATGCACCGCTGCAGGCACTGATCATTGACTCCTGGTTCGATAACTATCTGGGCGTTGTCTCGCTGGTACGTATTAAAAACGGCACCATGCGTAAAGGCGAAAAGATCAAGGTTATGAGCACCGGCCAGGTCTATAACGCCGATCGTCTGGGTATCTTCACCCCGAAACAGGTTGACCGTACCGAGCTGAAATGCGGTGAGGTAGGCTGGCTGGTCTGTGCAATTAAAGACATCCTCGGTGCGCCGGTTGGCGATACCTTGACGGGCGCCCGTAATCCGGCTGATAAAGCACTGCCTGGCTTTAAAAAAGTGAAGCCACAGGTATATGCAGGTCTCTTCCCGGTCAGCTCTGATGATTATGAAAACTTCCGTGACGCGCTTGGCAAACTGAGCCTGAACGATGCTTCTCTGTTCTATGAGCCAGAAAGCTCCACGGCGCTGGGCTTCGGCTTCCGCTGCGGCTTCCTCGGCCTGCTGCACATGGAGATCATTCAGGAACGTCTGGAGCGTGAGTACGATCTGGATCTGATCACCACCGCGCCGACGGTAGTTTACGAAGTGGAAACCACCTCGAAAGAGGTGATCTACGTCGATAGCCCGTCCAAGCTGCCGCCGCTGAACAACATTTCTGAGCTGCGCGAGCCTATCGCAGAGTGTCACATGCTGCTGCCGCAAGAGTTCCTCGGCAACGTCATCACCCTTTGTATCGAGAAGCGCGGCGTACAGACCAACATGGTTTACCACGGTAACCAGGTGGCGCTGACTTACGAAATCCCGATGGCGGAAGTGGTACTCGACTTCTTCGACCGTCTGAAGTCGACGTCCCGTGGCTACGCGTCACTGGATTACAACTTCAAACGTTTCCAGGCTTCCAACATGGTACGTGTAGATGTGCTGATTAACGGCGAGCGTGTCGATGCGCTGGCGCTGATCACGCATAACGACAACGCGCCATATCGCGGGCGTGAGCTGGTTGAGAAGATGAAAGAGCTGATCCCGCGTCAGCAATTTGATATCGCGATCCAGGCGGCCATTGGCAACCACATCATCGCGCGTTCTACCGTGAAACAGTTGCGTAAAAACGTTCTGGCAAAATGCTATGGCGGTGACGTCAGCCGTAAGAAAAAGCTGCTGCAGAAGCAGAAAGACGGTAAGAAACGTATGAAGCAGGTTGGTAACGTTGAGCTGCCGCAGGAAGCGTTCCTCGCCATTCTGCACGTAGGTAAAGACGGCAAATAATCCTAAGGAGTTGGCATGGCGAACATGTTTGCCCTGATCCTGGTCATTGCGACGCTGGTGACGGGTCTATTGTGGTGTCTGGATAAGTTTATTTTCGCCCCGAAACGTCGTGAACGTCAGGCTGCCGCGCAGGCAGCCACTGGCGACGGGCTTGATGCGAAGACCCTGAAAAAAGTCGGCCCGAAACCGGGCTGGCTGGAGACAGGGGCTTCGGTCTTCCCGGTGCTGGCGATTGTGCTGGTGGTACGTTCATTTATTTATGAACCTTTCCAGATCCCATCAGGTTCGATGATGCCAACGCTGCTGATTGGTGACTTCATCCTGGTTGAGAAGTTTGCCTACGGCATTAAAGATCCTATCTACCAGAAAACGTTGATCGAAACCGGTCATCCGAAACGCGGCGATATCGTGGTCTTTAAATACCCCGACGATCCGCGTCTGGATTACATCAAACGTGCGGTGGGTTTGCCTGGCGATAAAGTCTCTTACGATCCAGTTGCGAAAGAAGTGACGGTACAGCCTGGCTGCAGTTCTGGTACGGCCTGTGAAAGCGCGCTGCCCATTACCTACTCCAACGTAGAGCCGAGTGACTTTGTGCAGACCTTTGCCCGTCGTAACGGCGGTGAAGCTACCAGCGGTTTCTTCCAGATGCCAAAAGGCGAGACCAAAGAGAACGGTATCCGTCTGACTGAGCGTAAAGAGACGCTGGGTGACGTCACGCACCGTATTCTGACGGTGCCTATTGCGCAGGATCAACTGGGGATGTACTACCATCAGTCCGGTCAGCAGCTGGCTTCCTGGATTGTGCCGCCGGGCCAATACTTCATGATGGGTGATAACCGCGATAATTCTGCGGACAGCCGTTACTGGGGCTTTGTGCCGGAAGCGAATCTGGTCGGTAAAGCGACCGCCATCTGGATGAGCTTCGAGAAGCAGGAAGGCGAATGGCCGACCGGGGTACGTCTAAATCGTATCGGCGGGATCCATTAATTCGTGATATCTGAACACATCGCCCTTTATCTTAAGGGCGATGTGAATTATTTAAGCGATAAATCTCTCCAGACTAACGACAACCCCTGTCGTTGTGTATAGAATATTCCCCCGAAGTTTAAGGTTGGCGCTGAATCAGTGCCACGGCACACGAAACCGCGTTGGCTTTCTCAGGTCGGTTTCGTGTGCTGCATTTTTGACGCATTCATTCTATTGGTATCGCATGAACCCCATCGTAATTAATCGGCTTCAACGGAAGCTGGGCTACACTTTTCAGCATCAGGAGTTGTTGCAACAGGCATTAACCCATCGCAGTGCCAGCAGCAAACACAACGAACGTCTCGAATTTTTGGGCGATTCCATTTTAAGTTACGTAATTGCCAATGCGCTTTATCACCGTTTCCCACGCGTGGACGAAGGGGATATGAGCCGCATGCGTGCAACGCTGGTTCGCGGTAACACGCTGGCAGAAATTGCGCGTGAGTTCGAATTGGGTGAGTGCCTGCGTCTGGGGCCGGGCGAACTGAAAAGTGGCGGTTTCCGCCGTGAGTCCATTCTTGCGGACACGGTCGAAGCCTTAATCGGTGGCGTTTTCCTCGACAGCAATATTCAGACCGTCGAGCAACTGATTCTGAACTGGTATCAGACCCGTCTGGACGAAATTAGCCCAGGCGATAAACAAAAAGATCCGAAAACGCGTCTGCAGGAATATCTGCAGGGTCGTCACCTTCCGCTGCCATCTTATCTGGTGGTGCAGGTCCGTGGCGAAGCGCACGATCAGGAATTTACCATCCATTGCCAGGTCAGTGGCCTGAGTGAACCGGTGGTGGGCACAGGTTCTAGCCGTCGTAAGGCGGAACAGGCTGCCGCCGAACAGGCGTTGAAAATGCTGGAGCTGGAATGAGCGAAGAGAAAACCTATTGCGGATTTATTGCCATCGTTGGTCGTCCAAACGTTGGCAAATCCACCCTGTTGAATAATCTGCTTGGGCAGAAGATTTCTATCACCTCTCGTAAGGCGCAAACCACGCGCCACCGCATCGTCGGTATCCATACGGAAGGCGCGTATCAGGCGATTTATGTCGATACACCAGGCCTGCACATGGAAGAGAAGCGTGCGATCAACCGTCTGATGAACAAGGCGGCGAGCAGCTCTATCGGTGACGTTGAGCTGGTGATTTTTGTTGTGGAAGGCACCCGCTGGACGCCTGACGACGAAATGGTGCTCAACAAACTGCGTGATGGGAAAACCCCGGTGATCCTGGCGGTCAACAAAGTTGACAACGTGCAGGAAAAAGCCGATCTGCTGCCGCATCTGCAGTGGCTGGGCAGCCAGATGAACTTCCTCGATATCGTACCGCTGTCTGCAGAGACCGGTCTGAACGTGGATACCATCGCGGGCATCGTGCGTAAACATCTGCCGGAAGCGATCCATCACTTCCCGGAAGAGTACATCACCGATCGTTCTCAGCGCTTTATGGCCTCTGAGATCATCCGTGAAAAGCTGATGCGTTTCCTTGGCGCGGAGTTACCGTATTCTGTCACCGTTGAGATCGAACGTTTCCAGACGAACGAGCGTGGCGGCTATGATATCAACGGCCTGATCCTCGTGGAGCGTGAAGGGCAGAAGAAAATGGTGATTGGCAACAAAGGCGCCAAGATCAAAACCATCGGTATTGAAGCCCGTAAAGACATGCAGGAGATGTTCGAAGCACCGGTTCACCTGGAGCTGTGGGTGAAGGTGAAATCTGGCTGGGCCGATGATGAGCGTGCACTGCGCAGCCTCGGTTACGGCGAAGATCAGTAACGCAAGACGACGAACAGTATGGAAGGTTGGCAGCGTGCCTTCGTTCTCCATAGTCGTCCCTGGAGCGAAACCAGCCTGATACTGGACGTCTTCACGGAAGAGTCGGGTCGCGTGCGCCTTGTGGCTAAAGGCGCACGTTCCAAACGTTCTAATCTGAAAGGAACTTTACAGCCTTTCACACCGCTGCTGGTCCGCTTTGGTGGGCGAGGGGAGGTCAAAACCCTGCGCAGCGCCGAAGCCGTCTCCCTGGCACTTCCTCTCTCTGGTATCACTCTTTATAGCGGCCTGTACGTCAACGAACTCATTTCACGCGTGCTTGAGCATGAGACTCGCTTCTCTGAACTTTTCTTCGACTACCTGCACTGTATCCAGGCCCTGGCGGGGGTAACTGGCTCGCCTGAACCCGTCCTGCGCCGTTTTGAGCTGGCGCTGCTTGGCCATCTGGGTTACGGCGTTGATTTTCTTCACTGTGCAGGCAGTGGCGATCCGGTGGAAGAGACCATGACCTACCGCTATCGGGAAGAGAAAGGATTTATCGCCAGTATTGTGATTGATAATAGTACCTTTACCGGGCGTGACCTGCGCGCGTTAGCCGAGCGGGAATTTCCGGATGCAGAGACACTGCGGGCGGCAAAACGCTTTACCCGTATTGCGCTGAAGCCGTATCTTGGAGGCAAGCCCTTAAAGAGCCGCGAATTATTCAGGCAGTTTATGCCCAAGCGTAAATGAACAACGAGAAAACCGAGGATTGTCATGGCTGAATTACTGTTAGGCGTCAATATTGACCATATCGCCACCCTGCGTAACGCGCGCGGCACGGCCTATCCGGACCCGGTACAGGCCGCGTTTATTGCTGAGCAGGCGGGGGCCGACGGCATTACGGTACACCTGCGTGAGGACCGCCGTCACATCACCGATCGCGATGTACGGGTGCTGCGTCAAACGCTGGATACCCGCATGAACCTCGAGATGGCGGTGACCGAAGAGATGCTGAACATCGCCGTTGAGACGCAACCTCATTTTTGCTGCCTGGTACCAGAAAAACGTCAGGAAGTGACCACTGAAGGCGGCCTCGACGTTGCCGGCCAGCTGGAAAAAATGCGCGATGCCTGCACACGTCTGGCAGATGCCGGTATTCTGGTCTCGCTGTTTATTGATGCCGATGAGGCTCAAATCAAAGCCGCAGCAGACGTGGGTGCGCCCTACATCGAAATCCACACCGGTTGCTATGCGGATGCCAAAGACGAAGACACCCAGGCAAAAGAGCTTGAGCGCATCGCCAAAGCAGCGACCTACGCCGCAAGCCTCGGACTGAAGGTCAATGCCGGTCATGGCCTTACCTACCACAACGTGAAAGCCATCGCCGCCATTCCGGAGATGCACGAGCTGAATATTGGTCACGCCATCATTGGCCGTGCGGTGATGAGCGGCCTGAAAGAGGCGGTGGCAGAGATGAAACGCCTGATGCTGGAAGCCCGTCGTTAATGGCTATTCTTGGCTTAGGCACGGACATCGTTGAGATTTCGCGTATTGAAGCGGTGATTGCCCGTAGTGGCGATCGCCTTGCCCGTCGCGTACTTAGCAATAACGAGTGGGCCATCTGGGAGACGCACCAGCAGCCGGTGCGTTTTCTGGCTAAACGTTTTGCGGTGAAAGAGGCGGCGGCGAAAGCATTCGGCACGGGGATCCGTAACGGGCTGGCTTTCAATCAGTTCGAAGTTTTTAACGATGAGCTGGGCAAGCCGCGTCTGCGTCTGTGGGGAGAAGCGTTAAAACTGGCTGAGAAGCTGGGGGTAGCGCATATGCACGTCACGCTGGCGGATGAGCGCCACTACGCCTGCGCAACGGTCATTATTGAAAGTTAGATCTTATCCGCGTGGTGCATCAGTACAAATTTATCCCACAGCTGCTCTTCTGATTCAGTGTGTGCCGGATCCTTGAGAATGGTATTCGGGATTGGGCACACTTTCTGACAGGTCGGCGTCTCGTAATGGCCAACACACTCGGTGCAACGGTCGCTGTTAATCTCATAAATGCTATCACCCATGGAAATGGCCTCGTTAGGACATTCAGGTTCGCACATATCGCAATTGATACATTTTTTGGTAATTAACAGCGCCATCAGGTAATTCTCAGAAACATCACAAACAGGGCGGGCATTATACGCTCATTACGTACTCAAACCAGTTTTTTAACCAACGCTTCGCTGTGGCGAATACGATCCGGCGCATGTTCGAGATCTTGCTGCACCAGCGCCATAAACATCAGGTCCGTCAGCAGCATCTGTGCGCTGGTGGAAGAGATGGCCGCGCTCCGGGTCGCTTGCTCTTCTGCAATGGTATACAGGCAGCGAGAGGCGCGTTGCTGTAGGGCATTAGGGGTAAAACCGGTAATCGCAAGGATCTTCCCCCCCGCCCGCAGGGCTTCGTCTGCTGCCAGGTTGATTTCACGGCGTTCGCCGGAATAGGAGATGGCCAGCAGCACGTCACTGGGCTCCATAGCCTGAACGGTGGCCAGCAGAGCATGCATATCTTGCTCGACGATAGCGGTCAGGCCAATTTTATTCAGCTTCCAGCCAAAGTTGCGTGCTACCAGCCCCGACGCGCCAATACCCGTCAGGATCACCCGTCGTGCCGTGCGCAGCAAAGTCACGCTCTCCAGCAACTTCTCTTCAGTATTCACATCCAGGGTAGCGTGCATGGCCGCCACTTTTTCTTTGATCAGTTTCTCTCCGACCAGCCGCATCGGATCGTCGCCACGGATGTGGTTATGTACCGGCATCGACTGTGGGTTAGGGTGGCTGGCCAGCGCTTCGCTGATGGCCAGTTTGAGCGCGGGAAACCCTTTGAAGCCGATCTTCTGCGCAAATTTCACCACGCTCGACTGGCTGACGCCTGCCTCCTGGGCCAGCTGCTGTGAACTCAGATGCCGGGCATGGTCGGGCTGAGACAGCAGGAAATCCGCCAGTTTTTTGTCGCTCTGGGCAAAGCCCGCGTATCGCTGGCGAATTCGGATTAAACAGTTCATGAGGTCTCCTGGCGAAATGTGATAGCTGTTGCAAATTGCGAATATTGCTCGCCCGAATGAATTTTATATTCCATTATAGTGCGATTATTATGAATTAAAAATTCTTGAGGCACAAAAGATGAATCTAGGATCGCTTGTTTCTGAAACCCGTAACCCGCAAACCATGGATCTGGATGCGCTCTCCACTTTTGACCTTGTAAGCCGTTTTAATCAACAGGATACGCTGGTCGCGCAGGCAGTGAAAGAGACATTGCCCGAGGTTGCGAAAGCGGTCGATGCGGCGGCTACTGCATTGAAATCGGGCGGCCGCATTATTTACGTGGGGGCGGGGACCAGTGGTCGCCTGGGCGTGCTGGATGCTTCTGAATGTCCACCTACGTTCGGCGTACCGCACGGCCTGGTGATTGGCCTGATAGCTGGTGGGCCGGGGGCATTGTTAAAAGCCGTCGAGGGGGCGGAGGACAGCCCGCAGCTCGGTGAAGACGATTTACGCGACATTGCCCTGACACCGCAGGATCTGGTCGTCGGGCTGGCGGCATCGGGGTGCACGCCGTACGTGCTGGGTGGGCTGGCATATGCCAGACAGACCGGCTGCACGACGGTGGCCATCTCCTGTAATCCCGGATCCCCCATCGCCCAGGTGGCGGATATCGCTATTTCGCCTGTGGTAGGGCCTGAAGCTCTGACCGGCTCCACGCGACTCAAATCCGGCACGGCGCAGAAACTGGTGCTGAACATGATCTCTACCGGCGCGATGGTGAAATTCGGCAAGGTTTACCAGAACCTGATGGTGGATATGAAGGCCACTAACGTGAAGCTTATCGACAGGGCTTGTCGCATGGTCGTGGAAGCGACCGGCACCACGCGTGAAGAGGCCGAAAAGGTGCTCCAGCAGACCGATTATGACGTTAAGCCTGCCATTCTGATGATATTAAGCGGGCTAGATGCGACGACGGCGCGTGCCCGACTCGACCAGCACAGTGGTTTTTTACGGGCGGCGTTAGAAAACTAAAGAGGCGGATATGGAAAAAACGGCAGCGCTCGCCAGCGGTATCCTGCAGGGGATTGGCGGAGAGAAAAACATCCTGCGTCTGGAAAACTGCATGACGCGCGTGCGGGTGGAGGTAGTAGACGAGTCCAGGCTCGATCTCCCGCATCTGAAGAAACTGCCGGGCGTCAGCGGCTATGTGAAGCAGGGCGAGCAGCACCAGTTGATTGTCGGGCCGGGCAAAGCTGCGCAAGTCGTGGATGCCATGCGCGCGGTGATGGGGGGCGCAGCGGTGGATGACGCCGAGCGCACCAAAGCTCAGGTGAAGGCGCGCTATAAAGCACCGATGAGCGATGCCCTGCGCCAGCTGGCAAACGTCTTTATTCCGCTGATTCCGGCGTTTATCGCCTCCGGGCTGATCACCGGGATCATTAATATCCTGAAGCGCCCGGATATTGTCGGTGATTTTGCTACGCAGTACCCCAATCTGCTGGGGATCCTGGGCATCTTTGGCAGTGCTGTCTTCGCGATCATGAACATTTTGGTGGGGGTCAATACCGCCAAGGTATTTGGCGGCTCGCTTGCTATGGGCGGGGTTATGGCCGGGATCCTCTCCAGCCCACAGCTGGCGCAAATAAGCCTGTTTGGCGAGGCGCTCCAGCCTGGCCGTGGCGGGGTTATTGCCGTGCTGCTGGTGGTCGTGCTGATGTGTTGGGTCGAGAAAAAGCTGCGCAATGCCCTGCCGGGCTCGCTGGAGCTGATCCTCAACCCGCTGCTGACGACGCTCATTACGGGCAGTATTGCGATTATTGCCCTGCAACCGCTCGGCGGCTGGATCTCCGATGCGATTGCGCACGGTGCCTCCTGGGCTATCGACCGGGGTGGATTCCTGGTAGGGGCGGTGTTGGCCGGAACCTTCCTGCCGCTGGTGTTGACTGGCCTGCATCAGGGGCTGGTGCCCATCCACGTCGAGCTGGTGCAGGCCCACGGCTTTAACGCCTTGCTGCCGATTCTGTCGATGGCCGGTGTCGGGCAGGTGGGGGCGGCGATTGCGGTATTGATGAAAACCCGCAATGCACGCCTTAAAAAAGTGATTAAAGGGGCTCTGCCGGTGGGCTTACTCGGCATCGGCGAACCGCTCATTTTTGGCGTCACGCTGCCGCTCGGTAAGCCATTTATCGGTGCCTGCCTGGGCGGTGCCGTGGGTGGGGCGCTGATCAGTTTCTGGAAAGTGGCGACCGTCATCACCTTTGGTATTTCCGGTTTACCGCTGGCATTAACCATCGTGACCGGAAAAGTCATGCTCTATCTGTTAGGCTATTTAATAGCGGTGATCGCCGGGTTCCTCTTTACCTGGCTGTTAGGGTTCAACGATCCAGAGGAGTGAGGTTTGGTTAATAACGAGCGTCGGGTTGTCTTTTTTGATCTGGATGGAACGCTTCATCAACAGGATATGTTCGGTACGTTTATGCGTTATTTATTGCGCCGACAACCCCTGAATGCGTTGCTCGTATTGCCCCTCCTGCCGGTCATCGGCTGCGCGTTACTTATAAAAGGGCGCGCAGCCCGCTGGCCCATGAGTCTGTTGCTGTGGGGATGCACATTTGGCCACAGCGAGGCGCGACTGCAACAGCTGCGTCAGGATTTTGCCGACTGGTTTCGCCAGCATGTTACCGCCTTTCCGGTAGTGCAGCAGAGGCTCACCGACTATCTTGATGCGTTGGATGCCGATATTTGGTTGATTACCGGATCTCCACAGCCGTTGGTGGAGCTCGTCTATTTCGATACGCCGTGGTTGCCGAAAGTGAACCTTATCGCTACCCAGACAGGGCGACGCTACGGCGGTTGGGTGCTCACCATGCGCTGTCTTGGCCATGAAAAGGTGGCGCAACTGGAGAAAAGAATCGGTACGCCGCTGCGCCTGTACAGTGGTTACAGCGACAGTAAGCAAGATAACCCGCTGCTCTACTTCTGCCAGCACCGCTGGCGTGTCACTCCCCAGGGCGAGCTACAGCAGCTGGAATAGTGTTATACATAAGCTGTGTGTATAATGCGCCCGCTTTACAGACTGGAGTGCATGCCGTTGTCTAACCCTGAACCTAATCATGAATACTGGATGCGCCATGCGCTCTCGCTGGCTCAACGCGCCTGGGATGAGGGCGAAGTGCCCGTGGGTGCCGTGCTGGTACACAACAATAAGGTGATTGGCGAAGGGTGGAACCGCCCGATTGGCCGCCACGATCCTACCGCGCATGCAGAGATTATGGCGCTGCGTCAGGGGGGGCTGGTACTGCAAAACTACCGTCTGCTGGAGACCACGCTTTATGTTACCCTGGAGCCGTGCGTCATGTGCTCAGGTGCGATGGTCCACAGCCGCATTGGCACCGTGGTGTACGGCGCGCAGGATGAAAAAACCGGGGCCGCAGGTTCTCTTATGAACGTGCTGGGACACCCCGGAATGAATCATCAGGTTAATGTCATCGGTGGGGTACTTGCACCAGCCTGTTCGGCGATGCTGAGTGACTTTTTTCGAATGCGTCGCCTGCAGAAAAAGCAACAAAAGGCAGAATCGAAGTTACCGGGTGGTTAAGTTCGTCCGGGGCGACCACCGGGTAGTTTTCAGCCATCTGGCGCGCCTGCGCCGCCTCTTTCTCTTTCTCCATCAAATAACCCACCAGGCTTATCTGATATTTACGAATGTTTTCGACGTAGGCGTAGGCCTCATGGCCGCGCGCATACCCGTAGGTGAGCTTGTTGTACCAGGGTTTCTGGCTCAGGAGAGGCAGGCGCTGCTTCACGTCTGACCAGCTGTCCGGGTTGCCTTTGGTTTTGGCCGTCAGGGCGCGGGCATCGAGCATATGGGCGTAGCCCATGTTATACGCCGCCAGCGCAAACCAGATCCGCTCCTCTTCCGGTACTGCCTCCGGGACTTTGCTCATCATGTCCTGCAGATAGCGCGCCCCGCCGCTGATGCTCTGCTCCGCATCCGTCCTGTCGGTAAGGCCGAGACTCTGGGCGGTATTCTTGGTCAGCATCATCAATCCACGTACGCCGGTGGGCGAGGTGGCCAGCGCATCCCAGTGCGACTCCTGATATGAAATCGCGGCCAGCAACCGCCAGTCGATCTCCTGAGCGTATTTCTCAAACAACGGCTGAAGATCCGGTAACACGTTGTCGACGGCCCGCAGGAAGCTGCGGGTATCCACATAATCAAAGTCATCGCCATGACCGAGGTATTTTTCCTCCAGCCGTGCCAGGGTGCCATCTTCATTCAGGCCGCTGAAGAAATCGAGCATTGCGGCAGAGAGGGTCTGATCGTCATCAAGTTTACTGAACCAGGTCACCGGCTGCTCGTCGGTCACGTCCAGCGCCACGGCCAGTTCAGGATGTACACGCTGGAAGAGGCTAATGGCAACCGAGTCGGCGATGGTATAGGGCAGCTTCCCGTCTTTAACCTGTTCGAGCAGGGCCGTCGTGCCCAGCTTTTCATCGACCGTCCAGCTAAGGTCAGGATATTTTTTCTCTTTCAGGACGCGTAAGTCTTCGATTGCCACGTGGCCAGGCGCAATGACCAGCTGTTCAGCGGTCAGATTTGCCAGGGTACGCGGGCGCAGGCTGCCCACGCGGTAGACCAGCTGCTGCGAAACGGAATAGTAGGTTGGGCCCGGCTGATAATTTTTGCTGCGCTCGCTGTTGTAAACCAGACCGGCGGCCAGCAGGTCGGCATCGCCGTTATCGAGATCGTCGAAAAGCTGGCTAATGTTCTGGCGTACGGTTATTTTTAGCTTCACGCCCAGGTAGTCAGCAAAATGTTGCGCCAGCTCGTAGTCCAGCCCAATCACTTTATTGTTGATGGCGTTGTAGGTCAGCGGGGAGGTAATGGTACTGACGCGCAGCTCCCCCCGCGCCTGGATCGCGGCGATACGGTTTTCGGCTTTGCCGAACCAGGGGATAGAAGGCCATAAGGCCGCTGCCAGCAGCAAGGTAACAATGCCGATGAGCAGATAATTAATCTTTAATTTTTTCAATTAGTTAATTCTCTGCGTCAGCGCTTGCCTCAGTCTGCAGTGGCCATGTTAAACGTACGGTTTGCCATTGATTGAGCGGCATTTTGCGTAAACTTAAGCCAGTTGGCAACTTATTACAGATAACGGCAACACCTATTGTTAAATTTCCGCTGTGATTTTATTTCGACGCAAACGGTTTCGTCTGCGCTCAGGATTCTCTATAATGACGCCCGTTTTCCCCCCTTGCGCACACTGTAAGCGCCTCCGGCGCTTCGAAGACGAGAGACTTATGATGGAAATTCTGCGTGGTTCGCCTGCACTGTCTGCCTTCCGTATCAACAAACTGCTGGCACGTTTTCAGGCGGCCGACCTTCCGGTAAGCAATATTTACGCTGAGTATGTCCATTTTGCTGACCTGAATGCCCCTCTGGATGCAGAGGAGCGAGCGAGACTTGAGCGCCTGCTGAAGTATGGCCCGAGCCTGAGCAGCCATACCCCAACCGGTAAACTTCTGCTCGTCACCCCTCGCCCTGGTACCATCTCCCCCTGGTCTTCTAAAGCAACCGACATCGCCCATAACTGTGGCCTGACGCAGGTTAACCGCCTTGAGCGCGGCGTGGCTTATTACGTTGAAGCCTCAACGCTGACCGACGCCCAGTGGGCGACCGTGGCCGCTGAACTGCATGACCGCATGATGGAGAGCGTCTTCGGCGCGTTAAATGACGCGGAGCAGCTCTTCGCCCATCATCAGCCGGCGCCCGTGCAGAGCGTGGATGTGCTGGGGCAGGGCCGTCAGGCGCTGATTGACGCCAACCTGCGTCTCGGCCTGGCGCTGGCCGAAGATGAAATTGATTATCTGCAGGATGCGTTCGTTAAACTGAACCGCAATCCGAACGATATCGAACTCTATATGTTCGCCCAGGCGAACTCAGAACACTGCCGCCACAAAATCTTCAACGCCGACTGGGTGATTGACGGCGAACAGCAGCCGAAGTCGCTGTTCAAAATGATTAAAAACACCATGGAGCAAACCCCTGACCACGTGCTGTCTGCCTATAAAGACAACGCCGCGGTAATGGAGGGTTCCGAGGTGGGCCGCTTCTTTGCCGATCGCGAAGCAGGGCGCTATGACTTCCATCAGGAGCCAGCGCATATCCTGATGAAAGTAGAAACGCATAACCACCCGACGGCGATTTCGCCGTGGCCGGGTGCGGCGACCGGCTCCGGCGGTGAAATCCGTGACGAAGGGGCAACCGGTCGCGGTGCAAAACCCAAAGCGGGTCTGGTGGGCTTCTCCGTTTCCAACCTGCGTATCCCGGGCTTTGAACAGCCCTGGGAAGAAGATTTCGGTAAGCCGGAACGTATTGTCACCGCGTTGGATATTATGACCGACGGCCCACTGGGCGGTGCGGCATTCAACAACGAATTTGGTCGTCCGGCGCTTAACGGTTACTTCCGTACCTACGAAGAGAAAGTGGAGAGCCACAACGGCGAAGAGCTGCGCGGCTACCACAAACCCATCATGCTGGCTGGCGGGATCGGCAACATCCGCGCCGATCACGTGCAGAAAGGTGAGATCGTCGTCGGTGCGAAGCTGATCGTACTGGGCGGCCCGGCGATGAACATCGGTCTGGGCGGCGGGGCGGCCTCGTCCATGGCATCCGGTCAGTCTGATGCGGACCTCGATTTTGCCTCCGTACAGCGTGATAACCCGGAAATGGAGCGCCGTTGTCAGGAGGTGATCGACCGCTGCTGGCAGCTGGGCGATGCGAACCCGATTCTCTTCATCCACGACGTCGGGGCGGGCGGTCTCTCCAACGCTATGCCGGAGCTGGTGAGCGATGGCGGTCGCGGTGGCCGTTTCAACCTGCGCGACATCCTGAACGACGAACCGGGCATGAGCCCGCTGGAAATCTGGTGTAACGAATCGCAGGAGCGTTACGTGCTGGCGGTTTCGCCAGACCAGTTGCCGCTGTTCGATGAGTTGTGCCGTCGTGAACGTGCCCCTTATGCGGTGATCGGTGAAGCGACCGAAGAGATGCACCTCAGCCTGAATGACACCCATTTCGACAACCAGCCGATCGATCTGCCGCTGGACGTGCTGCTGGGCAAAACACCGAAGATGACCCGCGATGTCGAGACCCGTAAAGCGGCCGGCAAAGCGCTGGAGCGTCAGGACATCTCGATAGCAGAAGCGGTAAACCGCGTTCTGCATCTGCCCACCGTGGCGGAAAAAACTTTCCTGGTAACTATCGGCGACCGTACCGTGACCGGGATGGTCTCCCGTGACCAGATGGTAGGGCCATGGCAGATCCCGGTTGCCAACTGCGCGGTAACCACCGCCAGCCTCGATAGCTACTACGGTGAAGCGATGGCATTGGGCGAGCGTGCGCCGGTTGCACTGCTGGACTTCGGGGCTTCGGCTCGTCTGGCCGTGGGTGAAGCGTTGACCAACATCGCCGCTACCCGCATTGGCGATATCAAACGCATCAAACTCTCTGCTAACTGGATGGCCGCAGCGGGTCATCCGGGTGAAGACGCCGGGCTGTACGAAGCGGTGAAAGCCGTGGGCGAAGAGCTCTGTCCGGCGCTGGGGCTGACCATTCCGGTGGGTAAAGACTCCATGTCGATGAAAACCCGCTGGCAGGAAGGTAGCGAACAGCGCGAGATGACATCCCCGCTGTCGCTGGTGATTACCGCCTTTGCCCGCGTGGAAGATGTGCGTCAGACCATTACCCCTGAGCTGTCTCTCGAAGATAATGCCCTGTTGCTGATCGATCTCGGCAAAGGCCAGAACGCCCTCGGGGCAACCGCGCTGGCGCAGGTTTACCGTCAACTGGGCGATAAGCCTGCCGACGTGCGTGACGTGGCGCAGCTGAAAGGCTTCTACGATGCGATTCAGACGCTGGTGGCGCAGCGCAAACTGTTGGCTTATCACGACCGTTCCGACGGCGGTCTGCTGGTGACTCTGGCAGAGATGGCCTTTACCGGTCACTGTGGCGTGGAAGCCAACATCGCGACGCTGGGCGAGGATCGTCTGGCCGCACTGTTCAATGAAGAGCTGGGCGCAGTGATTCAGGTGCGTGCTGCCGATCGCGACGCGGTTGAGGCCCTGCTGGCTCAGCATGGCCTGGCAGATTGCGTGCACTATCTGGGTAAAGCCGTACAGGGCGATCGCTTCGTGATTGAAGCGGACGGCCATGCGGTGTTCAGCGAAAGCCGTACCACCCTGCGTATGTGGTGGGCAGAGACCACCTGGCAGATGCAGCGCCTGCGCGATAACCCGGAATGTGCCGATCAGGAACACGAGGCTAAGGCCAACGATAACGATCCAGGGCTGAATGTGAAGCTCTCCTTCGATATCAACGAGGATATCGCCGCGCCTTATATCGCGACCGGCGCGCGCCCGAAAGTGGCGGTTCTGCGTGAGCAGGGGGTGAACTCTCACGTTGAGATGGCAGCGGCCTTCCACCGTGCGGGCTTCGATGCCATCGATGTGCACATGAGCGACCTGATTGGCGGACGCAGGGGTCTGGAAGATTTCCATGCGCTGGTAGCCTGCGGTGGTTTCTCTTACGGTGACGTACTGGGGGCCGGTGAAGGCTGGGCGAAATCGATCCTCTTCAACAGCCGCGTGCGCGATGAGTTCGAAACCTTCTTCCATCGTCCGCAGACCCTGGCGCTGGGCGTGTGTAACGGCTGCCAGATGATGTCTAACCTGCGCGAGCTGATCCCAGGTAGCGAAGCCTGGCCGCGCTTTGTGCGTAACCAGTCCGATCGCTTCGAAGCGCGTTTCAGCCTGGTTGAAGTGACCCAAAGCCCGTCTCTGCTGCTGCAGGGGATGGTAGGATCGCAGATGCCGATTGCCGTCTCTCACGGCGAAGGGCAGGTAGAAGTACGTGATGCGGCGCATCTCGCTCAGCTGGAAAGTAAAGGGCTGGTGGCGCTGCGCTTCGTGGATAACTTCGGCAAAGTCACCCAGACCTACCCGGCGAACCCGAACGGCTCAGTCAATGGTATTACCGCGGTCACCAGCGAAAGCGGCCGTGCGACCATTATGATGCCGCACCCGGAACGCGTCTTCCGTACCGTCAGCAACTCCTGGCACCCGGAAAACTGGGGCGAAGACAGCCCGTGGATGCGTATCTTCCGCAACGCGCGTAAACAGCTGGGTTAATTCCCCGGCAAGTAATAAGGCCCGGCAAACGCCGGGCTTTTTTATTTGTGATGGAGAACACGCGATAGTGTCGGGAAATTGCGACAAGCGCAATAATCGGGTGTCTCTATATGGTGACACATAAATTATTGATTTTTATAGGGTGGGGTAATTGCACTTTAAGCTGTTGCTAAATGGCGACAGTTAGCCTGAAAATCATTCAGTGGCAAACTAACGTCTTTTATACATTAAACCCTTATAAATCATATAAATAATAAATTTATTTGCATTCTGGCACGAGTGTTGCATAATTATAACCAGTGGCTCATTCACCTTCTTATGTCAGCCCCTTCGGGACGCGCTACATAAACTTCGAATGACGCACAACAAGGTGCCTGCCGTCCAACTACTGATAATTGCTTTGCTTTATCAGACCCAGGGCGAAACGTCGAGTTAGGCACCGCCTCATTCCACAACAAAGCCGGGTTTTTACCCGGCTTTGTTGTATCTGAAGCGCGTAGTCAGTAGCATCCCACTCACCCCCTATTTAGCTGAGAGTAATGCGTTGAAACGCTGGCCTGTTTTTCCTCGCTCCCTGCGACAGTTAGTTATGATGGCCTTTATCCTGATCCTGCTGCCGCTACTGGTGCTGGCATGGCAGGCCTGGCAGAGCCTGAACGCGCTCAGCGCCCAGGCGGCGCTGACTAACCGGACCACGCTGATTGATGCCCGTCGCAGTGAGGCGATGACCAATGCCGCACTGGAGATGGAGCGCAGCTACCGGCAATACTGCGTACTGGATGACCGTACGCTGGCGCGGGTGTACCAGAATCAGCGCAAGCGTTACAGTGAAATGCTGGATGCCCACGCCGGGGTATTACCGGACGATAAACTCTATCAGGCGTTGCGTCAGGATCTCAACGCGCTTGCCCAGCTTCAATGCCATAACAGCGGCCCGGACGCCGACGCCGCCTCCCGACTGGAAGCCTTCGCCACGGCCAATACCGAGATGGTACAGGCTACCCGGTCGGTGATCTTCTCTCGTGGCCAGCAGCTACAGCAGGAGATCGCCGAACGCGGGCAGTTCTTCGGCTGGCAGGCGCTGGTGCTGTTTCTGGTCAGCCTGATCCTGGTGCTGCTCTTTACCCGCATGATCATCGGCCCGGTAAAAGGCATTGAGCGGATGATCAACCGCCTGGGGGAAGGGCGCTCTCTGGGCAATACCGTGGTCTTTACCGGCCCGCGCGAGCTGCGTTCGGTGGGGCAGCGTATCATCTGGCTCTCGGAACGGCTGGCGTGGCTTGAGTCACAACGCCACCAGTTCCTGCGCCATATATCCCATGAATTGAAAACGCCGCTGGCCAGCATGCGTGAAGGCACCGAATTGTTGGCGGATCAGGTTGCCGGGCCGCTCACCCCTGAGCAAAAAGAGATAGTGGATATTCTCGATGACAGCAGCCGCAATCTGCAAAAATTGATTGAGCAGCTGCTTGATTACAACCGTAAACTGGCGGATGGTGCGCCAGAGCTTGAGCGGGTTGAGATTGCGCCGCTGGTCGATATGGTGCTCTCCGCCCATAGCTTGCCGGCGCGAGCTAAAATGATGCATACCGAAATGGATCTGCAGGCGTCAGCCTGTGTTGCCGAGCCAATGCTACTGATGAGCGTGCTGGACAATCTTTATTCCAATGCGGTGCACTATGGTACTGAATCCGGTACCATTTATATTCGGAGTTTTACCCAGGGTTCGCGGATCTGTATTGATGTCGCCAATACTGGAAGCCCTATCCCTGATGACGAGCAGGAGATGATCTTTGAGCCCTTCTACCAGGGGAGCCATCAGCGCAAAGGGGCGGTCAAGGGGAGCGGCCTGGGTCTGAGCATCGCTCGCGACTGCATTCGCCGCATGCACGGAGAGCTAAACCTAATTACTGACGACCGTACCGATGTTTGCTTTCGCATCGAACTGCCGCTTAAGCCGGAAAAATCAATGAAATGAATCTATGCCTGGTGAGTATGTCACATATCTTTTCCCGCGCCATTAACGCGGTATTTAACAGCAAATGTCTACGTATCAGCCTTGCCGGTCTGCTGCTGAGCGGTTGTGTTACCCATGCGCCGACCAGCGCCATTAGCAATAAGCCGGAAGAGAAGCTGCCTGAACATCAACTGGCCGATTTCCTCTCCACGGACTGCAATAATATCTGGCGATTAAAGGGACACGAAACCGAGACTAACCCTCTTTACTGGCTGCGCAGCATGGACTGTGCCGAACGCCTGGCGCCGTCGGTGGCCCGCGCAGAGGCAAGGAACTGGGCGGATGATAGCTGGCAAGGAACCTTTAAACGCGGCATCCTGCTGGCAAATGCCAAAATCAGCCCTGTGGAGCGCCGCGCCTATACCACCCGGCTTGATGCCCTGAGCCCACAGATCCCGGCACAGGTACGCCCCTTATTCCAGGTCTGGCGTGACGGGCAGATGCAGCAGCTGCAGCTTGCCGAAGAGCGTTCGCGTTACAGTAAGCTTCAGCAAGCGAGTGACGAAGAGCTGGATACACTGCGCCAGCAGCAGCAATATTTGCGTGGCGAGCTGGAGACCACTACCCGCAAGCTGGAAAACCTGACCGATATTGAGCGTCAACTCTCCACCCGCAAACCGGTGGGCGATATGCCAAAATCTGAGGAAGTGAGCCATGAGCCGTAAACCTGCGCACCTTTTACTGGTAGATGATGATCCTGGGCTGCTAAAGCTGCTGGGAATGCGTCTGATGAGTGAAGGCTACAGCGTCGTGACCGCCGAAAGCGGACAGGAAGGGTTGCGGGTGCTGGCACGGGAAAAAGTGGATCTGGTGATTAGCGATCTGCGCATGGATGAGATGGATGGCATGCAGCTCTTTATCGAGATCCAACGAGTCCAGCCCGGCATGCCGGTGATCATCCTTACCGCCCACGGATCGATTCCCGATGCCGTGGCGGCCACGCAGCAGGGGGTGTTCAGTTTTCTCACCAAGCCAGTGGATAAAGATGCGCTCTACAAAGCCATCGACGATGCGCTTGAACATACTGCCTCATCCGGCGATGACCAGTGGCGCGAGGCGATTGTGACCCGCAGCCCCATTATGCTGCGTCTGCTTGAGCAGGCGAGAATGGTGGCTCAGTCTGACGTCAGCGTATTGATTAACGGCCAGAGTGGTACCGGGAAAGAGATCCTCGCCCAGGCCATTCACAACGCCAGCCCGCGTAGTAAAAATGCCTTTATCGCCATTAACTGCGGCGCCTTGCCTGAACAGTTGCTGGAGTCGGAGCTCTTTGGTCATGCCCGTGGCGCCTTTACCGGGGCCGTGAGCAGCCGCGAAGGGCTGTTCCAGGCCGCAGAGGGCGGCACGCTATTTCTGGATGAGATCGGCGATATGCCCGCGCCTTTGCAGGTGAAACTCCTGCGCGTCTTGCAGGAGCGTAAAGTACGTCCGCTGGGCAGTAACCGCGATATCGACATCAATGTCCGCATTATTTCTGCAACCCATCGCGATCTGCCAAAAGCGATGGAGCGCAAAGAGTTCCGTGAAGATCTCTACTATCGTCTTAACGTGGTGAATTTGAAAATACCGCCGCTGGCAGAGCGTGCTGAAGATATCCCGCTGCTGGCGACGCAACTGCTGCGCCAGTCGGCTGAGCGGCATAAACCCTTTGTGCGAGCCTTTTCAACCGATGCCATGAAGCGGCTGATGACCGCCGGCTGGCCGGGCAACGTGCGCCAGCTGGTGAACGTGATCGAGCAGTGCGTAGCGCTGACCTCCTCGCCGGTGATCAGTGATGCGCTGGTTGAGCAGGCGCTGGAAGGGGAGAACACCGCGTTGCCCACCTTTGTGGAAGCGCGTAATCAGTTTGAACTTAACTACCTGCGTAAGCTGCTGCAAATTACCAAAGGCAACGTGACCCATGCGGCCCGTATGGCTGGACGCAACCGTACCGAGTTTTACAAATTGCTGTCGCGCCATGAGCTGGAAGCAAACGACTTTAAAGAGTAATACCGCTAAATCCATCGGGTATGATACTGTGAGCAACCGATTACGATGCTGCTGACAGGTACGATTTCAAGGACTCACCATGAAAAAAATTGATGCGATTATTAAACCTTTCAAACTGGACGATGTGCGTGAAGCGCTGGCGGAAGTCGGCATCACCGGGATGACGGTAACTGAAGTGAAAGGCTTTGGTCGCCAGAAGGGCCATACTGAGCTGTATCGTGGCGCAGAGTACATGGTGGACTTTCTGCCGAAGGTGAAAATTGAGATCGTGGTCAGCGACGATATCGTCGACACCTGCGTGGATACGATTATTCGCACCGCTCAGACCGGCAAAATTGGCGACGGAAAGATCTTTGTCTTTGATGTCGCGCGGGTGATCCGTATTCGTACGGGTGAAGAGGACGACGCGGCGATCTAAACCCGCATCACGCTGACTCATCTGTACAAAAAAAGCCCCCGGTAATTGCCGGGGGCTTTTTGCATTACAGCACCTTGTGCGGGCCGAAACATTCGTAATGGATGTTCTCTTTATTGACTCCCAGTTCGACCAGCTGCGCAGCTGCGAACTGCATAAAGGCTACCGGGCCACAGACATAAAACAGCATCTCCGGGGCGTTAAATAGGCCTTTATGCTGGGCTAAATCCATCAAACCTTCGCTATTAAAGCGTGCTGCTGTGCGATCGGTCTCCGTCGGCAGGCGGTACCAGGTATGTGCGGTAAAGTGCGGCAGCTGAGCGGCCAGAGCCTGTACTTCATCGGCAAACGCATGCACATCACCGTTCTCGGCGGCGTGGAACCAGTTTACCGGCGCGCTGTGCTGCGATTTCGCCAGAGTATCCAGCATCGCCAGCATCGGGGTTTGCCCCACGCCTGCGGAAATCAGCGTAACCGGCGTGTGGGTGTCAACGGCCATAAAGAAATCACCGGCCGGCGCGGCCAGATGCACCACGTTGCCTACTTTCGCTTCGTTATGCAGCCAGGTTGAGACCTGACCACCCTCTTCGCGTTTCACGGCGATACGATAGCTCTTAGCATTGGCTTTGCGGGTGAGGGAATACTGGCGGATCTCCTGATGCGGGAAGCCTTCGGGTTTCAGCCACACGGCCAGATACTGGCCAGGCTGATAATCCGCTACGGGTTTACCATCCACCGGTTCGAATTCGAAGCTGGTAATCAGCGCGCTGCGCGGGGTTTTCTCTACGATACGGAAGGCGCGAGTGCCCTCCCAGCCACCCTTTTTGCTGGCATGCTCGCTGTAGATCTGCGCTTCTCGGTTGATAAAGACATTAGCCAGCACGCCGTAAGCTTTACCCCAGGCATCCAGCACCTCCTGACCCGGGCTGAACATCTCATCCAGGGTGGCAAGCAGGTGAGTACCCACGATGTTGTACTGCTCCGGCTTGATCTGGAAGCTGGTGTGCTTCTGCGCAATTTTCTCGACTGCCGGCAGTAGGGCCGCCAGGTTATCGATGTTGCTGGCATAGGCGGCAATCGCATTAAACAGCGCTTCGCGCTGATTGCCGTTACGCTGGTTGCTCATGTTAAAAATTTCTTTGAGCTCGGGATTGTGGGCGAACATCCGGTCGTAAAAGTGGGCGGTAAGTTTAGGACCTGTTTCAACCAGCAGGGGGATAGTGGCTTTCACGGTTGCGATGGTTTGGGCGTCGAGCATGGCTGCTTCCTTTTCTGTAACTCTAATGATGTATTTTAAATACATCTTATAAAAAATAACCCTGCGTTGTAAATGGTTCTTTGCAACGTGAAATATTCACATCACAAACCTGAAAAGAAATCCCTTACTTGCCGTCTGCGCTTTATGTGTCAAACCCTTGCGTGGCGGGCAGGAAAACGTTTGCGTAAAATCGTTTGTCAAGACCTGTTATCACAGAACTAATCAGTTATACTGTTGCGCGTTGTCCAACAGGACTGCCTTTTTCAGGTCAAAATTTTATTGTTAGCTGAGTCAGGAGATGCGGATGTTAAAGCGTGAAATGAACATTGCCGATTATGATGCCGAACTGTGGCAGGCTATGGAGCAGGAAAAAGTACGTCAGGAAGAGCACATCGAACTGATCGCCTCCGAGAACTACACCAGCCCGCGTGTGATGCAGGCGCAGGGCTCTCAGCTGACCAACAAATACGCTGAAGGTTATCCGGGCAAGCGCTACTACGGCGGTTGCGAGTACGTGGATATCGTTGAGCAGCTGGCAATCGACCGCGCGAAAGAGCTGTTTGGCGCCGACTACGCTAACGTCCAGCCGCACTCCGGTTCTCAGGCTAACTTCGCGGTTTACACCGCACTGCTGCAGCCGGGCGATACCGTTCTGGGTATGAACCTGGCGCAGGGCGGCCACCTGACTCACGGCTCTCCGGTTAACTTCTCGGGCAAACTGTACAACATCATTCCTTACGGTATTGATGAGTCCGGTAAAATTGACTACGAAGATATGGCGAAGCAGGCCAAAGAGCACAAGCCGAAGATGATCATCGGCGGCTTCTCTGCCTACTCCGGTATCGTTGACTGGGCTAAAATGCGCGAAATCGCGGACAGCATCGGCGCATATCTGTTTGTGGATATGGCGCACGTTGCCGGTCTGATTGCTGCGGGCGTTTACCCGAACCCGGTTCCACATGCGCACGTTGTCACCACCACGACTCACAAAACCCTGGCGGGTCCACGCGGTGGCCTGATCCTGGCGAAGGGCGGCGACGAAGATCTGTACAAAAAACTGAACTCTGCTGTCTTCCCAAGCGCGCAGGGCGGCCCGCTGATGCACGTTATCGCAGCGAAAGCCGTGGCGCTGAAAGAAGCGATGGAGCCAGAGTTCAAAGTGTATCAGCAGCAGGTTGCTAAAAACGCTAAAGCGATGGTGGAAGTGTTCCTGAACCGTGGCTACAAAGTGGTGTCTGGCGGTACTGAAAACCACCTGTTCCTGCTGGATCTGGTGGATAAAAACCTGACCGGTAAAGAGGCTGACGCTGCCCTGGGCCGTGCCAACATTACCGTAAACAAAAACAGCGTACCTAACGATCCGAAGAGCCCGTTCGTGACCTCCGGTATCCGTATCGGTTCACCGGCCGTTACTCGCCGTGGCTTTAAAGAAGCGGAAGTGAAAGAGCTGGCAGGCTGGATGTGTGACGTGCTGGACAATATCAATGACGACGCGGTTATCGAGCGCGTTAAAGGTAAAGTTCTGGAAATCTGCGCACGCTTCCCGGTATACGCATAATTCTGCTTCGCAGAAAGAGAAAAGGCCGCGCAAGCGGCCTTTTTTATTTAGAGGCGAAAAGGGAAGGTTTAGCGCCGGTCAATAGAAATTGCGCCAGGCCCGGTGACGGCCAATAATAAAAAGGCCCCAGCAATACTGATATTTTTATAAAAGTTAATCATATTCGGCATGACGGCGTCGCCGCTCATATCCCAGTAAGGATGGCCGATAACTGCCGTACCCAGCGTGTAAAAGACAAACAGCAGTGCGATAGGGCGGGTAAAGAAACCCAGCACGATCAAAATAGCCGCCGGGATCTCCATCACCACCGCAATAATCGCCGCCAGCATCGGCATGGGGGCGCCCAGCTTCGCCATATATTGCACGGTGCCATCAAACCCGGTCATTTTCGGCAGACCAAAAATAATAAACAGCAGCACGATAGCGATCCGGGCAATCAAAAGAAGCAGAGGGCGTGACTGACCGAAATCTAAATAGCGAAGTGCGTTCATGATGAGCTCGCTTTTCGGTGGGGCATAATTTAACCCTAATACAAATTATCGGCGCCTGCCATTGACCTTCCCGCAATAAATTAGCCGTTAGGGTGATTTTAATTTCAAGGTCACAGGCTGGCTGTGTAGAATTCTCATTTTTCGGCAAGGATATCGCGATGCAATGTATTGAATGTCAGGAACAACCGGCCAATAAAGAGTCGGGGTTATGTCATCAGTGTGAAAGTCTGGATGAGAAGAAAATTAACGGCCTGCTCTATCTTCCTGCGGCCGGGTTAGTCATCAATATGCTCATCTCCCCCTTCAATGCCTGGGAATTTATCTCGTTCATTGTGGGCTTTATGCGACAAGGAATGGCAATCACCCCTTTCGGTATAGGCGGCGTGGCGCTGATTGTTATTGATGTTGTGCTGACTTTCCTGACGGGCTGGTACTTCTTCAAAAGGAAGCGAAATATTCGCAAGGTGATTATTCCATACTATCTTTTTGGCCTGCTCTATATGCTGTACTTTGTCGCCTTACGCGTGTGGCTGTTCGGGGCCACGCTGGATACTATGGATATTCGCAATGCGCTCACGCCCGTTGTCGGCGCGCTAATCTGGATCCCGTATTTTCTCTTCTCAAAACGGATCCCGCGCGTTTTCACTCAGGAGTGACTCCTGACACCGCGCAATTATAGCCGGGGCAGGAAGGGAAGGCCGGTGATAAAAGTTAAATAAAAGTTAATGCTTAGCCAGCTTATGGACTTGCGCAGTATCGCCTTTCTCGCCAGACTATCGCCTCCATAACGGGAGGGATTCATGGTTTTGCATTCCACACGCTGGCTGGCGCTCAGCTACTTCACCTACTTTTTTAGCTACGGTATTTTTCTACCTTTCTGGAGCGTCTGGCTTAAAGGCATAGGCCTGACGCCCGAGACTATTGGAGTACTGCTGGGCGCAGGTCTGGTGGCGCGTTTCCTCGGTAGCCTGCTGATTGCCCCCCGCGTGAGCGATCCCGCTCTTCTGATCAACGCCGTGCGCGTCCTGGCGCTGTTAACCCTGGTGTTTCTCTGCGGCTTCTGGGTCAGCCAGCAGTTTGCGTGGTTAATGGTGGTGATGGTTGGCTTTAACCTCTTTTTCTCACCGCTGGTGCCCCTCACCGATGCGCTGGCAAACACCTGGCAGAAACAGATCACCATGGATTATGGTCGGGTGCGCCTGTGGGGATCGATCGCCTTTGTCATTGGCTCTGCGCTGGTGGGCAAACTGGTTAGCCTGTATGACTATCAGGCGATTCTGGCGCTGTTAACCCTCGGTATTTTCTCGATGCTGCTTGGGCTACTGTTGCGCCCGTCGGTAATGCCGCAGGGAGAAAGCCGTCATCAGGAGAGCGCAGGCTGGCCGGCCTGGCGCGCTCTGGTAACCCAGAGCTGGCGGTTCCTGGCTTGCGTCTGCCTACTACAGGGGGCGCACGCGGCCTATTACGGCTTTAGCGCCATCTACTGGCAGGGGGCAGGGTATTCAGCCTCGGCGGTGGGGTATCTCTGGTCGCTGGGCGTGGTGGCGGAAGTGATTATCTTTGCCTTAAGCAACAGGCTGTTCCGCCGCTTCGGCGCCCGGGACCTGCTGCTGCTCTCTGCCGTTTGCGGCCTGGCCCGCTGGGGGATCATGGGCTGGACGACAGCGTTGCCGTGGCTCATCGTCGCCCAGATCCTGCACTGCGGCACGTTCACGGTCTGCCACCTGGCGGCGATGCGCTACATCGCTTCACGGGAAGGGGCCGACGTGATTCGTCTACAGGCGGTCTATTCTGCGGTGGCGATGGGGGGAAGTATTGCGGTCATGACCGTATTTGCAGGCTTCCTGTATCAGCATCTCGGTCAGGGTGTCTTCTGGGTAATGGCGCTGCTGGCGCTGCCGGCCATGGTGCTCCGACCGCGCGTGGCAGCGCGCTAGGTCTCCAGCATCACGCGAATATGTTCCTGCTGCTGCGCATTCAACGTCTCTACCGCGTGGATAAGCGGCGGCGAGAAGAGCGGCAGGGCGGTCGCGTAGGGGGTCACTACCAGGGCTGCTTCCCGGGGGGCGCCCTCCTTCTGAAAAGCCTGTAATGGCACATAGCGAATGTTTAAGGGCAGGAGGGTCAGTTCGCGAAGTTGCTGCTCGATCGCCTCTTCGCTCGCTTTATCCGTCCCGGTTAACAGCACCACCTGTTTTTCATGCAGGTCATTTTCCTGCATCAGCCAGGCGCCAAATATCACCGCCACCAGGCTGGCCTCCTCTTCGGAAAAAGAGAGCGAAAACGTGCTCTCCAGCTCCAGGAGCGCATCGCGGGTGGTGCGCATCAGCCGTGGATAAAGGCGCTGGATCTCCTCCGCCAGGCTGTTATCAATCCCAATCCCGAACAGAGACCGGTTTAGTGCCTGGGCAAGATGAATATAGAGCTGATCGGTCAGCCCTTGCTCGTCACTAAAACGCATCCCCGTCTGGCAATGAAAGCGGGTAATCATTCGGCCAATCGCCTGGCGTAACTGTTCATCCTGGTTTTGCATATCCCGTAGCGGATCCGGGGTGCGCAGCATCATAAAGAGTAGCGTCAGGAAAGGCTGCTCATCCTCATGAGGCAGGGGGAGCACGCGGCGCTGCCAGTGGCGGACAATCTCCTGCGCCATCAGATACTCACCACGTTGTTGCGTCCAGCTGCGCTGAATCTCCGAAAACTGCGGCGTCTGGCCCAGATGGTGTTGAATCAGACAATATTGCAGGTAAAGCTGTAAAAACTGCACGTCGCGGCACTCAAATTGACGCTGCAAGCGGCGGGAGCAGAAATTTATCAGCGCCCGTAAATTGGTATCGTCATACAACGTGCGCGCAATGCCATGCTGTTTAAGCGCGGTTTTCAGAGATGGGGTAAACTGCTGCGCGACGAAATGCGGGCAGAGTCGGAGTGCCCGCCGCAGCCAGTGCAGCAAGCATAAGCGTTGGTCAAGTGTGGTGCCTTCAATCCGGTAGCTGCCGTCATGGTGCGTAGCAATGTTGAGCCGATGATAGCGCTGGATTTCATCGCGCGTCTCGGCTATATCTTGCCGGGCAATGCTGTGATCCACCCCGTTGATTTCACCGATGCGCTGCTCGGTGGCGATAAAATCCGGCAGATAGAGCATCAGCAGCACCTGGCAGCGGCGCTGCGAACTGGAAAGCACAGATGGCATTTCGAGAGTCGTCATCATCTGCAAGGTTCCAGTAAGAATGTTTGATAAGAATAGCTAAAGGATCTGCGTAATAGCGCGCGTTCAGGGCTCTTTCCTTCAGGAATGCGGGCGGACATCACAGAATTTTTGACGTGAGGAAGAGATGCAAATAGTTAAACAAAGCGCTGCGGCGCTATTTTTGGCGGTAATATCTTCTGCCGTGGCCGCGCATCCTCACAGTTTTATCACCCTCAAAACCGAGATCGTGGCTAACGACAGTCAACTTACCGGGCTTAAGATGCGCTGGACCATGGATGAAATGACCTCCGCCGATCTGCTGTACGACGCCGGCGATGCGCGTCCGGGAGATAAGATCTGGAAAAAGCTGGCGGCAGAAGTGATGGCCAATGTGCTCGGTCAGCACTACTTCACCGAATTCTGGCATAACGGGCAGAAGGTGAAGTTTCTCAATCGTCCTACGGAGTACGGCATGAGCCGCGAGGATCACCAGGCCGTGCTGACCTTTGTGCTGCCGCTGGCGCAACCGCAGCCGCTGGCCGGGCAGACCTACACCTTCTCTACCTTCGATCCCTCTTATTATGTGGACATGAGCTACGCCGAAGATGGCGATGTCACGCTGCCAGCCGCGCTGCAGAAAAAATGTTCCCTCGCGGTTCATACCCCCGAGCCCAGCGAAGAGACGCTCAATTTTGCCATTTCTCTTGATAAGGACGATGCGCCGCCGGAGGACATGGACCTCGGTAAACAGTTTGCTCAACAGGTGACCTTACAATGTCAGTAACCTTTTCTCAGCCCACCAAACAGCGCCGCTGGCTGCATCTCTGGCCGCTGGGACTCTTTATGCTACTGGCCGTCGGGGCAGCAATCTGGTTATGGCAGGCCTGGCCGCAGGTCATGATGCAGAGCGTTATCTGGCAGCGTGAGGTTAACCAGCAGATGAGCGGGTTGCTGAAGGCGGTGGCGGATAACCCTGCCCGTGCGGGCGGTTCGCTGCTGATTTTCAGCTTTCTCTATGGTGTGCTGCATGCGCTCGGGCCCGGGCATGGCAAGATTGTTATTACTACATGGCTGGCAACCCATCCCTCTAAGCTGAAATCCAGTATTGGCCTGACGCTTGCCTCCTCGCTGCTGCAGGGGCTGGTGGCCATTGCGTTAGTGATCGTGGTGCTAACGCTTCTGCAACTGCCCGCACGCCAGCTTCATGCCAGCAGTTTCTGGCTAGAAAAGGGGAGCTATGCGCTAGTGGGGGTACTGGGAGTGATGCTCTGCTGGCGGGCAATAAAAAAGTTACGTGCGTTGCTGCGTAAGCCGACGTTTAAACGTTTTGCGCCGCATCATGTGCACGATGCCCACTGTGGTTGCGGCCATCAACATCTGCCCACCGGGGCGCAATTACAGCAAGGCGATGACTGGCGCGCCAGACTGATGATCATTCTCTCTATGGGGATGCGGCCCTGCTCCGGGGCGATTATGGTATTGCTCTTCAGTAAAGTTATCGGCGTCTTCGGTTGGGGCGTCATCTCTGCCCTGGCGATGTCGGCAGGCACCTCTATTACCATCAGCGCGCTGGCGTTGCTGGTGCATAGCTTTCGCCAGTTGGCCATCAGGCTTAGCGGCAATAAAACCCCTGTACTGTGGCAGCAAATTGGCTGGACGACCTTAGCCCTGGCCGGCGGGGTGATGTTGCTCGCGGCTGCAGTAGTGATGTGGGTCAGTGCGGTTCCGGTAGGACGAGGGCTGCGGCCGTTTTAGTCTCTCTGCCGACAACGGGTCGGCTGGACTGGGCGCAGCTGGATCTTACAGTGCGGTGTATTTGTCACTGTTATTCGGCGCTGAGAGTTAAATTGCGGGGATGTTTTGCGGTGCTCTGCGTTCGCTGTTGGCTTGAGCGCGTGAGAGATTTGCGGCAGTAGCGGGTGAGGAAAACCTCACCCGCCCACAGAGATTAACGCTTCAGCGCTTCGCTCAGTTCGTCACGCATGCTGGCCAGCATGGCTTTGACGACGCGCGGATTACCGGCAACAAGGTTGCCCGTCATCATGTAGTTGTGACCACCGGTGAAATCACACACCAGCGCGCCGGCTTCACGGGCAATCAGCTCGCCTGCGGCAAAGTCCCATGGCTTAAGGCCAATTTCAAAATAGCCATCCACGCGCGCTGCGGCAACGTATGCCAGATCCAGTGCTGCAGAACCGGTGCGACGGAAGTCAGCACATTCAGTAAAGAGTTTGCCCAGTACCTTCATATAGGCAGGAGCGTGCTGTTTCGCTTTGAACGGGAAGCCGGTCGCCAGAATAGTGCCATCCAGATCGCGGGCGTTGCTGCCGCGCAGACGGTAGCCGTTCAGCTGTGCGCCCTGGCCGCGGGTCGCGGTGAAGAGTTCGTTACGCATTGGATCGTAAACCACGGCGACTTCAGTACGGCCTTTAATGCGTACGGCGATAGAAACAGCAAAGTGGGGCAGACGTTTTACGAAGTTGGTGGTGCCATCCAGCGGATCGATAATCCATTGAACATCCTGATCTTCGCCCACGTGCTCACCGCTTTCTTCGGTGATGATGGTGTGTTGCGGGTAAGATTTGCGAATGGTTTCGATAATCATCGCTTCTGCGGCTTTATCGACGTTGGTCACAAAATCATTGCTGCCTTTCTGGCTGGTTTCTACGGAATCTGGCGTCTCGTAGTGCTTGGCAATTACATTACCCGCCTTGCGCGCTGCGCGCACGGCGATGGTCAACATTGGATGTTGCATCGGTTACTCTCACTGGATGTTAAAGAACGGGGGATACGAAAACGGCGCAGAGTATAGCAGCGAGTTCGGAATATGTCTTCCGTTTATGGTAGCATGGCCGAATATTCTTCAGACTCAGAAAAATTATGCTGCAAAATATTCGAATTGTGCTGGTCGAAACCTCGCATACCGGCAACATGGGCTCCGTGGCCCGCGCGATGAAAACCATGGGCTTAACCAACCTCTGGCTGGTTAACCCGCTGGTCAAACCCGACTCACAGGCCATTGCGCTCGCGGCGGGTGCCAGCGATGTCATCGGTAACGCGCAAATCGTCGATACCCTGGATGAAGCCCTGGCGGGTTGCAGCCTGGTTGTTGGCACCAGTGCACGCTCCCGCACGCTGCCGTGGCCAATGCTTGACCCTCGCGAATGCGGTCTGAAAAGCGTTGCTGAAGGGCAGCACGCCCCTGTGGCGCTGGTGTTTGGCCGTGAACGCGTCGGCCTGACTAACGAAGAGTTGCAAAAGTGCCATTATCACGTGGCCATTGCAGCGAACCCGGAATACAGCTCGCTGAACCTGGCGATGGCGGTACAGGTTATTGCTTACGAAGTGCGTATGGCATGGCTGGCAACCCAGGAAAACGCGCCGGCCACCGAGCCGGAAGAGGCGCCATACCCGCTGGTGGACGATCTGGAACGGTTCTACGGGCACCTTGAAAAAACGCTGCTGGGCACCGGGTTTATCCGCGCCGACCATCCGGGTCAGGTTATGAATAAGCTGCGTCGTCTGTTTACGCGCGCCCGTCCGGAAAGCCAGGAGCTGAATATCCTGCGCGGCATTCTGGCGTCGATTGAGCAGAAGAATAAAGAGTAGCGCCACTCTCTCACTTTTCCCCTGGAAGAGGGGAGAGGTGAGGGCATCAGGCCGCACTTTTATGATACGGCACAGAAGGTTAAATACCTGACTAAAACAGTCAACTAAATAGTTGACCATTTTAGTCGGGAATGTCAGACTTGGCCCTGCTATGCAATACCCCATTTTACAATAAAAAACCCCGGGCAGGGGCGAGTTTGAGGTTAAGTAAGACATGAGACTGACATCTAAAGGGCGTTATGCCGTGACCGCGATGCTGGACGTTGCGCTCAACTCCGAAGCGGGCCCGGTACCGTTGGCTGATATTTCTGAACGTCAGGGAATTTCCCTCTCTTATCTGGAACAGCTGTTTTCAAGACTGCGTAAAAATGGCCTGGTTTCCAGCGTCCGTGGTCCTGGCGGTGGTTATTTACTGGGTAAAGACGCAGGCAGTATTGCGGTTGGCGAAGTCATTAGCGCAGTGGACGAGTCCGTTGACGCGACCCGCTGCCAGGGCAAAGGGGGTTGTCAGGGTGGTGATAAATGCCTGACGCACGCGCTGTGGCGCGACCTGAGCGACCGTCTGACCGGCTTCCTGAACAACATCACCATCGGTGAACTGGTTAACAACCAGGAAGTGCTGGACGTCTCTGACCGTCAGCATAATCACGAAGCACAGCGCAATACCCGCACGCAAGACGCCATCGACGTTAAACTGCGCGCGTAGTTTCCCTGGCCTGTTTTCGGTGCGTTGCAGCCCCGCAAAATAGTCAGGGTAAAAATTATAAAGAATTTTAGAATCAGGCCGGGGCGTTAACTCGCCCCGTGTACTCGGTCGTACATCCAGCCGGTAGCCTGATTCCTTGCATTGAAGCGATGTACGGAGTTTAAAGAGCAATGAAATTACCGATCTATCTCGATTACTCCGCAACCACGCCGGTGGACCCGCGTGTTGCCGAGAAAATGATGCAGTGTCTGACCCTGGACGGAAACTTTGGTAACCCTGCCTCCCGTTCACACCGTTTTGGCTGGCATGCTGAAGAGGCGGTTGATATCGCCCGTAATCAGATTGCTGAGCTGGTTGGCGCTGACCCGCGTGAAATTGTTTTCACCTCCGGTGCCACCGAATCCGATAACCTGGCGATTAAAGGTGCGGCCAACTTCTATCAGAAAAAAGGCAAGCACATCATCACCAGCAAAACCGAGCACAAAGCCGTGCTGGATACCTGCCGTCAGCTGGAGCGTGAAGGGTTTGAAGTGACCTACCTCGCCCCGCAGAGCAACGGTATCATCGACCTGAAAGAGCTCGAAGCGGCAATGCGTGATGACACCATTCTGGTCTCCATCATGCACGTAAACAACGAAATTGGCGTGGTTCAGGATATCGCCACCATCGGCGAACTGTGCCGTGCACGCGGTATTATCTACCACGTGGATGCAACCCAGAGCGTGGGCAAACTGCCTATCGACCTGAGCCAGCTGAAAGTGGATCTGATGTCCTTCTCCGGCCACAAAATCTATGGCCCGAAAGGCATTGGCGCGCTGTATGTGCGTCGCAAACCGCGTATCCGTATCGAATCCCAGATGCACGGCGGCGGTCACGAGCGCGGCATGCGTTCCGGTACTCTGCCTGTTCACCAGATCGTGGGCATGGGCGAAGCGTATCGTATCGCCAAAGAAGAGATGGAAACCGAGATGGCACGCCTGCGTACGCTGCGTAACCGTCTGTGGGATGGCGTGAAAGATATGGAAGAAGTGTATCTGAACGGCGATCTTGAGCAGGGCGCGCCAAACATCCTCAACGTCAGCTTTAACTACGTTGAAGGCGAATCGCTGATCATGGCGCTGAAAGATCTGGCGGTCTCTTCCGGTTCTGCCTGTACTTCTGCAAGCCTCGAGCCATCCTACGTGCTGCGCGCGCTGGGCATGACCGACGAGCTGGCACACAGCTCCATTCGTTTCTCTTTAGGTCGTTTTACTACCGATGAAGAGATTGACTACACCATCAAGCTGGTTCGCAACTCCATTGGCCGTCTGCGTGAGCTTTCTCCTCTGTGGGAAATGTTCAAAGAAGGCGTGGATCTGAACAGCATTGAATGGTCACATCACTAATCGGTTTATAAGGAGAATTCAATCATGGCATACAGCGAAAAAGTTATTGATCATTACGAGAACCCACGCAACGTTGGCTCTTTCGACAACAGCGACGACAGCGTAGGTAGCGGCATGGTTGGCGCACCGGCGTGTGGCGACGTCATGAAGCTGCAGATCAAAGTTAACAATGAAGGTATCATTGAAGATGCGCGCTTCAAGACTTACGGCTGCGGTTCCGCCATTGCCTCCAGCTCGCTGGTCACCGAATGGGTGAAAGGCAAGTCTCTGGACGAAGCGCAGGCGATTAAAAACACCGATATCGCCGATGAACTCGAACTGCCGCCGGTGAAAATTCACTGCTCTATCCTGGCAGAAGACGCGATCAAAGCCGCAATTGCGGATTACAAAAGTAAACGTGAAGCAAAATAATTAGTTGAGGTTGTTATGTCGATTACCCTTAGCGACAGCGCTGCCGCGCGCGTAAGCGCCTTCCTGGCAAACCGTGGTAAAGGTTTTGGCCTGCGCCTGGGCGTGCGGACTTCCGGCTGCTCTGGCATGGCGTACGTCCTGGAGTTCGTTGATGAACCGGCGTCTGACGATACCGTGTTTGAAGACAAGGGCGTGAGGGTGGTGGTCGATGGCAAAAGCCTACAGTTCCTCAACGGCACTCAGCTGGACTTTGTTAAAGAAGGTCTGAACGAAGGGTTTAAATTCACCAACCCGAACGTAAAAGATGAGTGCGGCTGCGGCGAAAGCTTCCACGTTTGATTGTGCGTCACCCGAATAACCCCACCGCAGTTACCTGCGCGTGGGGTTTGTTCTAACAGGCTACCCCTGAGATTGTTATGGATTACTTCACACTCTTCGGACTACCCGCTCAATACCCGATCGATATCCCGGCTTTAACGACCCGCTTTCAGGATCTGCAGCGCCAGTATCATCCGGATAAATTCGCGAGTGGGACGCAGTCAGAACAGTTGGCTGCCGTTTCACACTCTGCCACCATCAATCAGGCCTGGCAGACGCTGCGTCATCCTCTGACCCGCGCTGAGTATCTGCTCTCGCTCCACGGTTTCGACCTGGCGAGCGAACAGCATACCGTACGTGATACCGCGTTCCTGATGGAACAGCTGGAACTGCGCGAAGAGCTGGATGAGATTGAACAAGCCAAAGACGAAGCGCGTCTGGAACGTTTTATCACCCGCGTGAAGGGCATGTTTGATACCCGCCATCAGCAGATGGTGGAGCAGTTGAACAATGAGACGTGGGACGTAGCGGCCGACACGGTACGCAAACTCCGTTTTCTCGATAAACTGCGAAGCAGTGCTGAACAACTCGAAGAAAAGCTGCTCGATTTTTAATTTCGGAAGCAATTATGGCCTTATTACAAATTAGTGAGCCCGGTTTAAGTGCTGCGCCGCACCAGCGTCGTCTGGCGGTGGGCATTGATTTAGGCACCACCAACTCGCTGGTGGCAACCGTGCGTAGCGGCGAGGCCAGTACGCTGGCAGATGAACAGGGCCAGCACCTGTTGCCGTCGGTGGTCCACTACCAGCAACAGGGTCACACGGTCGGTTACCACGCGCGTGCTAATGCTGCCAAAGATCCGGCTAATACCATTAGCTCTGTGAAGCGCATGATGGGCCGTTCCCTGGCCGACATCCAGACCCGTTACCCGCATCTGCCGTATCAGCTGCAGGCGAGTGAGAACGGTCTGCCGATGATTGCCACCGCTGCCGGTTTGCTCAACCCGATTCGTGTCTCTTCAGACATTCTTAAAGCGCTGGCCGCGCGCGCCACTGACTCGCTGCAGGGCGAACTGGATGGCGTAGTGATCACCGTTCCGGCCTATTTTGACGATGCACAACGTCAAGGCACCAAAGACGCCGCGCGTCTGGCGGGCCTGCACGTTCTGCGTCTGCTCAATGAACCAACCGCCGCCGCCATTGCCTACGGCCTCGACTCCGGTCAGGAAGGGGTCATTGCCGTCTTCGATCTTGGCGGTGGGACCTTTGATATCTCTATTTTGCGCCTGAGCCGCGGCGTATTCGAAGTGCTGGCCACCGGTGGTGATTCAGCCCTGGGCGGTGATGACTTCGACCACCTGCTGGCAGATTTCATTCGCCTGCAGGCGGGGATTGACGATCGCAGCGACGCGCGCGTACAGCGTGAACTGCTGGATGCGGCGATTGCGGCCAAAATTGCCCTTAGCGATGCACAAAGCGTCACCGTTGAGGTCGCTGGCTGGAAGGGGGAGATCACCCGTGACCAGTTTAATGACCTGATCGCCTCCCTGGTTAAACGCACGCTGCTGGCCTGCCGTCGCGCATTGAAAGATGCTGGCGTAGAGGCGCAGGACGTACTGGAAGTGGTCATGGTGGGCGGTTCAACCCGCGTACCGCTGGTGCGTGAGCGCGTGGGTGAGTTCTTTGGCCGTACGCCACTGACCTCTATCGACCCGGACAAAGTGGTCGCTATCGGGGCGGCGATTCAGGCGGATATTCTGGTGGGGAACAAACCGGACAGCGAAATGCTGTTGCTGGATGTGATCCCGCTCTCCCTGGGGCTCGAAACCATGGGTGGCCTGGTGGAGAAAGTGATCCCGCGTAATACCACCATTCCGGTGGCGCGTGCGCAGGAGTTCACCACCTTTAAAGATGGCCAGACCGCCATGTCTATTCACGTGATGCAGGGTGAACGTGAGCTGGTACAGGATTGCCGCTCGCTGGCGCGCTTTGCGCTGCGCGGGATCCCGGCGCTGCCTGCGGGCGGGGCACATATTCGTGTCACCTTCCAGGTGGATGCCGATGGCCTGCTGAGCGTGACGGCGATGGAAAAATCCACCGGTGTCGAATCCTCCATTCAGGTTAAGCCGTCTTACGGGCTGACCGAGGGCGAAATCGCCTCCATGATTCAGGACTCAATGAGCTTTGCCGAACAGGACGTGAAGGCGCGTATGCTGGCTGAACAAAAAGTTGAAGCCGCACGTGTGCTGGAAAGCCTGACCGGTGCGCTCACTGCCGATGCCGCGCTGCTAAGCGCCGCAGAACGTCAGGCCATTGACGATGCCATCGCACAACTGCATGCGGTAGCAGAAGGCAATGACGCTGACGCCATAGAACAAGCGATTAAAAACGTTGATAAACAAACCCAGGAGTTTGCCGCTCGCCGTATGGATCAGTCGGTCCGTGTCGCGCTGAAAGGCCACTCCGTGGACGAGGTTTAATATGCCAAAGATTGTTTTTCTGCCTCATGCGGACCTCTGTCCGGATGGCGCAGTTCTGGAAGCTGAGACCGGCGAAACCATCCTTGACGTTGCCCTGCGTAACGGTATTGAAGTGGAACACGCCTGTGAAAAATCCTGTGCCTGCACAACCTGCCACTGCGTCGTACGTGAAGGTTTTGACTCGCTCGCCGAAAGCACCGAAGACGAAGATGACATGCTGGATAAAGCATGGGGTCTGGAGCCAGACAGCCGTTTAAGCTGCCAGGCACGCGTCACCGATGAAGATCTGGTGGTCGAATTCCCGCGTTACACCATTAACCACGCACGCGAGCATTGATATGGGACTGAAGTGGACAGACAGCCGTGAAATCGGCGAAGCGCTTTATGACGCGAACCCGGATCTTGATCCCAGGACCGTACGATTCACCGATATGCACCAGTGGATCTGCGATTTGGAGGATTTTGACGATGATCCTAACGCATCCAATGAAAAAATTCTGGAGGCGATTCTGTTAGTCTGGTTAGATGAGGCTAGCTAAATCACATTACGGGCTGCCTTCAGGCGGCCCGTTTGCTAATAAGGATAAATAAAATGACCGAAGCGATGAAGATTACGATTTCGCATCAGCCAGCCGACGCGCGCTGGGGCGAAAAAGCCACTTACAGTATCAATAACGACGGTATTACCCTGCACCTGACGGGCCAGGATGACGCCGGTCTGATTCAACGCGCAGCACGTAAAATCGACGGTCTTGGCATTAAACATGTCTCTTTAGCGGGTGAAGGCTGGGATATCGATCGTAGCTGGGCATTCTGGGCCGGATATAAAGGGCCGAAAGGCACCCGTAAAATCGAGTGGGCGAACCTCGACGAAGCCGGACAGAAAGAGCTGGAAAGCCGTCTGACCATTATTGACTGGGTACGTGACACCATCAACGCGCCGGCGGAAGAGCTCGGTCCTGAGCAGCTGGCGCAGCGTGCCGTTGACCTGCTCTGCGGCGTGGCGGGGGACAACATGTCTTACCGCATCACCAAAGGTGAAGATCTGCGCGAGCAGAACTATATGGGCATCCACACCGTGGGCCGCGGCTCTGAGCGTCCGCCGGTGCTGCTGGCGCTGGACTACAACCCAACCGGTGATAAAGAAGCGCCCGTATTTGCCTGCCTGGTCGGTAAAGGCATCACCTTCGATACCGGTGGTTACAGCCTGAAGCAGAGCGCCTTTATGGACTCCATGAAGTCCGATATGGGCGGCGCGGCCACCATTACCGGTGCGCTGGCTTTCGCCATTACCCGTGGTCTGAATAAGCGTGTGAAGCTGTACCTGTGCTGCGCGGATAACATGGTTAGCGGCAATGCCTTTAAGCTGGGCGACATTATTCGCTACCGCAACGGTAAAAATGTGGAGGTGATGAACACCGACGCCGAAGGCCGTCTGGTGCTGGCCGATGGCCTGATCGATGCCTCTGCCCAGAAACCTGAGCTGATTATCGATATGGCGACCCTGACCGGTGCCGCGAAAACCGCGTTGGGTAATGACTACCACGCGCTGTTCAGCTTCGACGACAAGCTGGCGGCTCGCGTACTGGCGAGTGCTGCCGAAGAAAACGAACCCTTCTGGCGTCTGCCGCTGGCCGAGTTCCACCGCAGCCAGTTGCCCTCTAACTTTGCCGAGCTGAACAACACTGCCAGCGCCGCCTACCCGGCGGGAGCAAGCACGGCGGCAGGTTTCCTGTCCCACTTTGTTGAAAACTACCGCGAAGGCTGGCTGCACATCGATTGCTCTGCGACCTACCGCAAAGCGGCGGTTGAACAGTGGTCCGCAGGGGCAACCGGGCTGGGCGTGCGTACCATTGCAAACCTGCTGACGGCAGAGTAACTGTTACCGCTTCACCCTGACCCTCTCCCATGGTGGAGAGGGGATGGTTTGCTCCCTCTCCCTTGAGGGAGAGGGCCGGGGTGAGGGGGCGAATGCACCATCTGGAATAATTATGTCCGAAACCAAAAACGAATTAGAAACCCTGCTGGAGCAGGCGGCGACCGAGCCCGCCCACCGTCCGGCATTTTTCCGCACGCTGCTGGAGTCTACCGTCTGGGTGCCCGGTACCGCGGCGGAAGGTGAGCAAGTTGTTGAAGACAGCGCGCTGGATCTGCTGCACTGGGAGAAAGACGACGGCACGTCGGTGATCCCGTTCTTCACCTCTCTTGAAGCCCTACAGACAGCGGTGGAAGACGAACAGGCGTTTGTGGTCATGCCCGTACGTACCCTTTTTGAGATGACCCTGGGCCAGACGTTGTTCCTTAACGCCAAATTGCCGACCGGGAAAGAGTTTACCCCACGCGAAATCAGTCATCTGATGGGTGAAGAAGGCAATCCGCTCAGCACGCAGGAGGTGCTGGAAGGGGGCGAAACGCTGCTGCTCTCAGAAGTGGCCGAGCCGCCGGCGCAGATGATTGACTCTTTAACCACGCTGTTTAAAACCATGAAGCCCGTCAGACGCGCGTTTCTCTGCTCCATCAAAGAGCGAGCCGACGAGCAGCCTGTGCTGTTGATTGGCATTGAGGCAGACGGCGATATCGATGAGATTATCCAGGCGGCGGGCAGTGTGGCGACCGACACGCTGCCGGGCGATGAACCTATTGATATCTGTCAGGTGTTGAAAGGCGAGAAGGGCATTAGCCACTTTATTACCGAGCACATTACACCCTTTTATGAGCGTCGCTGGGGCGGGTTCCTGCGCGATCTCAAAACGACCCGTATCATTTGATGAAGACGGGGTGGTTTTTCACCCCGTTGCTTCCAGCAGCAGTAAATCCATCAGCAACACCAGGTTCGACTCAAACGAGGTGACACCGGCGGCCTCGGCGGCAAAGTGCACCGCTTCGTCATACAGGGCGAAATGCAGATCGGCCATGCCCGCCAGCGTATTTGCCGAGGCGCGCGTAAAGGCCACCACGACCATCCCTACGTTCTGCGCAATCCGCGCTTTATCCAGCACCTGTTCCGTTTCGCCGCTGCGCGAGACGGCGATAAAGACCTGATAGCGGGCGGCATTACTGAGGAAGATATTCCGGCTGTCGCCCGGCCCCGAGATAAACGCCGTTTTTCCCAATACCTGCAGTTTTTTGGTCAGGTACTCGGCAAACAGATAAGAAAACCCGGCACCGTACAGAAAAAAGCTCTCTTTCTCGCTAAGCAGTGCGCGGAAGCGCTGACGCTTCTCCACCGTCGCCCATTGTAATGTCTGCTGATAGTTGGCAATAAACCGATGGAAGAGTTCGGGCACGTCGCTGGAGGCACTGGCCTCAATGGCAATATGCGGGGTGTCAGACAGCAGTTGCTTACAGTGCCAGATAAATTCGCTAAACCCGCTGAACCCCAGCTTCTGGCAAAGCCGCATGATTGTGGCGGTCGAAACGAATGTCGCCTGCGCGAGCTCGCGTACCGTAATGTTGCCGACCAGCAGCGGATGCTCCGTCAGATGGGAAAGTACGCGGTACTCCGCGCGGGTCAGTGACTCCCCGCGCGTGAGAAGCGTCGCCAGACGATTATCCATTAGTGAGCCGGTTCAATCGGCAGATCGTCCCGTGCACCCCATTCGCTCCAGGCGCCGTCGTAAAGCGTGACGTCGGTTTTACCGAGGGTAGCAAGGGCAAGAATTACCACGCAGGCGGTGACGCCAGAGCCGCAGCTGGCAACAATGGGTTTGCTCAGATCCACACCCTGACGCTCAAAGATAGCCTGCAGTTCGTCGGTGGTTTTCAGCTCCCCTTCAAACACTAAATCGCCCCAGGGCACGTTTAGCGCGCCGGGAATATGGCCACGCTTCAGGCCAGCCCGCGGCTCGTCCGCTTCGGCATTGAAGCGTGGGGCAGGGCGGGCATCGACGATTTGCGCCGTTTTTTCATGGCTGACGACCAGCACGTCGGTCAGACGTTTTACGACATGCGGGTCAAAGGTTGCGTCAAACTCCCCTTCCGGCAGCGTCACGTCGCCCTGCTGCAGCGGCAGTTCATCCCGCTGCCAGCCCGCAAGCCCGCCCGCCAGAATAGAGACTTTTTCAACGCCGTAATTTTTCAGCATCCACCAGGCACGCGGCGCGGAGAAAAGATTACCCTCGTCGTAGATCACCAGATGCTTGTCGCGACTGATGCCCAGCTCGCGCATTGCGACGGAAAACGCCTCCGGGCGGATAAGCATATGTGGCAGTGATGAGGTGTGATCGGATAAGGCTTCAATATCGAAAAATACCGCCCCCGGCAGATGCCCGGCGCGGTATTCAGCGGTCATATCGCGGAGATGCTCCTGCCCTGCAGGGGCCATTCGCGCGTCGAGGATCTGGATTTCCGGGTCGTCGCTGTGCTCAATCAGCCAGTCGGCGGCGACAAAATATGAGGTGGACATGGGTTGCCTCCGTTCTTTTCCGTAAAAGAGGATTGTCGGTGTTTTTTCTGACACCGACAAGCAAACCACGTTCAACTCGCGAGCAAGCCCGTATTATTTCACTGCTTCGCCATCCCGCCAGGCTTTTTGCAGCGCTGGCCAGTACTCACGATTCGCTTCAATCATCTCATCCAGAATCGCTTTCGCGTGCTCCATGGTGGGCACGGTGCGGTTCAGGGTAAATGCCTGCAGCGCTTTTTCGTAGCTGCCTTCGATGGTCGCTTCCACCAGTAGCTGCTCCGAAGCGAGCTGCTGCTGCAACAGCGTCTGATGGAACAGGGGAACCTGCCCCACGCGGATCGGCTCTGGCCCTTCAGAGGTGATATAAGCGGGCACTTCCACCACGGCATCGTACGGCAAGTTGGTAATCGCTCCCTGGTTTTCCACCATCACCAGATGGCGCTGACGCAGGTTAAACGCCAGCGAGCGGGCCACATCAACGATAAACTCACCGTGCACCCCCACGTGAAACGCATCGGGCAAAATCCCGGTACGTTGATACTCTTCGGCGGCGGCAAACAGTTTTTTCTCACGACCGTTCATCACTTCGTTAGCGCGCGTGTACTCCGGATTTTGATGCTCGACGATCTGGTTCGGCATCAGGTAATACTGCAAATACGGGTTTGGCAAATACTCGGGGAAGTTATCCATAATTGGCTTAATGTTGCGCCAGGTCTTCACCCATGACGGATCTGAGTGTTGCGGGTCGGTTTTGGCGGCATCTTCCGTTAGCAGGCCAAATTTAGCGATATGGCGACGCAGCTCTGGCAGTCTGTCTTCGCCGTCTACCAGCACGCGGGTAAACCAGCCGAAATGGTTCAGACCAAAATAGTCCACCTCCAGCTTATGACGATCAACGCCCAGAATCGCTCCCATATTGCGCATAGCCGCTACCGGCATATCGCAGATATTCAGCACCCGCGCGTTAGGACGAAGACGACGTACACCTTCGGCGACGATCGCCGCCGGGTTAGAGTAGTTGACGATCCAGGCTTTCTCGTGGGCGTGGCGCTCTACCAAATCGATCAGCTCTACCATCGGCAGGATCGTACGCAAGCCATACGCCAGCCCGCCTGGTCCACAGGTCTCCTGGCCAACCACGCCGTGGCGCAGCGGGATCTTCTCATCCTGCTCGCGCATCTTATACTGCCCAACGCGCATCTGGGCGAAGATGAAGTGGGCGCCGCTAAAGGCGACTTCCGGGTCGGTGGTGACCGTAAATTTGATGCTCTGGCTATGGTCACGAATCACCTTCTCGACCACCGGCGCAATGGTGTTCTGGCGTGCTTCATCGATGTCGTAGAGGCGAATCTCCGCCAGCGGGAAATCCTGCAGGCGCACCATCAGGCTTTTCACAATACCCGGCGTATAGGTACTGCCACCGCCGGCGATAGAGAGAATGAATGGGGGTTTAAACATCTTTAGCTCCTTTCAGAGAAACGTCTCAACGGCTTCTCGCATTTTTTTGACATGCAGCCCGTAGACCACCTGAACATTGTTACCTTGTTTGATAATGCCTTTCGCACCCGTCGCTTTCAGTCGCGGCTCGTCGATGATCGCCACGTCTTTTACCGTGACGCGCAGGCGGGTGTAGCAGTTATCCACCACTTCAATGTTTTCGCGCCCGCCCAGGCCAATCACAATGGATTCACCCAGACCGTCGTTATTGCCTTTCGCCTGATACTCCTGCTTGCTATAGAGACGGGTCTCTTGCTCGTCATCTTCCCGACCCGGCGTCTTCATGTTGAAGTGAACAATCAGGAAGCGGAAAATCACAAAGTAGAGAGCAAACATGATGAGCCCGACCAAAATGTACATCGGCCAGTTGGACTTCTCGGTGCCCAGCGGCAGGTTATAAAGAATGAAATCGATAATGCCGTTCGCACCGATGGCGTGAACGCCAAACAGGGAGAAGAGCATCATGCCAATCCCGGTCAGTACCGCATGCACCACGAACAGCAGCGGGGCGACGAACAGGAAGGAGAACTCGATAGGTTCGGTCACGCCCACCAGAAGGGAGGTGAGGGCTGCCGGGATCAGAATCGCTTTTGCCGCAGCTTTACGCTCAGGCTTCGCGGTCATGTACATCGCCAGCGCCGCCGCAGGCAGGCCAAACATTTTGCTGATACCGCGCGCATCCCAGACCACCGTACTGCTCAGTTGCTTCACGCCCGGACAGGCCATTTCGGCAAAGTAGATGTTGCGCGCGCCCTGGTAGGTGGTGCCGCATACCTCCTGGGTACCGCCCAGTTCGGTATAGAGGAACGGGGTATAGACCAGATGGTGAAGACCGGTCGGCACCAGGATACGTTCAAGGAAGCCATACACCGCCACCCCAAACGGGCCTGCCCCTTTAATGGCCAGCGCCATTGCGCTAATACCATGCTGGGCGAACGGCCAGAGCTCACTCATCACCACGCCCAGCAGCATTGAGACGGGCAGCATCACGATAGCGACGAAGCAGTGACCGGAGTAGATGGCCATCGCCCCGTTAAACTGTACCCCGGAATATTTGTTGTAGAGGTAGCCCGACAGCGCGCCGGTCAGGATCCCGGCGAAAACGCCCATCTCCAGGACTTGTACCCCGAGTACCATCGCCTGCCCGGCAGCTTTCATCTGATCGGCAGGGGCAAGCGCGCCTTGTAACTGCAGGGTCACGTTCATGGCGTTGATAAAGACCACAAAGGTCACCAGGCCGATCAGGGCCGCGTAACCTTTATCGCGTGTCGCCAGGCCGATAGGGATCCCTACAGCGAATACCAGCGCCAGGTTTACTAACACCGAAACGGCAGACTTGGCGATTAACTGCCCAAGGCTCTGCACCAACGGATGCCCAAGAAACGGCAGGTAATCGGCAAGCGCGCCATTACCCAGCACGTTACCAAAGGCGATAAACAGACCAACGATCGGCAGGATAAGTACCGGTCCGTACAATGATTTTCCGAAATTTTGTAGGGCGTTCACGGCTCGTTTCATGGCTATCTCTCTTATTGAACCGCGCACTCGGGGTGCGTCTTAGGCATAAAACTAGCAGGCGCTAACGGAGCTTAGCCAGCTATCTTATTGTTTTAAAAACAAATGACCTAAAAGGTAACATGTAACCATGCAGGTTGTGATCGGTATAACAGGGTGGACGCTGTTCCCTATACCATTTTGCGAGATGCTTTCCAGCCCCCTCAAAATGGGCTTTTGTATTAATGAAACTTGCGGATAATACTTAACCCGACGACGACCAACAGGCCTCTCAGGCCAGGGATGCAGGATGAAACCGTTTCGCCTCGCCGCGCTGTCCATAGCGCTGCTGACAGCCTTTACGCTTGCCGGCTGTGATGACAACACCGAGAAACCCCATGCAGAAGCGCCGGCAACCGCTGCGGCAACGCCTGCTGAACCGAAGGCCGCGACCAAACCCGACGATGCCACGCTGCAAAAACTGGCGGAACAGAGTCAGGGCAAGCCGCTGACGCTGCTGGATGCGTCGGAAATTCAGCTCGACGGCGCATCGACGCTGGTGCTCACCTTCTCGGTGCCGCTCGATCCTTCCCAGGATTTCGCAAAAACCCTCCACGTCGTGGACAAGAAAAGCGGCAAGGTGGATGGCGCATGGGAACTGGCGCCAAATCTGAAAGAGGTCCGTTTACGTCATCTGGAGCCCAACCGCAATCTGGTGGTGACCGTTGAGCGTGGCCTGCTGGCACTGAATAAAGCCACCTTCGATAGCGACTACGAAAAAGCGATAACCACGCGCGATATCGAGCCTACCGTCGGCTTTGCCAGCCGCGGCTCGCTGCTGCCGGGCAAGGTGGTAGAGGGGCTGCCGGTCATGGCGCTGAACGTCAGCAACGTTGACGTCAATTTCTATCGGGTGAAACCGGAGTCGCTGGCGGCATTTGTCAGCCAGTGGGAATACCGTAACTCCCTGACCAACTGGGAATCCGACAATTTGCTTAAAATGGCGGAGCTGGTCTATACCGGCCGCTTCGACCTCAACCCGGCGCGTAACACCCGTGAAAAACTGCTGTTACCGCTGCGTGATATCGCGCCGCTGCAGCAGGCCGGTGTTTACCTGGCGGTAATGAACCAGGCGGGGCATTACAATTACAGCAATGCCGCCACGCTCTTTACCCTCAGCGATATTGGCCTGTCGGTTCACCGCTACCACAACCGGCTGGATATCTTTACCCAGAGCATTGAAAACGGTGGCGCGCAGGCCGGCGTTGATGTCGTGCTGCTCAACGACAAAGGCCAGACGCTGGCTCAGGCCGCCAGCGACGGCGATGGCCACGCTGTGCTGCAAACGGATAAAGAAGCGGCGCTTATTCTGGCGCGTAAAGAGGGGCAAACCACGCTTCTCGACCTCAATCTGCCCGCTCTCGACCTCGCCGAATTCGCTATTGCCGGTGCGCCAGGTTTTAGCAAACAGTTCTTTATGTTTGGCCCGCGTGACCTCTACCGGCCGGGAGAAACGGTAATTCTTAATGGCTTACTGCGCGACAGTGATGGCAAACCCTTGCCTGACCAGCCGGTAAAACTGGAAGTATTACGCCCGGATGGACAGGTGGCGCGAACCGTCGTGAGCCAGCCGGAAAATGGCCTCTATCGCTTTAACTATGCGCTGGATAGCGGCGCCCAGACCGGGATGTGGCACATCCGCGCCAGCACCGGCGATAATCAAAAACAGATGTGGGATTTCCACGTCGAAGACTTTATGCCGGAGCGGATGGCCCTGAATATCAGCGGGCAAAAAGCGCCTGTTAAACCGCAGGACAATATCAGCTTCGACGTGAACGGGTATTACCTGTATGGCGCGCCCGCAAACGGCAATAGTCTACAGGGGCAGCTGTTCCTGCGCCCGCTGCGTGAGGCGGTCGCGGCACTGCCGGGATTCCAGTTTGGCGATATCGCTGAAGAGAACCTGAGCCGCAGTCTGGATGAAGTTCAACTCACGTTAAATGACGAGGGGCGCGGGCAGGTCAGCGCGGAGAGCCAGTGGAAAGAGACGCACTCACCGCTGCAGCTCATTTTGCAGGCCAGCCTGCTGGAGTCCGGTGGCCGCCCGGTGACACGTCGCGCTGAACAGGCTATCTGGCCGGCGGACACGCTGGCGGGGATTCGCCCGCAGTTCGCCAGCAAAGCGGTCTATGACTACCGCACCGACACCACCGTGACGCAGCCCATCGTGGACGAAAATAGCCAGGCCGGTTTCGATATTGTTTACACCGATGCCAGCGGCGCCAAAAAAGCAGTTTCAGGTCTGCAGGTTCGCCTTATCCGCGAGCGTCGTGACTACTTCTGGAACTGGTCAGAGAGCGAAGGCTGGCAGTCCCAGTACGATCAAAAAGATCTGATCGAAGCGGAGCAGGCGCTGGATCTGAAGGCCGATGAGACCGGTAAAGTGAGCTTCCCGGTGGAGTGGGGATCATATCGTCTGGAAGTAAAAGCGCCAAACGACACCGTCAGCAGCGTCCGTTTCTGGGCCGGTTATAGCTGGCAAGATAACAGTGAAGGCAGCGGCGCGGCGCGCCCGGATCGCGTTACGTTGAAGATAGACAAACCGGCTTACCAGCCTGGCGATACCATCAAGCTGCATATTGCCGCCCCGGCTGCCGGGAAAGGCTATGCGATGATCGAATCCAGCGAAGGGCCGCTATGGTGGAAAGAGATCAATGTTCCGGCCGACGGGCTGGAGCTCTCTATTCCTGTCGATAAAGCCTGGAAACGCCACGACCTCTACCTCAGTACGCTGGTGGTACGTCCCGGCGATAAGTCTAAATCTGCCACGCCAAAACGCGCCGTCGGCCTGCTGCACTTGCCGATGGGGGATGAAAACCGTCGTCTGAATCTTTCGCTGGAAAACCCGCCAAAAATGCGTCCTGACCAGACGGTGACGGTGAAGGTGAAAGCCAGCGTTAAAGAGGGGGCGGTGCCGCAGAAAGTGAATGTCCTGCTCTCGGCGGTGGACAGCGGCGTGCTAAACATTACCGACTATGTCACGCCGGATCCCTGGCAGGCCTTCTTTGGGCAGAAGCGTTACGGCGCCGATATTTACGACATCTACGGCCAGGTCATAGAGGGGCAGGGGCGTCTGGCCTCCCTGCGCTTCGGCGGCGATGGCGATGAGCTCAAACGTGGCGGCAAACCGCCTGTTAATCACGTGACCATCATCGCCCAGCAGGCGCAGCCGGTTGAGCTGGATGCTAACGGCGAAGGCACCATTACGATGCCGATCGGCGATTTTAACGGTGAGCTTCGTCTGATGGCACAAGCCTGGACCGACGACGACTTTGGCAGCGGCGAAAGTAAGGTCGTGGTCGCGGCACCGGTCATCGCTGAGCTCAACACCCCACGCTTCCTCGCCAGCGGCGATATTTCGCGGCTGACGCTGGATCTCACTAACTTGACCGATCGGCCGCAGACGCTGAACGTGGCGTTAACGGTTCACGGCAAACTGGCGCTGGAAGGGGGGCAACCGCAGCCCGTAAAACTGGCGCCCGGTGCACGTAGCACCCTATTCATCCCGGTGCGTGCGCTGGAGGGATATGGCGACGGAGAGGTAGTGGCCCAGGTCAATGGCCTGTCGCTTCCCGGCGAAACCTTCGCGCCGTTGAGTAAAAACTGGAAAATCGGCGTGCGTCCGGCCTTCCCGGCACAGACGGTTAACTCGGGTACGATGCTCAACCCGGGGGAGAGCTGGATTGCGCCAGGGCAACACCTTGCCGGTTTCTCGCCTGCTACGTTGCAGGGGCAACTGATGCTGAGCGGTAAACCGCCGCTCAACCTCGCGCGTTATATCCGTGAACTGCAGGCCTATCCTTATGGCTGCCTGGAGCAGACTACCAGTGGACTCTTCCCGTCGCTCTACACCAATGCCGCGCAGCTGGCTGCGCTGGGTATCAAAGGTGACACCGATGAAAAACGGCGTGGTGCCATTGATGTAGGCATCTCGCGTCTGTTACAGATGCAGCGGGATGACGGCGGTTTTGCGCTCTGGGATAAAAACGGCCCGGAAGAGTACTGGCTGACGGCCTACGTGACTGACTTCCTGGTACGTGCGGGCGAGCAGGGCTATAGCGTGCCGGCAGAGGCGCTAAACAGTGCTAACAACCGTCTGCTGCGTTATCTGCAGGACCCGGGCATGATCTCTATTCGCTACAGTAACGATACCCAGGCCAGTAAGTTCGCGGTGCAGGCTTATGCCGCGCTGGTGCTGGCGCGTCAGCAAAAAGCCCCGCTGGGTGCGCTGCGTGAAATATGGGAAAAGCATGCGCAGGCAAAATCGGGTCTGCCGCTGATGCAGTTAGGCATCGCGTTGAAGATGATGGGAGATGCGCCACGAAGCCAGCAGGCGCTGGAAGCTGCGCTGCAAACCCCTCGTATCGAGTCGCAAAACTGGATCGCGGATTACGGCAGTCAGCTGCGTGATAACGCCATGATGCTCGCGCTGTTGCAGGAAAATTCTCTGTTACCGCAGGCACAAAACACCCTGCTGAATGCCCTGGTACAGCAGGCATTCAGCCAGCGCTGGCTATCAACCCAGGAGAGTAATGCCCTGTTCCTCGCCGGACGCGCGCAACAAACGCTCTCTGGTGCGTGGCAGGCCACCACCAGCCTGGCAGAAGAGCCGGCGCACGGTGACAAACCGCAGGTAACCAATGTCGATGGCGATCGGCTGGCTGCGCTGCAGGTGACTAACAGTGGCACCAGTCCGCTGTGGGTACGTCTCGACAGTAGCGGCTATCCACAGCGTGCGCCGCAGCCTTCCTCGAAGGTGCTGAAAATCGAGCGCCACATTCTGGCCACCGATGGCAGAAGCAAAGATCTCTCTACCCTGAAGAGCGGTGAGCTGGTACTGGTCTGGCTCGAGGTGCAGGCCAGCCAGAACGTACCGGATGCGCTGGTGGTTGATCTGCTCCCTGCCGGTCTTGAGCTGGAAAATCAAAATCTGGCCAGCAGCAGCGCCAGCCTGCAGGAGAGCGGTAGCGAAGTGCAAAATCTGTTAAACCAGATGCAGCAGGCGGATATCCAGCACATGGAGTTTCGCGATGACCGTTTTGTGGCCGCAGTACCGGTGAATGAAGGCCAGCCCGTTACGCTGGTCTACCTGGCACGTGCCGTGACGCCGGGGACCTATCAGGTGCCGGTCCCCATGGTTGAATCGATGTACGTTCCCCAGTGGCGGGCAACGGGTGCGGCAAGTGGCCCGCTGACTGTAGCCCCGTAACGTGCCGGTTCTTTCACCATTGCGCTCCCGCTGGCTGTGGCTGGCGGGGGCGATTCTGCTGATATGGGGGCTGGTTGTTACCGCCGATCGCCTGTGGCCGCTACCGTTAAAAGAGGTTAATCCCGCGCGGGTTGTTGTGGACGAACAGGGCACGCCGCTCTGGCGCTTTGCCGACAGTGAAGGGATTTGGCGCTATCCGGTCACAATAGAAGAGGTCTCTCCCCGCTATCTTGAAGCGCTGATCCAGTACGAAGATCGCTGGTTCTGGGATCATCCGGGCGTAAACCCCTTTTCCGTTCTGCGTGCCGCCTGGCAAGATCTTACCTCTGGCAGAGTGGTTTCCGGAGGGAGCACCCTGACCATGCAGGTCGCGCGCCTTCTCGATCCACATCCCCGCACCTTTGGCGGCAAAATTCGTCAACTCTGGCGTGCCCTGCAGCTGGAGTGGCACCTGTCAAAGCGCGATATCCTGACGCTCTACCTCAATCGCGCCCCCTTTGGCGGCACATTGCAGGGGGTAGGGGCTGCAAGCTGGGCCTACCTGGGCAAATCACCGGCACAGCTCAGCTACTCCGAGGCGGCATTGCTGGCAGTATTGCCGCAGGCGCCGAGCCGTCTGCGTCCTGACCGCTGGCCCGGGCGCGCCGAAGCGGCGCGCAACAAAGTGCTGGCGCGGATGGAAACCCAGGGGGTGTGGGGCGCGAAGCAGGTGCGGGAATCCCGTGAAGAGCCGGTGTGGCTGGCGCCGCGTCAGATGCCGCAGCTGGCGCCGCTGTTCTCGCGAATGATGCTGGGCAAAAGCCGCGACGATAAAATTGTCACCACGCTGGATGCCGCCTTGCAGCGCCAGCTTGAAGAGCTGGCAATGAACTGGAAAGGGCGCCTGCCGTCGCGTAGCTCGCTGGCAATGATCGTTGTCGATCACGCCACGATGAAAGTGCGCGGCTGGGTGGGATCGGTAGACATTAACGATGACAGTCGCTTCAGTCATGTGGATATGGTGAGCGCAATCCGATCCCCGGGATCGGTGCTGAAGCCCTTCGTTTATGGCCTGGCGATGGACGACGGACTGATCCATCCGGCCTCGCTGCTACAGGACGTTCCTCGCCGCACCGGCGATTATCGGCCTGGCAATTTCGATAGCGGATTCCATGGCCCAATCAGTATGAGCGAGGCGTTGCTACGCTCGCTGAATCTCCCTGCGGTACAGGTGCTGGAAGCCTACGGACCGAAAAAATTTGCCGGGAAGCTGCGTAACGTCGGCTTACCGCTCATCTTGCCCGCCGGAGCCCAGCCCAATCTGGCGCTGATTCTGGGCGGGGCGGGGGCACGCCTGCAGGATATTGTCGCCGCCTACAGTGCTTTTGCCCGGCATGGAAATGCCGCGCGACTGCGTCTGTTACCCGGCGATCCGCTGGTTGAACGCCCGTTAATGACGCCGGGGGCGGCGTGGATCATTCGTCGAATACTGGCTAACCAGGCCCAGCCTTTGCCAGATAGCGCGTTGCCTCAGGTGGTGCCGCTGGCGGTTAAGACCGGCACCAGCTATGGCTATCGCGATGCCTGGGCTATCGGTGTTAATGCCCGCTATGTCATCGGCATCTGGACCGGTCGGCCGGACGGCACGCCGGTGGCGGGGCAGTTTGGCTATGCCAGCGCGGTACCGCTGCTTAACCAGGTGAACAATTTGCTGCTATCGCACTCGGTGGTGGATGAAGCTCGACTCCCACGCGACCCGCGCCCTGCGTCTGTGGGTCGCGGGGTCATCTGCTGGCCTGGAGGCCAGGCATTGCCTGATGGGGATGATAACTGCCGTCGACGTCTGGCAACCTGGCTGCTCGATGGCAGCCAGCCGCCTACGCTTTTACTGCCCGAGCAGGAGGGGATGCGAGGGATCCGCTTCCCGCTGTGGCTGGATAGCGCCGGTAAACGGGTCGCGGCAGATTGCCCGCAGGCGAGGCAGAAAACAGTCGACGTCTGGCCGCTGGCGCTGGAGCCGTGGCTGCCGGGAACAGAGCGGCGGGCGGAGCGTATTCCGCTGTCATCGACGCAGTGCCCGCCGTTGAGTCAGGACGATCCAGTGCCGTTAATTCTTTCCGGTATTCAGGAGGGGGCGGTTGTTAAGCGTCTTCCGGGCGAGCCGCGCGTGTCGCTGCCGCTACAGGTTAGCGGCAGTACGGGGCAGCGCTGGTGGTTTTTAAACGGTGAACCGCTCAATGCGCAAGGGCGGACCTATACCTTAAAACTGGAACAGGCCGGGGAGTATCAACTTCTGGTGATGGATGAAGCCGGGCAGGTGGCCACTGTGCACTTTACGCTGCAGTAGGTAAACGGAGAAAAGGGGTCTCTGAATGTTTCTGTTGTTGAAACTCGTCTTATTTTAAAAAAATGTTACATCCATCCATAGGCAATGGCGCTATTGCTCATTATAATCCGCGCCAGGTCTAACGCTGTATGCAAACCACATAACAAATCACAGAGGTAATCATGGCTATTGAACGTACTTTTTCCATCATCAAACCAAACGCGGTGGCAAAAAACGTTATTGGCAGCATCTTTGCTCGCTTTGAATCTGCAGGGTTCAAAATCGTTGGCACCAAAATGCTGCATCTGACCGTAGAGCAGGCTCGCGGTTTCTACGCTGAGCATGAAGGTCGCCCATTCTTCGACGGCCTGGTAGAGTTCATGACCTCTGGCCCAATCGTTGTCTCTGTACTGGAAGGCGAAAACGCGGTTCAGCGTCACCGCGATCTGCTGGGTGCAACCAACCCGGACAACGCCCTGGCGGGTACGCTGCGCGCTGACTACGCAGACAGCTTCACCGAGAACGGCACCCACGGTTCCGACTCTGTTGAATCAGCAGCCCGTGAAATCGCTTTCTTCTTCGCAGAAGGCGAAGTGTGTCCACGTACCCGTTAATTTAACGGTTTCGTTTACACATTATTTTCGTAAATGCCACGTGCAAACGTGGCATCCCTGCGCCAGACTTTGTACAATGCAACGCCCCGGATGAGCACACTGCTTTCCGGGGCGTTTCTTTTCAACCCTCCACGGGCCATAACGTGTAACAACGAGGCCGGAAAAAATTATGTCTGAATTAGTGAACACCTCCGAAATCGCCACGCCTGCGGTTCCAAATAAAAATGGAAAAATTAACCTGCTGGATCTGAACCGTCAGCAGATGCGCGAGTTCTTTAAAGAGATGGGCGAGAAGCCATTTCGTGCCGATCAGGTCATGAAATGGATGTACCACTATTGCAGCGACAACTTTGATGACATGACTGACATCAATAAAGTGCTGCGTAACAAGCTTAAAGAAGTGGCTGAGATTCGCGCGCCGGAAGTCGTAGAAGAGCAACGCTCTTCTGACGGCACCATTAAGTGGGCCATCGCCGTGGGCGATCAGCGTGTTGAAACGGTCTACATTCCGGAAGACGATCGTGCAACGCTGTGTGTCTCTTCACAAGTTGGCTGCGCGCTGGAGTGTAAATTCTGCTCTACGGCTCAGCAAGGCTTTAACCGCAACCTGCGCGTGTCCGAAATTATTGGCCAGGTCTGGCGTGCGGCGAAAATCGTCGGTGCGGCAAAAGTGACCGGTACCCGTCCGATTACGAACGTTGTGATGATGGGCATGGGCGAACCGCTGCTCAACCTGACGAACGTTGTGCCGGCCATGGAGATCATGCTCGACGACTTCGGCTTTGGTCTGTCTAAACGTCGCGTTACCCTCTCTACCTCAGGCGTTGTGCCTGCGCTGGATAAACTGGGTGACATGATCGACGTGGCGCTGGCTATCTCCCTGCACGCACCTAACGACGAAATTCGTGACGAAATTGTACCAATCAACAAAAAGTACAATATCGAAGCTTTCCTTGCCGGTGTACGCCGCTATCTGGAGAAGTCCAACGCTAACCAGGGCCGCGTGACCATTGAGTACGTGATGCTGGATCATGTGAACGACGGTACCGAGCATGCGCATGAGTTAGCCGAGCTGCTGAAAGATACGCCATGCAAGATCAACCTGATCCCATGGAACCCGTTCCCTGGCGCGCCGTATGGCCGTAGCTCTAACAGCCGCATCGACCGTTTCTCCAAAGTTCTGATGGAGTACGGTTTCACCACTATCGTGCGTAAAACTCGCGGTGATGATATCGATGCCGCCTGTGGTCAGCTGGCGGGTGACGTCATTGACCGTACCAAACGCACGCTGCGTAAACGCATGCAGGGCGAGTCGATTGCGGTCAAAGCCGTCTAATCCTTATGCCGTCACCGCGCAGGTTTTGCGCGGTGACGGCGTCTCACGCGCATAATCATTCCGTGTGCGAGTGAAGGGGAAATAATTACGGTGCGTTTCTGATGACTTTAGGGCAGTATGTAACGACGCAACAACAGTTTAGCCTCGCGGGCAGGCCTCTTCTGTCAACAAAAACCTGACAGTCCAGGACTGTCTTACTAAGGTTAACTGACCAGAAGTTTCGCGGTGCGGGTAGCATTGTGACTCACCGGCACCTGGATCCTTAATTTTCACGTACCAGTAGTTGTAGCGAATGAATACTGAAGCCACTCACGACCAAAATGCAGCACTTTCCACCGGCGTTCGTCTCCGCAACGCCCGTGAACAACTCGGACTTAGCCAGCAAGCCGTTGCAGAGCGCCTATGTCTGAAGGTTTCCACGGTTCGCGATATTGAAGAAGACAAGGCTCCGGCCGATCTCGCTTCAACGTTTCTGCGTGGTTATATCCGCTCTTATGCAAAACTGGTGCATATCCCCGAAGAAGAACTTCTGCCTATGATGGAAAAGCAGGCACCGGTCAGAGCGGCTAAGGTCGCGCCGATGCAGACTTTTTCTTTAGGTAAACGCCGCAAAAAACGCGACGGCTGGTTGATGAGCTTTACCTGGCTGGTGCTGTTTGTAGTGATCGGTCTGACGGGCGCATGGTGGTGGCAGAACCACAAAGCGCAGCAAGAAGAGATCACCACCATGGCCGATCAATCTTCTATCGAGCTTAACAACTCCGGAAACAGCGGCGCGCAGAACGTTCCTCTGAACACCGACAGCAGCACGCCTTCAGCCGATCCGCAGACAGCAGCAACCGCTGCGCCTGCGGCGACGCCGGCACAGACGCCAGCCGCCGATCAGCCTGCACAGGCACCGGTGGATAACGCCGTGGTTTCTCCGTCTCAGGCGAACGTCGATTCTGGCGCTCCGGCCACCACGACGACGGATACCGCCCAGACTCTGCCGTCCGATCCGGCAGGGGTGGCAACCCCCGCGGCTGACCCTAATGCACTGGTCATGAACTTCACCGCCGATTGCTGGCTGGAAGTGACCGATGCCACAGGCAAAAAACTCTTCAGCGGCCTGCAGCGTAAAGATGGCAGTTTAAATCTGGCAGGCCAGACACCGTACAAACTTAAAATCGGTGCACCATCAGCCGTACAGATTCAGTTCCAGGGTAAACCTGTCGATCTGAGCCGTTTTATCAGAACTAACCAGGTTGCGCGTCTGACCCTCGATGCCGAACAATCAGCAGCACAGTAACAGACAGGCGACGCGGGAGATTTTTCATGCATAACCAGGCCCCTATTCAGCGTAGAAAGTCCAAACGCATTTACGTTGGGAATGTGCCAATCGGCGATGGGGCACCTATCGCCGTTCAGTCCATGACGAACACACGCACCACGGATGTGGAAGCGACGGTTAATCAGATTAAAGCGTTAGAACGCGTAGGCGCCGATATTGTTCGCGTCTCCGTGCCAACCATGGATGCCGCCGAGGCGTTCAAACTTATCAAACAGCAGGTCAGCGTTCCGCTGGTTGCAGACATCCATTTTGACTACCGTATCGCCCTGAAAGTGGCGGAATATGGCGTGGACTGCCTGCGTATCAACCCGGGTAACATCGGTAGTGAAGAGCGTATTCGCACCGTCGTTGACTGCGCTCGCGATAAAAACATTCCTATCCGTATCGGTGTGAACGCCGGTTCGCTGGAAAAAGATCTGCAGGAAAAGTATGGCGAGCCAACGCCGCAGGCTTTGCTCGAATCCGCTATGCGCCATGTGGATCACCTCGATCGTCTGAACTTCGATCAGTTTAAAGTCAGCGTGAAAGCGTCTGACGTCTTCCTTGCCGTAGAGTCCTATCGCCTGCTGGCAAAACAGATCGATCAGCCGCTGCACCTGGGGATCACCGAAGCCGGTGGACTGCGCAGCGGATCGGTGAAATCAGCCATTGGCCTGGGCCTGCTGCTCTCCGAAGGGATCGGCGACACGCTGCGCGTTTCACTGGCGGCGGATCCGGTCGAAGAGATCAAAGTCGGTTTCGATATCCTTAAATCGCTGCGCATCCGCTCGCGCGGGATCAACTTCATCGCCTGCCCAACCTGTTCACGTCAGGAGTTTGACGTTATCGGTACGGTTAATGCCCTGGAGCAGCGTCTGGAAGATATCATCACGCCAATGGATGTCTCTATCATTGGCTGCGTGGTCAATGGCCCGGGCGAAGCGCTGGTCTCTACCCTGGGCGTAACCGGCGGTAACAAGAAAAGCGGTCTCTATGAAGATGGCGTTCGCAAAGATCGTCTGGATAATAACGACATGATTGATCAGCTGGAAGCCCGCATTCGTGCCAAGGCAACCATGCTAGATGAGACGCAACGCATCAGCGTGCAACACGTCGAAAAATAACGAGATGGGAAGCGGTGCGCTTCCTGTGTATGATTGAACCCTTGGGTTAATGAATCTTTGGGTTCATTTTTGTATATAGAAAGAGAATAAACGTGGCAAAAAACATTCAAGCCATTCGCGGCATGAACGATTATCTGCCTGGCGAGACCGCCATCTGGCAGCGCATTGAAGGCACACTGAAACAGGTGCTCGGCAGCTACGGTTACAGCGAAATCCGTTTGCCGATTGTAGAGCAGACCCCGTTATTCAAGCGCGCAATCGGCGAAGTAACCGACGTGGTTGAAAAAGAGATGTATACCTTTGAAGACCGCAATGGCGATAGCCTGACGCTGCGTCCTGAAGGTACGGCGGGTTGTGTACGCGCCGGCATCGAACATGGTCTCCTGTACAATCAGGAGCAGCGCCTGTGGTATATCGGCCCGATGTTCCGCCACGAACGTCCACAAAAAGGCCGCTATCGTCAGTTTAACCAGCTGGGTGTTGAAGTCTTTGGCCTGCAGGGGCCGGACATTGACGCCGAACTGATTATGTTGACCGCCCGCTGGTGGCGTGCGCTCGGTATTGCTGAGCACGTTTCCCTGGAACTGAACTCTATCGGCTCTCTGGAAGCGCGAGCCAACTACCGTGACGCGCTGGTCGCGTTCCTTGAACAGCATAAAGAGAAGCTGGACGACGATTGCAAACGCCGGATGTACAGCAACCCCCTGCGCGTACTGGACTCCAAAAACGCCGAGGTACAGGCGCTATTGAACGACGCGCCTGCGCTGGGTGATTATCTGGACGACGAGTCGCGTGAACACTTCACCGGTCTGTGCAAATTACTTGAAGCGGCGGGCATTGCCTACACCGTGAACCAGCGCCTGGTACGTGGTCTGGACTACTATAACCGTACCGTATTTGAGTGGGTAACCACCAGCCTGGGCTCGCAGGGTACAGTCTGCGCAGGCGGTCGTTACGATGGCCTGGTTGAGCAACTGGGTGGGCGTGCTGCGCCTGCAGTGGGCTTCGCCATGGGTCTTGAGCGACTTGTTTTGCTGGTTCAGGCAGTTAATCCGGAATTTAAAGCAGAATCTGTTGTCGATATATACCTGGTCGCCTCGGGTGCGGATACGCAACCTGCGGCAATGCAGCTGGCCGAACGCATTCGTGATGAATTGCCGGGCGTTAAGCTGATGACCAACCATGGTGGCGGCAACTTTAAAAAACAGTTTGTGCGTGCCGATAAGTGGGGCGCACAGGTGGCACTGGTACTGGGTGAGTCTGAAGTCGCTGCGGGTAACGTCGTGGTGAAAGACTTGCGCTCTGGTGAACAGATTACGGTAACGCAGGACGGCGTTGCGGCGCACTTGCGCTCTTTGACTTTCTAAGGAGAAGGACGGCGTGGAAATGTACGAAAACGAAAACGACCAGGTTGATGCCATCAAGCGCTTCTTTGCTGAAAACGGCAAGGCTCTGGCAGTTGGGGTTATTTTAGGTGTTGGCGCATTAATTGGCTGGCGTTACTGGACCAGTCATCAGGTGGATTCCGTGCGTGGCTCCTCGCTGCAGTATGAAAATACGGTCAGCGCGATCAAAGCCGACCAGCCGCAAACCCTGGCCGCCGCTGAGAAATTCGCCGCGGAGACAAAAAACACCTATGGTGCACTGGCGTCGCTGGAAGTTGCGCAGCAGTTCGTTGATAAAAACGACCTGGATAAAGCAGCGGCTCAGCTTCAGCAAGGTCTGGCTGCCGCCAGCGACGATAACCTGAAAGCGCTGATCAACTTGCGTCTGGCACGCGTTCAGGTTCAGCAGAAGAAAGCTGACGAAGCGCTGAAAACGCTCGACACCATTAAAGGTGAAGGTTTTGCCTCTATTGTTGCCGATCTGCGCGGTGAAGCACTGCTGAGCAAAGGCGATAAACAAGGCGCGCGCAGCGCATGGGAAGCGGGCGTAAAAAGCAACGCCTCGCCAGCGCTGAGCGAAATGATGCAGATGAAAATAAATAATTTGTCCGTCTGAGAGGGACCCGATGCAATTGCGTAAATTACTTCTGCCAGGACTGCTTTCCGTTACGTTATTGAGTGGCTGTTCACTGTTCAGTGGCGAAGAAGATGTTGTCACCATGTCTCCGCTGCCGACGGTGGAAAATCAATTCACCCCGTCTACTGCGTGGAGTACCTCCGTCGGTGACGGTATCGGTGATTTCTACTCCAACCTGCACCCGGCCTATGCGGATAGCGTCGTCTATGCGGCCGATCGTAAAGGCACCGTGAAAGCGGTCAACGCCGACGACGGAAAAGAGATTTGGTCGATCAATCTGGCAGAAAAAAGCGGCTGGTTCTCCCGTAACCCAGCGCTGCTCTCTGGCGGTTTAACCGTGTCCGGTGGACGCGTGTATGTGGCCAGTGAAAAAGCACAGGTCTACGCCCTGGACAGCGGCGATGGCTCAATCGTCTGGCAGAGTCGTGTTGCAGGCGAAGCGCTTTCTCGTCCGGTCGTGAGCGATGGTATGGTGCTGGTTCACACGGCAAATGGTCAGCTTCAGGCGCTTAACGAAGCCGATGGCGCGGTAAAATGGACCGTTAACCTGGATATGCCTGCGCTCTCTCTGCGCGGTGAATCCGCTCCTGCAACCGCTTTTGGCGCAGCCATCGTGGGCGGTGATAACGGTCGTGTGAACGCCGTGCTGATGCAGCAGGGCCAGTTGATTTGGCAACAGCGTATCTCGCAGGCGACCGGTCCGACTGAGATCGACCGTCTGAGCGACGTGGATACCACGCCGGTTATCGTCAACGGCGTCGTCTACGCGCTGGCGTACAACGGCAATCTGACCGCGCTGGATCTGCGTAGTGGCCAGATCATGTGGAAACGTGAGCTGGGTTCAGTGAATGATTTCATCGTTGATGGCGACCGTATCTACCTGGTTGACCAGAACGATCGTCTGCTGGCGCTGAGCACCGAAGGGGGCGTGACCCTGTGGACGCAAAGCGATCTGCTGCACCGTCTGCTGACCGCACCGGCGCTCTATAATGGCAGCCTGGTGGTGGGCGATAGCGAAGGCTATATGCACTGGATCGACCCGTCAAACGGCCGCTTTGTTGCTCAGGATAAAGTCGACAGCTCCGGCTTCCTGACGGAACCTGTCGTCGCTGACGGCAAACTGCTGATTCAGGCAAAAGACGGCACGCTGTACGCGATCACGCGTTAATCACAGCGGTTGTAGTATAATAAACGGCTCCTGTCTCTTCAGGGGCCGTTTTGACTTTTTTATCTACGCCGCAAAAGCGACGTAGTAATGCATTTTATGAGGCTTTAAACATGGTACCTGTGGTCGCGCTTGTCGGGCGCCCGAACGTTGGAAAATCCACTCTTTTTAACCGTTTAACACGCACCCGTGATGCGCTGGTTGCGGATTTCCCGGGGCTCACGCGTGACCGTAAGTACGGTCGTGCAGAAGTGGAAGGTCGTGAATTCATCTGTATTGATACCGGCGGTATCGACGGAACCGAAGACGGCGTTGAAACGCGTATGGCTGAGCAGTCTCTGCTGGCTATCGAAGAAGCCGATGTCGTCCTTTTCCTGGTGGATGCCCGCGCGGGTCTGATGCCTGCGGATTCCGCTATTGCCAAGCACCTGCGTTCGCGTCAAAAGCCGACCTTCCTGGTGGCGAACAAGACAGACGGTATTGATGTCGACCAGGCGATGGCCGATTTCTGGTCTCTGGGTCTGGGCGATATTTATCCTATCGCGGCCTCCCATGGCCGTGGCGTAACCAGCCTGCTCGAAACCGCACTGCTGCCGTTCGTTGATGAAATCAGCCCGCCGGAAGAGATTGATGAAGACGCCGAATACTGGGCGCAGTTTGAAGAGCGTGAAGAGGGCGAAGAAGAGCCGGAAGACGACTTCAACCCGCAGGATCTGCCGATTAAACTGGCTATCGTGGGGCGTCCGAACGTAGGTAAGTCTACGCTTACTAACCGTATCCTCGGCGAAGACCGCGTGGTGGTTTACGATATGCCGGGCACCACCCGCGACAGTATCTATATTCCGATGCAGCGTGACGAGCGTGAATACGTTCTGATTGACACCGCAGGTGTGCGTAAGCGCGGCAAAATTACCGATGTGGTGGAAAAATTCTCGGTTATTAAGACCCTGCAAGCGATCGAAGATGCCAACGTAGTTATGCTGGTTATCGATGCCCGTGAAGGTATTTCCGATCAGGATCTCTCTCTGCTCGGCTTCATCCTGAATAGTGGGCGCTCACTGGTGATTGTGGTTAACAAGTGGGATGGCCTGAGCAATGAAGTGAGAGAGCAGGTGAAAGAGACCCTGGACTACCGTCTGGGCTTTATCGACTTTGCGCGCGTGCACTTCATCTCTGCTCTGCATGGCAGTGGGGTAGGTAATCTATTTGAATCCGTACGTGAAGCCTATGACAGCTCCACCCGCCGCGTAGGCACGGCGATGCTGACCCGCATCATGACCATGGCCGCTGAAGACCATCAGCCGCCGCTGGTGCGTGGCCGTCGCGTGAAGCTGAAATATGCGCACGCCGGTGGTTATAACCCACCGATTGTGGTGATTCACGGTAACCAGGTAAAAGACCTGCCGGATTCCTACAAACGTTATCTGATGAACTACTTCCGTAAGTCTCTGGACGTAATGGGCACGCCGATTCGTATCCAGTTCAAGGAAGGGGATAACCCGTTCGCCAATAAGCGCAACACCCTGACGCCAAACCAGATGCGTAAACGTAAGCGTTTAATCAAACACATCAAAAAGGGCAAATAACCGTTTCATGTGACCTGTTGCTCAATAAGCCCGCTTTCAGCGGGCTTTTTACTTTTCACGCTCTTTCACCTTCCTGACGTCAGTGCGCTGATGTCAATCACAATTCTGCTTTTTCCAGCATAAAATCTACGAAAAGAGATACCTGTCGAATTTTCGTCTTAACGTTCCGCATCTGGCACTAGACAAAACCAGCGACTGGTTATCAAATGGTTAAATAAAATTTTCGGAGTGTATTGATCGACCTGAACCCTAACTGGCCGACCTTAATTCCGCGTTTATAAGCACAACGACACACCTCTTCGGGAGAACTATGCAATCCTCAGTTAATAATAAAGAAAGCCGGACCTTCTTCGGCCACCCGTATCCGCTTGGCTCGCTCTTTTTCACAGAGATGTGGGAACGTTTCTCGTTCTATGGCATTCGCCCGTTACTGATTCTGTTCATGGCGGCCACCGTTTATGACGGCGGCATGGGGCTGGCACGTGAAAATGCCTCGGCTATCGTCGGGATCTTCGCCGGTACCATGTATCTGGCGGCCCTGCCGGGTGGGTGGCTGGCCGACAACTGGCTCGGCCAGCAGAGAGCAGTCTGGTACGGCTCCATTCTGATTGCGCTCGGCCACCTGTCGATTGCGCTGTCGGCGGTGATGGGGAACAATTTGTTCTTTATCGGCCTGATGTTCATTGTGCTGGGATCGGGTCTGTTCAAAACCTGTATCTCGGTGATGGTAGGGACCCTGTATAAAAAAGGCGATACGCGTCGTGATGGCGGCTTCTCGCTCTTTTATATGGGCATCAACATGGGGTCATTTATCGCGCCACTGATTTCCGGCTGGCTGATTAAATCTCATGGCTGGCACTGGGGCTTCGGCATCGGTGGTATCGGGATGCTGGTTGCCCTGGTGATCTTCCGTCTATTCGCCGTGCCATCAATGAAACGCTATGACCGCGAAGTGGGACTCGACTCCACCTGGAACAGCCCGGTGGCGAAGAAAAATGGCGTCGGTGCCTGGCTGGTGGCGCTGGCGGTGGGTGTGGCGATTGTCGTTGCGCTGATTGCTCAGGGCGTGATTATGATTAATCCGGTCGCGGTCGCCAGCGCGCTGGTCTACGTGATTGCCGCCTCGGTAGCGCTGTACTTCATCTGGCTGTTCGTCTTTGCCGGTCTCAATCGCAAAGAGCGTGCCCGCCTGCTGGTCTGCTTCATTCTGCTGATTTCGGCGGCCTTCTTCTGGTCTGCGTTTGAACAGAAACCTACCTCGTTCAACCTGTTCGCCAATGACTATACGAATCGTATGATCGGCGACTTTGAAATTCCGGCGGTATGGTTCCAGTCTATTAATGCTCTGTTCATTATTTTGCTGGCACCGGTCTTTAGCTGGGCGTGGCCGAAGATGGCGAGCATGAACATTCGTCCGGGCAGCATCACCAAATTTGTCATCGGTATTCTCTGCGCAGCGGCAGGTTTTGGCCTGATGATGCTGGCGGCACAGAACGTGCTGCAAAATGGCGGGGCAGGCGTATCGCCGTTCTGGCTGGTGGGCAGTATCCTGATGCTGACCCTGGGTGAGCTGTGTCTGAGTCCGATTGGCCTGGCAACCATGACGTTGCTGGCCCCAGAAAGAATGCGTGGCCAGATGATGGGCCTGTGGTTCTGTGCCAGTGCGCTGGGCAACCTGGCGGCGGGCCTGATTGGTGGCCACGTTAAGGCCGATCAGCTGGATATGCTGCCGGATCTCTTTGCACGCTGCTCTATTGCCCTGCTGATCTGTGCTGCCGTACTGATCGTCCTCATTGTTCCGGTCCGCCGCATGCTGGAAAATGCGCAGACGAAAAGTGAGGAAAAACCGGTAACCACCGCCTAATGGCAGGGTTATAACCAGACAAAACCGGCGCCTTGTACGCCGGTTTTTTTATATTGAGCGAGGCAGAATATGAATGTCGGCTTTATCGGCCTGGGGGCGGTGGTGGAAACGGCTTATCTCCCTGCGCTACGACAGACGGGGGCAAACTGTTACGGCTTTGACCTTCGCCCAGACCGCCAGCCTGAGGGGATCATTCGCTGTCCCACGCTGTCGACGCTCCTGCACTCCCCACTGGAAACGCTGTTTATCACCACCACTTCGCTCCATCACCTTGAAGTACTCGAGCAGGCCCTGGCTTCCCCGATCCCCCGTATCGTGGTGGAAAAACCGATTATTGCGACCCTCGCTCAGGCCACCCGGTTAAACGGGCTGTTGAACGATCCCCGGGTCGCCCGCCGGGTACTGGCCCTCGATCACTGGATGGCGCGAACCGGTGCGCTGCAGCTGGCGCTGGGGCAACTGGATCCCCGCTGGCAGCCGCAGGGTGAAGCATGCCCAATGCGCGCCATTTCCGGCGTTGCAGATATCGTCAAAATAGAGGGCTTTTTGCTGGAACCCAGCGGTTTTAATGAGGCAGGAGAACCTGTCGCTCTTAACTTCGCTACCGGGGAGCCTGATCCACGTACGTTGCACCATCCGGACGGCGTAATTCTGGATATTGGCACCCACGTACTGGCAATGATGCGGGAAACGGTTTGCTATCTCGGGGGAAATAACGACATGGCGCTGCAGGTGATCTCCGCCAGGGATCGGCTGGGGCGCGATATCGAGAGAGGCGATCTGCGCACGGCAGAAGGTGAAGCGCATTTAGAAGGGCATCTGAGCGGTATTCCGGTGGCTGTCTGGCTTAATAAATATGCCGGGCCTCAGGGCGGACAAAAAGGGCTGCGGCTGCATCTTCGCGATGGCCGCATTATCAGCCACGACAGGCGAGGCCAGCAGGATGTGCTAACGCTCACCGAAGGTGAACATCTCCAGCGCTGGGCGCGTACCGGTACGCTCTATGAACACTGCCTCGCAGAACAGATCCTTGGGGAGGCGAGCCTGTTTTCCCGCGCGCCGGATGAGGTGCGCCACATTACCCGACGGCGACTGGACGAAGTCACACTGCTCCTGAATTTACAGCAACGGCTGCGTGGCCCCCACTGACCGCGCTGTGGTAAAATCAGCCCATGCTGAACCCCTTTTAAGGAGTCACAATGCCTGTTACCTGCCCGGATTGTCATGCAGAATTAACCCCGCAAAATGGCCTGGCGCACTGTGCGGCCTGTAACAAAGAGATTGCGCTGCAAGCCCTTTGCCCGGAGTGCCATCAGCCTTTGCAGGTCTTAAAAGCTTGCGGCGCAGTGGATTATTTTTGCAAGAATGGCCACGGTCTGATCTCGAAAAAGCGCGTGGAGTTTGTTCTGCCAGAGGCTTAATCGCAAACGCAACCTTCGCCTTTCAACCACAAATCCACCAGCGACGGCGGCGCTTCCTGTTCGGGTACCAGCAAGATGACATCCGTATATTGCGCCTGATTGTGCCGGGTCCAGACGATCTGAATACGAAAGTAGCGCTGATCGCCCTGGCCTGGCGACGCAGGCTGGCCGGGCGGTTGGCCCAGCTCCAGCGCCTGGTCCAGAATCTCTACCACCTTTTGGCGCTGTTGCGCATTCAGTGAAGAGAGCGCGATTCTGCGCAGGCCGCTTAACTTTGGAATAAAGGCGACGCCGCCTTCACGCGCCAGTTCAACAACGGCGTCTTCAGTCAATTCCGGAATCTGCATTTACAGCACCCCTGTGGTTTTCCAGGCCGCCTCGATTGCTGCTGCCACCGCGCTGCCGGACCGTTTGCCCCCGTGGTTGATTGTCAATCGGGCGAAGGTCGCGAAATCGGCATCCTGCGGGAGGGCCCGGTCGCAAACCGTATCATACCAAGCATATCCGGCCTGCTCCCATGCATAGCCCCCCAGCGCGGTCGCGGCGAGATAGAATGCGCGATTAGGTATCCCGGAGTTAATATGCACGCCCCCGTTATCCTCACGGGTTTTCAGGAAATCATTCATATGGCCCGGCTGCGGATCTTTACCCAGCAGAGGGTCGTCATAGGCGCTACCGGGCTCCTTCATGGAGCGTAGCCCTTTCCCGTTAATTCCGGATGCCAGCAACCCTTCACCAATGAGCCAGTCGGCTTCCTGGGCGGTCTGCTTAAGATGGTATTGCTTAACCAGCGAGCCAAAGACATCTGAAAGCGATTCGTTCAGCGCGCCGGATTGTTCGTAATAAATTAATCCCGCTTCGGTTTCGGTCACGCCGTGACTCAGTTCATGGGCCACCACGTCGATGGCGATGGTAAAGCGGTTAAATATTTCGCCGTCGCCGTCGCCGAACAAGATCTGCTCGCCATTCCAGAAAGCATTTTGATATTCCCGGCCATAATGTACGGTGCCGGTCAATATTAGCCCCTTACCATCCAGCGAATCGCGCTGATAGTTTTCCCAGAAAAAGTCATGCGTGACGCCGAGGTAATCATAGGCCTCATCCACCGCGATATCGCCGGTTGAGGGTTGTCCTTCATAGCGAATCTGCGTTCCCGGTAGCTCCTGCAGATTTCGGGCATCATAGATATCACGCTCCAGCTGACCGGCATTGTTGACGTGCGGGGCGGCGGGTTTGCCGGGCATATGGGCCATTAAGGTCTGCACGTGGGTTAATGTCTGGCGAGCACACTGCTGCTGTAATTCAGAGCCGCGATCGATGATGCGGCGCAAGATGTAGGGGGGAATAACGCTATAAGGCTGGGTCATGCTGCTCTCCTGTTTTCTGGCAATGCCGAAAAAAGAACCAGTGTAAGTGTAAGCCATCGACACGGGGATGGGCATAAGTCGGACAAATCGCGCAGCGTAAAACTGGCACTCTACTGGTTCAGGGATTAGGTTTTAGCGGGGTACATAACGAGGATCAGAATGAAAAAAAGCATGGCATTCGCCTTCAGCGGTTTTGTCTTGATCGCCGTGACCTATGGGATGGCAAGGTTTTCATGGGGCATTATGCTGCCCGATATAAAACAGGCCATCCCGCTCTCTGTGGAAACCGCCGGTCTGATTGCCGCCTGTAGCTACGCGGCATACTGCCTGTCGGTATTATTTGCGTCGTTGTTTACCAACCGATTCGGTGCCCGGTTCACGGCGTCGCTCGCGGCCATCACCGCGGCCGTCGGGCTACTGATACTGGCCGTTTCACCTTCGCCGCTCTGTCTGGCCATCGGACTGTTTATTGCGGGACTGAGCTCTGGCCTGGCGTCCCCCTCGTTGGCCGGCGCGGTCAGCGCGGTGATACCGCCTGAGCGTAACACGCAAGTGAATACGGTCATCAATGCGGGTACCAGCGGAGGGATCATCCTCTCGGTACCGATACTGTTTTTTCTGCCGGGAGGATGGCGATTCGCCTGTGTCGCTTTTGCGCTACTGGCTCTGCTTTGCTTGATCCCTGTCTGGCGCTTTCTCCCTGCGGGTAAAGCCCCCCAGGCTGCGGTGCAACAGGGGTGGCGGGCCCAACTGGCTAAACCGGCAATGCTGAGATTATTACTGATCGCGTTTGTCAGCGGTATCGCCAGCGCGGCGTGGTGGAGTTTTGGTCCGGAGCTGCTTCAACGTCATACCGGGCTGGAGAGCGGCACCACGAATATTCTTTGGCTGATCAGCGGGGGAGCGGGCATTGCGGCGGTATTAACCGGTAGCGTAGCTCAGCGCACAGGGATGCGGGTGGTCTACCGGGGATCGCAAATTTTTATGGCGGTTTCGCTTATTCTGCTCGCCCTGATCCACGGCTTTAGCGGGTGGCTGATACCTGCCGTGGCATTGAACGGCGCGGGCTATGTGATCCTCTCCGGCGTGCTATTAGTTCAGGGGGCGGCGATTGCCGCCTCTGCACCCGCGATGGGGGTGAGTCTGGCCTTTTTAATGCTGGCGGTCGGGCAGATTGTCGGGGCGATTGTCTTCGGGCAGCTGTATGGAGCAATAGGCGCGGCTGGCGCGCTGATGAGCTTTTCTGCCTTATCCTGGCTGATGCTTTGCGTCACGCCGGGGGGCGATACGCCTACAGATTAGGGCTGTTTTTTTCGGGTCCGCGGTTTTTTCGCGGCCGTCACGCCTTTCACTTCACTCTCGACCCAGCCGTCTGACAGGCGGGTCGTCAGCACATCGCCGGCTTTGACTTGTTGGGTCTGTTTGAGCACTTTGCCATCGGTCGCGGTGGTGACGCTATAACCGCGTGCCAGGGTAGAGAGGGGGCTGACCGCCTCCAGATGGGTAACCGCGTTGCCAAAGCGTTCGCGCGTGCTGCTGAGCCGCGCACGCAGATTCTCGGCCAGCCGATACTCAAGCTGCTGAATGCGGGTTTGCGCACGGTAGATTTTCGGCTGCGGATTTTGCTGGTTCAGGCGCTGGGCCACGCGTTGCTGACGCAAGGTCGCACGTTTGAGCTGGCCCTCCAGCGCAACGTTCATGCGCTGGCGCAGACGTTCCAGCACGGTTTGCTGACGCGCAAGACGCAGCTGAGGGTGCTGCTGGTGCAGGCGATGCTGGAGCTGGGTAAAGCGACGCGTACGTTCTGCGAGGAAGTAATCCATCGCCATCTCCAGGCGTTGCTGCCCGTTCTGAAGCTGTCGTAACAGCTCCAACTGATTGCGGCTCACCACTTCGGCCGCGGCGGACGGCGTCGGGGCGCGTAAATCCGCCACGAAATCGGCGATGGTGACGTCTGTTTCATGACCGACAGCGCTGACCACCGGGATGGCGCTGGCAAAGATGGCCCGTGCTACGCGCTCGTCGTTAAAGCTCCACAGATCCTCCAGCGAACCGCCACCGCGCCCGACAATTAACACGTCACATTCACGGCGCGCATTCGCCAGCTCAATGGCGCGCACGATCTGGCCTGGGGCATCATCCCCCTGAACCGCGGTGGGGTAGATGATGACCGGCAGGGAGGGATCGCGACGCTTCAGAACGTGGAGAATATCGTGCAAGGCCGCACCGGTTTTCGAGGTAACTACGCCAACGCAGTGAGCCGGAGCGGGCAGAGGTTGTTTATATTGCTGATCGAACAGCCCCTCTGCAGAGAGTTTCGCTTTTAGCTGTTCATATTTTTGCTGCAACAGCCCTTCGCCCGCAGGCTGCATGCTCTCGACGATGATTTGATAATCACCGCGTGGTTCATACAGCGTAATATTGGCGCGTACCAGAACCTGCTGGCCATGCTGAGGACGGAACGTGACGCGACGGTTGCTGTTGCGGAACATTGCACAGCGCACCTGAGCGGTGTCGTCTTTTAGCGTGAAGTACCAGTGGCCGGAAGAGGGCTGGGTAAAGTTAGAGATCTCACCGCTGATCCAGACTTGCCCCATTTCCTGCTCAAGCAGCAAACGCACCGTCTGGTTAAGGCGGCTGACAGTAAAAATTGAGGGGGATTGAGAGGATAACATGTGAGCGGGATCAAATTTTAAATCAGCAAGTTATTCAGTCGATAGTAACCTGCTGAGAGGCGATCGCAAGCTTTTTTCTAAAAAAGTGTAGATGCAATCGGTTACGCTCTGTATAATGCCACGGCAATATTTAACCACCCAGGTCAGAGATATTGCCCATGCTACGTATCGCTAAAGAAGCACTGACGTTTGACGACGTCCTCCTCGTTCCCGCTCACTCCACCGTTCTGCCGAATACTGCCGACCTCAGCACGCAGTTAACCAAAACCATTCGCCTGAACATTCCTATGCTCTCCGCGGCAATGGACACCGTGACTGAAGCGCGCCTGGCTATCGCCCTGGCTCAGGAAGGCGGCATTGGCTTTATTCATAAAAACATGTCTATCGAGCGTCAGGCAGAAGAAGTTCGCCGCGTGAAGAAACATGAATCTGGCATCGTTACCGACCCGCAAACTGTTTTGCCAACCACCACGCTGCACGAAGTTAAAGCGCTGACCGAGCGTAACGGCTTTGCAGGCTACCCGGTTGTCACCTCCGATAACGAACTGGTGGGTATTATCACTGGCCGCGACGTCCGCTTCGTCACCGACCTGAACCAGCCAGTTAGCGTTTATATGACTCCGAAAGAGCGTCTGGTTACCGTGCGTGAAGGTGAATCCCGCGAAGTGGTCTTTGCGAAGATGCACGAAAAACGCGTTGAGAAAGCGCTGGTGGTGGATGATAGCTTCCATCTGCGCGGCATGATCACCGTAAAAGATTTCCAGAAAGCAGAACGTAAACCGAACGCCTGTAAAGACGAGCATGGACGTCTGCGCGTCGGTGCTGCGGTTGGCGCAGGTGCGGGCAACGAAGAGCGCGTTGATGCGCTGGTTGCCGCAGGCGTTGACGTGCTGCTGATTGACTCCTCTCATGGCCACTCCGAAGGCGTGCTGCAACGTATTCGTGAAACCCGTGCAAAATATCCTGATCTGCAAATTATTGGCGGTAACGTCGCGACTGGCGCAGGTGCTCGCGCCCTGGCGGAAGCCGGCTGCAGCGCGGTGAAAGTGGGTATCGGCCCAGGCTCCATCTGTACGACCCGTATCGTCACCGGCGTGGGCGTTCCGCAAATCACCGCCGTTTCCGACGCGGTTGAAGCGCTGGAAGGCACGGGTATCCCGGTTATCGCTGATGGCGGTATCCGCTTCTCCGGCGACATCGCCAAAGCGATCGCGGCCGGTGCGGCAGCGGTAATGGTAGGCTCCATGCTGGCCGGTACCGAAGAGTCCCCGGGTGAAATCGAGCTGTTCCAGGGCCGTTCTTACAAATCCTACCGTGGGATGGGCTCTCTGGGCGCGATGTCTAAAGGCTCCTCTGACCGTTACTTCCAGACCGATAACGCGGCAGACAAACTGGTGCCGGAAGGTATCGAAGGCCGCGTAGCCTATAAAGGCTACCTGAAAGAGATCATTCACCAGCAGATGGGCGGCCTGCGCTCCTGTATGGGTCTGACCGGCTGTGGTACTATCGACCTGCTGCGTACTAAAGCGGAATTTGTGCGTATCAGCGGTGCGGGTATTCAGGAAAGTCACGTCCATGACGTGACCATCACCAAAGAGTCCCCGAACTACCGTATGGGCTCCTGATAAGTTTCCACGCCCGGCTATATGCCGGGCGATTTTGTTTCACTTGCCTCGGAATTAGCGTCAATGACGGAAAACATTCATAAACATCGCATTCTTATCCTCGATTTCGGTTCTCAGTACACGCAGCTGGTGGCACGTCGCGTCCGTGAGCTGGGCGTTTACTGTGAACTGTGGGCATGGGATGTCACGGAAGCACAGATTCGCGAGTTCAACCCAAGCGGCATCATCTTGTCTGGCGGTCCGGAAAGCACCACCGAAGAAAACAGTCCACGCGCACCGCAGTACGTGTTTGAAGCGGGCGTGCCGGTCTTCGGCGTCTGCTACGGCATGCAGACCATGGCAATGCAGCTGGGCGGCCACGTAGAAGGCTCTACTGAACGTGAGTTCGGCTATGCGCAGGTAGAAGTGGTGAGCGATAGCGCACTGGTGCGCGGTATCGAAGACTCCCTGACCGCAGACGGCAAACCGCTGCTGGACGTATGGATGAGCCACGGCGATAAAGTTACCGCTATCCCGTCTGACTTCGTGACCGTTGCCAGCACCGAAAGCTGCCCGTTCGCGATCATGGCGAACGAAGAAAAACGCTTCTATGGCGTGCAGTTCCACCCGGAAGTGACTCACACCCGTCAGGGTATGCGCATGCTGGAGCGCTTCGTGCGTGACATCTGCCAGTGTGAAGCTCTCTGGACCCCGGCAAAAATCATCGACGACGCCGTGGAGCGTATCCGCCAGCAGGTTGGCGATGACAAAGTGATTCTTGGCCTCTCCGGCGGCGTGGACTCCTCCGTGACCGCGATGCTGCTGCACCGCGCTATTGGCAAAAACCTGACCTGTGTGTTCGTGGACAACGGTCTGCTGCGCCTCAACGAAGCTCAGCAGGTGCTGGACATGTTCGGCGACCACTTCGGTCTGAACATCGTTCACGTGGAAGGCGAGAAGCGCTTCCTGGACGCGCTGGCCGGTGAAAACGATCCGGAAGCGAAACGTAAAATCATCGGTCGCGTGTTTGTCGAAGTGTTCGACGAAGAGGCGCTGAAGCTGGAAGACGTGAAATGGCTGGCGCAGGGTACGATCTACCCTGACGTAATCGAGTCTGCGGCCTCTGCCACCGGTAAAGCACACGTCATCAAATCTCACCACAACGTGGGCGGCCTGCCGAAAGAGATGAAGATGGGCCTGGTTGAACCGCTGCGTGAGCTGTTTAAAGACGAAGTGCGTAAGATCGGCCTGGAGCTGGGTCTGCCGTACGACATGCTTTACCGTCACCCGTTCCCGGGGCCAGGTCTCGGCGTGCGCGTGCTGGGCGAAGTGAAGAAAGAGTACTGCGACCTGCTGCGCCGTGCCGATGCGATCTTCATTGAAGAGCTGCACAAAGCCGACCTGTATAACAAAGTGAGCCAGGCGTTCACCGTGTTCCTGCCGGTTCGCTCTGTAGGCGTAATGGGCGATGGCCGTAAATACGACTGGGTTGTCTCCCTGCGTGCGGTGGAAACCATCGACTTCATGACCGCACACTGGGCGCATCTGCCGTATGATTTCCTGGGGCGCGTCTCTAACCGTATCATCAATGAAGTGAACGGTATCTCCCGCGTAGTGTATGACATCAGCGGTAAGCCACCGGCGACGATCGAGTGGGAATAATCCCCGCCCGATAATCGCGTTTTATTGAAGCCCGCTACCCGCGGGCTTTTTATTGCCTGCTCATTGCGCCGCTTGCTCAATCGTCCGGGCAATCTCCTCCGGATGGCTCACCATCGAGACATGGCTTGCCGCCACTTCGGTGGTTTTGGCATGAATCGCCTTCGCCATGGCGCGCTCCAGATCCGGGTTGATCATCCGGTCATTCTTGCTGACCACATACCAGCTCGGTTTGTCGTGCCAGGCCGCATGGGTCACCTTTTCCGCAAAGGCATCTGCACAGATCGGGCCCTGAGTGGCGGTCAGCGCGTTCTGCTCGCCCGCCTTAATGTCCGGCGCAAAATCCTCGCGTACCGATTTGCCCGGCAGGTAAAGATAACCGTCCGCGGTCTTAGCGATGCCTGCGCTGCCCGGTGGGGCAGGGTAGCGTCCGGCCAGATCCGCTGTCGACTGGCCCGAATCCGGGGCAAATGCCGCCACATAGACCAGCGCTTTTACCCGCGCATCGTTGCCCGCCTCGCTAATTACCGTCCCGCCCCAGGAGTGCCCCACCAGTACCACATCCCCGTGCGCCCGGGCGATGGCGCGCTGAGTCGCGGCAACATCATCTTTTAATGAGGTGAGCGGCAGCTGAACGGCAATGACCTCGGTATGCTGATTATGCAATTTATTGATCACAGAGTTCCAGCTACTGCCATCGGCAAAAGCACCATGCACCAACACCACGGTTTTACCGCTGCCCGCCAGTGCTGCGCCGCTGGCGGCGGCCAGCAGCAGGCCTGCTGCTAGCGTATGCGTAAACAGTTTTTTCATCATGACGACCTCAGCGATAAATATCTGCGGTACCAGACAGAGTGTTATTGCCCCCGGCGGAGGTAATGCGGAACGCGCTGGCGCCCGCTTCGGCGGCTTTGGCCTGCAGTTTCGCCTCCAGATCCGTAAGCGACGTTGCGCCGCTGCTGTCGGAAATGGTGCCAATCTTTTGTTGCCCGTGAGGCTGGTTAATTTCCTGAGCAGCGAAAGCGGAAGAAGCCATGGCAGCAGAGAAGGTCAGAACAGCAATCAGTAATGTTTTCATGGTTAAAATCCTCAAAAATAGGTCAGTGGTTGTGTTCAGTGCTTAACCGCAGCATGCGGCGGTACGGTGAATTCAATGGTTTTACGGTCAACTGGCTTATGGGTTGGGTCGGCGAGAATAATCGTCACCTTGTGCTGGCCAGCAGGCAGCCCCACCAGAATGACCGGCTCACCGCTGGCGTCGGCCCAGTGCCAGGGATTGTCATCGACGATGACGTGAATATGGCCAATGCGTGGCGTGACTTTTAGCGCCTCGGGCCCGAAAACGGGTTCGATGCGCATGTTCTCTGTGCGGTACTGAATAAAGACCGCGCCTTTACTCAGCGGGCCCGCCAGGGGCGGATCCACAATCAGCTTCGCCGGAGGCTGGGGCTGTTCAAGCGGCGCAACGGCAGCGGGGCCATTAACCTCCGCGGCACTCAGTCCGCTTAATGGCGCGGCCCAGGTGCAGCCTGACGTCAGTGCGAGCAGCGCCAGCAGTAAATTTCGATGCTTCATTCGGGGAACTCCTCTTCGGTAATCATTTGCGACAGACATAGAAGACCATTTTTATGTATCGGGTCTGTTTGCTGCGGGCGGCTTTTTTGTATGGCTGCGTAAGCAGGGAGAGGTGGATACAGTGCGATACATTCCGCGCATGCGGGCAGCACGTGTATGCCATGAGTAAAGCGGCTGTCGCAGCGAGGGTGCACATCCCCGGCCTGGATCTGGCGCCACGACGAATAACTATCAACATGGCGGCATGGCTTGCCGGGGAATCATCCGGCTATATCACCGGAGCAAGCCTGACCATTGACGGTGGCGTTGTGTTTCAATCACGCAGGGCAGGGATGCCCCGGCTGATTTTTCACAATAGACACCGCCAGCCCGGTAATTACCAGCGTCAGCCCCCATGACAGCCACATCGCACCGGTAATCCCCAATGTCCGGTTCAACCACGCATAGGCCAGCGGAGAGACTGCGGCCATCAGCTGGGCCGGGATCAACAGCACCCCGGTGCGTCTGGCGTACTCTTCTGGGGCAAACAGCTGCAGCGGCAGGGTGGCTTTCACAATGGTCACCAGTCCGTTAATCGCCCCATAGCCCAGCACAAACCCGGCGGCGGACCAGGCAAAAAATGAACTGCTCAACCCGAGTAAAAAACAGAGCGGCATGGCCAGGGCGGTAATCAGCGTGAGCCGAAGCGGCGTAAGATGCTGGCCTGCCACCACCTCCATAAAACGTGCGCCGGTTTGTCCTGTCCCCCACAACATACCGATAGCCATGGGTAAGCCATAGCTGGCGATAAATTCCGGAAGGTGGGTAGAGGTGCCGTTAGAGACAAAAGTGATTAACGCAATGAAGGCGGCATAGCACCCTGCGTTGCGTCGGTCATTACCTGTAGCGCGGGCCGGCGGGGTTCGCTTCACCGGGCTGCGCTGGGACGGAAGCTGGCGAATCAAAATGGCGCTTAGCACGCCACAAAGCGCATAGATCAGCAGCGCATCTTGCCAGCGCATGATGTTAAGCAGGGCGTCGCCGAACGGCCAGAAGGCGGCGGAGGCCAGTCCACCCGCCAGCGTCACGCGGGATATCGTTTTTCGTGCTTGTTGGCCATACAGATTAACCAGAGAGGCGAAGAGAGCGTCGTAGAGCGACAGGCGCATACCGATGCCGGCCAGCAGCCAGGCGCCGTACCAGCCTGCGAGCGAGGGGGTGTAAGCCATCCCCACGCAGCTGGCCGCAATCATTAAGGTGCCGCTCATCACCACCCGCCGCCCGCCAAACTGCGCCAGCAGGCGGGCAACAAAAGGCGATACGCCCGCCATCACCAGCATCGCGAAGGTCAGGCCGAGATAGATCTGCACAGATGACCAGCCTTTGTCGGCGGAAATCGCCCGGGCGAAGGTCCCGGGCATATAAAACGAAATCCCCCAGTTGATGAGTTGATTACAGCCAGCGGCAAGAGGTAATGCGCGGGGGAGGGCGGACGTTGTCATTATCTTTCATTCCGTTATGCAGTTGTCCCGAGCATACTGGGCGCGGTAAGGTGCAGGCAGGTCCTGACGGTTATCACCCGTATAAGAGAAACTTTGTATGACGACGCTCAACCTGGCACATCTGGCCACCTTCCGGCTTGTTATTCAGCGGGGAAGCTTTTCCGCAGCGGCAGACGTGCTGGGGATCTCGCAGCCTGCAGTCAGTTTACAAATCCGACAACTGGAACATTTTTTACGTTCACGACTGCTCGAGCGCACCGGACGGGGCGTAAAGGCCACTGCCGCCGGTCTGGCATTGCTGACCCACGGCGAACGTATTGAGCAGGTGGTCGAAGAGACCCTGCGTTCGCTGGATGCGTTCAGCCATGAAGTGAGCGGGACAGTGTCGCTTGGCACAGGGGCGACGGCCTGTATTCATCTGCTACCGCCGCTGTTGCAGCAGTTGCGGGAGACGTACCCGCTGCTGAAGGTGGGGGTGACCACCGGCAATACCCCCGGCGTGGTGCGCGCTATTGAAGAGAATCGCCTCGACCTGGGGCTAGTGACGATGCCGGTCAGCGGCAGAGGGCTGGAAATTACACCGATTCTCGATGAGGAGTTTGTCTGTATTTCTGCGCAGGAGGAGGAGGAGTGTGAGCCCACGCCGGATTCGTTACACATCCTGCCGCTGATAGCGTTTGAGTCGGGAAGTGGAACGCGTGCGCTTATTGACGCCTGGTTTCAGGCGAGTGGGTTACAGCCGGAACCGGTGATGCAGCTGGGTAGCATCGAAGCGATAAAACGGATGGTTCGCGCCGGGCTGGGATACAGCATCGTTCCACGTATGGCGGTAGAGCAGGTGGCCGATCGCGAAGGGTTATGCGTATTGTCATTAACGCCGGTATTACATCGCCAGTTGGCCATTGTCATGCGTCAGGACAAAATTCTCAGCAAAGGCATAAGTGGGTTGTTCAGACTGCTGCAGCAGGAAAAATAGCAGGCAAGGTCAATGAAGGAATTTTATTTATTCCGCAATAAGGGTTACCGAACGGCAGTATCAACAGAGAGGGAGGATTGCTGCGACTCGAGTTTGTCCTGATGATGATACCAGGCACCTATCGAGGAATAAACGAAGCGGCCAAAGAAGAAGAGAAAACTAATAAGCAAAATGATGCGCGTCATCCGAGTGTTAAACCGATGTCGTTTTCGCATACGTGTAGCCTGACTCACAATGTTATCCAGATAATACCCTTCCGGGCGATAGGCTCATTAAGGCATAGCGGCGAAGCGGGGTCAATTAATGCTTATGTAAAATTCTGTCAGCATTTAAATAATCCATTGTTATGTATATTAATCAGTTAATTTACACCATTGATAAATCGCACAAAAATATCGTTAAAAAATGTGATTATTGATTCTGGATATTAAAAAGTTTGATTTAAGTCAATTGCCGCGCAGGGATGCTTTATAAAATCTCACCTCCTCCGTGAGAGCCTCCTTCAAGCCTCCACGGTTAACAAGCGTCAGGTTGGATGCCTGTCTGAAATTACCCTTGGGGACGAGCGGGTTTAAATGGCATCTATGACAATTTTCGCGTTATATCAACAATACAAAAATCGCTGGTGGGCGCTGCCCCTGATCCTGCCCCTTCTGCTGATGCCTTTGGTGCGCCAGGCCACAACCTATACCGAGGTCGAAGGCGGCATCGTCGTACTTTATTATATGCCCCTGGCCTTTCTACTGGCGCTAACCCTCTTTTATGGTCTTGCGGCGCTGCCGGGCATGATTCTGGCGCTGGTACTTCATTACTACCCCGCAATAGGCGGTTTTGAGACCACCATTGCCACCGCACATTTTCTTATTCCGGTCATACTCAGTTGGGGAGGATACCGGGTCTTTTCGCCGCGGCGTAATCGTGTCGCTTACGGTAATACCCGGCTAATGGCATCACGCCTGTTCTGGCAAATGTTTTGCCCGGCGACGCTTTTCTTTTTACTTTTTCAGTTCGCTGTCTATTTTGGCGTTTACGAAACCCGTTTTCACCTGGCCGGGCTCAGCGACACGGGTATCCGCTCGTTAATTAATTACCAGGGGCTGCTGGTAGGCTGTCTGACCGGGGTCCCGTTCTGCTACGTGCTGCTGCGCGCAATCCGCCACCCGCGCTATCTGCGCAGCCTGGTGTCGCAGATTCGTGCTCAATTCGACCCGAAGGTCACCGCGCTGGAGATCGTGCTCTGGCTTATCATCAACGGCATCCTGCTGGGAATGCTGTTATGGCCGATGAATGAGAACAGCTCTATCTTCAGCACCAACTATACCCTGTCACTGCTGATGCCGGTTATGCTCTGGGGCTCAATGCGTTTCGGTTATAAGCTGATGTCACTGCTCTGGACGCCGGTGCTGATTGTCTCTATACACTATTTCTATCGCTATATTCCGCTGTCAGAGGGGTATGACATCCAGCTCACGATCACCTCGTCCAGCTACCTCGTCTTTACCTTCGTCGTGGTGTACATGGGCATGCTGGCGACACGTCAGCGCGCCATCAGCATTCGTGCTCGTCGTCTGGCATTTCTGGATCCGGTCGTCCATATGCCTAACCTGCGTGCGCTCAGCCGCGCGCTGGATGAAAGGCCCTGGTCAGCGCTCTGTTTCCTGCGCATACCGGAGCTGGAAGTGCTGGGGCGTAATTACGGCGTCCTGCTCCGGATACAGTACAAACAGAAACTGGCGGAGTGGCTGAACGGTTACCTGCAGCCTGATGAGTGCGTCTATCAACTCTCCGGACACGATCTGGCGCTACGCCTCAATACCGAATCCTACCAGACCCGGATTGAGGAACTGGATCAGCAAATTAAACGCTTTCGTTTCTACTGGGACGGGATGCCGCTACAACCGCAGGTGGGAGTGAGCTACTGCTACGTGCGCTCGCCCGTCGCCCATCTCTATCTTTTGCTGGGTGAGCTGAGCACTATCGCCGATCTCTCCCTCTCCACCTGTCATCCAGAAAATCTGCAGCAGCGTGGTGCCCTTAATATGCAGCGCGGGCTGAAAGATAAAGTCGAGATGATGAACCGCGTGCAGCGGGCGCTGGAAAACGACGCCTTTGTTCTGATGGTGCAGCCTGTTCAGGGAATTCGCGGGGATCACTATCATGAGGTGCTGCTGCGAATGCGCGACGATAAAGGCGAAATGATCGCTCCGGATCTGTTTTTACCCGTGGCCCAGGAGTTTGGCCTCTCTTCACAGATCGACTTGTGGGTGCTGGAGAAGACTTTGCAGTTTATGGCCGATAATCGCGTCTCTATGCCGGGTAAGCGTTTTGCGATCAATCTTTCACCCAGCGCGATCTGCCGTGCCCCGTTGCCGCTGGAGGTCAACCGACTGCTGCAAAAATATGCCATTGAGCCCTGGCAGCTTGTTTTTGAAATCACCGAAAGCAGCAGTTTCGGCAATGCGGGGCTGGCGAACCAGATCATGGGCCAGCTGCAAAAAATGGGCTGTCGGATTGCGATAGATGATTTTGGCACCGGCTACGCCAGCTATGCTCGCCTGAAGGAGGTGGATGCGGATATCCTGAAAATCGATGGCAGTTTTATTCGTAATATTGTCAGTAACAGCCTGGATTACCAGATTGTGGCCTCGATATGCCATCTGGCGCGAATGAAGAATATGCAGGTGGTGGCAGAATATGTCGAAAACGAACAAATCCGCGATGCTGCAGTGGCGCTGGGTATTGATTATCTGCAGGGGTATTTGATCGGCAAACCCGAAGTCATGACGAATCTGCTCATCGATCAGGCGCCCGGTCTGAGCGCCTGATCGCGGGTTTTATGCCGCCACGTTCGGGGAGTGTTCTTCCTCGATTTTCAGGTTCCAGCCGGTAACCGCGCTCCAGTATTGCTGCTCTCTTTCCAGATCTAACAAGACCAGCGCGTTCTGGCTGAACCAGTCGTGCGGGAAGCTCAGCGTCCAGTGGTTATCATCCGTGGTGAGCGTCAGCGTAGGCGGCGTTGTGGTCGCCTGACGCTGGTTATTCAGCAGCACGCCTAAACGTAACAGCTGAATCATGGGCAGGAACTGCTTTTTCTTAAACAGGGTAAAGCGTGGCATATCATCCAGCTTCACCGCTTTGCGATGATAGCGCACCAGGGTGGCCATCATGGTTTGCTGCTCCTGGTTATAGCCGGGCAAATCGCTATTTTGCAGAATATAGGCCGAGTGGCGGTGCATCCCGCTGTGATTGATGTTCAGCCCCACCTCGTGCAGCATGGCCGCCCATTTAAGGAGGGCTGCCAGCTGCGGATGCGCCAGCTTCGGATTCTGGATTTCCCACTGTTCATACATATGGGTCGTGGTTTCCAGTACGCGGCGCGCCTGTTCGCGGTCGATATTGTACTGATTGGCCAGGCTCTGAGCCGTACGACTACGGATATCCTGATGACGGAAGCGGCCTTCCATCTCGTAGAGTACCCCTTCACGCAGGGCGCCGTCAGAGAGACGGAGTTCTTTAATCGCCAGCGCGTCAAAAACGCCGCACAGAATTGCCAGCCCCGGCACAAACACGGCTTTACGCTCATCAGAGAGACCAGGCAAACTCAGCGCGTCAAAGCTCTTATGTTTGAGCACCTCTTCCGTCAGCATAACCAGACGTTCAGGGGTGATAAATCCATCTTTTTCACCCATCGCCAGTAGCACTTCGTGGGCGGCTTTAATGGAGCCTGAGGCGCCCAGCGCTACGTTCCAGCCATGAATACGATACTGCCAGGCCAGCGTTTCCAGTTTCTGCACGGCGGCCATGCGCGCGCGCTGGAAATTATCGCGACTGATGGCGCCGCCCGGGAAGTAAAGCTGGGCAAAGCTTACGCAGCCCATCCGGCGGCTTTCAACCAGATGCGGTTCAAAGTTTTCGCCGATCACCAGCTCAGTGGAGCCGCCGCCGATATCGATTACCAGCTTGCGCCCTTTTTCCGGCTGAGTATGTTCCACGCCCATGAAGATCAGCCGGGCTTCTTCATTGCCCGAGATAATCTCGATCGGGTAGGGGATGACCTTCTCTGCGCGCTTGAGGAACTCTGACGCGTTGAGCGCCTGACGCAGCGTATGGGTGCCCACGATGCAGACGCTTGAGGGATCGAAACCTTGCAGGCGTTCAGCAAACAGCGACAGGCAGTTCAGCCCGCGCTCAATGGCCTCTTCGCTGAGCATGCTGTTCTCATCCAGACCATCCGCCAGATGGACACGCTGTTTCAGGCGACCGATGATCTGCATCGCGCCATCCACCTCACGGGCGATGACCATGTGGAAGCTGTTAGAACCAAGGTCGACCGCGGCAAATTCCTGCGGTCGTGGGGTCGTATCATTTATCGGCATAGGTTAATCGGGTTGCTCGAGTGATTTGATATAGTCGTAAATCGCCAGCTGCGCCCGCACTTTGCGGCGGTTACCGCGCGGCACATAGCGATTACTCAGTTCTTTATCGATATAACGTGCTTTTACGGTATCACTTAACAGGATTTCAATGATATCGAGAATGCGTTGTTTCAACCGCGGATCAAGCAGCGGTGTCGCCACTTCGATGCGGTAGTCGATGTTGCGAGTCATCCAGTCGGCGGAGGAGAGATACACCCGTTTGTCGCCGCCGTTTTCAAAAATATAGACGCGATCGTGCTCCAGATAGCGGTCGACGATGCTGATAACGCGAATATTATCGCTAATACCTTCCAGTTCCGGGATCAGAGAGCACATACCGCGGATCAGCAGATTCACCTGCACACCGGAGCTGGAGGCCGCGTACAGACGATCAACAAGCCCTTTATCGACCAGGTTGTTCAGCTTGAGGGTAATGCCTGCTGGCACCCCTTGCTGCGCATTGGCGATCTCACGATCGATCATGTCATACAGCAGGCGACGCGAATTCTGCGGAGAGACCAGCAGATAGTCGAAGCTCACCGGACGGTAAGGGTTCTCGATAAAGTTAAAGACCCGTCGCACTTCATTGGTGATACGCGCATCGGCGGTCAATAACGAGTAGTCGGTATAAATACGCGCCGTCTTCTCGTTAAAGTTGCCGGTACCGATGTGGGCATAACGCACCACCTCTTCACCCTCTTTACGCGAAATAAGGAACAGTTTGGCGTGAATTTTCAGACCCGGCGCGGAGAAGATAACGTGTACCCCGGCTTCTGTCAGACGACGGGCCCAGTGGATATTGGCCTCTTCGTCAAAACGCGCCTGCAGCTCAACCACTACGGTCACTTTTTTACCGTTATGGGCGGCGTGGATCATGGCATCGATAATGCGGGAGTCTTTCGCTACGCGGTAGATGTTGATTTTGATCGCCAGCACGTTCGGATCGAATGAGGCCTGGCGCATCAACTCCAGCACGTGCTCGAAGGTATGGTACGGATAATAAAGCAGGACATCGCGTTCGCGAATGGCATCGAAACCGTTGCGGAATTTGTCGAACCAGAGGTGGCGCAGACGCGGCAGCGGTTTGTTCACCAGGTTGGCTTTGCCAACGTTCGGGAAGCCAATGAAGTCTTTAAAGTTGTGATAACGCCCGCCGGGCACGATGGAGTCATAGCGTGAGATGGTGAGCTTATCGCGCAGCATCTCCACCATGGCATCGGGCATGTCGCGCTGATAGACAAAGCGTACCGGCTCGGCCGTCAGGCGCTGTTTCAGGCTCGATGACATCAGCTCCATCAGGCTGGCTTCCATTTCGTGTACCAGGTCGTACTCGGCATCACGGGTCATCTTCATGGAGTAGGCGTTCAGCGCATCGTAATCGAAGAAACCTTTAAAGATATCATCCAGACAGTAGCGCAGGATGTTATCCAGCAGGATCATCGGTTTACGCCGGCGTGGGGTCTCCGGCGGTAAGTTAACGAAACGCGGCACTTTGTCTGACGGGATCTCCAGCAGCGCATAACGAATGTTATCGCCACGAATAATCTCTACCGCCAGATAGGTGTAATCATCTTTCAGGAACTGCACCAGATCGGTTTCACGATTGATAAGAATGGGCGTGATATGTTGGCGCAGGTACTGTTTGAAGTAGTGACGTAGCCAGCTTTGCTGGTTGACAGAGAGTTGGCGTTCATTGATGAGGAAGATTTGATTGCGTGCCATTTCCAGCAGCAATTCGTTATACAGGCTATCGAATTCCTGATCGGCTTTCAAAACGCGGGATTGAATCTTACCGAGCAGATGGCGTGAATTCGAGTTGAGTCCCTGCTCCTCGCTAATGATGATTCTGCGCTTCAGCTCAGCGAAGCGAACTTTATAAAACTCATCCAGGTTATTGGAATAGATCCCCAGAAAACGCATACGCTCAATCAGCGGATTGCTCTTGTCAGCCGCTTCCTGAAGGACACGCTCGTTGAATGCTAACCAGCTTAACTCTTTTTCGATGTATAACTTTTCCTGACCCATTACTACTCACACTCCAGTTCAATCACAGGACGTGGCAAATCCGTCTCAACCTTATTATGGCGAGCATTGTCACGATATGTCCAACTGTGCCAGAAAAGTATGACAGTTAACTGACCGCAGATGGGGCATAACCGTCATCAGACGCCTGATTTTTTACAGTTTTTGCGATTTGCAGATAAAAAAAAGCCGGCAATCGCCGGCTCGGTATCACGTTACGCTTCGGAGGCATGTCCTTCCGGGGGAAGTTGTACGCCATCCAGCCAGGCCGCACCGTTACGCATGGCGAGGCGGCCATCAACCAACCAGCTTACTACCAGCGGGTAGATGGCATGTTCTTGTGCCTGAACGCGGTGCGTAATGTCCTCTTCGCTGTCGCCGTCAAACACCGGGATTTTGGCCTGCAGAATGACCGGGCCACCGTCCAGCTCGTCAGTAACAAAATGGACGGAGGTGCCGTGCTCCTCGTCACCGTTTTCCAGAACCTGGCGGTGGGTATGCAGGCCCGGGTATTTTGGCAGCAGGGAAGGGTGGATGTTCAGCAGGCGTCCGGCATAGTGTGCAACAAACGCCGGGCTGAGAATACGCATGTAGCCTGCCAGCACGACGACATCGGGGGCGTAGGCGTCGATCTCTTGCACCAGCTCCCGATCAAACGCTTCCCGGCCCGCAAACTGGCTCGCCTCAAGGACGTGCGCCGGAATGCCGGCTTCACGAGCGCGTTCAAGGCCGTACGCGTCGGCCTTGTTACTGAATACTGCACGGATGGTGCCGTTAATTCTTTTCTGTTTGCAGCCATCAATAATGGCCTGCAAATTACTTCCGTTACCGGAAATGAGCACCACGATGTTTTTCATGCAATAACCACACGCTCTTCGGAATCAGAGGCTTTGATGATACCGATTTTCCAGGCGTTTTCACCTTTGGCCTGCATCAGGCTCACGGCTTTATCGGCTTCGGCTGCCGGCAGGGCAATGAGCATGCCTACGCCGCAGTTGAAGGTACGATACATCTCATGATCGCTGACGTTACCGGCTTCCTGCAGCCAGTTGAAGACAGCCGGCCACTGCCAGGAGGATTCGTCGATCACGGCCTGGGTGTTGTCAGGCAGAACGCGCGGGATGTTCTCCCAGAAGCCGCCGCCGGTCAGGTGAGCGATAGCATGGACATCGACATTCTCGATCAGCTCAAGAATGTTTTTCACGTAGATACGGGTCGGTGCCAGCAGATGGTCGGCCAGCGGTTTACCTTCCAGATCGGTTGTTTCAGGATCACAGCCGCTCACTTCAATGATTTTGCGCACCAGTGAATAGCCATTTGAGTGTGGGCCGCTGGAGCCCAGCGCGATCAGCACATCTCCATCTGCAACTTTGCTACCGTCGATAATTTCTGATTTTTCTACCACGCCTACGCAAAAACCGGCCACGTCGTAATCTTCACCGTGATACATGCCCGGCATCTCTGCGGTTTCACCGCCCACCAGCGCACAGCCAGACTGCAGACAGCCTTCAGCGATGCCGCTGATGACGCTTGCTGCGGTGTCGACATCCAGTTTTCCGGTCGCATAGTAGTCGAGGAAGAAGAGCGGCTCAGCGCCCTGGACGACGAGATCGTTAACGCACATAGCGACCAGGTCGATACCGATAGTGTCGTGGCGTTTCAGATCCATTGCCAGACGCAATTTGGTGCCTACGCCGTCGGTGCCAGAGACCAGTACCGGTTCACGATATTTTTGTGGCAGTGCGCACAGTGCGCCGAATCCACCCAGACCACCCATCACTTCAGGGCGGCGGGTCTTTTTCACCACACCTTTGATTCGGTCAACCAGCGCATTACCTGCGTCAATATCAACACCGGCATCTTTGTAGCTGAGAGAAGTTTTGTTGGTCACGGCTCAAGTCCCCACGCGATTGCATTGCGATAGTAAGAAAAATCGGCGCAATTCTAACAGTCCAGGCAAACGTTTGCGAGCCTATTCTGCAACAGAAGTTTGCATGAAGATTTTTGCTCTGCATCAGCCAGCGAGGCGGTACAAAGTTGATACTGTTCACGAAAATGAAACCGGGTACAGTCTTGTTCTTGCAACCGTTACGATGAATGAACATCATTCCACTGAAACCGGTTTCTGTGCTCAATTTTGCCGATAATTAACGCTGAATGAGGGATATCGCATGTCAGGATTTAAAGAGGGTTTTCTGTGGGGCGGCGCGGTTGCGGCGCATCAACTTGAAGGCGGCTGGCAGGAGGGTGGCAAAGGCGTAAGCGTGGCAGATGTTATGACCGCCGGCGCGCATGGCGTTCCGCGTGAGATCACCGACGGCGTGCTGCCGGGCAAAAATTACCCTAACCACGAAGCCATCGATTTTTATCATCGCTATAAAGACGATATTCAGCTCTTCGCCGAACTAGGCTTTAAGTGTTTCCGTACCTCTATCGCCTGGACGCGTATTTTCCCGAAAGGGGATGAGCAGACCCCGAATGAGGCCGGTCTGCAGTTTTATGACGATCTGTTTGATGAGTGCCTTAAGCACGGCATCGAACCGGTTATTACCCTCTCACATTTTGAAATGCCGTATCACCTGGTTAGCGAATATGGCGGCTGGCGCAACCGTAAGCTGATTGAGTTCTTCGTGCGCTTTGCCCGTGTCGTGTTCGAACGTTATCAACATAAAGTGAAGTACTGGATGACCTTCAACGAGATCAACAACCAGGCTAACTTCCATGAAGACTTCGCCCCCTTTACTAACTCCGGCCTGAAATATCAGCCGGGAGAAGAGCGCGAGCCCGTGATGTTCCAGGCCGCGCACTATGAGCTGGTGGCCAGCGCGCTGGCGGTGAAAGCAGGGCGGGAGATAAACCCGTCGCTGCAGATTGGCTGCATGATTGCCATGTGCCCGATCTATCCGTTCTCCTGCGCGCCAAACGACATGATGATGGCGATGAATGCGATGCACCGTCGCTACTGGTTTACCGATGTACATGTGCGCGGCGCCTATCCGCAACATCTGCTCAACTACTTCGAGCGCCGCGGCTTCGCGCTGGATATCACCGACGAGGATATCGCTGCGCTGAAGCAGGGCTGTGTGGATTACATCGGCTTCAGCTATTACATGTCGTTTGCCACCAAAGCGACCCCCGACAACCCGCAGCTGGATTACGACGAGAGCAAGAGCCTGGTCTCCAACCCTTACGTGCAAAAATCGGACTGGGGCTGGCAGATTGACCCGGTGGGGCTGCGTTACTCCCTGAACTGGTTCTGGGATCACTATCAGTTACCGCTCTTTATTGTTGAGAACGGCTTCGGGGCTATCGACGTGCAGGAGAGTGACGGCACGGTCAACGATCAGTACCGCATTGATTATCTCTCTGCCCACATCAGCGAAATGAAAAAAGCGGTCATTGAGGATGGCGTGGATCTGATGGGCTATACCCCATGGGGTTGTATCGATCTGGTCTCCGCCGGCACCGGTGAGATGAAAAAACGCTACGGCTTTATCTTTGTAGATAAAGATAACGAAGGCAATGGCACCCTGAATCGCAGTAAGAAAAAGTCGTTTGACTGGTATAAACAGGTAATTGCCAGCAACGGCGCTAATATTGAATAAGCGGGCAAAATGCCGTTAAAAAGCCGGAGCTTGTTCTCCGGCTTTTTTATGCTCAGAACACTTTGCTTGATTTGCGTCAAGCAAGTTGGGTATGGCGCAATCCCGAAAAAGCGGTATAATCCGGCGATTTTTTTTGTGGCTGCCACCCCCGAAGGAGAAAAGTATGAAGATTGTTGAAGTGAAACACCCGCTGGTAAAACACAAGCTGGGCCTGATGCGTGAGCATGACATCAGCACGAAACGTTTTCGCGAACTGGCCTCTGAAGTGGGCAGCTTACTGACATACGAAGCGACCTCCGATCTCGAAACCGAAAAAGTGACCATCGAAGGCTGGAACGGCCCGGTGCAGGTTGAGCAGATCAAAGGTAAAAAAATTACCGTTGTGCCGATCCTGCGCGCAGGTCTGGGCATGATGGAAGGCGTTCTGGAGCACGTACCCAGCGCACGTATTAGCGTAGTGGGTATCTACCGTGACGAAGAGACCCTGGAGCCCGTGCCGTACTTCCAGAAGCTGGTTTCCAACATCGACGAGCGTATGGCACTGGTCGTTGACCCGATGCTGGCGACCGGCGGTTCGATGATCGCTACTATCGACCTGCTGAAAAAAGCGGGCTGCAGCAGCATTAAAGTGCTGGTTCTGGTGGCGGCACCGGAAGGTATCGCGGCACTGGAAAAAGCGCACCCGGACGTCGAGCTCTATACCGCGTCCGTTGATCAGGGGCTGAACGAGCACGGGTACATTATCCCGGGGCTTGGCGATGCCGGCGACAAGATTTTTGGTACTAAGTAATCGAATAACGATAAAGAAGCCGACTTTGATAGTCGGCTTTTTTTTGAATACAACACCCACAATAATCATTACTCAGAGGACAACACTATGACGCGCCGTGCTATCGGGGTGAGTGAAAGACCGCCGCTTTTACAGACGATCCCGCTTAGTTTGCAGCACCTGTTTGCCATGTTTGGCGCAACCGTGCTGGTGCCCATCCTGTTCCACATTAACCCGGCTACCGTGCTGCTGTTTAACGGTGTCGGCACCTTGCTTTACCTCTTCATCTGTAAAGGTAAAATCCCGGCTTACCTGGGTTCCAGCTTTGCATTTATCTCTCCGGTGCTGCTGTTGCTGCCGCTGGGTTATGAAGTGGCGCTGGGCGGCTTTATCATGTGTGGCGTGCTGTTCTGTCTGGTCTCTTTCATTGTGAAGAAAGCCGGTACCGGCTGGCTGGACGTCATGTTCCCGCCTGCGGCGATGGGGGCGATCGTGGCCGTCATCGGTCTGGAATTGGCAGGCGTGGCGGCCAATATGGCGGGATTACTCCCTGCTGAGGGACAATCGCCGGATTCTAAAACCATTATCATCTCGCTGGTCACGCTGGGTGTAACGGTATTTGGTTCCGTGCTGTTCCGTGGCTTTATGGCCATTATCCCGATTTTGATCGGCGTGCTGGCGGGTTATGCGCTCTCCTTCGCAATGGGCGTTGTGGATACCACCCCTATTGCCCAGGCGCACTGGTTCGCTCTACCAACCTTCTATACTCCGCGCTTCGAGTGGTTCGCTATCTTCACCATCCTGCCTGCTGCGCTGGTGGTGATTGCGGAGCACGTCGGCCACCTAGTGGTCACGGCGAATATCGTTAAGCGCGATCTTATCCGCGACCCTGGCCTGCATCGCTCAATGTTTGCGAACGGCCTGTCGACCATGATTTCCGGATTCTTCGGCTCCACGCCAAACACCACCTACGGTGAGAATATCGGCGTTATGGCGATCACCCGCGTCTACAGCACCTGGGTAATTGGCGGCGCGGCCATCATCGCCATTCTGCTTTCATGCGTGGGTAAGCTGGCTGCGGCGATTCAGATTATCCCGGTTCCGGTAATGGGCGGCGTGTCGCTGCTGCTGTACGGCGTGATTGGCGCATCCGGTATCCGCGTCCTGATCGAATCCAAAGTCGATTACAGCAAAGCGCAGAACCTGATCCTGACCTCCGTGATTCTGATCATCGGCGTGAGCGGGGCGAAGGTACACATCGGCGCCGCTGAGCTGAAAGGGATGGCGCTGGCCACGATTGTCGGCATTGCCCTGAGCCTGATCTTCAAAGCGATCTCGGTTCTGCGTCCGGAAGAGGTCGTTCTGGATGCGGAAGAGAGCGAAAAATCCGCACATTGATCGATAAACCGGGCGGCCGTTCCGCCCGGTTCTCTCCCTGCATGTTCCGTGCTAAACTCTTTGCCGATTACGAGTAAGACCTGGTTGAGGTATTTCTGAACGCACCGGCACAGCTCTCTTTGCCACTTTATTTACCCGACGACGAAACGTTTGCCAGTTTCTGGCCGGGTGATAACCCCTCTTTACTGGCTGCACTGCAAAACGTGCTGCGCCAGGAGCATAGCGGTTACATCTATATCTGGTCGCGCGAAGGTGCGGGCCGCAGCCATTTACTGCACGCAGCCTGTGCTGAGCTCTCTCAGCGTGGTGACGCCGTGGGTTACGTTCCGCTCGATAAACGCACCTGGTTTGTACCCGAAGTGCTTGACGGAATGGAGCAGCTTTCCCTGGTCTGTATCGACAATATTGAGTGCGTGGCGGGTGATGAACTTTGGGAGATGGCGATCTTTAATCTCTACAACCGCATCCTTGAATCCGGTAACACCCGGCTGTTGATCACCGGCGATCGTCCTCCGCGCCAGTTGAACCTGGGGCTGGCGGATCTGGCGTCGCGACTGGACTGGGGACAGATCTATAAGCTGCAACCGCTGTCAGACGAAGACAAACTGCAGGCTTTGCAACTGCGGGCGCGGCTGAGAGGTTTTGAACTGCCGGAAGATGTGGGGCGCTTCTTGCTGAAGCGACTGGATCGTGAAATGCGCACGCTGTTTGTCACGCTCGACAAGCTGGATCATGCCTCTATTACCGCCCAGCGAAAGCTGACTATTCCTTTCGTAAAAGATATTCTGGCGCTCTGAACCCGGCCGACTGCCGGGTTGACCTCTTCTTACTTGACGATATCCAGTACCTGTTCCGGCGGGCGTCCGATACGCGCTTTACCGTTCGCGACCACAACCGGCCGCTCAATCAGTTTCGGGTTCTCTACCATTGCCTGGATTAGCGCAGCTTCGCTCAGGTGGCTGTCAGCCAGGTTGAGCGATTTATAGAGCTCCTCTTTCTGGCGCATCAGTTCACGTGCGCTACCCATTCCCAACATTTGCAGCAGCGCCTTGATCGTGTCGGCATCCGGCGGCGTCTCAAGATAAAGCACCACGTCTGGTTCAATACCGTTCGATTGCAGCAAGCTTAACGTTTCGCGGCTCTTGGAGCAGCGAGGGTTATGGTAGATCTTTACCGCGTTAGTCATCTGTTCTCCTTTTTACATCTTTTCATACGGGCGGTAGCGCTGTTGTAACTGTCGCAGCTGATCGATACGGGCATCGTAGCGCGCCTGCTGCAGGCTCCCCAGCTTTACCTGAGAGCTGGCGCTGCTCAGCAACGAGATAGCCTGATCCAGGCGTCCGGCAAGGGCATAACCCTCGGCGCGCGCGGCCAGCTCCTGATCGCGATGGTTCAGCGCGGCTTCGGCCTGCGCCAGCAGATCCCAGCCGTTGGGGTCGTCTTTATAACTGAAGGTATAGCGATTGAGGATGGTCACAGCCTCCTGCGGCTGACCACCCTGTAAGTAAGCATTCGCCAGGTTGAGTTGCAGCACCGGATTGTTGCGCAGATCGCGGGCGCCCTTCAGGCGATTGATCGCCTCTGTGGCGCGTTTCTGGCCCAAATCAATGTCGGTGGCGAGGTCAAGATACCAGGCATTGCCCGGTTCAGCCGTCAGCAAAGGCTGCAGATTTTTGCGTGCCTCATCGTAATTACTCGTCTCCATCGCCTGCAGAGCCCGGCCATACTGCGCCGCGCGCTGTTCGCGCACATTCCCTTTAGACCAGCTGTCGAGCAGATCGCTGGTTAACTGGTTACGACCAGAGTTATACATCCCGAGCGTTCTCACCTTCGCCATGTAAAAATCTTCTGAAGACTGCACCACCACCGGACGCATCTGATTGGCACGGTTACGGGCATCTGAGAGGCGGCTCTCAGGTAGGGGGTGAGTCAGCAAGATTTCCGGCGGACGGGAGGAGTAACGCGCCTGGTCGAGCAATTTTTCAAGGAAGGTGGGCATAGCCTGCGGATCAAAGCCAGAGCGTTGCAATACCTGGATACCGATACGGTCGGCTTCCTGTTCGTTTTGCTGGGTAAAGCTGATCATCCCCTGGCGGGTGCCCGCCAGCGTACCCGTCAGGGCGGCCATACCGGCCTGGGGGCTTGCCATTGCCAGCAGAATCGAACCCAGCGCACCAACCCAGGTCAGCGGGGCGCTACGTTTTTGATCTTCCATGGCCCGAGCCAGGTGACGCTGGGTAACGTGGGAAATTTCGTGCGCCATCACCGACGCCAGCTGGCTTTCGTTATCTGCATAGCGGAACAGCGCCGAGTGCAACACCACGTTACCGCCAAAGAAGGCGAAGGCGTTGATCTCGTCGTTGTTGATCAAAAAGAAGTGGAACGGCGTCTTCACTGAATCTGCATGGGAGACCAGCCGCATGCCCAGTGAGTTAATGTACTGCACCAGCAGGGGATCGTTGATCAACGGCGCGCTGCCACGAAGCTGGCGGACATAAAAATCGCCCATCTGCATCTCCTGGCCAATGGAGAGCGTGCTTCCTGCTGAGGTGCCCATATCCGGCAATGAATCGGCCGAATCGGCAAAGGCTGGCGTCATCTGACCCACGGTCAGAGCAGCAATAAGCGTTGCAACCAGCGTTTTTTTCAACTGCCTGAACATAACCTCGGTCCTGTCTGTTGGGTGTGCTATTTTGACCGGCGAACCCGTATATCGTTCACCAGCGGCTGCTTTGCGAGTGTAGCCGTGTCGGGGCGATAAGAAAATCCCCCGTCTCAGCTTTTGCGTTTTGCGACAAGACGATAAAAAGCGAAAGTCTTTTCAACGACTCTTCGATACAATTCGCCTGTTCTCTCTCGCCACCTCCCCAGGTAAGGACTGTATGCTTGAGTTATTGATGCAGTGGTATCGCCGGCGTTTTAGCGATCCGGAAGCCATTGCTTTGTTGGTTATTCTTGTTGCCGGGTTTGGCATTCTCTTCTTCTTTAGCGGACTTTTAGCACCGCTGCTGGTCGCCATCGTTCTGGCCTATCTTCTGGAGTGGCCTACCGTTCGCCTGGAACATATCGGCTGCTCTCGCCGCTGGGCAAGCACCATCGTGCTGGTGCTCTTTGTCGGAATCTTACTGCTGATGTCCTTTGTGGTTCTGCCCATTGCCTGGCAGCAGGGCATCTACCTGATACGCGATATGCCCGGTATGCTCAGCAAGCTCTCCGATTTTGCCGCTACTTTGCCGCGCCGCTATCCGGCGCTGATGGACGCGGGCATCATTGATGCCATGGCGGAAAATGTGCGTACCCGCATCATGACGATGGGGGATACGGTAGTGAAATTTTCCCTCGCCTCGCTGGTCGGGCTGCTGACGCTGGCGGTTTATCTGGTTCTGGTGCCGCTGATGGTCTTCTTCCTGGTGAAGGATAAAGAGCAGATGCTCAACGCGGTACGCCGCGTACTGCCGCGGAATCGCGGGCTGGCAGGGCAGGTATGGCAAGAGATGAATCAGCAAATCACGAACTACATTCGCGGCAAAGTGCTGGAGATGATTGTAGTGGGTGTGGCGACCTGGATTGGCTTCGTCATCTTTGGGCTCAACTATTCGTTGCTGCTGGCAGTGCTGGTCGGTTTCTCAGTACTGATCCCCTACATCGGGGCATTTGTAGTGACGATTCCGGTGGTCGGGGTCGCGCTATTCCAGTTTGGCCTGGGTACTGAGTTCTGGAGCTGCTTTGCGGTGTACCTGATTATCCAGGGGCTGGATGGCAATCTGCTGGTCCCGGTGCTCTTCTCTGAAGCGGTGAATCTGCATCCGCTGGTGATTATTCTGTCGGTGGTGATTTTTGGCGGGCTATGGGGATTCTGGGGGGTGTTCTTTGCGATTCCACTGGCGACGCTCATCAAGGCCGTGGTGCACGCATGGCCAGATGTTCCTGCGGTAGAAGAGTAGCGAGCCTCAACATAAAAAACGGCAACCTCAGGGTTGCCGTTTTGTTTTAAATCAGGCGTTCTCTTTTAGCCAGTTAAGCACCACGTCATGGTGATTGCTGGTTTTAAAATCGTCAAACACATGTTCGACTTTGCCGTTGGCGTCAATCAGGAAACTGATACGGTGAATGCCGTCATAGGTTTTCCCCATAAAGGATTTCTCACCCCAGACGCCAAAGCTTTCGCAAACTTTGTGGTCTTCGTCGGAAAGCAGCGTGAAGTTCAACAGCTCTTTTTCGGCGAAGCGAGAGAGCTTTTCAGGCTTGTCAGTGCTGATACCCAGCACGTCAACGCCTGCATTTTTCAAACCGTCCATGTTATCGCGTAAACCGCACGCTTGTACGGTACAGCCTGGCGTCATGGCTTTCGGGTAGAAATAGACCAGAACACGCTGTCCCTGGAAGTCGGCCAAATTTACTTGCTCACCGTCTTGATCGGGCAAGCTAAATTTCGGTGCGATGTCACCGGCTTTCAGTGGATTCATTACTCAACTCCATCCTGTTCATGCTGTGAATAGTTGACGACGTTTATACTGCCTTGCGCATTCAATTCTGTACATAGGGCTTTGAACGCTTGCTCGATATTTGACGCATCGTGCGAGGCGGGGCTATGAGCGGTAATCTGAATGAACAGCCGTGGGGCATTCTCATCATTTCCGGGCTGCGTGCGAGAAACCAGCTCTGCGACATTCATTTGATGGCTGTCGAACAGCGCAGTGAAACGTTCGATTAAATGCGGTGAGTCATTCACCTCGACCTGCACCCAGACGGTTGCGGGCATGGCCGGAATAGGGCGTGCAGTGGTGCGCTTCATGACGATGAGCAGGTCCAGCTCAGCCCCTTTCATCGGCAGCGTCGACTCAATTAAGTTAATGGCGTTCCATGACCCGGAAAGCAGCATAATAAACGTGAACTCTTCGCCCAGCATCGCCAGCCGGCTATCTTCAATGTTACAGCCGCAGCTACTGACGTGACGGGTGATGGTGTTCACAATACCAGGCCTGTCGGCACCCAGCGCAGTGATAACCAGGTAATGTTGTGATGGGGTTGTCAAACCTGTTCTTCCTTTGCGTGGTTAAGTCTTACTAAGGAAAGCATAAAAAAAACCGGCATACAACAACCTGGGGGCCTCAGGTCGCTTGCTTTTATTACAGTTCCAAACGTACCATTGAGGCTCTTGCACGCATTGAGGATGGCCCATGTTCACGGGAAGTATTGTCGCGATTGTTACACCGATGGATGAAAAAGGTAATGTCTGCCGGTCAAGCCTGAAGAAACTGATTGATTATCATGTCGCCAGCGGAACCTCGGCGATTGTATCGGTAGGGACTACCGGTGAATCTGCCACGCTGAGCCACGATGAGCATGGCGATGTCGTATTGATGACCCTTGAACTGGCTGACGGCCGCATCCCGGTAATTGCCGGAACTGGCGCCAATGCTACTGCTGAGGCCATCAGCCTGACGCAGCGTTTTAACGACAGCGGCGTTGTGGGTTGCCTGACGGTAACACCATACTACAACCGTCCTACCCAGGAAGGTCTGTTCCAGCACTTCAAAGCTATCGCCGAACATACTGACTTGCCACAAATCCTGTATAATGTGCCGTCGCGTACTGGCTGCGATATGCTGCCAGAAACCGTGGGCCGTCTCGCCAAAGTAAAAAATATTATTGCGATTAAAGAGGCGACCGGGAACTTAAGCCGTGTTCACCAGATCAAAGAGCTGGTTTCAGACGACTTCATCCTGCTCAGCGGTGATGATGCCACTGCGCTGGACTTTATGCAGCTCGGTGGTCATGGGGTCATTTCCGTGACCTCAAACATCGCGGCCCGTGATATGGCTGAAATGTGCAAACTGGCTGCCGCAGGGCATTTCCAGGAAGCACGGTTGATCAACCAGCGTCTGATGCCGCTGCACAATAAATTATTTGTCGAACCCAATCCGATCCCAGTGAAATGGGCATGTAAGGAGTTGGGACTTGTAGCAACCGACACGCTGCGTCTGCCGATGACCCCCATCACCGACCATGGTCGTGAAGTGGTTACCGGCGCGTTGAAGCATGCTGGTTTGCTGTAAAGTTTAGGGAGATTTGATGGCTTACTCAGTACAGAAATCGCGCCTGGCGAAGGTTGCGGGTGTTTCGCTTGTTATGCTGCTTGCGGCCTGTAGCTCAGATTCACGCTATAAACGCCAGGTGAGCGGTGACGAATCCTACCTGGATGCTACGCCGCTTGCTGAACTTCATGCTCCTGCGGGCATGATCCTGCCGGTTGAGAATGGCGATTACACCATTCCTGTCACCAATGGCAGTGGCGCGGTGGGTAAAGCGCTGGATATCCGTCCGCCGGCACAGCCGCTGGCGCTGGTGAGCGGTGCGCGCACGCAGTTTACCGGTGATACCGCCACCCTGCAGGTTGAAAGCGCACGTAACGCTAACCTGTGGCCACAGGTGGTTAGCGTGCTGCAGGCGAAGAACTACACCATCGATAAACGTGATGATGCCAGCCAGACGCTGACAACGGACTGGATCGAATGGAACCGTCTGGATGAAGATCAGCAGTACCGTGGTCGTTATCAAGTCTCTGTTAAGGCTCAGGGTTATCAGCAGGCCGTGGTGGTCAAACTGTTGAACCTGGAGCAGGCGGGTAAACCGGTTGCTGATGCTGCTTCTCTGCAGCGCTACAGCGCCGAGATGCTGAACGTAATCTCTGCGGGCCTCGATAAAAACGCTACCGACGCGGCGAACGCGGCGCAGAGCCGTAACGGCGCCACCTTCGATGTACAGAGCGCTGCAGACGATACTGGCCTGCCTATGCTCGTGGTACGTGGTCCGTTCAACCAGGTCTGGCAACGTCTGCCGTCGACGCTGGAGCGCGTAGGGATGAAGGTCAACGACAGCACCCGCTCTACCGGCAGCATGGCGGTGACCTACAAGCCGCTTTCCGATAGCAGCTGGGAAGAGCTTGGCGCGCGTGACCCAGGCCTCGCAGCCGGCGACTATAAGTTGCAGGTAGGGGATCTGGATAACCGCAGTAGTTTGCAATTTATCGACCCGAAAGGGCATACGCTGACCCAGTCGCAAAACGATGCGCTGGTTGCTGCCTTCCAGGCCGCATTCAGCAAATAAAAAAAAGGGGCTGGTTTATCCAGCCCTTTTTATTTTAGTGCTACGCAAACGTGTGCGTGGCATAATACGCCGGGTTTTGTACACAAATCATCACACCAGGAGTAGAGAAGATGCAGAAGCAAGCTGAGTTGTATCGTGGCAAAGCGAAAACCGTATACAGCACGGAAAATCCCGATCTGTTGGTGCTCGAGTTCCGCAATGATACGTCAGCAGGAGATGGCGCGCGCATTGAGCAGTTCGATCGTAAAGGGATGGTAAACAACAAGTTTAACTATTTCATTATGAGCAAACTGGCGGAAGCGGGTATTCCGACGCAGATGGAAGCGTTGCTGTCCGATACGGAATGTCTGGTGAAGAAACTGGATATGGTTCCGGTTGAGTGCGTAGTCCGTAACCGTGCCGCTGGCTCCCTGGTGAAACGTCTGGGCGTTGAAGAGGGTATCGAACTGAACCCGCCACTGTTCGACCTGTTCCTGAAAAACGATGCGATGCACGACCCTATGGTGAACGAGTCTTACTGCGAAACCTTTGGTTGGGTGAGCAAAGAGAATCTGGCGCGCATGCAGGAGCTGACCTTCAAAGCCAACGACGTGTTGAAAAAACTCTTCGATGACGCCGGCCTGATTCTGGTCGACTTCAAACTGGAATTCGGACTTTATAAAGGCGAAGTGGTACTGGGCGATGAATTTTCTCCAGACGGTAGCCGTCTGTGGGATAAAGAGACCCTGGATAAAATGGACAAAGACCGCTTCCGCCAGAGCCTGGGTGGCGTGGTTGAAGCCTATGAAGCCGTTGCCCATCGTCTGGGTGTGAACCTCGATTAATCCCCGCTTTTCCGTCAGAGGTAGATACCTGCCTCTGACGTTTCATCCGTGTTGCCTGTGGTAATCTTTCCCTTAAACGCCTACGATCAGACATATTATCAATGCGATATTATTGAGGTGGGATATGCGCTGGCAAGGGCGTCGTGAAAGTGACAATGTAGAAGACAGGCGCAGCGGTGGCGGCGGTCCGATGATGGGCGGCCCGGGCTTTCGCTTGCCTCGCGGTAAAGGGGGGCTGGTTCTGCTGGTGGTGGTGCTGGTAGCAGGGTACTACGGCGTCGACCTGACTGGTTTACTCACCGGCCAACCGATGGAACAGCAGCAGTCGCAGCGTTCCATTAGCCCTAATGAGGACGAAGCGGCAAAATTCACCTCGGTGATCCTGGCCACGACCGAAGACACCTGGAGCCAGCTGTTCGACAAAATGGGCCGGACCTATCAGCAGCCGAAACTGGTGATGTATCGCGGCGCCACGCGCACCGGATGCGGCACCGGCCAGTCGGTAATGGGGCCGTTCTACTGCCCGGCCGATTCGACCGTCTATATCGATCTCTCTTTTTATGATGACATGAAATCAAAACTGGGCGCCGATGGCGATTTCGCTCAGGGCTATGTTATTGCCCATGAAGTCGGGCACCACGTGCAGAAGCTGCTGGGTATCGAGCCAAAGGTGCGTCAGCTGCAGCAAAATGCCAGCCAGACTGAAGTAAACGCGCTGTCGGTGCGCATGGAGCTACAGGCCGACTGCTACGCCGGCGTGTGGGGACACAATATGCAGCAGCAAGGTGTGCTGGAAGCGGGCGACCTGGAAGAGGCGCTCAACGCCGCCGAAGCCATTGGTGATGATCGCCTGCAGCAGCAAAGCCAGGGGCACGTCGTCCCCGACAGCTTCACTCACGGCAGCTCGCAGCAGCGCTACACCTGGTTCAAACGCGGTTTCGATAGCGGTGACCCGGCGCAGTGCAATACCTTTGGCCGCGCAATGTAATGTCTGAGGGCGTTGAGGCATTATCCCGGTTTCAACTGCAGTTGACGCGTGCCGGGCACCGGCGTCTGCTGGTGGTCAGCGGTGACGATGAATGGGCGCAGCAGCAGGCGCTCACCCTTTGCGATACGCTTGCCGGCGACTGGCTTTGGGTGGGCAATAACGCGCCGGTTCCGAACGCCTGCGCCCCGCAGGCATTAAGTAACCTGCTGGGGCGAGAGCATCTTCACGCCGTGTTTGATGCACGTTACGGCTTTGACGTGGCCGCCCTGGCGGCGCTCTGCGGCACGCTGCGCGCCGGCAGTCTGCTGGTCCTGCTGACGCCCCCTTTAACACAGTGGCCCTCCAAACCTGATCAGGACGCCGTGCGCTGGAGCGACAGCGCCGAGCCAATTGCTACACCGCGTTTCGTGCAGCACTTTTGTCGCCACCTCGCTGCCGATCCGCAGGTGCTCCTGTGGCAGCAGGGCGACCCGTTGATCCTTCCGGACCTACCGTCAGCGATCCCCTGGCAACCCGCCAGCGGTGAACCCCAGCGCGAGCAGGCGCAAATCCTCGAGCGTTTACTGACCCAGCCCCCAGGCATCACCGCCGTTACTGCCCCCCGCGGGCGAGGCAAATCGGCGCTGGCGGGCATGCTACTGCAACGTATTACCGGCAGCGCAATCGTGACGGCACCGTCCAGAGGCGCCACGGACGTTATTGCCCACTTCGCCGATAAGCACTTTCACTTTATGGCGCCGGACGCGCTGCTGGCGTCAGGGCGAGTGGCTGACTGGCTCATTGTTGACGAAGCTGCTGCCATCCCCGGCCCGCTACTGGAACAGCTGGTGAGTCGTTTTCCGCGGGTACTGTTAACCACGACCGTACAGGGGTACGAAGGCACAGGCCGGGGATTTTTACTAAAATTCTGCGCTCGCTTTGCCGGGCTGCGCTATTTCCCGCTTTCCGAGCCGATGCGCTGGGCCGTCGGCTGTCCGCTGGAGCGCTTTATCGATGAGGTGCTGCTGTTTGACGATCGCCCTGATAGTGAGCCTGCGCAGGGCGAGGTCCGTTTTTTACCCCTTGAGCCGGAAGCCTGGCTCTCTGCCCCCGCGCGGCCATCCGCGGTCTATAAGCTCCTGTGTGCCGCCCATTATCGTACCTCGCCGCTCGACTTACGGCGGATGATGGATGCTCCGGGCCAACACTTTACCGTCGCCTGCACGGGGGATCGCGTAACGGGGGCAGTGTGGCTGGTAGATGAAGGCGGCTTAGGGCCGGGACTCAGCCGGGCGGTCTGGGCCGGGTACCGGCGTCCGCGCGGTAATCTGGTGGCGCAGTCTCTGGCAGCACATGGCGGCTCGCCGCTTGCCGCGACCCTCAGCGGCAGACGAATAACCCGGGTGGCTGTCCATCCCGGCCACCAGCGGCAGGGGCTCGGTCAGGCGCTGATTGCCAGCGCGGCGGCCAGCGCAACGGTCGATTACCTCTCGGTCAGCTTTGGCTATACCGAGGAGCTTTGGCGCTTCTGGCAGCGCTGCGGTTTTGTGCTGGTACGAATAGGCAGCCACCGGGAGGCGAGCAGCGGCTGTTACAGCGCCATGGCGATACGTCCCCTCAGCGATGCAGGGCGAGCGCTTTGCGCGCATGAGCATCAACGCCTGCGCCGGGATGCCCGCATCATTGAGCGCTGGAACGGTGAAAAGATCCCGGTAGAGACGCTTGAGTCGGCTACCCTTACGGATGATGACTGGCTGGAGCTGGCGGGATTCGCCTGGGGTCATCGCCCGTTTTCCGCCTCTGTAGGCAGCCTCACCCGGCTGTTAAATGCCACCTCAGCACCGCTGGAGGCGTTAAGGGGCAAAATCGAGCTGCAGCTGGAGGAGGGCGAAATGAGCCGCAGGCTGGGGCTAAATGGGCGTAAAGCGCTGTTAGCGCGGTTGCGCGCTGAAACCGGCCAGACGCTCGCGCAGCAGGATCTGGCGCGTAGCCAGCAGCTCAAAAACGACATATTGCAATGGCAATTTTTTCAATGACTTCTTCAATGAACTGGCATGGTTAATATGCCCATCAGGCGTAAAATCGGGTTCATCAAATAAGGAGAGTGCCATGAAACATGATCATTTTGTTGTTCAAAGCCCGGTGCAACCGGCAAAACAATTATTGCTGCTGTTTCATGGCGTAGGCGATAGCGCGGCTAACATGGCGCAGATCGGATCCTGGTTTGCGCCGCATTTCCCGGATGCGCTTATTGTCAGCATCGGTGGCGCAGAGCCGTGCGGCCCGAACGGCCGCCAGTGGTTCGCCGTGCAGGGCGTGACCGAAGAGAGCCGTCAGGGGCGGGTGGACGCCATCATGCCGCGATTTATCGAAACGGTGCACTACTGGCAACAGCAGAGTGGGGTGGCCGCCAATGCCACCGCGCTGATTGGTTTCTCGCAGGGCTCAATTATGTCGCTGGAAAGTATAAAAGCAGAGCCGGGGCTGGCATCACGGGTGATTGCCTTTAATGGCCGCTACGCCACTCTGCCGCAATATGCCGATACCGCCACGACCATCCATCTGATTCACGGTGGTGAAGACCGGATCATTGAGTTATCGCACGCCGTCGACGCCCAGGAGGCATTGCTGCGGGCGGGAGGAGATGTGACGCTGGATATCGTTGAAGATCTGGGTCACGCCATCGACGATCGCAGTATGCAGTTCGCACTGGACCATCTGCGTTTTACCGTACCGAAGCACTATTTTGACGAAGCGCTGAGCGGCGGTAAGCCTAACGACGATGACATCGTAGAGTTCTTGTAATAAAAAGCCCTCTCCCGGTGGGGAGAGGGCTGATTTTCACTTCTTCTGGTCTTTGTTCGGCCAGTCGTCGTCATCATCCCACTTATCGTTAAAATCACGATGCGGCGGGAGGTCGGGTTTGTTGGCGAGGAATTTCTTATGGTCCACGCGATTCAGATCTTTGATGACATTGATCAGCACGCCCACCAGGAAAACCAACACCAGAATCCACCAGTATTTTGCCAGCCAGTCCATTCGCTTTTCCTTTTACAGAACACTCATCAGGCGATGAGCTGCTCCATGATACGTTGATACATACGAGCCAGTAGCTGTAAATCAGCCGCATTCACGCATTCATTGATTTTATGAATGGTGGCGTTCACTGGCCCAAGTTCTACCACTTGCGCACCCATACGGGCGATAAAGCGCCCATCGGATGTGCCGCCCGTGGTAAGTAGCTGCGGTTTAATTTCATTATAGTGCGCGATAGCGTTAACGACCGCATCGACCAGCTTGCCGCGTCCGGTCAGGAAAGGTTGGCCTGAGAGCCACCAATCCACGCTGTAGCGCAGCGCATATTTATCCAACAGCGCGGCCACACGGGCTTTGATCATCTCGTCGGTCAGCTCGGTGCTGAAGCGGAAGTTAAACTGAACGAACAGATCGCCAGGGATCACGTTGTTACTGCCGGTTCCGGCCTGGATGTTGGCAATCTGCATGCTGGTGGGCGGGAAGTACTCATTGCCTTTGTCCCACTCGATACCCACCAGCTCGTTGAGCATAGGGGCTGCGCGGTGTACAGGATTATCGGCCAGGTGTGGGTAGGCAACATGGCCCTGCACGCCGTGGATGGTCAGGTTGCAGGTGAGTGAGCCCCGACGGCCATTTTTCACCACATCACCCACCACTTCGGTGCTGGAGGGCTCACCCACCAGGCAGTAGTCCAGGCGTTCATTACGCGCCATCAGGGTTTCGACTACCTTCACGGTGCCGTTTTTAGCGCTGGCCTCTTCATCAGAGGTGATCAGAAATGCCAGACGGCCTTTATGGGTCGGATGCTGAGCGACAAAGCGTTCAGCCGCCACAACCATGGCCGCCAGCGAGCCTTTCATGTCTGCCGCGCCGCGACCAAACAGCATACCGTCGCGGATGGTGGGTTCGAAAGGCGGGTTGATCCAGAGGTCGGCGTTGCCCGCAGGCACCACGTCGGTGTGTCCGGCAAAGGCCAGGGTTTCACCCTCACCACGCCACGCCCAGAAGTTTTGCGTATCGCCAAAATCCATCGCTTCAACGGTGAAGCCGATAGCGCGCAGGCGTTCAATCATTAGCGCCTGACAACCAGCGTCGTCCGGGCTGAGGGAGGGGCGGCGAATAAGCTGCTGAGTCAGCTCAATGACCGGGCATGACATAAACTACACCTCGTCAAAATAGCGTTGGTAACTGGAATCACTAAAGCCCAGCAGCATAGGCTGACCTGGCGTCCAGAGCAATGGGCGTTTAATGATTGCAGGCATTTCGATCATCAGTGCCGCCGCGCTGTCGGCGTTATTAATGCTGGCGCGCAGGCTCTCATCCAGCTTACGCCAGGTCGTCCCTCGGGTGTTCAGCAACGCTTCCCAACCCAGTTCAGCGATAAATTTTTGCAGCAAATCTGCATCCAGTCCGTCCACGCGATAGTCGTGAAAACGATAGTCAATATTGTTATCTTCAAGCCAGCGGCGTGCTTTTTTGATGGTATCGCAATTTTTGATGCCATAGAGCTGGGTCATGGTGAATCCTTTTGTATTAATTACGCTCAAACGCACAGTATTTTCGAATATGTTAGTGATGCACAAATATAACACATTCAGTTTATGGCTTTATTTAAACACGCTACGTACCGCTGCTTAAGGGAAATTGTGAATATTCTTTCACTCCCGCTGCATAGCCCTCCAGAATCAAATAAAAGCCTGGCAAAACGACCTGGATTTATTTCATCGACTTAAATCAGGGTTGTTTCAAAATATTGCAGTACGTCACATAAAGTTTATCGTTCTCCCTCCATATTACTTACAAGCCCTGTGATAGCAGGGTGGGGCAATCGCAGTGATTGATTAAAGATTCTTCACATTGGCGATATATTCTCGTAAAATGCCCATAATAATAAGAGAGGTTGTTATGATTGAACGTGAACTGGGGAACTGGAAAGATTTTATCGAAGTCATGCTTCGTAAATGAAATTCAGGAAGAACAGCAAAAAGCACTTGGTTGTAAAATAATGATAGTGTGCACAAAAGCACACAAAAAAGGCGGCTAGTGAGGCCGCCTTTTTTATTTCTAACGCCTTATTCCGGGCGCGCTTTTAGCGGGAAGCGACGGCGTACCAGCACAAAGAAGAGCGGTACAAAGTAGATGGCAAGTATCGTGGCCGCGATCATCCCGCCCATTACGCCCGTCCCTACCGCATGCTGACTTGCTGAGCCGGCACCGGAACTGGTCGCCATCGGCAGTACGCCGAAAACAAACGCCAGTGAGGTCATCAGAATTGGACGCAATCGCTGACGGCACGCATCCAGCGTAGCGGCTACCAGATCCTGGCCCTTCTCATTCATCTCGTTAGCAAATTCGACGATCAATATGGCGTTCTTCGCCGATAGCCCAATAACCGTCAGCAACCCGACCTGGAAGTAGACGTCGTTCTCCAGCCCGCGCATCCAGGTGGCCAGCAGGGCGCCAATTACCCCCAGCGGTACCACCAGCATGACCGAGAAGGGAACTGACCAGCTCTCATAGAGCGCGGCCAGACAGAGGAAGACGACCAGCAGCGACAGCGCATAGAGCGCAGGCGCCTGCGCGCCGGAGAGGCGTTCTTGATACGACATGGCCGTCCACTCCAGCCCGAAGCCTGCCGGAAGCTGACTGACCAGCCCTTCCATCACATCCATTGCCGTACCGGTACTGACGCCTGGCGCGGCTTCCCCGACAATTTCCACCGCCGCATAGCCGTTGTAGCGCTCCATGCGGGGCGAGCCGGTTTGCCAGCGTGACGTAGCGAAGGCGGAGAAGGGCACCATGCTGCCCTCTTTATTGCGTACGTACCAGAGGTTGATATCCTCCGGCAGCATGCGGTATTTGGCGGCCGCCTGCACGTAGACCTTCTTCACGCGGCCACGATCCATAAAATCATTCACGTAGCTGGAGCCCCACGCGGTCTGCAGCGTGTCGTTGATATCATCAATAGAGACGCCCAGCGCCTGCGCTTTACGCTGATCGATATCGATCTGTAACTGCGGGCTGTCATCAAGGCCGTTGTGGCGTACGCGGGTCAGGTTGGGCTCTTCCCCGGCCAGCTCCAGCAGGCGATCGCGCGCCGCCATCAGGGCGTCATGCCCCGCACCGGCGTGATCCTGCAACTCCATATCAAAACCGGCGGAGCTGCCCAGGCCGCTGATGGCCGGCGGGCTGCTGGCAAAGACGCGCGCTTCTTTAATCCGACTGAACGCTTTGGTGGCACGCTCGATAATGGCAAACGAGGTGCCAGTTTTCGCATCACGTTGCTCCCAATCTTTCAGGCGTACAAACATACGTGCCACGTTCTGCCCGTTACCGCCAGGGCCAGAGCCGACGGTGGCAAACACCGACACGACGTTCTCTTTCTCTTTGGTGAAGAAATACTGTTCGACCTGCTGCACCACTTTCAGCGTTTGCTGCTGCGTCGCACCGCTGGGAAGCTGCACCGAGGTAATAAACATGCCGCGGTCTTCCAGAGGTAAAAATGAGGTGGGCAGGCGCAGGAACAGGAACACCATTCCGCCCAGCAGCAGCACGTACACCACAATCCAGCGCAGACTGTGCTGCAAAACTCGCCCAACGCCCGCTTCATAGCGTGCCGCGTTGCGATTGAACATGCGGTTGAACCACCCGAACAAGCCTTTTTGCCCGTGATGCTCGCCTTTGTGAAGCGGCTTAAGCAGGGTAGCGCAGAGGGCAGGGGTCAGGATCATCGCCATCAGTACGGACAGTACCATTGCCGAGACAATGGTAATGGAGAACTGGCGATAGATAGCCCCCGTAGTGCCGCCAAAGAAGGCCATTGGCACAAAGACGGCCGACAGCACCAGGGCGATACCCACCAGCGCCCCCTGGATCTGCCCCATCGATTTTCGGGTGGCCTCCCGTGGGGAGAGCCCCTCCTCGCTCATGATGCGTTCGACGTTCTCCACCACCACAATGGCGTCATCGACCAGTAGCCCTATCGCCAGCACCATAGCGAACATCGTCAGGGTGTTAATGCTGTAGCCAAAGGCATAGAGCACGGAGAAGGTCCCCATCAGTACCACAGGCACGGCGATGGTTGGAATGAGGGTGGCGCGGAAGTTTTGCAGGAACAGATACATCACGAGGAACACCAGCGCGATGGCTTCCAGCAGCGTTTTGACTACGTCCTCGATAGAGGCTTTCACGAAGGAGGTGGTTTCGTACGCGACCTTGTATTCGAGCCCGTGGGGAAAGAAATGCGACAGTTCATCGAGGCGGTCGATGACCAGTTTGGCGGTGGCCATTTCGTTGGCCCCCGACGCCAGTTTCACCCCCAGCCCGGAGGCTGCATTGCCGTTGAACCGGCTAAGATAGTCATATTTCTCGGCACCCATCTCAATCGTCGCCACGTCGCCGAGGCGCACCTCGGAGCCGTCCTGATTCACGCGCAGCGTGATGTCCCGGAACTGCTGCGGTGTCTGTAGTAATGATTGCGAATTGATGGTGGCATTCAGCGCCTGCTTGTCGATGGCGGGCGTTCCGCCCAACTGGCCTACGGCAATCTGGGCGTTTTGCGACTCGATAGCGTCGGTCACATCTTTCGCCGTCATCTGAACGCTGTTCAGTTTCGCCGGGTCAAGCCAGATGCGCATGGAGTATGGTGAGCCGTAGGCGTCGATATCCCCCACGCCGTTAATACGGCTCAGCGGATCCTGAATATTACTGGCGACGTAGTCGGCGATGTCCTGCTTATCCATTGAGTTATCGGTAGAGACGAAGGCGATGGTCAGGATATTGGTATCCCCGGTTTTACGCACCGTCACCCCCTGATTCTGCACCGCCTGGGGCAGTTTACGCAGGGCTGACTGCAGCTGGTTTTGCACCTGTTGCACCGCTTCGTCGGGATCGCTGCCGGCGGAAAAGCTCAGCGTGACCGTTGCCATACCGGTAGCGCTGCTCTGGGAAGACATATACATCAGGTTATCGAGGCCGGTCATATTCTGCTCGATAACCTGGGTGACCGTATTTTCCAGCGTCTGTGCCGACGCCCCCGGATAGTTGGCAGTGATACGCACATTCGGCGGTGCCAGGTCGGGATATTGCTCAACAGGAAGTGAAAAAATGGCCAGGGTGCCGGTCAGGCATAATAAGATTGCCAGTACCCAGGCAAAAATGGGGCGATCGATGAAAAAATTCGCCATTGAACCAGGACCTCATTTAGCGTCGAATTGTTATTGTACATTGCCCGCATCACTCTAGCGGCAAGGCGGATGTCAAACGTGGAGAAAATAAGGAGATAGTGTAAATTATCATGCGCGTTTACAGCGCAATCGCGCCTCCTGTGCGGCTGAGTATTACGCACGCGCGTGGCGTTCTAATGAGATGCGAGAGTTATTTACGCTTATTTACCCTCTGCACGGCTCATTGTGGAAAACGCACCTCCACCTGAGTTCCCCCCTCCGCCGGACGCGTGAAGTGAAGAGTCCCTCCCAGCCGCACGGCGCGCTCGCGCATGATATTGAGCCCGTAATGGCCAGGGGGTTCGCTGGCATCGCCAATCCCTATCCCATTGTCGCGAATAGAAACGATGTGCTCGCCGCTGGCGGTGGTCACGCAGGCGACGGCAATCTCACTGGCCTGCGCATGCTTAATGGCGTTCAGCACCGCTTCGCGCACAATCTGCAGCAGGTGCACCTGCTTTTGCGCATCGAGGGCGAGAGAGGAGAGACGGCAATCTAAAGAGAGTTTCGCGCGGGTCTGGCTTTGTAAGCCATCCAGCGACTCCTGGAGCGCTGCGGGGAGGTTGGCATGATTGAGCGTCAGGCGGAAGGTGGTCAGCAGTTCGCGTAACTGAAGCCAGGCATCATTCAGCGCTCGCGAGAAGTCGCTAATAATGGCCTGCGCCGGCTGGTTCTCCTCCGGTACGGCGTGTTTTAACAACGTTAGCTGAATGCGTAAATACGAGAGTACCTGGGCCAGCGAGTCGTGCAATTCCCGGGCAATGGTGGCACGCTCCTCCATCAACAGCAGTTGCTGGAAATGCTTCTGCGACTGGTTCACATAGATGCCGCGCCCCAGCATCGTGGCCACGCTTTTCATCAGCGGCCCTGACACCGTACCGTGCTCGTTCTGCCAACAGAGTTCACCAAATCGCGTCTCCTGCATCACCACCGGCAATTGCTGCATGGGTAAACGATCGCTTTTGTAGCCCTCGCTCATCTGCCAGCCATCGCTGGTGCTTAGCGCCAGATAGCGCATGCCGGTATGCGCCTTCACAATTTGCAAAATGTGGCGAAAGCAGTGGCTGTCTGTCTGGCTGGCATTCAGGGCCTGTGAACAGGTGAAAAGCATCTCCAGCTGCTGGTGGGCCTCATGCAAATGATGGGTTTTCTCTTCCACGGAGCTTTCCAGGGAGCGGTACAGAGTGTGCAACTCCTCGGCCATATGGTTAAAGGTACGCGACAGCAGGCCCAGCTCGTTGGGCAGATCGCTGTCCGGAGCGGGGGTATCAAAGCGGCCTTGTTCAATCTGCAGGCTGGAGCTTACCAGATGGTTGAGCGGGGCGACGACCTGGCGGCGAATGCGACGCAGCGTGATAAAGACCAACAGCAGGATCCCGCCGCCGCCCGCCAGCGAAATGATCACCACCAGCTGCATCTTGTGTTCGGCATAATGTTGCAGTGAAAGCACAAAGGCATCCATTCGCCCGATATACTCTTCGATATGCGCCTGGTACCACGCCTCGTTGCCCTGCAATAACTGCTCATTCATCACCTGCCATGCCGCCTGCAACTGATGATAGCGTTGCTTTACCTCCTCCGGCACATACCACTTATCCAGCGATGTTAACGCTGGCGCATTCAGCGTGTTTTGCCAGGTAAGCAAGTGCTCATGCAGATCGCTCCCGCCACGCTGTAGCTCGTAGCCAAGACGATAGCTCTGCATACGCAGGGAGCCGGCAATGTTAATGGCTTCTGCATCGCGTTGGCTGCTGGCAAGGGTCAATAACGCTACTGCGCTGGACAGGATCGATAACACAATAATGGAGATGAATGCCCGGGCAAGGCTTCGCGAGACGGGTCGTTTTACTATCACACATGGCTTCCTGAATGATGTCTGAACAAAGGTCCGGCGCGACTGCGCCAGCCGAAGGAAACGCTATTCCCTTTACGCAAAATATATTTGATCTCACTCAGGTTCAGGGCAGAAAGTTCGCGTTTCTGGGCATATGAACATTGCCTGAACCCGCCCCGGTGCGTAAATACTTAACCTCTGTAAAAAATAAGGTTAATAACCAGAGCAGGTGTTGCTATGAATCATTTTATTATGGCCAACAGCCAGCAATGTATCGGATGTCACGCCTGCGAAGTCGCCTGCGTGATGGCACATCATAATGAACAACATGCGCTGAGTCAGCGGGAATTCACGCCACGAATCACCGTGGTGAAAGAGGGGAGCCGCTTCAACACCGTCACCTGCCATCACTGCGAAAATGCCCCCTGCATCCAGAGCTGTCCGAACGGGGCCATCGCCCGCGAAAACGACAGCGTGCAGGTGAATCAACAGCGCTGTATTGGCTGTAAAGCCTGCGTCGTGGCTTGCCCCTTTGGCACGATGGACATCGTGGTTACCGCCCAGGGGGAAGCCACCGCGCAGAAGTGCGATCTCTGTACCGGACGGCCGCAGGGGCCAGCCTGCGTGGAAAACTGCCCGGCCAATGTCCTGACGCTTGCCACCCCTGACGCACTGAATCAACTCTCCCGCGCGCGCAGGCTGCGTACGGCGAGTCATGAGGCGCAGCCATGGAAAGGGATTGCCCCGGCGGCGGTTAAAGCCGGCGGAAAGCAGGCGCAGCTGCAGGCGCTTAGCCCGCGTGGCGAGCCGGATAAGCTCAGACCTGAGGCGCGCGTGGGCAACTTTGCAGAAATTTATCTGCCATTTCGAACAGAGCAGGCGCAGCGGGAGGCATCGCGCTGTCTTACCTGCGGCGAGCACACGATTTGTGAATGGACCTGTCCGCTGCACAACCATATCCCGCAGTGGATTGAGCGGGTAAAAGCCGGTGATATCGAGGCGGCGGTCGAGTTATCACACCAGACCAACTGCCTGCCGGAGATCACCGGGCGAGTCTGTCCGCAGGACAAACTTTGCGAAGGGGCCTGCACGGTGCGCGAGGCGTCCGGCGCGGTCACCATCGGCAACCTTGAACGTTATATTTCTGACCAGGCGCTGGCGAAAGGCTGGCGGCCCGATCTCAGCCAGGTGGTGCCGGTCGATAAACGTGTGGCCATTATCGGTGCCGGGCCTGCGGGGTTAGCCTGCGCGGATGCGCTGGTGCGCCGTGGCCTTAGCGTGACCGTCTACGATCGTCACCCGGAGATTGGCGGTTTGCTGACCTTTGGCATTCCGGCGTTCAAACTGGATAAGTCGCTGCTGGCCCGCCGTCGCGACATCTTTACCGCGATGGGGATCCGTTTTGTACTCAATTGCGAGGTGGGTAAGGATGTGTCGATGGCTGAACTTCAGCGGGATTATGATGCGCTCTTTATAGGAGTCGGCACCTGGCGGTCGATGAAAGCCGGCATCCCTAACGAAGAGGCGCCGGGTGTTTACGATGCGCTGCCGTATCTGGTGGGCAATACCCGTCAGCTTATGGGGCTGCCCGCCTCGGTGGCCGATCCCTTTATCGATACCGCCGGGCTCAACGTGGTGGTACTGGGGGGCGGCGATACGGCGATGGACTGTGTGCGTACCGCTCTGCGTCAGGGGGCGGCAAACGTCACCTGCGCCTACCGTCGCGACGAGGCCAACATGCCCGGTTCCCGTAAAGAGGTGAAAAATGCCAAAGAGGAGGGGGCCGCCTTTGAATTCAACGTCCAGCCGGTGGCGCTGGCGCTGGATGACAGCGGACGGGTCAACGGAGTTCGTCTACTGCGCACCCAGCTTGGCGAGCCGGATGACGAGGGGCGGCGGCGTCCGGTGCCGATTGCCGGCAGTGAATTCGTGATCCCTGCCGATGCGGTAATCATGGCCTTTGGCTTTACTCCGCATGCCGCGGCGTGGCTGCAGGCGCAGGGGGTGGCCGTGGATGAGTGGGGACGGATTGTCGCCGGCGTCGACAGCCGTTACCGTTATCAGACCAGTAACCCGCAAATTTTCGCCGGTGGCGATGCGGTTCGCGGTGCTGACCTGGTGGTGACCGCCATGGCCGAAGGGCGGCATGCGGCGCAGGGCATCGCCGACTGGCTGGGCGTAAATCAGAATCTTATCCATTAACCCGGCCACGACAAAGCGGACTTCACGGCGTAGTATGACGAGGATATTTTGCGCTGTGGAGTCCGCATGACCCTGAAAATTGACCTAATCAAAGATAAAATCCTCTCCGACAATTACTTTCTGCTTCGCAACATGACTTACGATCTAACGCGTGAAAACGGCGAAGTCGTGCGCCATAAGCGTGAGGTCTACGATCGTGGTAATGGCGCAACGGTGATGCTCTATAACCGGGATAAAAAAACCGTGGTGCTGATCCGTCAGTTCCGGGTAGCGACCTGGGTTAATGGCAATCCCGACGGTATGCTGATTGAAACCTGTGCCGGTCTGCTGGATGACGATGCACCCGACGTCTGCGTCCGTAAAGAGGCAATTGAAGAGACCGGCTTCGCCGTCAGCGAAGTGCGTAAAGTCTTTGAGCTGTATATGTCCCCGGGCGGTGTCACCGAACTCATTCACTTTTTTGTTGCGGAATACAGCGACGCCCACCGCGCCAATGCGGGCGGCGGCATTGAAGATGAAGAGATCGAGGTACTGGAGATGCCTTTCACGCAGGCGCTGGAGAAGGTAAAAACCGGCGAAATCCGGGATGGCAAGACGGTGATATTACTGCAGTATCTTCAGACGTCCGGCTTAATGACTTGATCTTATTAATGTTAATAAGATGTATTTTAAATAAATCTATCCGATAAATCCGATTGAGCCATCCCGGTTTGCGCAGGAAGATACGGCCAGTTTTTTGAGCCATGCTTCCGGGATCGTGCCATACATGCGTCACAGCTATTTATTTATCTTTATGCTCACTATGCTGCCGGCACTTTTTGTGCAGGCGGCCCCCGCGCAGCGAGCTTTTTCTGACTGGCAGGTGACCTGCAACAATCAGAATTTTTGTATTGCGCGCAATATTAACGAGCATAAAGGGCTGGTGATGACCCTGAGTCGTAGCGCCGGTGCCAAAACCGATGCGGTCCTGCGCATTGAACTCGGCGGGCTGGCGACCCCTTCTGCCGGCGAACCGGCGATCGCCCCCCGTTTACTTCTCGATGGCGAACCGTTAGCGCTCGATACCCGGCACTGGCAACTCTCCCCCTGGCGTTTATCAACTGACGATACCGCCACTATTAATGCGTTCCTGGCCACCATTCAGGAAAAGCATATGATCGCCCTGAACCGGGGCAAGCAAGAGATCTCCCTCGATGGCCTGAAGGCCACGCTGTTGTTTATCGACAGCCAGCAAAAGCGTGTGGGCAGTGAAACCGCCTGGATTAAAAAGGGCGACGATCCGCCGCTCAGCGTGCCACCCGCACCGGCGCTAAAAGAGGTAGCGGTAATTAATCCAACGCCTACGCCCCTGACGCGTCAGGAGCGCAGCGATTTAATTGATTACGGTACCTGGCGGATGAATAACAGCCAGTGCTCGCTCGATCCGGCGCGCCGGGAGGTACGGGTAACGGCCCTGACCGATGATAAAGCGTTGATGATGATTAGCTGTGAAGCGGGGGCCTATAATACCGTGGATCTGGCGTGGCTGGTTTCGCGTAAAAAACCTTTTGCCGCACGGGCTGTCCGCCTGCGTCTGCCGTTTGTTGCCGCAAGTGAGAGCAGTGATATGGAGCTGATGAATGCAGGATTCGATGAGAAAAATCGCGAACTCACCACTCTTGCGTTAGGGCGGGGTATTGCCGATTGTGGCATCCAGACGCGCTGGCGTTTTAATGGCCAGCGCTTTCGTCTGGTGCGGTATGCTGAAGAGCCAAGCTGCGATAACTGGCATGGGCCAGATGCCTGGCCCACCTTGTGGATCACCCGTTAAAGCAGGTTCTGTGCTTTTTCCACCACGTTTTCGACCGTAAAGCCGAAGTACGGGAAGAGCTTATCGGCCGGGGCCGATTCGCCGTATCCCCGCATGCCGACAATCGCCCCCTTCAGGCCGACATATTTATACCAGTAGTCGGCAATTCCGGCCTCGACCGCCACGCGGGCGCTCACATCTGAAGGCAGCACCGACTCACGGTATTCCTCATCCTGGGCATCAAAAATGTCCGTCGAAGGCAGAGAAACCACCCGTACCGCATGACCTTCAGCGGTAAGTTTTTCTGCCGCCTTCACGGTGATCTCCACTTCCGAGCCGGTGGCAATCAGGATCACGTCCGGCTTGCCGCCGCTGTCTTTCAGGATGTAGCCACCGCGGGCGATGTTTTTGACCTGCTCCGGCGTACGTTCAATCTGCGCCAGATTCTGACGCGACAGGATCAGCGCCGTCGGGCCGTTATGGCGCTCTATGGCCAGCTTCCAGCCCACTGCGGCCTCGACCTGATCGCAAGGACGCCAGGTGCTAAAGTTTGGCGTCAGGCGCAGGCTCGCCAGCTGTTCCACCGCCTGGTGGGTCGGCCCATCTTCCCCCAGCCCGATGGAGTCGTGGGTATACACCATGATCTGTCGCGCTTTCATCAGTGCCGCCATGCGCGCGGCATTACGCGCATACTCCACAAACATCAGGAAGGTCGCGGTATAAGGCACAAAGCCACCGTGATGGGCTATACCGTTGGCGATGGCGGTCATGCCGAACTCACGTACACCGTAGTGGATGTAGTTACCGGCCTGGTCCTCTTTAATCGATGTCGACCCCGACCAGATGGTGAGGTTGCTCGGCGCCAGGTCCGCGGAACCGCCAAGCAGCTCGGGCAGAATCGGCCCCAGTGCGTTAAGGGTGTTTTGCGACGCCTTACGTGTAGCGATTTTCGCCGGATTAGCTTGCAGCTCCTCAATCAGCGCCTGGGTCTTCTCTTCCCAGGCTTCTGGCATACCGCCGCTCATCCGGCGGGTAAACTCGGCGGCCAGCTCCGGATGCGCGTTTTTATACGCGGCAAATTTCTCATTCCACGAGGCCTGGATTTTACTCCCCTTGTCGCGGGCATCCCAGGCGCTATAGATCTCTTTCGGGATCTCAAAGGCGGGATATTTCCAGCCCAGTTTCTGGCGGGTCAGCGCCACCTCTTCTTCACCCAGCGCCGCGCCGTGCGACTCTTCTTTGCCCGCTTTGTTCGGCGAGCCGAAGCCGATGGTGGTCCGGCAGATAATCAGGGACGGTTTGTCCTTCACGCTCTGCGCTTCCTGAATCGCTTTTTTCACCGCCTCAGGATCGTGGCCGTCAATTTCGTGAACAACGTGCCAGTGGTACGCCTCGAAGCGCTTGGCCGTATCGTCGGTGAACCAGCCTTCGGTTTCGCCATCAATGGAGATGCCGTTGTGATCGTAAAAACCGATCAGTTTGCCAAGCCCCAGGGTGCCGGCCAGGGAGCAGACCTCGTGCGAGATCCCCTCCATCAGACAGCCGTCGCCCATAAAGACGTAGGTAAAGTGATCGACGATGTCATGGCCCGGCTGATTAAATTGCGCCGCCAGGGTGCGCTCTGCGATGGCCAGCCCCACGGCATTGGCCAGCCCCTGGCCCAGCGGCCCGGTAGTGGTTTCAACGCCCGGCGTGTAGCCCAGCTCCGGGTGGCCTGGCGTTTTGGAGTGCAGCTGACGGAAGTTTTTCAACTCTTCCAGCGGCAGGTCGTAGCCAGAGAGGTGCAGCAGGCTATAGAGCAGCATGGAGGCGTGGCCGTTAGACAAAATGAAGCGATCGCGGTCGTACCAGGCCGGATCGTTAGGATTGTGCTTCAGAAAGTCGTTCCACAGCACTTCGGCGATATCGGCCATGCCCATCGGTGCCCCCGGATGGCCGGAATTGGCTTTTTGCACGGCATCCATGCTAAGGGCGCGTATGGCGTTGGCTAACTCTTTACGGGACATAGTTCACTCCATGGCTGATTTAAAGTTTGGCGGCGAGCAGATCTTCAAGCTTGCGCTGGTCAACGGCAAACTGACGAATGCCGTCTGCCAGTTTTTCGACGGCCATTGCATCCTGGTTATGCTCCCAGCGGAATTCGGCTTCGGTCATCGCCTTCGGCTTCGGCAGCACGGTTGAGGTAGGGATCAGCTTACGCATGACGGTCTCGTCTTTGTCCTGCAGCTTTTTCAGCAGATCCGGGGAGATGGTCAGGCGGTCGCAGCCGGCCAGGGCGAGGATCTGTTCAGTGCGGCGGAAGCTGGCACCCATCACGATGGTTTCGTAGCGGTGCTGCTTGTAATAATCGTAGATATTACGTACGGATTTCACGCCGGGGTCTTGCTCGACCACGTAGGGGTCCATCGGCTCTTTTGCCTGATACCAGTCATAGATGCGGCCAACAAACGGGGAGACAAGATAGACGCCAGCCTCGGCGCAGGCACGGGCCTGAGCAAATGAGAACAGTAGCGTCAGGTTACAGTTGATTCCCTCTTTCTCCAGCTGTTCCGCCGCCCGGATCCCCTCCCAGGTCGAGGCCAGCTTGATCAAAATGCGCGACTTATCGATGCCCTGGTCCTGATAAAGCTCAACCAGACGACGGGCCTTGTTAATGCTCTTCTCTTTATCGAAGGAGAGGCGGGCGTCAACCTCGGTTGAAACACGGCCGGGAATACTTTTCAGAATTTCCGCACCAATATTTACCGCCAATTTGTCGCTGGCCTCTGCTACCTGTTGCTCTTGCGTTTTACCGCGCTGCTTACCATAGGCGATGGCGTCGTCAATGAGATGGCTGAAATGGGTCAATCCCGCGGCCTTTAACAGCAGCGAAGGGTTGGTGGTCGCATCTTCCGGCTGGTAGCTACGGATAGATTCAATATCACCGCTGTCGGCAACGACGGTGGTAAATTGTTTGATGCCGTCTAGTTGGTTCATAAAGTATGACTCCTTGAAATCAAAAGAGTTAGTCGAGTGCGTTGGATCACACTTCTGGAAAATTCGCGACGTGCTTAACAAAAAAGCATAGCAGACGAGGAGGGTCTTGCTTTGGCGGGTGGGTAACAGGCTTGTTATAAATTGATAACAAATTTTGTTGTTTGTTGGTCAGAGTTTGGCAGCCTTCAAAGTTTGAACCGCAGCCAGCGGCGATACTATGCGGCACGCCAGGGTGTGCCTCAGGACAGAAAAACAGCACCCATTTTGAACGATACGTTAAAGGAAGGATAAGATGGACGATCAGTTGAAACAGAGTGCCCTCGATTTTCATGAATTCCCGGTTCCCGGTAAAATCCAGGTTTCCCCCACCAAACCTCTCGCCACGCAACGTGACCTGGCGCTAGCCTACTCGCCGGGCGTTGCCGCCCCTTGCCTGGAAATTGAGAAAGATCCGCTCGCTGCCTACAAATACACCGCGCGCGGCAACCTGGTGGCGGTGATTTCTAACGGTACCGCGGTGCTGGGACTTGGCAATATCGGTGCGCTGGCGGGCAAGCCGGTGATGGAAGGGAAGGGCGTTCTGTTCAAGAAATTCGCCGGTATCGACGTGTTTGATATCGAGGTCGATGAGCTCGATCCCGATAAGTTTATCAACGTGGTGGCCGCGCTGGAGCCAACCTTCGGCGGTATTAACCTCGAAGATATCAAAGCGCCAGAGTGTTTCTATATTGAACAAAAACTGCGCGAACGCATGAATATTCCGGTGTTCCATGACGACCAGCATGGCACCGCCATTATCAGTACAGCCGCCATTCTGAACGGCCTGCGGGTGGTAGAGAAAAACATCTCTGACGTGCGTATGGTGGTATCCGGTGCCGGTGCGGCAGCCATCGCCTGTATGAACCTTCTGGTGGCGCTGGGTATGCAGAAGCACAATATTGTGGTCTGCGACTCAAAAGGGGTTATCTACAAAGATCGCGAACCCAATATGGCCGAAACCAAAGCCGCCTATGCGGTCGTGGATGACGGCAAGCGCACGCTGGATGATGTGATTGACGGCGCGGATATCTTTCTCGGCTGCTCCGGCCCGAAAGTGCTGACCCAGGAGATGGTGAAGAAGATGGCTCGTGCGCCGATGATTCTGGCGCTGGCCAACCCGGAGCCGGAAATTCTGCCGCCGCTGGCGAAAGCGGTGCGTGAAGACGCCATTATCTGTACCGGCCGTTCTGATTACCCAAACCAGGTGAACAACGTGCTGTGCTTCCCGTTCATCTTCCGCGGCGCACTGGACGTGGGTGCGACGGCAATCAACGAAGAGATGAAGCTGGCCGCCGTTCACGCCATCGCCGAACTGGCTCACGCCGAACAGAGCGAAGTGGTAGCTTCGGCCTACGGCGATCAGGATCTCAGCTTTGGTCCGGATTACATTATTCCGAAACCGTTCGACCCGCGCCTGATTGTGAAGATCGCCCCGGCAGTGGCGAAGGCAGCGATGGACTCCGGTGTAGCCATGCGGCCGATTCAGGACTTTGATGCCTACGTCGATAAACTGACCGAGTTCGTCTACAAAACGAACCTGTTTATGAAGCCTATCTTCTCCCAGGCACGCGCAGACGCGAAGCGCGTGGTGCTGGCAGAGGGTGAGGAGGCGCGCGTGCTGCATGCTACGCAGGAGTTGATCACCTTAGGTCTGGCGAAGCCGATTCTGATTGGCCGTCCGAGCGTGATTGAGATGCGTATCCAGAAGCTGGGGCTGCAGATTAAACCGGGCGTGGATTTTGAGATCGTGAACAACGAATCCGATCCGCGCTTTAAAGAGTACTGGAACGAATATTACGCGATCATGAAACGTCGCGGGATCACCCAGGAGCAGGCGCAGAAAGCGGTCATCAGCAATACCACGGTGATCGGCGCGATCATGGTCCACCGCGGTGAAGCCGACGCCCTGATCTGCGGCACGGTAGGGGATTACCACGAGCACTTTACCGTGGTGCAGGAGATCTTCGGCTATCGTGAGGGTGTCCATACGGCGGGGGCGATGAATGCGCTGCTGTTGCCAAGCGGTAACACCTTTATCGCTGATACCTATGTGAATGACGATCCGACGCCGGAGCAGCTGGCTGAAATCACCGTGATGGCGGCAGAAACCGTGCGTCGTTTCGGGATCGAACCAAAGGTAGCCTTGTTGTCGCACTCTAACTTCGGGTCATCAAAATCTCCGGCGGCGAGCAAGATGCGCGAGACGCTGGAACGGGTGCGCGCGCGTGCGCCTGAGCTGATGATTGATGGTGAAATGCACGGTGATGCCGCGCTGGTGGAGAGTATCCGCAATGAGCGTATGCCGGACAGCCCGCTGAAAGGCTCGGCGAACGTGCTAATTATGCCGAACGTCGAAGCGGCGCGTATCAGCTACAACCTGCTGCGTGTCTCCAGCTCTGAAGGGGTGACGGTTGGTCCTGTGCTGATGGGGGTGGCGAAGCCGGTACATGTGCTGACGCCGATCGCCTCTGTGCGTCGTATTGTGAACATGGTGGCGCTGGCGGTGGTAGAGGCGCAGACGCAGCCGCTATAGTTTTTATTTCTCCCCCTCACCCTAACCCTCTCCCACGGGGAGAGGGGACTGACGGCAACCCCCGTTTTCTCCCTCTCCCTCAGGGAGAGGGCCGGGGTGAGGGGATAAAGGCTACACCCAGTCCCGAACCCGAATAAAATCCTTCAGGGCAGCCTCCGGGCTGCCCTCTTTTGGCTCGAAATTATACTCCCAGCGCACCAGCGGCGGCATCGACATCAGAATCGACTCCGTACGCCCGCCGGTCTGCAAACCAAACAGCGTGCCGCGATCCCACACCAGATTAAACTCTACGTAACGCCCCCGGCGATAAAGCTGGAACTCACGCTCTCGTACGCCGTAATCGGTATCCTTACGCCGTTCCACAATGGGAAGATACGCGTCGGTATAGCCGCTACCCACCGCCTGCATAAAGGCGAAAGCGGTATCAAAATCCGGCGTGTTGAGATCGTCAAAAAAGAGCCCGCCGATACCCCGTTGCTCGTCGCGGTGCTTCAGATAGAAATAGTCGTCACACCACTTTTTGTATTTGGGATACACCTCGTCACCGAAGGGCTGGCAAAGATCGCGGGCCGTACGGTGCCAGTGAACGGCATCCTCTTCAAAGCCGTAAAAAGGCGTTAAATCGAAGCCACCGCCAAACCACCATACCGGCTCGGCGCCGGGTTTTTCGGCAATAAAAAAGCGCACGTTAGCATGGCTGGTCGGTACAAAAGGGCTGTGGGGATGGACCACCAGCGAAACCCCCATCGCCTCGAAGCTGCGGCCTGCCAGCTCCGGACGGTGAGCGGTGGCCGAGGCAGGCATTGTATCGCCATGGACGTGCGAGAAATTCACGCCGGCCTGCTCAAAGATACCGCCGTTACGCAGCACCCGACTGCGCCCGCCGCCGCCGCCTTCGCGCTGCCACTCATCTTCCTGAAACGCTCCGCCGTCAACGGCGGTCAATTTCTGGCAAATCTGGTCCTGCAACTGTAGCAAGAAGGTTTTAACCCGTTGCGCATTTGGTTTCATCAGCGTCTCTTCACGTGGGCTTTTTGATTATCGAACCAGTTAAAGTAACTGATTATCCCGGAGGCGATAGCGTTAGCGATCTTCTGGCGGAAAGCGGTAGTGCCGAGTAAGCGCTCCTCTTCCGGGTTAGTAATAAAGGAGGTTTCCACCAGCACAGAGGGGATGGAGGGCGATTTCAGCACTACAAAGGCAGCCTGCTCGGTCCCTTTACTGTGCAGACGGTGCACGGGCCGAATCTTCTTCAGAATATGCGACCCGAGGGTCAGGCTGTTTTTGATGGTGTCGGTTTGCACCAGGTCAAACAGCACCTGCTGGAGAAGATGATCTTTATCGGTGGCTTTTTTCCCGGCCACTTCATCGGCGCGGTTTTCGCGATCCGAAAGATATTTCGCCATGGCGCTACTGGCGCCGCGGTTCGAAAGGGCGAACACCGAGGCACCGGCCGCGCTCGGATTAGTAAAGCCGTCCGCGTGGATAGACATAAACAGATCCGCGCCGTGCTTGTGGGCAATTTCCACCCGATCGTACAGGGGAATAAAGGTATCACCGGTGCGGGTCAGCCGTGCGTCAATGCCGTTGCTGCGTAAAATTGTCCGCACTTTTTTTGCAATCGCCAGCACGACATGTTTCTCTTTAGAGCCGTTATGGCCAATGGCACCGGTATCGATGCCGCCGTGGCCCGGATCGAGCATGACCACGCGCTTAGCGCCCGGTTTTTTAGCTTTAGGTTTACTGTGTCCGTTACTGGTTTTAAGCGTGCTCTCTTCCTTGGCCTGGGCTTTTGCAATGCCGGATAAAGTTAAGGCTGCCAGCCCCGCTTTGAGAACCTGACGACGCGATGTGAGTGTTTTTAATGGTTTGAATGTGCTCATGCGGCCTGAATTGTAAAAAATGGGGGTCCTGGTGTTATATCGTATCGTCTTTCGCGTTACGACAGTCCTTGCTAATAATTGTTTTACTTTTCATTTCAATACGTGACAGAGTGACATTATGCCAAATTTTGGTGAGATTTTCCCCGAATATTGGCTAAACGCGGCGTTCGGGCGATAATCACTGTTTTTGAACCTAAAAAGGCGGCTAATACCATGGAGATACGCGTTTTTCGCCAGGCAGATTTCGAAGAGGTCATCACCCTGTGGGAGCGTTGCGATCTTCTGCGCCCCTGGAATGATCCGGAAATGGATATTGAACGTAAGCTTAATCATGACGTCAGTCTGTTCCTGGTGGCGGAAGTGAATGGCGAAGTGGTTGGCTCGGTGATGGGCGGTTACGATGGCCATCGCGGCTCGGCCTACTATCTTGGTGTGCATCCGGAGTTCCGTGGACGCGGTATTGCCAATGCGTTGCTCAACCGTCTCGAGAAGAAATTGATTGCCCGCGGCTGTCCCAAAATTCAGATCATGGTTCGCGAAGACAACGATGTGGTGCTGGGGATGTACGAACGGCTGGCTTATGAACACGCCGATGTGCTGACCCTCGGCAAGCGCCTGATAGAAGATGAAGAGTATTGAGTTTCACCCCGGCGACTACGACAGCCAGGGACGCATGCGCTTGCCGCTCTTGTTCTGGTGCGTATTGTTACTACAGGCACGCACCTGGGTGCTCTTTGTGCTGGCAGGGGCCTCACGCGATCAGGGCAACACCCTGCTAAATCTCTTTTATCCCGATCACGATAACTTCTGGCTCGGGCTATTACCGGGCGTGCCTGCGGTGCTGGCGTTTTTGCTGAGCGGACGACGCCATCTCTGGCCCCGCCTGTGGTTCGCGCTGCGTAGTCTGCTGATTGCGGCGCAGCTCATCCTGTTGGCCTGGCAGCCCTGGCTCTGGCTGCAGGGCGAACCGTTAAGCGGCATTGGAATTACGCTGGTGATTGCGGACATCGTGGCGCTGTTATGGCTGGTCACTAATCCCCGTCTGCGCGCCTGTTTCATACCTGAGAAAGATTAAACGGCACTTTTTGCCGATGATGCACTCCAACAAGCGTTGAATTAACCAGAAAGGACCCTCTCATGAAATCGCTGCGTTTATTGATCTGCGCGCTCCCCGTTGTGTTGACGGGTTGTTCCACTCTCTCGTCGGTTAACTGGTCTGCGGCTTATCCCTGGAACTGGTTTGGCGCCTCCACCGAGGTTACCGAGGAGGGGGTAGGCAATATCACCTCCGCCACGCCGATGGAGCAGGAGGCGATCGCCTCAGCGCTAAGCAGCGATTATCGCCTGCGTAGCGGGATGAAAACCGAAAATGGCAATATCGTGCGTTATTACGAAGCGCTGAAAGATGACAAGCTGGCGCTGGTTATCAGCGGTGATAATAGTGCGGTAAAACGCGTTGAAGTCCTGGATAGCGAGATTGAAACCGACAGTGGAGTCAAAATCGGCACGCCGTTCAGTGACCTGTATCAGAAAGCATTCGGAAACTGTACCAGCGCCGTGGTAGAGGAAGGCGTTGGGGTTGAGTGTAAAGCGAAAGAGAGCCAGCACATCCGTTATCTGTTTAGCGGCAGCTGGAGCGGCCCGGAAGGGTTAATGCCTTCTGACGATACCCTGAAGAACTGGAAAGTCAGCAAAATTATCTGGCAGCAGTAAATTGCGTCTGGACAATCTGCCTTGCTGAAAAAGCGGGTATAATCGCCGCCAACAATGCCACGCTGACGTGGCATCTTTTTTTTCAGGAGGAGCGATGTCTCAGGTTCAGAGTGGCATTTTGCCAGAACATTGCCGCGCGGCGATTTGGATGGAAGCCAATATTAAAGGGGATGTCGATGCCCTGCGTGCGGCCAGCAAAATTTTTATCGATAAACTGGCCACTTTCCAGGCCGCATTTCCCGAGGCACACCTGGGCGCGGTCGTTGCTTTCGGAAACAACGTCTGGCGTCAGCTGAGCGGCGGTGAGGGGGCAGAAGAGCTGAAAGACTTCATCCCTTACGGGAAAGGTCTGGCACCGGCTACCCAGTATGACGTGTTGATTCATATTCTTTCCCTGCGTCATGACGTGAATTTTTCTGTTGCCCAGGCGGCGCTGGAAGCCTTTGGCGACAGCATCGAGGTGCAGGACGAGGTCCATGGTTTCCGCTGGGTTGAAGAGCGCGATCTGAGCGGCTTCGTCGACGGTACTGAAAACCCAGCCGGGGAAGAGACGCGCCGCGACGTGGCGGTCATTAAAGAGGGCGTGGATGCGGGCGGCAGTTATGTATTCGTTCAGCGCTGGGAGCATAACCTGAAGCAGCTTAACCGCATGAGCGTGCATGACCAGGAGATGATGATTGGCCGTACCAAACAGGCCAATGAAGAGATCGACGGCGACGATCGCCCGGTGACCTCTCACCTGACCCGCGTCGATCTGAAAGAAGACGGCAAAGGGCTGAAGATTGTGCGCCAGAGCCTGCCCTATGGCACGGCGAGCGGCACGCATGGTCTTTACTTCTGTGCCTACTGCGCGCGTCTCTATAACATTGAGCAGCAGCTGCTGAGTATGTTTGGTGATACCGACGGTAAGCGCGACGCGATGCTGCGCTTCACCAAACCGGTGACCGGTGGCTACTATTTCGCCCCGTCCGTCGAGCGTCTGCTGGCGTTGTAAAAGCCTTCCTCCCTCTCCCGCGGGAGAGGGCTGGGGTGCGGGCTTCAGGCCGCACCCTTATTCTCTTTTCTGCTTGTAAATCACCAAACGGTATATAAAACCGTTACTCCTTTCGTACTCGTTATAAATATTATGACCATAAGATAGTCATCACATTTATAAGGGTGCTCAATGGCCGTTACGTTACTAAAAAAAGGATATCTGACGCTGGCTGCTTCCGTGCTGCTGGTGGCGCAGGCGCAGGCAACTGAGCTGCTTAACAGCTCCTATGACGTCTCCCGCGAGCTGTTTGCCGCCCTTAACCCGCCGTTTGAACAGCAGTGGGCGAAAGAGAACAACGGAGACAAGCTGACCATTAAGCAATCCCACGCGGGCTCTTCCAAGCAAGCGCTGGCGATCCTGCAGGGTCTGAAGGCGGATGTGGTGACCTACAACCAGGTGACAGACGTGCAGATCCTGCATGACAAGGGCAAGCTGATCCCGGCCAACTGGCAAAGCCGCCTACCCAATAACAGCTCACCGTTCTACTCCACCATGGGCTTCCTGGTGCGTAAGGGCAACCCGAAAAATATTCACGACTGGAACGACCTGGTGCGTTCTGACGTGAAACTGATCTTCCCGAATCCTAAAACCTCCGGTAACGCGCGCTACACCTATCTGGCGGCCTGGGGGGCGGCAGATAACGCTGACGGTGGCGATAAAGCCAAAACCGAGCAGTTCATGACCCAGTTCCTGAAAAACGTTGAAGTGTTCGATACCGGCGGACGTGGCGCGACCACAACCTTTGCCGAACGTGGCCTGGGCGATGTGTTGATCAGCTTTGAATCGGAAGTGAACAACATCCGTAAGCAGTATGAAGCTCAGGGCTTTGAGGTCGTGATTCCGAAGACCAATATTCTGGCGGAATTCCCGGTGGCGTGGGTAGATAAAAACGTCGAGGCCAACGGCACTGAGAAAGCGGCGAAAGCGTATCTGAACTGGCTCTACAGCCCACAGGCGCAATCCATCATTACCGATTACTACTACCGTGTGAATAACCCGGAAGTCATGGACAAACTGAAAGACAAATTCCCGCAGACGCAGCTGTTCCGTGTGGAAGAGAAGTTTGGCTCCTGGCCTGAGGTGATGAAAACGCACTTCACTAGCGGCGGCGAGTTAGACAAATTGCTGGCGGCGGGGCGTAAGTAATGTTTGCAGTCTCCTCCAGACGCGTGCTGCCGGGCTTTACTTTAAGCCTTGGGACCAGCCTGCTGTTCGTCTGTCTGATTTTATTATTACCGCTTAGCGCGCTGGCCATGCAGCTCTCCGAAATGAGCTGGGCCCAGTACTGGGAAGTGATCACTAACCCGCAGGTGGTGGCGGCTTACAAAGTGACGCTGCTCTCTGCGTTTGTCGCCTCCATTTTTAACGGCGTGTTCGGTCTGCTGATGGCGTGGATCTTAACCCGCTATCGTTTTCCGGGTCGTACGCTGCTGGATGCGCTGATGGATTTACCCTTTGCGCTGCCCACGGCGGTGGCCGGCCTGACGCTGGCCTCGCTGTTCTCGGTGAACGGTTTTTACGGCGAGTGGCTGGCAAAGTTTGATATCAAAGTGACGTATACCTGGCTCGGCATCGCGGTGGCCATGGCGTTTACCAGCATTCCTTTTGTGGTACGTACCGTACAGCCGGTGCTGGAAGAGTTAGGGCCGGAATATGAAGAAGCGGCGGAAACGCTGGGCGCGACGCGCTGGCAGAGTTTTCGCAAAGTCGTACTGCCGGAGCTCTCTCCTGCGCTGCTGGCGGGCGTAGCGCTCTCCTTTACCCGAAGCCTGGGAGAGTTTGGTGCGGTCATCTTCATTGCCGGCAACATCGCCTGGAAGACCGAAGTCACCTCGCTGATGATTTTTGTTCGCTTACAGGAGTTTGATTACCCGGCGGCGAGCGCCATCGCCTCGGTGATCCTCGCGGCATCGCTGCTGCTGCTGTTCTCAATTAACACTCTGCAAAGTCGCTTTGGGCGACGTGTGGTAGGTCACTGATGGCGGAAGTTACACAATTGAAGCGCTACGACGCACCCCGCATCAACTGGGGTAAATGGTTTTTGATTGGTACCGGGGCGGTGGTGTCTGTCTTTATCCTCGTGGTGCCAATGGTCTATATCTTTGTGCAGGCCTTCAGCAAGGGGATTATGCCCGCGCTGCAAAACCTCGCCGACCCGGACATGCTGCACGCCATCTGGCTGACGGTGATGATCGCGTTGATCACGGTTCCGGTAAACCTGGTGTTTGGCATCCTGCTGGCATGGCTGGTCACGCGCTTTAACTTCCCGGGCCGTCAGCTGCTGCTGACCTTACTGGATATCCCGTTTGCCGTTTCGCCGGTGGTGGCGGGCCTGGTGTACCTGCTCTTTTACGGCTCCAACGGCCCGCTGGGCGAATGGCTGGATGAGCACAACCTGCAGATTATGTTCTCCTGGCCGGGAATGGTGCTGGTGACCATATTTGTGACCTGTCCGTTTGTTGTCCGTGAGCTGGTGCCGGTGATGTTAAGCCAGGGCAGCCATGAAGATGAAGCCGCGGTGTTGCTGGGCGCATCCGGCTGGCAAATGTTCCGGCGAGTCACCTTGCCGAATATTCGCTGGGCATTGCTCTATGGCGTGGTACTGACCAACGCCCGCGCCATTGGCGAGTTTGGCGCTGTGTCGGTGGTCTCCGGCTCGATTCGCGGTGAAACACTGTCACTGCCGTTACAGATTGAATTGCTGGAGCAGGACTATAACACCGTCGGCTCCTTTACCGCTGCAGCCCTGCTGACGCTGATGGCGATTTTGACCCTGTTTTTAAAGAGTGTGGTGCAGTGGCGTTTAGAAAATCAGGAAAAACGCCAGCATCAGGAGGGAAATCATGAGCATTGAGATTGCCAATATTAAGAAGTCTTTTGGTCGCACCCAGGTGCTGAACGATATCTCGCTGGATATCCCTTCCGGACAAATGGTCGCGCTGCTGGGGCCGTCCGGCTCTGGTAAAACCACGCTGCTGCGCATCATCGCCGGGCTTGAGCACCAGACCAGCGGACATATCCGCTTCCACGGTACCGACGTGAGCCGCCTGCATGCCCGTGACCGTAAAGTGGGTTTTGTGTTCCAGCACTATGCGCTGTTCCGCCATATGACGGTGTTCGATAACATCGCCTTCGGCCTGACCGTGCTGCCGCGCCGCGAACGCCCCAATGCGGCGGCAATTAAAGCGAAAGTAACCAAACTGCTGGAGATGGTGCAGCTCGCCCATCTGGCGGATCGTTTTCCCGCTCAGCTTTCCGGCGGGCAGAAGCAGCGTGTCGCCCTGGCGCGTGCGCTGGCCGTTGAACCGCAAATCCTGCTGCTGGATGAACCCTTTGGCGCACTGGACGCACAGGTGCGTAAAGAGCTGCGTCGCTGGCTGCGTCAACTGCATGAAGAGCTGCAGTTCACCAGCGTGTTCGTTACCCACGATCAGGAAGAGGCGATGGAAGTGGCCGACCGGGTAGTGGTGATGAGCCAGGGGAACATTGAACAGGTAGACGAACCAGAGCAGCTCTGGCGTGAACCGGCGACCCGTTTCGTGCTGGAGTTTATGGGCGAAGTCAACCGCCTGCATGGCACCGTGCGCGGCGGGCAGTTTCACGTCGGCGCGCACCGCTGGCCGCTGGGTTATACCCCCGCGCACCAGGGGCCAGTGGATCTCTTCCTGCGTCCGTGGGAAGTGGATGTCAGTCGCCGTACCAGCCTCGACTCCCCGCTGCCGGTGCAGGTACTGGAGGCCAGCCCGAAAGGACACTATACCCAGCTGGTGGTACAACCGCTGGGCTGGTACACCGATCCCCTGACGGTAGTCATGCGCGATGAAACCCCGCCACACCGCGGTGAGCGCTTATTTGTCGGGCTACAGCATGCCCGTATCTATCACGGGAAAGCGCGTATCGAAACGCGTGGGGATCTTGCTCTGGCCGAATCAGCCTGATAGGTTAATCAGTATGTTTATCGCCCGGTGGCGCTGCGCTAGCCGGGCTTTTTATTGAGCAAAAATCGTGAACACATTAGAGCAAACCATCGGCAACACTCCTCTGGTCAGGCTTCAGCGCATGGGGCCAGCCAATGGCAGCGAAGTCTGGGTTAAACTGGAAGGCAATAATCCTGCGGGTTCGGTGAAAGACAGAGCTGCGCTGTCGATGATTGTGCAGGCCGAGTTGCGGGGCGAGATTAAGCCCGGCGACGTGCTGATTGAAGCGACCAGCGGCAACACCGGCATTGCGCTGGCGATGATCGCTGCCCTGAAAGGTTATCGCATGAAACTGCTGATGCCCGACAACATGAGCCAGGAGCGACGGGCTGCCATGCGGGCCTACGGCGCCGAGCTCATTCTGGTCACGAAGGAGCAGGGGATGGAAGGGGCACGCGACCTGGCCCTTGAGATGGCCAGTCGGGGCGAGGGTAAGCTGCTGGATCAATTCAATAATCCGGATAACCCGTATGCGCATTACACCACCACTGGCCCGGAAATCTGGCAGCAGACCGGGGGGCGGATCACCCATTTTGTCTCCAGCATGGGCACCACCGGAACCATTACCGGCGTGTCGCGCTTTCTGCGCGAGCAGCCCAGCGCGGTCACGATAGTTGGCTTACAGCCGGAAGAGGGGAGCAGTATCCCGGGCATTCGTCGCTGGCCGCAGGCATATATGCCGGGCATTTATAATGCACAACTGGTGGATCAGGTACTGGATATTCATCAGCGCGAGGCGGAAAATACAATGCGTGAGCTGGCCATGCGCGAAGGTATCTTCTGTGGCGTCAGTTCGGGTGGCGCAGTAGCCGGTGCGTTGCGTGTCGCCGCGCAACATCCGGGCGCGGTCGTAGTGGCGATTATCTGCGATCGTGGCGATCGTTATCTTTCTACGGGCGTCTTTGGTGAAGAGAGTTATTCGCAGGGTGCGGGGATTTAAGCCTCATGGAGATGATTTTATTTCGGGATAAAACCCGGGCGCAGCAGAGCGATATCGTGGCGGTACAGTCTCAGGTCGTTTATGGCAGCGTGGGTAACAGCGTTGCGGTGCCAAACATTCGCCGCCATCAGCTTACCGTCACCGCCGTTCCTACGGTGCTTTTCAGTAATACGCCACACTATGACACCTTCTACGGCGGCGTCATTCCTGACGAGTGGTTTGTCGGCTATCTGCAGGCGCTGGAAGAGCGTGACGTCCTGCGTGAACTGAAGGCAGTGACCACGGGCTATATGGGGAGCGCCAGCCAGATTGCGCTGTTGGCCAAATGGCTGAGTGCGATTAAAGCCAGCCATCCCGAACTGCTGGTGCTGGTCGATCCGGTGATCGGCGATGTGGATAGCGGGATGTACGTTAAGCCCGAGATCCCTGAAGCCTACCGCCAGTATCTGCTGCCGTTAGCGCAGGGGATTACGCCCAACGTTTTCGAACTGGAAGTACTGAGCGGCCAGTCCTGTCGTACGCCGGAGAGCGCAATTGCGGCGGCGAAAAGTCTGCTCAGCGAGACGCTGAAGTGGGTCGCCATCACCAGCGCACCCGTTGCGGCGGATCCCGACCACATTCACGTGGTGCTGGTGACGGCCGGGGGCGTTAGCGTGAGCGCGCATCCGCGCGTGCAGGCCGATCTGAAAGGGACGGGCGATCTGTTCTGCTCAGAGTTGGTAAGCGGTATCGTACGAGGCAAGCCGGTAGCTGAGGCGATAGCACTGGCCGGTAATAGGGTGACTGAAGTGATGGACTATACCCTGCAAAAGGGCTACGACGAGCTTATTCTCCCAGCGTAGAAACAAAAATGGCGCCCGAAGGCGCCATTTTTCTGTGTGGCAAATTACTTCTTGATGCGGATAACCGGGGTTTCGCCCACGGTGACGCTGCCAGACAGTTTGATCAGTTCTTTGATTTCGTCCATGTTGGAGATCACAACCGGCGTCAGGGTAGACTTGGCTTTCTCTTCCAGCAATGGCAGATCGAATTCAATGACCGGGTCGCCCACTTTCACACGCTGACCTTCTTCAGCGATGCGCTTGAAGCCTTCGCCTTTCAGTTCGACGGTGTCGATACCGAAGTGTACGAACAGTTCAATACCGCTATCAGATTCGATAGAAAACGCGTGGTTGGTTTCAAAAATCTTACCGATAGTACCGTCAACCGGTGCAACCATTTTGTTACCGGTCGGTTTGATAGCAATGCCATCACCAACGATTTTCTCTGCGAACACTACATCCGGCACGTCTTCGATGTTGACGATCTCGCCGGAGAGCGGAGCAACAATCTCAATAGTTCCGGAGTCTTTTTTATCATCAGAAACCAGAGATTTCAGTTTATCGAACAAACCCATGATCTTCTCCTAAGCAGTAATTTGGGCCGCATCTCGTGGATTAGCAGATTGTTTTTTCTTCAATGAACTTGTTAACCAGCGTCATTAACTCGTCCGTTGTCGGTTGAGCAAGAGCTTGCTCTGCTAATACCTTCGCATCTTCGAAGTTCGTGTTACGGATAATCTTCTTAATGCGCGGGATGGAAATGGCGCTCATAGAGAATTCGTCCAGACCCATACCCAGCAACAGAAGTGTAGCACGTTCGTCGCCTGCAAGCTCACCACACATGCCTGTCCATTTACCTTCAGCATGAGAAGCATCAATAACTTGCTTGATAAGCGTCAGTACGGACGGCGACATTGGCTGGTAGAGATGTGAAATCATATCATTACCACGGTCAACTGCCAGGGTGTACTGCGTTAAATCATTGGTACCAATACTAAAGAAGTCGACTTCTTTGGCTAAATGACGCGCAATTGTCGCCGCTGCCGGTGTTTCCACCATCACGCCCACTTCGATTGACTCGTCAAATGCCTTACCTTCGTCACGCAGTTCCTGTTTGAAGATTTCGATCTCTTTCTTCAGCGCACGCACTTCTTCAACGGAGATGATCATCGGGAACATGATGCGCAGCTTACCGAAAGCGGAAGCACGCAGAATGGCGCGAACCTGGTCACGCAGGATCTCTTTGCGATCCATGGCAATACGCACTGCACGCCAGCCCAGGAACGGGTTCTCTTCTTTCGGGAAGTTCATGTACGGCAGCTCTTTGTCGCCACCGATGTCCATGGTACGGACAATGACCGCCTGAGAGCCACAGGCTTCAGCAACGGCTTTGTATGCGGCGAACTGCTCTTCTTCAGTAGGCAGCGCGTCACGGTCCATGAACAGGAATTCAGTACGATACAGACCCACACCTTCCGCACCGTTGCGCTCAGCGCCATCGACGTCACGGACGGTACCGATGTTAGCGCAAACTTCAACCTGATGACCATCCAGCGTGATAGCCGGCAGATCTTTCAGCTTCGCGAGTTCGGCTTTCTCGGTAGCAACCTGCTCCTGAACGGCACGCAGTTGCTCGATCTCTTCGTTAGTTGGGTTGACGTAAACTTTGTTGTTTACGGCATCCAGAATCAGATAGTCGTTGTTTTTCACCTGAGTGGTGACGCTACCGGTGCCCACAATGGCTGGCAGCTCCAGAGAACGCGCCATAATTGAGGTGTGGGAGGTACGTCCGCCCGCATCGGTGATGAAACCCAGCACCTTGTTCAGGTTCAGCTGTGCGGTTTCAGATGGGGTAAGGTCAGCAGCAACCAGAATAACTTCGTCCTGAATGGAGCTCAGGTCGATGATTGCCAGACCCAGGATGTTGCGCAGCAGGCGCTTACCGATGTCACGTACGTCAGCCGCACGCTCTTTCAGGTACTCATCATCCAGTTCTTCCAGGGCGGTTGCCTGGCCTTCGATAACTTCATGCGCAGCCGCGTCGGCCGTCATGCCCTTATCTTTAATCAGGGCTATGATTTCCTGCTCCAGCTCCTCATCTTCGAGCAGCATGATATGCCCTTCGAAGATGGCTTCTTTTTCTTCGCCAAAAGTTTCACCAGCTTTTGTTTTGATCGCTTCCAGCTGCGCAGATGCTTTTGCACGACCGCTCAGAAAACGTTCAACTTCCTGATCAACCTTGTCGGCAGAAACTTTTTTCCGGTCGATGACGATCTCGTCTTCCTTCAGCAGAAGTGCGTTGCCGAAAGCGATACCCGGGGATGCTAAAATGCCTGAAATCATAACCCTACCTTACTTGTGACTGATATTGAAAAGAACCCGGATACTTACTCGAGCTCAGCCATCAGTTTTACCAGATGCTCAACTGCTTTCTGCTCGTCTTCGCCTTCAGCGGAGATGGTGACGACGGTACCCTGAGTCAGGCCCAGAGTTTGCAGTTTAAACAGGCTTTTTGCGCTGGCGCTTTTGCCGTTGGAAGTCACAGTGATCTCAGAAGTGAAGCCTTTTGCTTCTTTAACAAACTGAGCAGCAGGGCGGGTGTGCAGACCGTTCGGAGCGGTAATGGTAACTTCTTGCTGGAACATTGTATTTCCCCAACTTATAGGTTTAGTGTTGTGGAACTAAAGTCTAGCCTGGCGGCTCCACTTTAGCCTGTATTGTTAGCACCGACTTAAGGGTACGCGGTATACGTTAGCGCATGACGTAACCTGGTGCCTGCATGTCTTGCAACTGACGCTTCGTCACATTAAACATTATGCCGTGGAAGCAAGACTTGAACCAAATCATAAAATCGATTCAGCAGCGTGATTTCGTGCGTTGATTAATTTCGCGCATCAAAATAATTGCCAGCTTAAATACCAGAGCTAACAGGGTGAAGCAATGCCGATAGAGGCAAAAGTTTGACGTGGGCCACAAAAAAGCACCCATAAGGGTGCTTTTTTACGCGTTATTTACATTCTGGCATTACTGTTGCAGTTCTTTCTCAGTGAAGAGATCGGCAAACAGGGCCGTACTTAAATAACGCTCACCCGAAGACGGCAGAATAACCACGATATTCTTGTTGGTAAAGGTTTCATCTTCAAGCAATTTTAACGCAGCGGCCACGGCGGCACCAGAGGAGATACCCGCCAGAATACCCTCTTCTTCCATCAGGCGGCGTGCGGTAGAAATCGCTTCGTCGTTACTGATGGCAACCACTTTATCGATAAGCTTCAAATCCAGGTTACCCGGGATGAAGCCTGCTCCAATGCCCTGAATTTTGTGCGGACCTGGTTTTAACTCTTCACCTGCCAGTGCCTGAGCAATGACCGGGGAATCTGTTGGCTCGACGGCGACGGTAATGAGATCTTTTTTGCCCTTCGTGCCTTTAATATAACGGCTTACGCCCGTCAGCGTACCGCCGGTACCCACACCGGAGATAAACACATCGACCTGGCCGTCAGTATCTTCCCAGATTTCCGGACCGGTGGTTTTCTCGTGAATTTCCGGGTTTGCCGGGTTGCTGAACTGCTGAAGCAGCAAATATTTAGCCGGATCGCTGGCAACAATTTCTTCTGCTTTCTGGATGGCACCTTTCATCCCTTTGGCACCTTCAGTCAGCACCAGATTCGCCCCCAGCGCTTTCAGCAGTTTGCGGCGTTCGATACTCATGGTTTCAGGCATGGTTAACGTCAGTTTATAACCACGCGCCGCGGCGACGTAGGCCAGAGCAATACCGGTGTTCCCGCTGGTTGGCTCAACCAGTTCAACGCCCGCTTTCAACACGCCACGTTTTTCCGCATCCCAAATCATGTTGGCACCGATACGGCATTTCACGCTGAAGCTCGGGTTACGTGATTCGACCTTCGCCAGGATGCGTCCATTACCGATACGGTTCAGTCGAACCAGGGGCGTATGACCGATAGTCAGCGAGTTATCTTCAAAAATCTTACTCATGGCCTGTCCTTAACTGTATGAAATTGGGATACCGACCCAGCATACCTGCTGAATAAGTATGGGGAAGTAAGGAATTCGCATATCTATATGCTACAAGGAAATAATGGGGATCAGTATGGAATAAGGAGTGATATAAGCCACTCCTTTTTGACCTTATTTCCACAAAGCATGTTTCGGACGGTAGCAGTCCACCCACATGGCGGTCGCGCCACAGACGGCGACGGGCATAATAAAGAGGTTAAGCAGCGGGATCATCGTGAAGAGGCTCGTCAGGGCACCAAACTGCATATTCGCAACTTTTTGCGAACGAAGAGCCGTGCGCATCTCTTTAAAAGGCACTTTATGGTTGTCGAAGGGGTAGTCGCAGTATTGAATCGCCAGCATCCAGGCGCTAAACAAGAACCAGAGCACCGGGGCCACGGTTTGTCCGATACCGGGGATAAAATAGAGAATCAGCAGCACCACGGCACGGGGGAGGTACCAGGCGAGCTTTTGCCACTCGCGTTTCATGATGCGCGGCAGATCTTTCATGATGCCCAGGATGCCGGTATCGGGCGGCGTTGCGCCGGTAAGGCGCGCTTCGAGCTGTTCGGCCAGTAGACCGTTAAACGGCGCCGCAATCCAGTTCGCCAGGGTTGAGAAAAAGTAGCCAAAGACCAGTAACACGGAAATGACTGCAATAGGCCATAACAGATAGCTCAGCCATTGCAGCCAGTCGGGTACATGACTCATCAATGATGGGATCCAGCTATCGAGCTGATGAAACAGCCACCAGAATGCGCCCCCCATCAGTAAGATATTGATCACCAGTGGCAGGATCACAAAACGGCGGATGCCTGGCAGGGAGACCAGCTTCCAGCCTTGTGAAAAGTACCAGACGCCACTGCGAGGGGAGGTAGAATTTGATGAAACCATAACCAGGTTGAGCTCCTTTTATCGCAACCAGTGAAATTGCCTGCCTATATTAGCCAGTTGCACGCTGTTGACCAGTTCGGAAATGTTCGAAAAAACAGCAAAAAGCACGATTTAATTCATCTTTATGCGGTGAATGCTCTGCATCCACTTGCACTTGACGTAATCGGCAAATACTCTTAGTGAGTAAATGTTTGCCGTGGTGGCAAGGTGTTAGAACAACAGAGAATATAATGATGCAGGATTTGCGTCTGATATTAATCATTGTTGGCGCGATCGCCATACTCGCTTTACTGGTGCACGGTTTCTGGACCAGCCGTAAAGAGCGTTCCTCTATGTTTCGCGATCGCCCACTAAAGCGCATGAAGTCTCAACGTGACGATGAGAACGATGATGACGACATGGAATCTGAAGACGAAGGCGTGGGTGAAGTTCGCGTTCATCGTACTCACAGTGCGCCCGGCGCAGGCTTTGGGGAGCACGAAGCCCCCCGTCCTTCGCAGCACCAGTACCAGCCGCCGTATGCCTCTGCTCAGCCGCGCCCCGCTAAGCCGGCACCGGTAGAAGCGCCTGTTCATCAGCCGCAGCAGCCTGTACAGACTCAGCCGGAGGCTCCGCAACCCGCAGCACAGCAGCCTGTGCATCAACCGCAGCCTGTGCACCAGCCTCAGCCTGTGCAACAGCAGCCTGTCCATCAGCCGCAGCCTGTGCAACAGCCACTGCAGCCAGAGCCGCAGCCTGTTCAGGTGCAGCAGCCTACGCCAGTAGTTGAACCAGAGCCGGTTGTGGTTGAAGAGCCCGTGGTAGAAAAACCGCAGCGTAAAGAGACGGTCATCGTCATGAACGTCGCTGCGCATCATGGGACATGGTTAAACGGTGATGTATTACTGAACAGTATTCAGCAGGCCGGTTTTAAGTTTGGCGATATGAATATCTTCCATCGTCATCTGAGTCCGGACGGCAGCGGCCCAGCCCTCTTTAGCCTGGCCAATATGGTGAATCCGGGGACCTTTGACCCCGAAATGACCGGTGATTTCACCACGCCCGGCGTCACAATCTTTATGCAGGTGCCCTCTTACGGTGATGAAGTGCAAAACTTTAAGCTGATGCTGCAGTCCGCTCAGCATATCGCCGATGAAGTGGGCGGGGTGGTACTTGACGATCAGCGTCGCATGATGACGCCGCAGAAGCTGCGTGAGTATCAGGACCGTATCCGCGAAGTTAAGGAAGCAAACGCCTAAGCCTGGCGTTCGTTTCATCCCTTATCAACCCCCGCCTGTCGGGGGTTTTTCTCATTGATGGTGCGACATGGACTCTATCGAACAACAACTCACTGAACTGCGAACCACGCTTCGCCATCATGAATACCTGTATCACGTGATGGATGCCCCCGAAATCCCGGACGCGGAGTACGATCGCCTGCTGCGCCAACTGCGCGATCTCGAAGCGCAGCATCCGGAGCTTATCACACCGGACTCGCCTACCCAGCGCGTGGGTGCCACGCCGCTGACGGCGTTTACTCAGGTACGTCATGAAGTGCCGATGCTGTCCCTGGATAACGTTTTTGATGAAGAGAGCTTCCTCGCCTTTAATAAACGCGTGCAAGACCGTTTAAAGAGCGTGGATGTACTGACCTGGTGCTGTGAGCTTAAGCTCGATGGCCTGGCGGTGAGCTTGCTGTATGAGAACGGTGTGCTGGTACGTGCCGCCACCCGCGGCGATGGCACTACCGGTGAAGATATCACCACAAACGTCCGCACCATTCGCGCCATTCCGCTGAAGCTGCACGGCGACAACATCCCTGCGCGGCTGGAAGTGCGCGGAGAAGTGTTCCTGCCGCAGGCCGGGTTTGAAAAAATTAACGACGACGCTCGCCGTACGGGTGGAAAAGTCTTCGCCAACCCCCGTAACGCTGCGGCTGGTTCATTGCGCCAGCTTGACCCGCGTATCACCGCGAAGCGACCACTTACTTTCTTCTGTTATGGGGTAGGAATACTGGAGGGTGGTGAACTGCCGGATACCCATCTGGGACGTTTACTCCAGTTTAAAGAGTGGGGCCTGCCGGTGAGCAATCGCGTGCAGCTTTGCGATTCTCCCGAAGCCGTGCTGGCGTTCTACCGCAAGGTTGAAGAGGACCGCCCAACGCTCGGCTTCGATATTGATGGCGTGGTGATCAAGGTCAACTCGCTCGCGTTACAGGAGCAGCTTGGCTTTGTGGCGCGCGCTCCGCGCTGGGCAGTGGCTTTCAAATTCCCGGCACAGGAACAGCTGACCGTTGTTCGGGACGTCGAGTTCCAGGTAGGACGAACCGGGGCAATCACGCCGGTGGCGCGCCTTGAGCCCGTCCAGGTGGCTGGCGTGCTGGTGAGCAACGCCACGCTACATAATGCCGATGAAATCGCGCGCCTGGGTCTGCGCATTGGCGACAAAGTGGTCATACGGCGCGCAGGGGACGTTATTCCGCAGGTCGTTAACGTGGTGGAGTCCGAGCGACCGGCCGATACCCGCGCTATCGTCTTCCCCTCCCACTGTCCGGTGTGCGGCTCTGATGTGGAGCGTGTGGAAGGTGAGGCCGTTACCCGCTGCACCGGCGGATTGATCTGCGGTGCGCAGCGTAAAGAGGCGCTGAAGCACTTTGTCTCCCGCCGCGCCATGGATGTGGACGGCATGGGTGACAAAATTATCGATCAACTGGTCGAGAAAGAGTACGTCCATAACCCAGCCGATCTGTTCAGGCTGACCGCCGGTAAGCTGACGGGCCTTGATCGTATGGGACCTAAATCGGCGCAGAATGTGGTCAATGCTCTGGAAGCCGCGAAACAGACTACCTTTGCCCGCTTCCTCTATGCGCTGGGGATCCGTGAAGTGGGTGAGGCGACGGCAGCCGGGCTGGCGGCCTACTTCGGTACCCTGGAGGCGCTTGAAAAAGCCAGCATTGACGAACTACAAAAGGTGCCGGATGTCGGTATTGTGGTTGCGACACACGTCTTCAACTTCTTTGCTGAAGAGAGCAACCGCGAGGTGATTGGCAACCTGCTGGCAGAGGGCATTCAATGGCCTGCGCCAGTGGTGGTCAATGCCGAGGAGATCGACAGTCCGTTTGCGGGTAAAACCGTGGTATTGACGGGCAGCCTTAGCCAGCTTTCACGTGATGATGCGAAAGCGCGTCTGGTGGCACTGGGGGCGAAAGTAGCGGGTAGCGTCTCAAAGAAAACCGATCTGGTGATCGCCGGCGAAGCGGCCGGCTCAAAACTGGCGAAAGCGCAGGAGCTTGGCATTGACGTTATCGACGAAGATGAAATGATGCGTCTGCTGGGAGAGTAACGTGGAGAAAGAGCAGCTTGTTGAGATTGCCAATACAGAGATGCCATTCGGTAAATATAAGGGCCGCAGGCTGATTGATTTGCCGGAAGAGTATCTGCTGTGGTTTGCCCGTAAAGATGAATTCCCTGCCGGGCGACTTGGTGAGCTGATGGCTATCACGTTACTGATCAAAACAGAGGGGCTGACTCAGCTGGTTCAGCCCCTGAAACGCCCTTAAGCCTTTGCGGCGCGGGTCTCTTCCTGCGCCTGCAACTTCTCGGTCTGCTGTTTATAACGGCGCGCCAGCACTGCGCAGAGCATCAGCTGCAATTGATGGAAGATCATCAGCGGCAGCACCATCATCCCTATTGCCGCTGTCGGGAAGAGGATATTGGCCATCGGGATACCGTTCGCCAGGCTCTTTTTCGACCCACAGAAGACAATAGTGATCTCATCCGCTTTATTGAAGCCGAAGCGGCGGGCGGCAAACACGTTGATGCCAATAATAATCGCCAGCAGCACCAGGCTTACCACCACGATAAACAGCAACGAACCCACGCCCACTTTATGCCAGATACCGTTGACTACCGCTTCACTGAAGGCAGAGTAGACCACCAGCAAAATGGAAGTCTGGTCAGTTTTAGAGATCCACTTCTTGTGTTTTGCCACAAAGGCGGCAGTCCAGGGGCGGGAAAGATGTCCCAGCACAAATGGCAGCAGCAGTTGCAGCATGATTTTACCCACCTGCTCGAGGCTGCCTTCTGCGCCGTGCAGATTCATGACCAGCCCTACCAGCAATGGCGATACGAAGATCCCCAATAGGCTTGAGGCCGACGCCGAACAGACCGCAGCCGCAACGTTACCCCCTGCAAGTGAGGTAAAGGCAATGGCGGACTGGACGGTGGCAGGCAGAATGCACAGATAAAGGAAGCCGCTATAGAGCGCCGGATCTACGTTAACGGGGGCCCACCAGGCAAAAAGCACGCCCAGCACCGGGAAGATAACGAAAGTGCTACACATCACCCAGAGGTGCAGCCGCCAGTGGCTACCGCCCGCAATAATTGCTTCGCGCGACAGCTTTGCGCCATGCATAAAGAACAACAGCGCGATAGCGGCGGTGGTCAGCCCTTCAAAGAAGGGGACAAAACCGCCCCTCGCCGGGAAGAAAGAGGCGAGTAATACGGTGACCACCAGCGTTAACGTAAACGGATCAAGAATCTTTAAAATTTTCATAACCACTCCTGAAAACAGATGCTGCTATTGTGCTTTTATCCGTTTGAGAAATAAAATTGATTTATTGCATCTATTCATGAGTAAAACAGATGAATTACTCCCTGCGTCAACTTCGTGTTTTTGTCACCGTCGCACAGGCGAAAAGCTTTAGCCGCGCCGGGGAGATGATTGGGTTGAGCCAGTCTGCTGTAAGTCATAGCGTGAAAGAGCTGGAACAGCAAACGGGCGTGCGCCTGCTGGACAGAACCACGCGTGAGGTGATACTCACCGAGGCGGGGCAGCAGCTGGCCGCGCGGCTGGCGCGTTTGTTAGATGAGCTTTCGAGCACGCTTCGCGATGTAGGAAGGGTAGGGCAGCAGCTTTCAGGCACGGTACGTGTAGCCGCCAGTCAGACTATTTCGGCGCATTTGATTCCACACTGTATCGCGCAAAGTAATCAATGTTACCCCGATATCAATTTTGTGCTGCATGATCGGCCTCAACAGTGGGTACTGGAAAGTATTCGTCAGGGAGAGGTAGATTTCGGCATCGTTATCGATCCTGGCCCGGTAAGCGACCTTGAGTGTGAAGTCGTGCTCTCGGAGCCATTCTTACTGCTTTGTCGTAACGATAGCCCGCTGGCAGCGCAGACGAGCGTGACGTGGCAAGCGCTGAAAGGAGCAAAACTGGTGTTGCAGGACTATGCCTCAGGAAGCCGACCGCTGATCGATGCCGCCCTTGCGGACCAACAGGTGAATGCCACCATAGTCCAGGAGATTGGACATCCTGCGACGCTCTTCCCGATGGTTGAAGCCGGGATTGGTATCAGCGTTCTCCCGGCTCTGGCTCTGCCTTTACCGCAGGGGAGCCAGCTCACGGTGAAACGATTTACGCCTGCAGTCGAGCGTAAGTTAATGCTGGTGCGGCGTAAAAATCGTTCGCTTTCTGGCGCGGCGCAGGCGATCTGGGAGGTGGTGCGCATCCAGGCTGAACAGCTCACACAAGCCCGTATGCGCGATCCCTTGTTTAACTCTGAGGCGCGTTAAACGTAAATATCAATTTCATGCTCATCGGAAGGTTTGTTTACGCCTTCCACTTTAGCTTGCGCCTGTTCTTGTTTTTGTTTTGCCTCTTCAGCCTGACGACGTAGCAGCATCTGCAGTTGTGCCTGCAGGCCGTCAATCTGCGCTTTCAGTATCTCTTGTTGCTCCTTTTTTTCTTCGGGAGTGCCGCTTCCCAGGGCAATATCCTTAAATTTCTGGCTCAGTTCAGAAATTTGGGCCGTAATACGACTGATTTGCCCAGCAATGCTGTTATTGCTTGAGCCGCTTTTACTGTTACTGCTGGTCTGTATTGATGGGGTTGATGCCTGAATTGTAGTCATATAAAGATCTCTTGCCGGAAATCCCTTTTATCGGCATAAGTTCGCCTCTACTTGAGATCACCTGCAAGAAATGACAGGTAACGAGGCGAAAGGTTATTGGCATGTAAATCTTCGGTTGAGCGATTGATAAAGACGATAGAGAAAGGGGAGTTACCGAGTGCATGCAGAGTACAAATCGCAGATAGCAAAAAAGCGCCTTTAGGGCGCTTTTTTACATTGGTGGGTCGTGCAGGATGACTCGCTTCGCTCGCCCTTCGGGCCGTCGCCGTAAACGGCTCCGGTGCCTCACTGCGTTCGGCTCGAGCCTGCTGCAGGTTCGAATCTTTCAAATCGCAGATAGCAAAAAAGCGCCTTTAGGGCGCTTTTTTGCATTGGTGGGTCGTGCAGGATTCGAACCTGCGACCAATTGATTAAAAGTCAACTGCTCTACCAACTGAGCTAACGACCCGAAATGGTGGGCGATGACGGGCTCGAACCGCCGACCCCCTCCGTGTAAAGGAGATGCTCTACCAACTGAGCTAATCGCCCATTTCGGAACTGCTGCGATAAGGTGAGAATGGTGGGCGATGACGGGCTCGAACCGCCGACCCCCTCCGTGTAAAGGAGATGCTCTACCAACTGAGCTAATCGCCCAATCTCAATTCTTATCTACACTGCGAGCCATCGAAGAAAATGGTGGGTGATGACGGGCTCGAACCGCCGACCCCCTCCGTGTAAAGGAGATGCTCTACCAACTGAGCTAATCACCCCCGCTGTGTGGAGTCGCATTATAGGGAGAGTTGAAAATGAGTCAACGCCTTTTCTAAAGATTTTGTTTGTTCGTCGTAAAATTAGGCAAAACGATCGCAAAACGCGCCATGCAGCATGATTTCTATACAAAAATGGCAAAGGTGGCGGTTCCGGCTGCAACAAGATTGAGGATTCAGGCTGGAGTGATAGAATATTGCCCACTCTCATTTCCAGGATATGCCGGTTGTCGGCATCTTTATTACTGTAAGGCCACTTCATGAAAATCAAAACTCGCTTCGCGCCAAGCCCTACCGGCTATCTGCACGTCGGCGGTGCGCGTACTGCTCTCTATTCCTGGCTTTTTGCGCGTCACAACGGCGGTGATTTCGTTCTGCGTATCGAAGATACCGACCTTGAGCGTTCTACGCCGGATGCAATTGAAGCCATCATGGATGGCATGAACTGGCTGAATCTGGAGTGGGATGAAGGCCCTTACTTCCAGACCAAACGTTTTGACCGCTATAACGCCGTTATCGATGAGATGCTGGAAGCGGGCACCGCCTACAAATGCTACTGCTCTAAAGAGCGTCTTGAGGCGCTGCGTGAGTCGCAGATGGCAAACAATGAAAAGCCGCGTTACGACGGCCGCTGCCGCCACGGTCATGAGCACCACGCAGATGATGAACCTTGCGTAGTGCGTTTCGCCAACCCGGAAGAGGGCTCGGTGATCTTCGACGATCAGATCCGTGGTCCGATTGAGTTCAGTAACCTGGAGCTTGATGACCTGATCATCCGTCGTACCGATGGTTCACCAACCTACAATTTCTGCGTAGTCGTTGATGACTGGGATATGGAGATCACCCACGTGATCCGTGGTGAAGATCATATCAATAACACGCCACGTCAGATCAACATCCTCAAGGCGCTGAACGCACCGGTACCGGTCTATGCGCATGTCTCTATGATCAACGGTGACGACGGCAAAAAACTGTCGAAACGCCATGGTGCCGTTAGCGTGATGCAGTACCGCGATGATGGTTATCTGCCGGAAGCCCTGCTGAACTATCTGGTGCGTCTGGGCTGGTCTAATGGCGATCAGGAAATTTTCAGCCGTGAAGAGATGATTAAGCTTTTCTCTTTGGGCGCGGTGAGCAAATCGGCCAGTGCATTCAATACGGATAAGCTGCTGTGGCTGAACCATCATTACATCAATACGATGCAGCCAGAATACGTTGCAACCTATCTGCAATGGCATATTGAGCAGGCTAACATCGACACCCGCAATGGCCCGCAGCTGGCTGAGCTGGTGAAACTGCTCGGCGAGCGCTGCAAAACGCTGAAAGAAATTGCCGAAAGCTGCCGCTATTTCTATGAAGATTTCGAGCAGTTTGATGCAGATGCGGCGAAGAAACACCTGCGTCCGGTTGCGCGTCAGCCTCTGGAAGTGGTTCGCGATAAACTGGCTGCCCTTACCGACTGGAGCGCTGAAGCTGTGCATAATGCCATTCAGGCGACTGCCGATGAACTGGAAGTGGGGATGGGTAAAGTGGGCATGCCGCTGCGCGTAGCCGTTACCGGTGCGGGTCAGTCTCCGGCGCTGGACGTTACCGTACACGCAATTGGCAAATCACGCAGCGTGGCGCGCATCAATAAAGCGCTGGGCTATATCGCCGAGCGCGAAAGCCAGCAGTAATCTCGTCAGGATGTAAAAATGGCAGGGTCAAGCCTGCCGTTTTTTTTATGTCCCGCTTGCCTGCAGATTGAGGCGGGTGAGAAAACCTTTTATCCCTTCCCGTGCCAACAGCAATGCCAGACGTTCTTGCTCATCTGCCGTCATCTTCTCTAGCGCATCGGTAATTTGCCGTAAAACAGCAGTGGGTCTGTTATCACCATATGGAGGGATACTTTCCGCCAGTTGGTAGAGCGCTTGACGTTTACGGATCGCCGGAATATTCATGATGTGTTTACGCACCTGAGCATCAATATAGACCAGGCGAGCGCGTCCACCTTTGACCCCGTTAATCCCTTCTGTTTTCCAGCCGTTTTTACGTATCCAGCGATTCACGGTCTGCCTGGCGACACCCAGACTATCCGCCAGCTCCTCGGTGGTCATTTTGCTGCGTAAGCTTTTCATAAGCGTTTAATCACGTATCCCTAAGCGTTGTAACAATCCCGAGATCCCTTCCCGGAGTAATAAAGAGGAGAGCTGTTTCTGCTCTTTTGGCGTCATCTCATTTGCCAGCGTCAGGAGCAGGGCAGAGAGCGAGTTGTCTCCGGCTATTTCTGGTAAGGTCGCGGCGTCGGGTGCCCTGCGTGCGCTGCGGATAAAATCGCGAACTTTATCGTTCACATGCACCAGGCGTGCTTTTCCACCTTGTACGCCAGGCTTTGGCGACGTTGCCCAGCCCTCTTTGCGCACCCATTTATTGATGGTTTGTCGACTGTAGCCAGTGAGTCGGGCCAACTCCTCCGGCGTCATTCTTTCCTTGATCATGCCATTTCCAGAGAATTACCAGGGTTAATTGAGGTTTCATCTTATAGCATCATTTAACGTCAAAACGTGACAAGTATAACTACAGGGTGCGAGTCTCCTCGCAATGTGGTTCATTTGCCTGATTTTTCGGCGATCAATCACTGACGGCTGAATTTGCCGTTGACACTCCGCAGCGGAATTCATATGATGCCGCCCGTCAACACGACAAGCTTTACGTATGGGGCTATAGCTCAGCTGGGAGAGCGCCTGCATGGCATGCAGGAGGTCAGCGGTTCGATCCCGCTTAGCTCCACCAATTTCTGAACCCAACAGAGTGAGGTTCGTATAAGCAACGCGTTGGGGCTATAGCTCAGCTGGGAGAGCGCCTGCATGGCATGCAGGAGGTCAGCGGTTCGATCCCGCTTAGCTCCACCAAAATTTAGACCCCCGTCGAAAGACGGGGGTTTTTTTATGCCTATGTAACATCTATTCGCACTTTTTGTTGCCAGAAATAATGCTTTCTATACCTTGACTCAATCTATATCAATAAACAGGTCTCTAAATAGACTTGAACTTGATTCGCGCAATTAATAAACCTATTATCCATCCGGTCAATGAGGCAAACGGTTAATAGATTATTTAATTTGATGAACAGAAAAGCTTACAATAATGTAAAGATATTTATAACAGCGCTGACGCTATGTCTGATTACTGTGCCCTTTTCCCGATATCTTTCTCCGCGCGCTATGGTAAATGGTCATGATGTCTATTTAGCATGGCTACCGTTAAGCGTTATGCTGGCGGTTATACTGTTATTTGGTCGTCGGGCGGTTATTCCTGTTCTTTTAAGTTTTATTGCTACTAACATATTAAGCGTAAGTTTAGCACCGCTACAACATGCTGTATTATTGTTTTGTCAGACTTTTTCGGTGTTTGCCGTCTGTGGCATGATGCGTCTCATGCTAGGCAAGCGCTGGCGCTACCGCGTGCCCAACAAATATGTCGGGTTACGTATTTTCTGGCTCGGTTTTATGGTGCCGATAGGTATCAAATTATCGATGTACCTTGCTGGTTATCTATTTCTTTTCCCGGTAACAATATCGACATTTTTCGGCGAGGGAACGGCAATATATAACGTTGTGGACATTCAGAGCCTGATTTGTGCGGCGTTAATTTTTACCATGATGTTCTATTATCCGTTAAGAATGATAATTAATCCCCGCTACGCCAGAACGTTCTGGCTACAGAGCGTGAAGCCCGTCTTTTTTCACAAGAAATCGTTATATATCGTCATCTGGTTACTGCTTTTAATTCTCATTATCGCCATTTTATGTGCTCCCGTAGAGTCACCCATCATTGCGGGATATCTAATGCCGATTATTTTTATCCTCTTTACGTTAGGTATTAGTCGCCTGAGCTATGCGCTTATATCGCTGTTCTGGGCTGCAACCGCGCTCCTGCTGTTAACCTACAATTACAACTTTCTTACAGGGGTCGAGTCGGGCCATTCTCTCTCCTTCATCCTTTCTGTACTGATCTCTTTTGCGATCTGTTTACTCTACATGTCGAAGATCTACCAGCGAAGTGAATGGCTTAAGCAGGGTTGGCAGGAGAGGGCGCTTACCGATCCGCTTACCGGTTTACCTAACATTCGCGCACTGGAAGACTTTCTACAAATCCACCCTGGCGCGAAACTCTGTTGCCTGCGCATGGATAATCTCGAGTTTCTAAGTCGCCATTACGGCATTCTTATGCGGGTTCATTGCAAACGCAGGATCACCGCATCGTTACAGCCGTTACTGCAAAAGGACGAGACGCTATTCCAGCTACCCGGAAGTGAGCTGGTACTGGCGTTGCTGGGGCCGGGGACGGCCGAGCGACTGCAGCATATGGTCGACCGACTCAACAGCCGTAAAATTGTCTGGAACAACACCGGGCTGGATATTGAATTTGGCGCCTCGTGGGGAGAGGTTGAGAATGGTGAACATCTGCATCATACGCTGGGGCAACTGAGCTGGCTGGCTGAGCAATCCTGCGCCGCGCATAATGTGCTGGCGCTCACCAACAGGATTGAAGATGCCTCCGGCCAAACCACCGACAGGGTATTGCTGCTGGGCCGCATTAAACGCGCTCTTGAAGAGGGGGGCTTACATCTTTACGCCCAGGCGATACGGGATGCTGAGGGGAAAGGTTACTATGAAATTCTCTCACGTCTGGAGAGTGAAGGTGAGATTATCACCCCCGATCGCTTCATTCCGCTGATTGCCCAATTTAACCTGAGCCATCGCTTTGATCTTAACGTCGTTGAGAATCTGCTCATTTGGCTACGCCAGCACCCCGTGACGGATGCCGGGACACGGTTTTCCGTCAATCTGCTGCCGATGACGCTGATGCAGCAAGAGGTGGCAGCAGAGATCATCGGCCTCTTTGAGCGTTACGGGGTGGCCCCGCAGACCGTCGTCATCGAGATAACCGAAGAGCAGGCTTTTTCGAACTCTGGAAGCAGCATCAAAAATATCCAGCAGCTCAGGGACTACGGTTTCCGCATTGCGATTGATGACTTTGGGTCAGGTTACGCCAACTATGAGCGTCTTAAGCGCCTGGAGGCAGACATCATTAAGATCGATGGCTGTTTTGTGAAAGATATCTGTACCGACAATATGGATGCCATGATTGTGCAATCTATTTGCAATCTGGCAAAAACGAAAGCGCTCTCTGTGGTAGCTGAATATGTGGAAACGCCTGAGCAGCGCGACATGCTGCTGCGTTTCGGTGTGGACTATCTTCAGGGCTATTTGATAGGCAAACCGATGCCTTTAGCGGAATTACAGGGATAAAAAAACCGGGAGCATTTGCTCCCGGTTGCTTTTACAGCGTCGTATTACAGAACCAGTGCTGCGATAGAAGCAGACAGGACGCTAACCAGCGTAGAGCCGTACACCAGCTTCAGACCGAAGCGAGAAACCACGTTACCCTGCTCTTCGTTCAGGCCTTTAATCGCGCCCGCGATAATACCGATAGAAGAGAAGTTAGCGAAGGAGACCAGGAATACAGACAGGATGCCTTCCGCGCGCGGCGACAGAGTGCCCGCGATCTTTTGCAGGTCCATCATGGCAACGAATTCGTTAGAGACCAGTTTGGTGGCCATAATACTGCCAACCTGAAGCGCTTCGCTTGCCGGAACACCCATCACCCATGCAACCGGGTAGAAGATATAACCCAGAATTCCCTGGAAGGAGATGCCCAGTACCGCAGCAAACAGGGCATTCAGTGCGGAGATCAGGGCAATGAAGCCGATCAGCATCGCAGCAACGATAATCGCAACTTTAAAACCAGCCAGGATGTATTCACCCAGCATTTCGAAGAAGCTCTGACCTTCGTGCAGATTTGCCATCTGCAGGTTCTCTTCACTCTCATCCACGCGGTACGGGTTGATCAGTGACAGAACAATGAAGGTGCTGAACATGTTCAGAACCAGCGCCGCAACCACGAATTTCGGTTCCAGCATTGTCATATATGCGCCCACGATAGACATGGATACAGTCGACATTGCGGTTGCCGCCATGGTGTACATGCGGTTACGGGACATCTTGCCGAGGATATCTTTATAGGCGATAAAGTTCTCAGACTGACCCAGGATCAGCGAGCTGACGGCGTTGAAAGATTCCAGTTTGCCCATGCCATTGACTTTGGACAGTACTGTACCGATAGCGCGGATCACAATGGGCAGAATGCGAATGTGCTGCAGAATACCGATCAGCGCAGAGATGAAGACTATAGGGCACAGAACTTTCAGGAAGAAGAATGCCAGACCTTCATCATTCATTTTACCGAATACGAAGTTGGTCCCTTCATTTGCGAATCCGAGCAGTTTTTCAAACATTTCGGAGAAGCCTTTCACGAAGCCAAGACCCACGTCGGAGTTCAGGAAGAACCAGGCGAGTAAAACTTCAATAACGAGTAACTGTACAACATAGCGAATGCGGATTTTTTTGCGGTCATGGCTGACCAGCAACGCAAGCGCTGTAACGACAACGAGTGCCAGGACAAAATGAAGGACGCGGTCCATATTTGCTCCAAATATGAGGCAGGTTTAATTTCCGTGCACATTCTATGTAACAACAGTAAAGAAAACGAGATCAAAGCCACACTATAGTCACGTCCTGTGACGAGACTCAAAAATAGTGACACACCATACAATTTTGTTATGTTATGTAAATGAGTTAAAAGTTAAGTTCGTGTGCTACGCTTCACAAATATGGGCGCATTCAATCTGCGCTACGTCTATTTTTATTTTCCAGCCCGATCATTGTTCTTAGCTATCACAGTCATCAATACAACCATCGCAAATGAACTTGATAATCATTCGCATTTTGATAGCATTAAACATAGCAAAGGCTATATTTTAGAGGCAGAGATGACGAACAGTCGCGTTGAGAGTAGCAGCGGCCGCGCAGCACGCAAGATGCGTTTCGCATTAATGGGACCTGCGTTCATCGCTGCGATTGGTTATATCGATCCGGGTAACTTTGCGACCAATATTCAGGCCGGCGCCAGCTTCGGTTATAAATTGCTGTGGGTGGTGGTCTGGGCGAATCTGATGGCAATGTTGATTCAGGTGCTGTCGGCCAAACTGGGTATCGCAACCGGGAAAAATCTGGCGGAGCAGATCCGCGACCACTACCCGCGTCCGCTGGTCTGGTTTTATTGGGTGCAGGCAGAAATCATCGCCATGGCCACTGACCTGGCAGAATTCATTGGCGCGGCCATCGGCTTTAAGTTGATTCTTGGGATTTCACTGTTGCAGGGCGCGGTCTTAACGGGTATCGCCACTTTCCTGATTTTGATGCTTCAACGACGTGGGCAAAAACCACTTGAGCTGGTCATTGGCGGCCTGCTGCTATTTGTGGCGGCGGCCTACATTGTCGAGCTGGTCTTCTCGCAGCCGGACTTTGTGCAGTTAACGAAGGGGATGGCCATTCCGAGCCTGCCGACATCGGAAGCGGTATTCCTCGCCGCCGGGGTTCTGGGGGCGACCATTATGCCGCACGTCATTTATTTGCACTCTTCTTTAACCCAGCATCTGCATCAGGGATCGCCAAAGGAGCAGTATTCCGCAACGAAATGGGATGTGGCGCTCGCAATGACCATCGCCGGTTTTGTTAACCTGGCCATGATGGCTACTGCAGCAGCGGCCTTTCATTTTAATGGCCATACCGGGATTGCCGATCTCGATCAGGCCTATCTGACCCTTGAACCGCTGTTAAGCCACGCTGCCGCCACGATTTTCGGCCTGAGCCTGGTGGCTGCCGGGCTCTCCTCTACGGTCGTTGGCACGCTGGCAGGGCAGGTTGTTATGCAGGGGTTTGTGCGCTTTCATATTCCACTGTGGGTACGCCGTACCATTACGATGATGCCTTCATTCATTGTGATTCTGATGGGGCTCGATCCGACGCGGATTCTGGTCATGAGCCAGGTGCTGCTGAGCTTTGGTATTGCGCTGGCGCTGGTGCCCTTGCTGATTTTTACCAGTGACAAATCCCTGATGGGTGAGCTCGTCAACTCGAAAATGGTGAAGCGAATCGGATGGGCGATCGTCGTGGTAGTGGTTGCGCTTAACCTCTGGTTGCTTATCGGGACAGCGCTGGGGTTATAAACATGGAGTGATAAAAAAAAGGAGCCGGTAGGCTCCTTTTTCGTATTAGTGGTGATGTCCGTGACCATGGCCATGGCCGCGACCACGACCTCCGCGATGATCATCCCGGTCTCTCCAGCCTTCACGGTAGCCGCGCTCATAAGCTTTACGCTTATCCCAGCCACGATGATAGCCATTATCATGTTTACGCCAGTGGTTGCCGCGCCATTCATAATGGCGATGCCAGTAGCCGCGGTCACGCCAGCCACCGCCGTCCCAGTAGTTACCGTAATTATCGCGATCGCCAATTTGTAATTTAATCGATGGCAACAGGGTGATTTCGCCAGCATTAGCAACCAGCGGTGCTGAAGCCAGTAAAACTGCGGCCAGAATCAGGGACCTGAACATTGTTATTCTCCTTCACGATCGGGGCCGAAGCCGGCCTGTTAACGCAATTTTACGGGGCTGTGAAGCCGCGTTTAATGCGCGTAACTCCGAAATGAGAAGGTGAAGCACGATTTGCTAAAAATACTGCTATTTTGCGCTGTCCAGAATCGCTTCGATTTCACTCAACTCTTCAGCAGCAAAATGGCGGTTCGCCAGCATGCCTACCGCATCTTCAATCTGTGCTGTCTTACTGGCACCTATCAGCATTGAGGTGACGGCACGATTTCTCAGCACCCAGGCGAGTGCCATTTGCGACAACTTCTGACCTCGGCGTTCGGCTATCGCATTCAGCATCCGCACTTTTTTCAGCGTCTCTTCTGTGAGCTGATCCGGATTGAGGAAACGGCTGCCGCTTGCGGCGCGGGAATCGGCCGGTATGCCATTCAGATAGCGGTCGGTTAATTGCCCACCCGCCAGCGGCGAGAAGGCAATGCAGCCCACGCCATTTTCTTGCAGCAACTCAAGCAGGCCAGCTTCCGGTGCGCGCTCGAACATTGAGTATTTCGGCTGGTGGATAAGGCAGGGGGTGCCTAAGTCATTCAGAATCTCAATGGCCTGGCGTGCAAGTTCGGCCGGGTAGTTGGACAGCCCGACGTACAGGGCTTTCCCCTGGCGGACAATATGGTCAAGCGCTTTCATCGTCTCTTGCAGCGGCGTTTCGGGATCGGGGCGATGGTGGTAGAAGATATCCACATATTCCAGACCCATGCGTTTCAGGCTCTGATCAAGGCTGGCAATAAGGTACTTGCGCGAGCCCCAGTCGCCGTAGGGACCCTCCCACATGGTGTATCCCGCTTTGCTGGAGATAATTAGCTCATCGCGATAGGGCAGGAAATCCTCCTGCAAAATACGTCCAAAGTTACGTTCAGCGGAGCCCGGTGGCGGGCCGTAGTTATTGGCCAGGTCAAAGTGCGTAATGCCCAAATCGAAGGCGCGCTGTAATAGTTGACGGCTGTTCTCGATCAGGGTGGTGTCACCAAAGTTATGCCATAGGCCAAGCGAGATGGCGGGCATTTTAAGGCCACTGCTTCCGCATCGCTGATACGTCATTGACTGGTAACGGTTTTTATCCGCCTGATAAACCATAGGTACGTCCTCTGAGCCGGAAATAAAGATGAGTGTATACGTTTACACAATAAACGAGATCGGCAGATTACAGCGCGAAAATTTGTAAAGCATTCTTTCCATAACCTCATTGTTTGTGTTTCTGGACACCCATCACGCTTCTTCAATACTCAAATTGAAGTCATCATAATAAGGACACCTGCTATGCGTACCCCCTACTGCGTCGCTGATTATTTACTGGATCGTCTTACTGATTGTGGCGTAGACCACCTGTTTGGCGTGCCTGGCGACTATAACCTGCAGTTTCTTGATCACGTCATCGACAGCCCCGATATCGGTTGGGTGGGCTGTGCCAATGAGCTGAATGCGGCTTATGCCGCCGACGGCTACGCGCGTTGTAAAGGCTTCGCTGCTCTTCTGACCACCTTTGGCGTGGGGGAGCTCAGCGCCATTAACGGCGTAGCGGGCAGCTTTGCAGAACATGTACCGGTTCTGCATATTGTGGGTGCGCCTGGCAGCGCATCTCAGAAAAAGGGGGAGTTGCTCCATCACACCCTTGGTGACGGCGAGTTCCGTCATTTTTACCATATGAGTGAATCCATTACGGTGGCGCAGGCGCTGCTCACCGAACAAAACGCCTGCTATGAAATCGACAGGGTGCTGATTGCCATGCTGCGCGAGCGCCGTCCCGGCTATCTGATGCTGCCTGCCGATGTGGCAAAAAAACCTGCCACGCCGCCTGTAAACGCTCTCATCGATGAGCGGTATGAGAGCGACGGTTTCCGCCTCGAAGCCTTCCGCCAGGCCGCGGAACAACGTCTGGCGATGAGCGAACGTACCGCGCTGCTGGCTGACTTCCTGGTATTGCGTTATGGCCTGCAAAAACAGCTTCAGCAGTGGGTCTGCGAAACGCCTATCGCTCATGCCACTATGCTGATGGGGAAAGGGATATTCGATGAACGTAAACCGGGTTTTTACGGTACATACAGCGGTTCTGCCAGCAGCGCGGCGGTAAGCGAAGCCATTGAAGGCGCAGACACCGTGATCTGCGTAGGGACACGTTTTACCGACACCCTGACGGCGGGCTTTACGCACACGCTCACGCAGCAACAAACTATCGAGGTGCAGCCGCACGCGTCACGCGTGGGCGACACCTGGTTTACCGGCATCCCCATGACGCAGGCCATTGAGGTGCTGCATCGCTTGTGCCGGGAACAGAGTGATGGCAGAAATCTGCCGAAACGGCCTATCCCTTCGACGGCGATGCACCACGGCAGCCTGACGCAGGATAGTTTCTGGAAAACCCTGCAAACCTTCATTCGCCCCGGGGATATTATTTTGGCCGACCAGGGGACCTCTGCGTTTGGGGCCATAGATCTCTGCCTGCCGAACGAGGTGAATTTTATTGTCCAGCCTATCTGGGGGTCGATCGGCTACACGCTCGCCGCCGCCTTTGGCGCTCAGACGGCGTGTCCGGATCGCAGAGTGATTGCCATTACCGGTGATGGCGCCGCGCAGCTGACTATTCAGGAGCTGGGGTCGATGCTGCGTGATAACCAGCATCCTCTCATTCTGGTGCTGAACAACGAAGGGTATACGGTCGAGCGCGCCATTCACGGTCCCGAACAACGCTATAACGATATTGCCCTGTGGGACTGGACCAAAATTCCCCAGGCGCTCAGCCTGGATTGTCAGGCTGAGTGCTGGCGAGTGAGTGAAACGGTCCAACTCGCCGAGGTGCTGGAGAAGGTGGCTCACAGCGAGCGGCTTTCGCTAATTGAGGTGATGTTACCGAAGCATGATATTCCGCCGTTATTGGGTGCTATCACCCGTGCGCTCGAGGCGCGTAATAACGCCTGATTAGCGATCTCTACGCCCGACGATCATCATCGGTCTGCCCGCCAGCAACAGCCAGGCGGGCAGCATGACGATGCAGAGTAACGGCATCAGGTTAAGATCCGGCACCACCACCGCAGCCATAAACAGGCTCAGCCACGCATCCCGCGTCACCACCAGCACCAGCCCCAGAATCGAACATGAAACGGTAATCGCCGCCGGCACTGCTTCGACGTGTTCGTGCAGCATCAGCCCCAGCGCCGCGCCGATAAACACGGCCGGGAAGATACGCCCGCCGCGGAAGCCGCACGCGGCCGCGACCACTAAGGCTGCCAGTTTAATCAGGGCAAACAGCAGATAATCGCTGACGCTGAAGACCTGACTAAAGGCCATCTGCTGCATCTCATCCAGTCCCTTAAATAAGGTTATCGGTCCGCCGATAGCGCCAAGGATCCCCAGCAGCAAACCGCCTGCGCCCAGAATCAACACCGGGTTTTTCAGGCGGTGCATAACCCTGTGCAGACGCGGCAGACACCAGACCGCCACCATGCCCAGAGCAATGGCGATGGCCGCAACCACCGCGCCGCTGAAGAGATCGACTAGCTGCATCTGCCCATAGTGCGCAATGGGCAGGGAGAAGTGGGGATGGTAAAAGAGGCTGGTGGTAAGCGCGCCGGCAGCAGCCGCTAACAGTGGGGCAAACAGACGATCCCAGAGGGGGAGATCATTATTACCGCTCAGGGTTTGCGAGAAAATTAGCGCGGCAGCGACAGGGGTGCCAAACAGTGCGCCAATGGTGCCGGCAGAGGCCAGGATCGTCCAGTCGAGCGCATCCACGCGTGGGAAAGTCCGTGCCCCAATGGCCACGGCCAGCGCAATATTGACTGCCATCACCGGGTGTTCCGGCCCCAGGCTCACGCCACCCGCCAGGCCAATAATCAGGGCGATAATTAACCCTGGCAGTACGCTACCATTCACCGGTGCACCGATCAGAGGTTCGGTGGCCGGATCGGGCCCGGCATGGCCAGGACTGTAGCGCACCACCAGACCGACGGCAATCCCCGTGAGGGTCAGCATCACCAGCGTCCAGACGGGAGAGTCAAAGCGCAAGCCCATGGCGGCAGGCAGCGTTTTCCACAGGAAAGCCTGTAAAACGGAAGCGACCTTCATAATAACGATCAGGATCAGACTGGATGCCACGCCAATAATTAACGCCGGGGGGGCCAGCAACAGCATGGTTCTGGCTCGCGGATGGAGCATGATGATTTCCTTGTAGAAAATGACACGCGTTACTTTGCACAATCAGTTTGTATCTCATAGTGCAATTGGTGCTGAAACGGTAAAGTTATTCTGTGACGTAGATCGATAATCCTGGGGCACTTTCACCCAGGCCGTTGTTGTTACGGTGCCTTGAATTTAGAGTGTGCCAAAGAGTTATTTTGACTTTAGCGGAGCAGTAGAAGAATGACAAAGTATGCTTTGGTAGGTGATGTGGGGGGGACGAATGCGCGTCTGGCATTATGTGATGTCAGTAACGGGGAGATTTCCCGCGCGAAGACCTATTCCGGGCTGGATTATCCCAGCCTGGAAGCCGTGGTGCGCGTCTATCTGACGGAGCACAACGTCAGCGTCGAGGATGGCTGTATCGCCATTGCCTGCCCTATCACGGGTGACTGGGTGGCCATGACCAACCACACCTGGGCCTTTTCCATCGAAGAGATGAAAAACAACCTGGGTTTTGCGCATCTGGAAATTATTAACGACTTCACCGCGGTATCGATGGCGATCCCGATGTTAACGCCAGAGCATCTTATCCAGTTCGGCGGCACGCAGCCGGTTGAAGGCAAACCGATTGCCGTTTATGGCGCAGGCACCGGCTTAGGGGTATCGCACCTGGTGCACGTCGATAAGCGCTGGGTAAGCCTTCCGGGCGAAGGGGGCCACGTCGATTTCGCGCCGAACAGCGAAGAAGAGGGCATTATCCTTGAAGAGCTGCGAGCAGAGATTGGCCACGTGTCGGCAGAGCGCGTCCTCTCGGGGCCTGGGCTGGTGAATCTCTACCGTGCGATTGTCAAATCAGATGGCCGCCTGCCGGAAAATCTGCAGCCGAAAGATGTTACTAAACGCGCACTGGAAGATACCTGTATTGATAGCCGTCGGGCGCTGTCGCTGTTCTGCGTCATTATGGGGCGTTTCGGCGGTAACCTGGCGTTGAACCTTGGCACCTTTGGCGGGGTGTACATCGCTGGCGGCATCGTACCGCGTTTTCTGGAATTCTTTAAAGCGTCCGGCTTCCGTGGCGGCTTTGAAGATAAAGGTCGCTTCAAAGCTTACGTACAGGATATCCCTGTGTTCCTGATCGTCCACGATAACCCCGGTCTGCTGGGGGCGGGCGCCCATCTGCGCCAGACGCTGGGTCAGGTACTGTAACGTCCTCTCCCGGTGGCTGTCAGGTCACCGGGACATCTCCCCTACAAGTGCATAAGCTGGCGAAACTCTTTCACCTTGCTACGGCTGACCGGCACCTGAAAATCGAGATCTTTCAGACGCAAAATATAGGTATTGTTAAACCAGGGCTCAATCTCGCGGATCTTGTTCAGATTGACACAAAATGAGCGATGGCAGCGGAAAAAGCGACTGGCCGGCAGCTTGCTACAAAACTCGGTAATGTTCATTGGCATGACAAAGGAGTCGCGCCGCGTGTAGACAAAGGTCATCTTTTCATGGGCTTCCGCATAGTAGATATCGTCCATCGGCGTCACGATGATGCGTTCGTCTTTGATCAGATTGATGGTGTCATTTTCACGCGGGGCAGGGGAGGCAACGCTCTGCCCGCTGCCCGATTGCTGTTGTGCCCAGGCCTGCTCCAGCTTTTGCAGCATGCTGACGATGCGCGACTCCTGGTAAGGCTTCAGAATATAGTCAAACGCTTCCAGTTCGAAGGCCTCAACCGCATGCTCCTTCCAGGCCGTGACAAACACAATGTAGGGCTTGCTGGCAAACTGGCTGATGTTTTGTGCCAGCAATACGCCATCCAGCGACGGGATGTTAATGTCGAGAAAAATGGCATCGACCCGGTTATGTTGCAGGAATTTTAAAACGTCCAGCCCGTCGTCAAAGGTCCCGACGATCTCCATCTGACTATGCGCTTTAATTAGCCAGCTTAGCTCCTGCTGGGCGAGTATCTCATCTTCCACAATGATGACTTTCATGCTAACTCCGGACTAAGGTAATAACAGCGTCTGGGCATGAACGGCTGAGCGTTCATTTGGGACATAAAACGCGATCTCGGTGCCCGGTTCAAGGCGGCGGATGTGTAGCCCCTCTCCGTAGAGGAGTTTCACCCGGTGATGCACGTTAAGCAGGCCAATTTTGTTGCCGGGCATTTCATTCGCTTCAACCCGCTCAACTACCTTCGGATCGATACCGTGTCCGGTGTCCCGCACCGATACGCGCACCCGATTACCGCACTCGGCAATACTGATGGTGACCACTCCTTTCCCTTTGCAGGGCTGGATGCCATGCACAATCGCGTTTTCCACCAGTGGCTGGATCAGCAGGCTGGGAATTACACAGTTTACCTCTTCATCAATGTCGTATATCACCGTCAATTTATCGCCGAAGCGAGCCTGCTCAATCGCGATGTAATCTTTAATCTGATACAGCTCTTTTTTGATATCGATCTGCTCATCGTCTTTCAGCTCAATGTTGTAGCGCAAATAGCGGGACAAATTAAAAATCAGCTGGCGCGCCGTATCCGGATTAAGGCGGATCGAAGAAGAGATGGCATTCAGCGCGTTAAACAGAAAGTGGGGGTTAATCTTACTCTGTAACGCACGCAGTTCAGCCTTATTGGCCATTTCTCGTAGCTGCTCGGCGCGGGAGACTTCCAGCTGTGTGGAGATAATTTGCGATAACCCCACGGCCATCTCCTGGAGCGAGGAGGTGATCTGGTGCGCATGGCAGTAGTAAATTTTCAGCGTGCCGGTGACCACCCCTTTTTCCCATAAGGGGATCACCAGCATCGAGTGAATTTCCGGCGTACGGTAGGCCTCATCGTTATTTTTGATGATGATCTTGCCGTAATTGATGGCCTGACGCGTAGTCGGGCTCACGTTGTCGTCATTGTCGCGATAGTTATCTTCCCCGACACCCACATAGGCCAGCACGCGGTCAATATTGGTAATGGCAACGGCATCCGCATGAATATCGCGGCGGATGATGTCGCACACCTGACGCAGAGATTCGGCGTTGATATGGCGAAACAGCGGTAGCGTTTTGTTGGCAATATCCAGAGCCAGCTTGGCCTGGCGGGCGGCGCTGGCCTCTTTTTCCCCTTCCACGCTCTGTACCAGCAGCACAATAAAGCCAACGCAGACGCTGCCGAGGATCATCGGCACACCGATTTTCGACACGATATCCAGGCCCAGTGCAATGGTGGGTGCCCAGACAACCACCAGGATCATGGTCAGGGTTTCGCAGGCCATCCCCGCCAGGATGCCAACTTTCCAGTGCTGTTTTTTCGGGACTTTGCGATTGATCCAGCCCGACAGGATGCCGGCAATAATGCTGGTGATAAAGCAGGGGATCGCCGTGACCCCTCCGATATCAATCAGATAGCGGTGCACCCCGGCGATGAGACCGGTAATAATGCCCACCCAGGGGCCAAACAGGATGCCGCCGGACATCACCGCAATAATGCGTACATTGACCAGCGACCCCTCTACCGGTACGCCGGACCAGGTACTGAACAGCGCAAACATCGAAAAGATGGCGGTAACGGCCAGCAGCTCTTTCGGCGAGTGCGCCGACTTATGGAGCAGTTCGCGGAACAGGCGGATGCGGATTAGAAAGAAAAGGCAAATCAGCATCAATGCCGCACGATCAAAGACCGCCAGCAGCATATTGAATATTTCGTGCACGAGAAAACCTGCAAGACGGGGAAAAAGGCATAATAAAAAACCTGACGCCGAATGACCAGCCATCACTCAGAATTATCAAATGAGGAAAGTCCATACAATCCAAAGGGGATAGGACGTAACGGGAAGCTGCTTCGCCAAAGAGAGGGACGTTTAAACCTGAGGGTAAAATGTTTGATATCATCATGTTAACAAAAAAGCATGTTTCAAGAACTTGCGGTCGTTTTAGTTCCTGTTTTCTCTCTGGCACTGTTCCCGTTTTCTGGCCGACGACTTTTTTCACTCAGCCTCTCGACAAGCTGTTTTTTTTCAGGCTATTTTCTCTACATGCCACAAACGTGGCAGCGTCGCTCGGACGGTCCGGGCGCTCACGTTAATCGAGGAATCTATGGCTGACTCCAGTCCTGAACGCCGCTTTACGCGTATTGATCGTCTCCCCCCTTATGTTTTTAACATCACTGCTGAGCTGAAAATGGCTGCGCGTCGGCGCGGCGAAGACATTATCGATTTCAGTATGGGTAACCCGGACGGTGCGACCCCACCCCATATCGTTGAAAAACTCTGCACCGTAGCGCAACGCCCGGATACGCACGGTTACTCGACCTCCCGCGGTATTCCTCGCCTGCGCCGCGCTATCTCCCGCTGGTATCAGGATCGTTATAACGTTGACATCGACCCTGAAAGCGAAGCTATCGTCACTATCGGCTCTAAAGAGGGGTTGGCGCACCTGATGCTGGCAACGCTGGATCACGGGGATACGGTGCTGGTGCCAAACCCAAGCTACCCTATCCACATTTACGGTGCGGTCATAGCCGGCGCGCAGGTACGCTCAGTGCCGCTGGTAGAAGGCGTCGACTTTTTCAATGAGCTGGAGCGCGCGATTCGCGAAAGCTATCCCAAGCCGAAGATGATGATTCTCGGTTTCCCCTCTAACCCAACCGCGCAGTGCGTTGAGCTCGAGTTTTTTGAGAAGGTCGTAGCGCTGGCTAAGCGCTACGATGTGCTGGTGGTGCATGATCTGGCCTACGCCGATATCGTCTATGACGGCTGGAAAGCGCCTTCCATCATGCAGGTACCCGGTGCTCGCGACGTGGCCGTCGAGTTCTTTACGCTGTCGAAAAGCTACAACATGGCCGGCTGGCGTATCGGATTTATGGTAGGTAATAAAACGCTGGTCAATGCGCTGGCGCGTATTAAAAGCTACCACGACTACGGCACCTTCACCCCATTACAGGTTGCGGCCATCGCTGCGCTGGAGGGGGATCAGCAGTGTGTGCGCGACATTGCCGCACAATATAAACGTCGCCGCGATGTACTGGTGAAGGGGCTGCACGAAGCAGGCTGGATGGTTGAGATGCCAAAAGCGTCTATGTACGTCTGGGCAAAAATCCCTGAACCCTACGCGGCGATGGGATCGCTGGAGTTTGCTAAAAAGCTGCTGCAGGACGCCAAAGTGTGTGTGTCCCCGGGTATTGGCTTCGGCGATTACGGTGACACCCATGTCCGCTTTGCGCTCATCGAAAACAGCGACCGTATCCGCCAGGCGGTGAGGGGCATTAAAGGCATGTTCCGCGCTGATGGGCTATTACCGGCTGCCACAAAAAATACGACGGAACAGGCGGGTTAACCATCCCAAAAAAAAACAGGCGCCAACGGCGCCTGCTTTTTTGACTGCATGTTCTTCGCTCAGATCATCAGGGCAAAGGTACCGGCCCAGACTAAAACAATCACCGACATACCCATAAAGAAATATTTCACGTTCATCGCTCCGCGCATCCACTGACACGCCTTAAAAACAGAGTCCAACTGAGTATAGAGAGGTGAAGTCAGGGCAAAGCGGAAATAAGAATTATCCCCGTAATAGACCCAACACCAGCTCAGAATTCTATGGCATCCCATTGCCAGACGGCGTTAATGTACGCTTAAAAATCAGGGGTGACAAGTGAGATTTTTTTAAATGATTTCCGTTACTTAGGGGTGTCGTGGAACGGCGACAGTTTAATTTCGCCGGGTAATAAATTTCACTTGAGCGAAGTCAAAACGAAACGGTAATGGCGAAGATGCAGATGTCTGAAAAGGTTAGTTTCTTAGTGAAACTAACCTGACGTCAGCATTATAAATAGAGGGACGTTTCGCCTTCAGGGCGGGTTTTAAAGCGGCGATGCACCCATAAATACTGTTCGGGAGCACGCATGATTTCGCGCTCAATGATCTTATTGATATAGCTGGCTGCTTCACTCTCATCTTCCGGGTAGTTTTCCATCACCGGTGTGATAAACAGACGATAGCCAGAGTTATCCTTTTTACGGATCATGGTGACGGTGAGCATGGCCGCTTTTGACAGGCGAGAAATCACAAAGGTGCCGTTAGTGGTCGCGACATCCTTCACGGCAAAGAAGGGGGCAAAGTTACTGCCTTTACGCCCATAATCCTGATCCGGTGCAAACCAGACCGCTTCGCCTTTCTTCAGGGCGCTCACCAGGCCACGCAGGTTATTACGGTTAATCATCGCCTTATTCGAGCGCATACGCCCGCGGGTCTGAACCCACTCCATCAGGGGGCTATTATGTTGACGGTAGGTCGCCATCATCGGCTGGCATAAACCCATGACCCGGCCACCGAGTTCCAGCGACATAAAGTGCACGCCGATGACCATCACGCCACGATTTTTGGCCAGAGCATGCTGCAAATGCTCAAGGCCTTCAACGTCAAACCATTTACGTACTCGCCAGTCAGGCCAGAACCAGGCCATGCCGGTCTCCAGCAAAGCCATGCCGATGGCTTTAAAATTTTCGGCGATCATCTGTTCACGCTCGTTTTCAGATAACGATGGGAAACAGAGCTCCAGATTTCTGCGTGCAATCTTCTCGCGACGTTTCAGAAAACGTCGTGACAGGCTACCCAGTCGGGTGCCAAGCCAACGTATCGCAGGGTAGGGGAGCTGCACGAGCAGCCACAAAACACCCAGACCAAACCACGTTACCCAGTAACGAGGATGCAGAAGTGAGCGTTTGAATTTGCTTTGCGACAAGATAAAACAACCTTTATGGAGGGGATATTGGTAACGCTATTATCACGTTACACCATAATGCTTTTAGAGACAGAGACCAATGGGTGGTATCTGAATAATTCGGAAATTAACCCCGACGCGACTGAAGCACACCAGGCGGCGGCGTAATGTAGCACCCTTGCACTGTACGTGACTAACACTACTTATAGTACGGAAAAAGATAATCTCAAAGAGGTCTGCGCAGTGTGCTTTTTATACGATAAAAACGGGTAAAAAGAAGCTTGCTTTTCGCCGGGATCGTTTAAAAAAGCAGCGAGCAAAACTATTTCGCGAACGTGATCAACGAACAGAGCGATTCTCTAAAGCTCCGGCGCGTCGTTATGCGTATCGCTGTACTTTGCATCAGCGAATGAGAAGTTTTGATAAGTGGGAGAGGCGTAAGCGGTGTGCATTAATGGTGTCCCCTGCAGACATCATGTATTGAGTGTAAGTGCAGGGGATTTATAAGGAAAGTTCTATGTGAAGAAAATTATGCCCGCTGTTATGCCCGCAAAGGGAAATCACGATGCTTTTCTTTGAGGGGGGAGGTGACTGAATTTCCAGTGCTGGTAGTCGGAGTACATCCATCTGGATGATCGACCATATTTGATTGGCTTGGGAAGTTTGCCGGCCTTGATTTGGTCATAGAAGTATTTGGCCGTGTAGCCAGCATCCTCGATCATGAACTTCATGTCAATGAGGGAGTCTTCGCGTAATTCGCGCATGGGTTTTACCTCCGGATTAGAAATCAAACCTGGAAGCCAGGCAAAAAAGAAGCCGCCCGTAGGCGGTAATAACATCAAGGGATTTACGAGGCAGTGCATCCGCACCCAATAGCCGACTCAGTGAATCAGCTATCAGTTGCGTTACAGGGTGAGCAGGTCGAGTTTTTCCAGCAGTGACGAGGTGTCTTCGTCGCTAATCTCTCCCTGGGTATTTAATTCTTCAAGGGCCTTAGCCATTACATCAATCTGCTCACCAGTGAAGAAATCATCACGATAGTCGAACCACGAAGCAGCAACGATCCTCCCTCCCGCCACTTCCATTCCAGCGCCTACAGATGGCTCCTTGCCATCCTCATACTCAACGACGAATGTCATTCTCCCCATAATCTCTCCTCATTCCGCACGCATAGCGCGGGTCGACTCTTTTCTGAATTCACGGTCTAGCTGAGCCTTCCAGACGTTGAGGTTCTTTCTAGCCATTTCCGTCATGCCACCTCCGAGATGGTATTTATTGCGATGGCGGTGACAGCGAATCCATATCCAAATTGCCACCACCCAGAAGATAAGTGGCCATAAAATAACTCCTGCCGAAGCTAGTATTAACACCGACAGAACCAGAGGTATTTCTCGTAACTCTGTGCTGAAGAAGTCATAAAATACGTTGCGAATCGCAATGAAAACGCCTCCGTACATACCGGCTGTGTATGACATACAGTCAAAATAATTGAATGGGTATCCGGCTGCAGCTGCCCAAGTAGGACGATCAATGAAGTGCTTAAACGTCAGCATTGGATTTCTCCTGAAGCATCAGAAAGACCACCATCGCTGCGCGGAGAGGGTTAGCATGCACGTGCCCATCGCCTGAATAAATCATCTGGACATCGTCGCCTGTGGTTCCATCTACTGCGGTGTCGTCAGGTACGCAAAGCCATTCATCATCCGCATTGATGAGACTTATTTTGTGGCCGACGATAATCGGCCATGCGTCTGCCGGGTTGTTGCATGGGTCAAACTCACCAACCATAAATAACCCACTATCGTTTTCACCTTTTACAATTGCACCCTTGAGCCCAAGGTTGTTTGTGTAGCTACCATCGCCGTAATAACATGGAAATCCAACTGAAATTGCCACTCGCTTGTTAATCTCAAAGTCGCTCATCTTGCTGTAATCCATCACACCACCTCATCCACTTTCAGGCCTTCAAATTTAACGGTGGCAGCAAACATGTCAGACGGGTCTCGGAAGAACTCGATTTTGTGAATTCGAAGAATCCCCGTCTTGCCATTGGTAAATTTAATCAGCAGCTTGTCACCACGTTTCGGGACTGGAGCAAATAACACCCCTACGTTGCAGCAGTGTCCGGTTATTGAGAACATCCGCTTTTGGTTAAAGTTACTCAAACCGTGAAGCGCATGGCCCCAGAATTGTTTTGTGTAGTCGAACTCCTGACTATCTTCCCAGGACTCCCTACGCAAAAAAGCCATTAATCTTTGCAGCATCAAATACTCCCTTGTTTCATGCGTAGCTCTTCGTCCTGCTGGCAATCAGCACATCGCTGACATCCCGGCACCTTCTCCTGGCGCAGCTCGGGGATAGCTTCACCGCAATCAACACAGTGCGTTGCTGATACCGCGTTGCGGTTGATGCGGTGAGCAGCTATAGCCTGTTCGCGTAGCATTTCTTCAAGCTCGCTGGCCTGGTCGATGATTTCGGTCATGACTCGACCGCCTTTCTAAGCCAAATAGCAACGGCGCCGTCTTCCGTGTCATGAATAGACCCGACAAACCAACCCTCACCGTTAGGCGCTTCAGGTTGCCAGGATGAGATATCGTAACCATCAACTTCAGGGTCGACATCTTCTTCATCTCGATGCACCACCTTCCATTCGAGACCGTACTTACCAAGCCACTCATTGAATTCATCAGGAGCAATAGACTCTCTGCCATCGCAAAAATCATCATATAGCGGGTGAGTCCAGTAGCCGTATTGGTCACGTTCAACGGGTAAGGCTTTAAATTCTATTGTCATGGTCACTCCTGAAACTGTCGGTTAATCCGGCTGACGGCAAACGCCAGCAATAAAAAGGGAGCCATAAGCTCCCGTGTGATTTGTGCTGTCATGCTTCCTCCCGTTGCGGGTCGAATTTATCCCAGCCATTGCGCTCGATGTTTGTCTGCAGCCGCTTATCACCTACCTCTTCAATGGTGCGGCCGGTAATCTCTGCTACCTCTGCGTTGGTGTGTCGCCACAGCAGCGCGAGCTCTTCGGTTGTCCATTCACGCATGATGAGTCCTCCGGCGCGAGCCAGTGATTTGCGCTTGCTGCGCACTGAGTAGATTGAACGCCCTGTTGCCGCTGCTATCTCTTCCGGGGTAAAGCGACCAAACAGAAACAGCTCAGCCTTTGTCCATGGCCTGCCAGTCATTCGAGATGGAAGAGGGGCGCCAATACGTGATGCCTGAGTTGTTACGGCGCGTTCCGTGCGCTCAAGCTTCTCTGCGATAAGGGGTAGAGGCATTGTTTTGCATACGTCGAGGAGGAATAGGTTTTCCCAGGGCTGCCAGAATTCCGCCATGACTACCTCCACTGCTCGCCAAAAGAGAATCCAATCTCTGCCAACGCCTCATCCATCTTCTCAATGAATTCCGGCACCATTTCGTTAAAGTCGGATATGTACTGCGGATCACGCTCAACAACGACGTGATGAATGCCTTCTCGCTTCATGCGCGGGTCGTAGTTCGCAAAGAACCAGGCATCTTTACCAGTCACCCACATGCTGTATTGCACCTGAGCGATATAGGCAGATTTGATAGCCTCGAAACCGCCGAGGCGGAACTTCATAAAATCGCGAGAGGTAAACGGGCATTTCAGTTCAAGGCCGAAACCGTTGCTGCATAGGCCGTCAGGGGAGCACGCCGTGCGCATGCTCTCGTCACGGAATAGGATTGGAGACTCCGTAACTTTGACGTCAGTGGTGAACTCGAAAAGGGAACGAGCGTCTTCCTCGTACTGCTTTCCCCAGGCCAGCGCCTTGGCGTTAACCTCTGGCGCTACTCCGGTGCATACCTCGGCGAGCAGAGTGTGGAAGTAGGAAATCTTCATGTCTGTCCACTTCTTGCCCGATCTTGGCTTGGATATGACGTTGTGCACTTCTGAGGCAGTGATGACACCGAGGCGCAGCCGGTGCCACGCCTCATCTCCCTGCTGGATAGTGGTTACGTCTATGCCGGTTCGATCCAGTATGATTTCTGGTGTCATGCGGCCGCCTTTTGCTTTAGGAAGCCGAGAGCTTTAACCGCTTCGACCTGAGTGAGCTCGCTTGCTTCACGGATATCGCGACGGAAAATCTTGGAGCAAAGCGGAAGCAGGTCGTCATCCCATGTTTTGTTCATCGAGATGAGGACGTCGTTAATCTCTTTAGTGATGGCCTCGTCAGCAGGGGTTACGTCTCGCTCAGGCTGCCGTTCATTGGAGAAATTGATTCCTTCCTCACCCTCTGTGTTCACGTGGTCAATGGCGGCATCCAGACGTTCGCGGCGCGGCCAGTATTTGGCAGCCTGCTTTACGACCGTCTTGAGGATCATCTGCTCCTCATCTGTCACCCACGGACATTTTTTGCTTCTGTCCTGTTTGTACTTCTTCCATGCCTCCGAACGGTCTCGTATCGCAAAGATAGCGTCGATGCGCATCGTATGTGTCAGGTAGTCTCCATCATCCGTTTTGACGGTAACGTAACCGCCAACAATTTCACCGCGCTGCTCTTCGGTATCGAAGTCGTTGTAGATATGAATCGGAGGCTTATCGAGCCCCTCGCGGCGGAACTGGTCATTTTTGCGGACTATGGCAGACTGGCACCACTTAATAGCGCCAGACTGTTGCGCAATGTGCATCAGGCCCATGTAGCTAATATCGAGGCAGATGGCCCCTTTACGCGGAACAAGATAAGCCAGCTTCTGAGCTGGATTGAGCGAGATACCGATAGCCGCAACGTTGATGATCGCGTTCTGTGTGCTGGTCTGGTTCTGGAATGCAACTTTGGCGAGGTAGTCGTTGTTCTGAAATAGCTGGATGGCAAACTGGCTTTCCTTAGCCCAAACCACCCGCTCGTCAGTGGCCGCCTTAATGAAAAGCGGCTCCTGTTGTTTAACGAAATCAACAAGGGTTAAGCTCATAATCCCTCCTTAGAACGGGCAGCCGGTACGGTGATTCCAGTCGTACTCCGCCTGGGCGTAAGCAACTGCCGAAATGAAATCGTTGTAGGCCTCGCCAGCTTTATCGCTGCGAAGTCCTTCGTATGGGCTGGAGTCAATCGGGACCGTGAAGTGGAAGAGGCCGGACGGCTCTTTTGGCATCATGTCGATGATTTGCTGCGCCCGGCCGTCGATCCACTTCTCTTTCTCGTCGTCGAGCTGCTGCTCAACCCAGCGCCGATCTTCGATTCGGTCGTAAGTGAGGTATGCGTTCATGGTTTCCTCAGTAGTGGATTTTCGCGCAGGGGATCAGGTCATCTTTCAGAGCAGTTAGCACTTCGATAGCCTGCTCGCGGGTTAAACTGGTGTGGCTGGTGAGCGCGTTAACGATGTTGGTGCCTACTGTCTTGCGGTGTTTCACGTCAGCTTCACGTTTTGCCTTCTCATCGGCGATGCGCTTCTCTTCAGCCATGCGGGCTGCTTCCGCCTGTTTTGCTTTCAGGCGCTCAGCCTCAACCGCCACGGCCTTTTCGCGTTCCGCCCGGGCTTCTGCTTCCTGCTTCTCTCGTACCGCACGCTGTTCCGCTTCAATGCGCTGGCGTTCGGCCAGCTCTGCACGCGCTTTCTCTTCGGCTTCACGGCGCGCTGCGGCTTCAATCTCTGCTTTGTGCTTCGCTTCGGCATCGCGGCGGGCCTGTTCTGCCGCTTCCTGCTTCAGCCGTTCGTCACGTTCGCGCTGTACCTGTTCCGCCTGGCGGCGCTGCTCTTCGCGGTCACGGTCAAACTTCTCATTCATCAGCAGGGCCAGTTCGTGGTCTGCTTCGATCTGCGCGGTGCGCTGGCGGTCAAACTCTTCGTTCATCACCAGCGCTTCGGCGTGCATCGCGTTCATGGCTTCTTCAGCCTTAATGCGTTCCTGATCGGCTTCCCATTCGGTGAGTGGGCGACGGGTTGCATCACGTAGCTCGTCACAGGCATCAACGAAACGCTTAATTTCGGCCTCAGCCGGACGCACAGCCTCTTTAAGGCGTTTCAGGTACTCACGTCCTGGCTTTTCGATTGCCGTCTTGCTGCGTGACACCTGCGCCGCCAGAGAAGCGACACGGTCACGACCTTTCTTCGTGGAAAGGTCCGGCACTTCATTTACTGCTTGGCGGATCTGTTCAAGAAAAGCGTCAAGGCCGCCCGATACGTAAAGCACTGGCGCCTGCTCCGGCTTGATTTCGATGACAGTTAAGTCCGTTACTTCGCTCATGGTTTCTCCTGAAATTTGGATGTGCAGATCCCGCCCGCAGAAAGCCAGGCCGATCGGTTGAATAGGGGGTTAGTGCTGGATAGGGTTGCCGTGACCATCCAGAAGGACGTCAATCACGCAGTCACTGAGGCGGATGATTTCTGCATCGGTGTGAAGGTACACCCATTTGCGCTCCTGAATGACTGCTGAGACACGATAGGTGCGGCCTTCATGCAATGCCACCATGCCGGGAGTGACGCACTGGCGAATGATTGGAGTGGTTCCGTAGTGATGAATCATTGCTTCACCTCCACCTGCTCTAGTAAGCCAGCGATGTGCATCTGCCAGCGGTTAAGCGTGAGCCTTTCCCGTGGTGCCGATACTGCAGTCAGCTGCCACTCGTTATCGTTGAGCTTTTTGGCGGTGTACTGCTTGCCGTTGTGGGTGACTTTCATGAAGCCTCCGGAGAAACAACGCCGCTCTTGCTAATGGTGCCCCTGCAGAAAGCAACGCCTTCACAGGGAAAAACCTTTACCTTTTCTCCATCCTTCAGCGTGAAGAGGACAAAAGTGCTCTCTTCAATCGTTAAAGGCCTCTGCACTATCTGGCCGTCTTCCAATTCGATAATCACAGTTGCGTGCTTAATATTCATAATCATCTCCGCCCTTAAGCCGGGCCGCTGAACGTGGGGGAATGCGCTATTGCGCTAAAGCATGGTTAGCGGTGGATGGCCGCCGGTTCATAACTGACCGCACTCGTAAATGCGGTGAGGTATTAGGCATTAAAAAACCCGCCGGAGCGGGTCTGTATGGTGGTATCAGAGTTAGTAGTCGTACTCGTAGGGGTAGTCCTGGTACTGACTCATGTCGTCCTGCGGATGCTCTTCAAATTCTTCTTCCATTGCCTCACCTCAATAAGTTGTTATTAACGCGCTGTGAAATGTGTTGGCGGGGACCTCCAGCTCTTGTCTGGCATGTCGCAGGTTGGACCCTGCGACGCTTTCACGCACATCACCGCGGCGCCACGATGATTAGCTATTAAGCGATGTCCCCATAATTGTTAACGCGCTGTGACCTGACCAGATTTGCGATGGCCAGCTGCGTACAACGCGACGTCAGGCAAGCATGCAGATCCGGAATTCTCTTCTTTGCCGAACATCGACAGCGTAGTGGCTGTATAGATTGCCCGGTCAACCTTGCTCATGCGCTTTGGTTTGTCCTGAGAAGCGCCAGAAGCTGCCTCAGCGCGTCGTTTAGCCATCAGCTCACCACGCTTCAGATAACGCCGTGTAACGCTGTTGGATGCGATTAAAGTGGTCATTCGATATCTCCGTTGGTGCACATCCTTGTGCGGCGATGGTTATCTGTGTTTGCGATCCCACATCCAGTCGCTTACTGTGGACCAGATGGTGAATGCCATTCCGATTGCGAAGGTGGCGATCATGCCGCCGAGAATTGGGTTGGTGATGATTTCTTGCATTTTGAATTCTCCGGTGGTTGCTTTGGTGTTGTGGTGCCTGTGGCCACAGGAGATCGTTTACCCCGTGCTAATAGCAGCTTTCACCACACCCCAAAGCAACTTCCTTTGGTCTCCCACAAGGGCGGGAGAAATTACCCCATCATGTTAAAGAACTGAGACTTCGTTCCGTGTCTCGGTGTTGCGTCCTGCTGATGGGATAAGAATACGGCAGGTATTCCAGTGTGTAAATACCCTGAGTATTTATTTTAGGTGTGAGATTGATAAGGTTATGAATATATGAGGTATTTATTTTTTGTGATTGGGTGATTTGTGATGTGCTGAGGTGGATTGTATGAGGACAAGCCCGGATATGAACCGGGCATTTTCGATTTTTAGTCTGCGAAAGTTAAGATTATGATCCCTTTGAGGATATCAGCAGCTAATGAGATGGCCATTGCTAAGCCAAAGATAATCCATGCAACCGAAATATCACTCTCTCCGCCATAGAGAAATCCATATTCTGGATCGGGGATATAAGTGGCGCCTTTGTAAAGCATGTAGCAACTACCCACGTAAAGCGCTATGCCTGCTATAGCTTGAACGGCGCTCAGCAATAAAATTACAAACCTGGCTCCTTTATGCTTCCAGGCCTGATGAATTTTTTCCGAAAGATTTTTCGTTATCTTCTTGTATCCCAGTCCATACATTGTCGATATGAACAGCATCGCGATGAAACTACCGATTGCGTAACCCAGCATCCATGTCTCCTTGTTAAGAATTAAATCAGCCTCAGCTTAGTCTCTACAGCAACACCAATGATCCTGCAGTTGCCGTTAACAGGAATCAGTGGCCATGCTGGATTTAATCCTTTCAGATAATGCTGACCGCCGTCGATTATCAATTTTTTGAAAGTTGCTTCGTTTGAATCGGAGAGTTTAGCGATAACCAAACTACCGTTGATAGGCTCTCTTCCTGTATCGAAGAGGACATAAGTACCCTCTGTTATGCTCAAACCTACAGGAGCTGTCATTGAGTCACCTTCGACCTTTAACCAGAAGGCGTCGCCCTGAATGTGTGCATCTGATTCAAGCCATAAATCGACATCTTTGAGTGTGTAAGGCTCACAAGCCTCGCTCCATGAACCTGCCTGAACGCTACTTAGCACTGGATATCGCTCCCCTTGTCGGTATGCTCCAACATACTTAACGTTTGATTCACCGCTGAGGCTTTCAGCCTGCTCCGCCGCTTTCGCTGCGAGAGATTTGCTAAAGTCGGAGATCGAAACCTGAAGCAACCTGGCGAAACCAGATGCCATCTCTACGTTAAGAGCGTTCCTACCGTTGAGGTAATGACCTACAGCACCCTGAGTAATTCCAAGCTCGTCAGCGATAGTGTATTGAGTTACACCCAACTCTTTCTTTTTCGACTCATACAAAGCCTTGAGACGCTTAGCATCTTCGAGCTGTTCTGTCGTCAGGGATTTTTTTGTCTCCATAACCGGCATTGTAATACCAGCACTATTCATATTAAAAATACCTGCCATATTGATTGTTATAAATACCTGTAGTATTCTTCATGTAAGGTAACAAACGGAGAGTGCCTATGAACCGAATGACACTTGCCGATTACGCGAAGAAATACGGGCAGGCGAAGGCCGCAAATGACTTTGGCGTAATTCAGTGTGCAATCAGTAAAGCCATCCGGTCTGGAAGAAACATCATCGTGACTGTCCAGGCAGATGGAAGCGTTGTTGGTGAAGAGGTTCGCCCTTTCCCAAGCAACAAGAAAACAGACTAAGCAACACCGCTCTTTAACATCGCTGCTCATCCTCTCCGCCCTTGTGGAGATAACAACTACGCATCAAAGGATGCGCATTAACTAATTCAACACAAAGGAATTTTAACTAATGGATAACACAACTACCCGAAACAAAACTCAGGCTCGAAAAATCGAATCCTGGATCCTGAATCAGATTGCATTGAAAGGCGCCTCAAACGTGGCCAAGGCAATCGGGATGGATAAATCAGGCATTACCCGCTGGAAAGAAAACATGCTGCCTAAGCTGGCGATGCTCTTAGCGGTTCTGGAGTGGGGTGTCGTAGATGACGACATGGCGAGACTTGCTAAGCAGGTAGCGGAGATCCTCACAAATGAAAAGCGCCCAGCTGTTGGTAGCAGTCTGGACGCTTAAGCACACTGTGTTACGCCAAGTAACGGAGCAAGTATGACAAAACCACTCAGTCCTTTCCAGGACAAATTACACAAAAACATACTACGTGATCGCTTCCTGTCCAGCTTCAAGCAGCCTGGTCGATTCCGGGCTGAGTTGGAGAAAGTGAAGCTGATGCAGAAGGAGAAAAGGTCATGAGTAATCTCGCAACCGTAACACAGTTAAGGCCAGCGCAACGGCCTGTGGAGCGTCGTGTGGCAGAACTTGAAGATGGATACACCCGTCTTGCAAATGCCCTGTATGACGAGCTTATCGGCGCAGATTTAACGAAGAATCAGAGCAAGGTCGCTCATGCCATTTGCCGGAAAACATACGGGTTTGGTAAGAAACTGGATCGCATATCTGACAGCCAGTTAGCCCAACTTACCAGGCTGCCAAGACAGAAAGTAAACAAGGCCAAGAATGAGCTTATCGCGATGAAGGTAATCCTCCGTGAAGGCAGTCAAATCGGGCCAAACAAGAACATCACAGAGTGGGAAATCGAAGGGTGTCACTACTCTGGTGATAATGTCACTGCATTGGTGACAAAAAATGTCACCAAAACGGTGACTAGCCTGTCACCAAAACAGAGTCACACAAAAGAAACTATTACAAAAGAAAAGAAAGAAAATACCCAAACCCACGAAGTGGGCTTGTTGGGTGAAGAAAAATTAACACCTCGCCAGAAGGGTACAAACCCCCGGGCAACGAAAACCAATCCTCGCTCTGCAGTACCAGAGTTCGATCGGGAACGTTTCAAGAACACCTGGAACTGCAAAGCCAATAAGTTCGGCATCCCAACTATCCGAAGCATCACGACATCCACCGAAGCTGGAATCAAGCGCCTGTGGCAGTCCTACCTGAAGCAGTGCAAGGAACTTGGCAAAGAGCCAAATGCAATTGACGACTTCCTGAATGGCTACATCGAACATGGTTACCAGCCTACGCGGTGGGCCTGCGGTGACAACCCAACAGGAACGCGATACGGAATTGAAACCGCTCTTCGCCAGGAAAAGATTGACCAGATTCTGGGGGCTGGAAGCTGATGGATAGTTACGATTTCGAACATCAACTGGTCGGTTCGATGATGGTTAAGGGCGATCACATCGACTGCCGTGAAATCGCAGGGAAGCTTCCTGCCGAAGCATTCGAGAATTTCCATCTGCGCAGCATGTATCAGGCGATCACCACGCTGCTTAACAAGGCTGAGCCGGTGGACATGTTTACCGTCAAGGATGCGGTGCCGCCAGGCACTAAAGATTTTGTGATTGAGGTGTCATGCAAGTGCACCTCAGCAGCAAACATCAGGGGATGGGCAAAGAGAGTCCGGCAGTGCTGGATGCTCCGCCGCGGGGAAGCTGAGCTAATTCGCGCAGCGTCTATCCTGGCATCTGCAGGAACTCACGACCTGAACGAGAAGATCGCAGAGGTGAGTGGTGTCCTGGCCAAGCTTCAGTTTGAGACAAACGACAAGCTTCCTCGCCGGGTGGGTGATTTGATCGAAGACTACATGACGGTTCTGGAGAGCCGCATGCAGGGCGCTGAATCTGGCATGTACCTGAAAACGGGTATTGAGCCAATGGATGACGAGTACGGAGGATTTGATCGTACAGACCTGATCATCATCGCTGGCCGCCCCGGGATGGGCAAAACAGAGCTGGCCATCAACATCGCCAACTCAATTGGCCGGCAGAAGGGAAGGGGCCTTGTTGTCTCGATGGAAATGTCAGAAATGCAGGTGGTAGAGCGCCACGTTGCTGACAGGGCCGGGTTATCTGTAGGAGCACTTCGCAACCCACTAGGGATGATTCAGGAACAATACACGAGACTCACAGCTGCGACCGGGATGTTACTGGAAGAGGACAACTACGTCATAGACGGCTCATTCACCGTTGACGAGTGCATTGCTCACGCAGAACGACTGAACATGGATGGCGGCCTGAGCTTCCTAGCCATCGATTACCTCGGACTGATTGAGAAGCCAAAAGCAGATCGTCATGACCTGGCCATTGCGGAAATCACTCGCAAGTTGAAGCAATTCTGCCTTCGAAACAAGGTGCCGGTAATCCTCCTCTCCCAGCTCAACCGCGCCGTAGAAAGCAGAGCAGATAAACGACCAAACCTAGCCGACCTGAAGGACTCAGGCGCCATCGAGCAGGATGCTGACGTGATTATCTTCCCCTATCGAGACGAAGTTTACGAAGAGCACAGCCACATGAAGGGCATTGCTGAAATCATCGTAGGCAAGTACCGGTCTGGCCAGCCCAAAACGTTTTACATGGGATGGAAGAATGGCCACTTCGTAAATATCGATCAGGAAGATGCAGCTAGGCAGTTCGCCGCCAATCAGGCAGAGCCGAAGTCGAAAGACTGGAGATAACAAATGAATACCGCAATGCAAATCATCATGAACTCACAATACCGTGAGTTCCCTGAAGCGCTTCTGACACTTGAACTCTGCCGCGCAGCAGCCCGGGCCGACGGTCGCAAGATTGGCGAATCACTCCGGGCCTGCGCGAAGGTGAAAGCCAGTCAAGCGAAGAACCGGAACCTGTTCAACACTCTCACCGAAATGAGCCGCAGCCAGTTTCCTGAGACGCAGATGATCCGTATCCGCGGATGTGTCGAGAAGATGGAAAAGGCTCTTGCCCGTGAAGTTGGCAACATGACACTAACGGAAGAAAATTTGCGCGAACTGCGCGGGGAGGCGGCATGAAACAGCTAAGCCAGCCGGATAAAGCCCTGGACTACATCGCAGAACATCCGGGATGTTCTCTCACTGAAATCATCCGGGCGACGAAGATTCCAAGAAAGTCTCTTGCTTCTCTGCTCAACAAATTAGCTTCAGACAGGACGCTCAGGCGAGAGGGTGAAACAGGTAAATATCGATACTACCTGTGCAATCCCGGGCAGAAACGAGTAACCGCCAAGAGTCGCCCAGCCAACTACAACCACAACGAAGTAAACCCCCTCACAACCCTATTCAACGAGCGCCTGGCATCAGTCAGGAGCGGGAGAGCATCAGCATGAGCAGCAGAGAGCAATTTGAAGCGTGGTTATCAAGCGAATATCAGTGGGCCAATGACGCGCTGAACGAGGCCCATTTTCATGGAGATGACGCTACATGTTACTACACCGGGGGCGACTTCATTTACGACGGACGCAGTTGTAGCGATGCGCTTTTCTGGGCGTGGCGTGGATGGCAGGAAAGCCACCAACAAGGCGAAGCCAAGTGCGCGGCGCTGGCTGCGGAGAATACGGGGCTGAATTCATTTGTTGACGCGTTGCTCTCCATCGCCTGGCATGGTGGCTCAGCTGATGGTGCGGAAATTCAGGAAATAGCTCTGAAGCATGGTCTACTTCGTCAGGAAGTCTACTCTGCTGATGAGCACGAAAATCAGGTTGATGACCCGGGTAACTTTGAAGACGGCGATCCGGTCTATTTCCGCGTTGAAACCCCGGCCACCGACGCCTTCCTGGCTGAAGTGCGGGCTCAGGGTGTGGAAGCGGCAGCGCAAAGCGAACAATTCTCGATGTGGGTTCAGCAGGGCCTACGTAGTTTCGCTATCGGCTTACGTCAGGGGGATTGGCAATGACCAAGCTTAATGAACCGACCTATGAAGAGCTGGAGCGTCGTTTCCAGAATTACTGCAAACATGACGGTGGCCGTATTTACGACGGAGTGACAAACACCATTTGCGCCATCTGCGGCTGGGATACCACCAAATGCCAACATCGCAAAGCCGATGGCTGGGATAAACATTGCCGCGAGTGTGGCGAACTGCTGAAACCGGAGGTAGCCCAATGACCAACAAACAGGCTTATCGCGCCGACAGCATCCACACCAACGGGGAGGGGTGATATGGCTCGTTATATCGCAGTAATTCACGGTTGGCACGTGGATAGCAATGGGTTCGGCGTGCATGAACTGAACGCTATAGACAAGGAATCCGCCTACAAAGAAGCGGTTTTGCTGAAACATAAGAGAGAAAGCACCTTCGATAGATGCGCATTCACCGTGGTTGAGATTGATGATAATGAAAGGATGGCACGCAAGCTCACCCTTCGCGAACGACTGACGGGGAGGACTAACCCATGACATTAACCAAAGAGTGGCTCCTGAAAACAATCGCAGAGCTTGAAAATGAGCGCGATGCTATTCCGGGAGCGGTAAACGAAGATGCGGCTATGGCGCTGGCGGCGATGAAACTGGCGCTGGCATCGCTGACGGCTGAGCCTGTTCTTTACGCTGCTAAGGAAACGCTTGCTTACGCTAAGATGGGAGAACCGCTCCTTAAGTGCTTATCTCAGCCAACCGGGGATGCGGTAATCCCCCTATACACCGCCACGCCAGCGCCGGTATCTGCGCCAGACTTTGGCGCATTAACGAAGTGTATCGTTCAGCGTCTGGTTGATTATGGCACCGCGGATGATGAAGCTATCGCAAGCGCGGAGGAGTTTGTTTACAACGCCTGCCGCGCCGCCATGCTTCAGGGAGGTGAATCATGATTAACCGCGCCAAGCTTCAGCACATTCTCGAATACGCCAAACAGCAAAGGCACATTGGCATGCACTGCAAGGTTCCGCCAGAGGATATGGTAGAAATCGTGGAGATGGCCATGCTTCAGGGTGCCGCTGGAAACTCTCCGGCGATTCCGGATGGCTGGGTGGCTTGCAGTGAGCGGATGCCGGAAGGGATGCAGACCGTAATTACTTCTAACGGTTTCGATATCGGACAGGCTTGGTGGGATGGAGAAGGCTGGAATTCATTTGACTGTCATGACGTAGTTCCCGGCGCTGTAACCCACTGGATGCCACTGCCAGCAGCACCGCAGCAGGAGGCTAAGTAGATGCCTAACCCATTCGACGCTGTGATGTATTTTCACTTGCGTACAAATTGGACCAAGACACGTAAAGGGAGTAAGAATTAAACTCCACAGTCAAAACGGAGTACGGCCATGACATGTGAAATCTGTGAAAAGCAGCCAAGAGGAAGGCGGGCCGCACCGCTTCCTTGCATGAATGAGGACCCAAACAAGAAGCCTATTAGCGCTCGGTTTCATGGCAGAGGCACAGACGAGACGTTTTATATCTGCGCAGAATGCGGTCATGAATGGGCGAGGGAGTCAGGGCCAGATGGCATGGGATGGCAATCGTAGGCGCAACTGCAAGAAACATTGATAACCAATTCTCAAATCTAGTGGTATAATTACCCCGTCGGCAGCCTGAACAACTGTCGATGGGGAATGCGCATTTGATGGGGACATTAAATGCGACCACAATCTGAACATATTCACCTGTCACAGATGCAGAAATGCACCTGCGATTTCTTGCATTCAGCGTTACCTCTCGGAGGTGGCGTGTGAAACAGCAATTCCTCCTCCGCAACGCCAACATTCGCGCCAATGCCATCAACGCGATTAACCAACTGCAACTCGACGAGAAGCGCCCGGTAGTCATCGAGATAAAAGAGATGACGCGCTCTATCGACCAAAATTCGAAGCTTTGGGCCATTCTGGGAGACATCAGCAGCCAGGTTGAATGGCACGGTCGCAAGCTCTCTTCTGAAAGCTGGAAGCACATCTTCACTGCTGCACTGGTTAAGCAGGAAGTGGTGCCTAACCTTGCCGGCGATGGCTTCGTTGTGCTGGGTCAGTCAACAAGCAAGATGACAGTTGCGCAGATGCGTGACCTCATCGAACTAATCCATGCCTTCGGGGCAGAGCGTAACGTCCGCTGGGACGAGGAATCCCGCTTAGCTATGGAATGGGCCTCTCGCTTTGGAGGTGCCCGTGGATAGCCCTCTCGTTCGCGTAATGAGCAATCACATCTTCAAGGTCAGAGCTAAGCGCAAAGCAGTTCCTGCACCTTCAGAAATTCCAACCCTCAAGGGCTACACGGCTCGCCTCGTCGATCAGAAATGGCTGCGCCTTGCAGCAAGGAGAGGTCATGCGTAAACCAACCCGTCGCACCTGCAAGGTATGCAAAGAGAAATTCACTGCCACCTTCGACAACGTCTGGTGGTGCTGTCCTGAACACGGCGCTATCTACGCACTTGAGCTGCGAGCTAAGCAGAAGGTGAAAGAGACAGCCAAGCGCATCAAGGAGCAGAAGGAAGCCGAGAAGGAAGGCCGCAAGCGTCGTTCTGAGCGCCGTAATGAACTGAAGCCGATCCGTCACTGGGTGCAAATGACTCATCGCGCATTCAACGACTGGCGCCGTGAGATGCTCTTGGCTGCTGGGCATGGCTGTATCTCCTGTGGAACCAAATCTGCATTTGCCTGGCATGCCGGACATTACCGCACCACTTCCGCTGCACCTCAGCTTCGCTTTAACCCCGACAATGTCTGGCTCCAGTGTTCCGCGTGCAACGTTCACAAATCCGGGAATATAGAGGCGTACCGTGCCGCCTTGGTCGAGCTGATTGGTGAAGAGCGCGTGCTGGCGCTGGAATCCAACAACGAAACCCACCGATATACCCGCGAAGAACTGGACGGCATCCGCGCCAAGGCTAGGGCAGAGCTTCGCGCACTGAAACAGCAGGAGGCCGCATGACAGACGCTTTACTTCTATCGGCATATCTCATTGCGGTCACCTGCTTTCTGATTAGGGAATGGGTTAAGCACAAGAGGCTTAAAAGGAAGATCGGCATAAAGATTAGAGCCATTCGATATGCGGAAAAATATCGAATGCTTAAAAGACTAATGAGGGGTTAGGCGTATGAATTTAACCGAATCCCAAAGATACGAAGCAGAGAGCGTAGTCAGGGCAAAGCTGCCACCCATAGCAAAGCACAGCCAGACTCAGACCAACCAGCCACAGAAGGAAGCCGCATAATGAAACTGGAATTAACCAACGACCAGCATCAATGGGTAGACCAGTGGCTCCAGTTGTGGGGCGCATGGTGCCAGACCGGCAAGATTGATAAAGCTATGATCAACATGATTGCCAGATTCATGGCGACCGTTGAGCCCCAGCAAGCATCACGACCGGTATGTAGTGATGATGACGGGATGCTCATTGATGCGGTCATTCGCCATTACCTGAAGAATGTGGATGAAAATGCCTGGCGGGTAATCTTCGCATACTACGTCTGCAACTCCAGTGAGATCCGCATTGCATCATGGCAGCATGCAGTAAGTAAGCCTCGCCTGATGAAGACCCGTGGCGGCAATCAGTATAAACACCCAAGCATCTCGACAATCCGCAGAGAGGTGAAGCAAATCATCAATGCCTCTCTGTTCTGTTTGTACCAGCCGCTGCAAAATGCGTTTAACGATCGCGAAAATGTGAGGAAAATTGCAAATAAATCACACAACGTGCTTGCAATTTAATGAACAAATGAGCAAACTAATTCGTATATGTTGCCAGTGTTGTGTGTGACATGACATTTTCGAATCAATAAAGCCTCGGTTAAATGCCGGGGCTTTTTCGTTTTTGCACAACAGGTAATAGCATTGGCGTCACCGACTCCGCGCTAACCACCATAGTCGATACAGTGGCAGTGCTCTTTCCGTTGTGGTGAATTGAAAAGGCATAGGACAAGCTGCCAGGCGTAAGTCGGACTTAGCCACCGGCCACCACACCTCAAATCCCGCCAGCTGGGATAGGCCGAAGAGCCGACATAAAACCCTCGTATTGCCAGTCTCGCCGCTGGCTTTTTTATTCCGTAGCGTTGATCAGTCAGCGCAAAAACGAACAAACCCGCACTAGGCGGGTTCGTGAATATGGGCGGCAAGAAGCTGCGCTAACAGCCTCCTGCCTGATTTGCTCATGCCTTTAGTCACGAACAAACCACGTTACTGCTAACCGTATCCTGGATTTGTTCAACTAACTATCATCCCTAATCCTAATTTGAACGAATCCTCCTGCTAAGCCGGAGGTTGGAATGAAACATATGGCAGACAAAGTAACCACTGCCGCTGCTTACACCACATCTGGGGCAACATTTCTGGCGGGGAGTATGTCATTAAACGAATGGCTGGCTCTCGGCGGTTTCGTTCTGGCTGTATTCACGTTCGCTATCAATCTGCACTACCAGCGAAAACGAGATCGCCGAGAAGAAAGTGCTCTAAGAATGCAGTTTGGAGATCGGCGCAATGAGTCAAATAATCCCCCTGCTTAACTACGAAGAGGGCTACAGGGAAAAGCCATACATTGATACCGAAGGCTATCCAACCGTGGCTTGCGGTATCAAGATAGGCCCAAAAGGCGCTTCGTTAAGTAACTACACATTCACCGTGCCACGAGAAGTAGGCGATGTCTGGCTTGAGTCATTCGTCAAAACCACTGTTGGTAAGATGAATGGAAATCCATCCATAGTGGCAGCCCTCAAATCATGCAACCCAGCTCGCCGTGACATTCTGATCAGCATGGCATACCAGATGGGCGTAGCCGGTCTTGCAGGGTTCAAAAATACTCTCGCCATGGTGGCCGCAGGGAATTACGCTGGCGCAGCTAACGGAATGCTATCAAGCCTGTGGGCCAAGCAAACACCAAACCGCGCGAAGCGTCATGCTGAAGTAATGCGTACTGGTGAAATGACAGCGTACGTGGGGCTTCTATGAAACTCAGACTCGTAGACGACTGGAGGCACTGGTGGAGATGGAACTCAACAAAGGTGATCGTCGCACTAGGTGCGCTACCGACGATCTGGTTTGAGCTTCCTCCCGAGTGGAAAGCAGAAGTCCCTTCAAGCTGGATGCGAGCCGGAGCCATAGCCCTGATGGTTATTGGCGTGATATCCCGAATGACTCTGCAAAAGCCACCTGAAGATAAACCGGAGGGTGATGATAAATGACGGCGATCCTTTCAAGTGGATGGGAAAGCATTCTCGGTATTGCCGGAGTGGTAATCGCTTTGCTCTTTTCCTGGTTCGGCGGGAAGAGTAAAGGCGCGACTACCGAGAAAGCAAAAGCAGACGTAGCTGCAGCAAATGAGACGGCAAAACAATCTCAGGCAGCAACAGATAAGCAAGCCGAGGTAATCAAGGTTGCCAAAAATGCAGAGCAAACTAACCAGTCTCTTTCTGATGACGCTTCTCGTGAGCGGATGCGCCAGTCGAAATACCACTCCGACGATTAAATACATCAATGTTGATTCAGCCTGCACCGCCTTCGGACCGATCATTACTCACGGTAAAGACCCTGACGTGATGGACGCAAGGACAGTAAAGGCTATAAACACCCATAACGACAAGTGGGATTCCCTATGCGCAAAAAGAGAGAGCGCGAAATAACTCTGCTCTACGGAATTTCACTGATACGCGATGATGTCCTGAATCATCCATTGCCAGAGCAATCATCAACAGACAGGATGATAACAATTGTTCATTGCGTATTTGCATTCACGATTGCGGTCACTATGGCCGGCGCATCAATCATCCTGATTTTATCGATTATCCCCACTAAGAGATAAGTCATCACACATCCCCTACACCGGATAAACGGAGCCAACAATGGCAGAAACAACCCTTATGACGGACGCGCAAAAGCTCAAGCTTGAAGTTTTTCGCATGGTGATGAATGACTCAGCTGCCACTGAAAAGGCAATTGAGTTCATTGCGGGCAGCGAACTCAACTTTGAGCTGTTCAAAGATGCTTATGCCAAAACGGCAACAGAGCCAACCGCCCTTGCTAAGACAGAGAAGGCGATCCGTGAAGCGAAAGAAGTATTAGACCTGTTCGCATAATCCATCAGGAGAAACACAATGATCAACCAACCATGGCCTACATACTCAGATGCCAGCGGGGCATTTGTTCGAGGCTTACCAATCAAAACCCTGACACAGGCTGTGGATGGTTCGGCAGTAGCAGAGTTCGACGGTCCATATCCAGACCAATACCTGTCTGCGCTGTTCATGTCCACATTCAAGCCGGTAGTGGGTGGCTACATCTTCCAGAGCCAATACGGCGAACTGCTGTATATGAGCAAATCGACATTCGAAGCTCAGTACACAGCAACCAGTACGCCGATCGCCTGGGGTTCAGTAACCGGGAAGCCGTCAACGTTCGCGCCAACGATCGGCACGACCGCAACAACCGCAATGGCTGGTAATAAAACACCAACCACCACTGAACGCGGTGGGGTGCTGCAACAGGCAGCAGAGGCAGCACTGGCAGCCCAGACAGTTACGGATATTGCCACTGCACAAACCGCTGTTAACAACATCGTCACCAAGATCAACAGCATTCTGACGAAGCTGAAAGCTGGCGGCGAACTGGCGTAGTTATTACAAAGCGTCTCTGATGGGGCGCTTGATAATAACTGAAGAGGGAATGGATATGGCAGCACCCAAAGACAACAATTTTGCCGAGGGGAATAGCGGCAAGCCATCTCAGTACAAGCCTGAATACGCAGCACAGGCAGAGAAGCTTTGCTTGCTGGGTGCAACGGACGATGAAATGGCTGAATTTTTCGGCGTTCATCGCTCAACCATCTACCGTTGGAAGCTTGAGCATGAAGAGTTTTGCAACTCCATAAAAGCCGCAAAGGATATTGCTGATGAGCGAGTCGTAAGGAGCCTGTATCAAAAGGCTACGGGCTACAACTATGTCGAGCAGCAGGCCTTCAAGCTTAAGGTTGACCAGCATGAAGAAGAGATCGAAGTTGTTGATGTTGAGCGTCACGCCCCAGCAGATACCACAGCCGCCATCTTTTGGTTGAAGAATAGACAAAAAGACCTGTGGCGAGACAAGCAAGAGATTGAGCACTCCGGCGAGATTAGCCTGATCGACCGAATCCAGGAGGCCCGTAAACGAGCGAGAGGTGAGTGATGTCTGACTTTGAGGCAATGCTTGCCGAGGATATGGGAAAGTTTTTCTACGACCCGCTCGGGTGGGTTAGGTATGCGTTCGACTGGGGTAAAGGCGAGCTATCTGGCTACGACGGCCCTGACGAATGGCAGAAAGAGTTTCTGACAGATTGGGGCGAAGCCATCAAGAATAACGACTTCGACGGCGTGATGCCGGTTGAGGCGTATCGATGTGCAACCAGTTCAGGCCACGGCATTGGCAAGTCAGCATTAACCGCCTGGATCATCCTCTACATCCTGAGCACGCGTCCGCAATGCAAGGGCGTGGTCACTGCGAACACCTCTGAGCAGCTTCGTACCAAAACGTGGGGCGAGCTTGGCAAGTGGAAGAAGCGCTGCATCACCGGCCACTGGTTCGAGTACAACAACGGCAAAGGCAACATGAACATCTACCATGTGGATCACATGGAGTCATGGCGTTGTGACGGGCAGACCTGCCGAGAGGAAAATAGCGAGTCGTTTGCTGGTCTCCACGCTGCCACATCCAGCCCGTTCTATATCTTCGATGAAGCATCGGCAGTGCCTGACAAGATATGGGAAGTTGCTGAAGGCGGTCTGACTGATGGAGAGCCGTTCTGGTTTGCGTTTGGAAACCCGACACGTAACACCGGTCGCTTTCGAGAGTGCTTCCGTAAGTTCAAGCACCGCTGGCGCCGCCGTCAGATTGATAGTCGCCTTGCCAAGATGACTAACAAGGCGCTGATCGCTGAGTGGGCTAGTGACTATGGCGAAGATAGCGACTTCTTCAAAGTGCGTGTGCGTGGCCTTTTCCCATCATCATCTGAAATCCAGTTTATCCCGCAGAACTACGCTGATGCCGCAATGAATCGGCAGTTAGAGCATGGGCAATATAACTTTGCACCGAAGATTATCGGCGTTGATCCTGCTTATACCGGTAGTGATGAAGCGTCTATCTACCTGCGGCAAGGGCTGCATTCCAGATTGCTCGGCACATACCCTAAAACCGATGACGACGTGATGTTTGCTCAGATCGTCGCATCGTTTGAGGATGAGCATAAAGCAGATGCAGTGTTCATCGACTTTGGTTACGGAACTGGCATCCACTCCATCGGGAAATCATGGGGCAGGGGATGGCGTCTGGTTAATTTTGCTGGCGAATCGAAAGACCCTCAGATGCTTAACAAGCGTGGCGAAATGTGGAACGCGCTGAAAAGTTGGCTGAATGAGGGAGGAAGCATTGATGACCAACAAACCTCTGATGAAATTGTCGCTCCTGAATACAAGGTGAAGCTCGACGGCAAGATCGTTCTTGAATCCAAAGACGAGATGAAGCGCCGCGGCATTCCATCACCAAACAGGGCTGATGCGCTGGCTCTTACCTTCGCGTTCCCTGTCGTCAAAAACAAACCTAAACCCACAATGCCCGCCCCGATTAGACCAGTTTCCAGAGGACGATAATGGCTGACAACGAAAACAGGCTGGAAAGCATTCTGTGCAAGTTCGACGCAGACTGGACAGCCGGAGACGAAGCCAGAACCGAGGCGAAGAATGACCTCTTCTTCTCCCGAGTCTCTCAGTGGGATGACTGGCTTAATCAGTACACAACATTGCAGTATCGCGGCCAGTTCGACGTGGTGCGCCCGGTAGTACGCAAGCTGGTCGCAGAGATGCGCCAGAACCCGATTGATGTTCTCTACCGCCCGAAAGACGGTGCAAGCCCTGATGCAGCTGACACGCTGATGGGCATGTACCGAACTGACGCCCAGAATAACGCGTCGAAGATATCGGTGAACGTCGCTGTGCGCGAGCAGATTGAATGCGGTATCGGGCACTGGCGGCGCGTCACCCGATACGAAGACCAAAGCCCGACCAGTAACAACCAGATTGTGCTTCGTGAGCCGATCCACTCCTCATGCTCCAGCGTGGTGTGGGACAGCAACAGTAAGCAGATGGATAAGTCTGACGCCCGTCACTGCACTCTGATCCACTCGATGAGCCGTGACGGCTGGAAAGCCTTTGCTGAAGAGCATGGACTTGATGAGGATATAATCCCGTCATTCCAGAGTCCGAATGACTGGGTATTCCCGTGGCTGACGCAGGACACCATACACGTCGCTGAGTTTTACGAGGTGGAGAGGAAGAAAGAGACCGTCTACATCTATCAGGATCCGATTACTGGCGCTCCGTCAGCCTACTACAAGCGTGATATCAAAAACGTCATCGATGACCTTGCCGACCGTGGCATGGTCAAGGTTGCTGAGCGTAAGGTAGAACGCTGCCGGGTGTATAAGTCCATCATCACCTGCACCGAAATTCTGAAAGACCGGCAACTCATTGCAGGCGAGCATATCCCCATTGTGCCGGTATTTGGTGAGTGGGGCTTTGTCGAAAGCAAAGAGGTGTATGAGGGCATTGTCCGCGGCACCAAAGACGGCCAGCGCCTGCGCAACATGATCATGTCATTCAACGCTGACATTGTGGCTCGCAACCCGCAGAAGAAGCCATTCTTCTACCCTGAGCAGATCGCCGGTTATGAGCACATGTACGACGGCACTGATGCTTATCCGTACTACCTGATCAACAGAACTGATGAAAATGGTGGCGATCTGCCTCCAACTCCTGTTGCGTATATGGAGGAGCCAGCCGTACCACAGGCCAATGCCTACATGCTTGAGGCCGCTACTGCAGCAGTGAAAGAGGTGGCTACGCTCGGCGTGGATGCTGAGGCTGTGAATGGTGGACAGGTTGCCTTCGAAACGGTCAACCAGCTGAACATGCGTTCTGATCTGGAAACGTTCGTATTCCAGGACAACCTCGCAACAGCGATGCGCCGCGACGGTGAGATTTACCAGTCTATCGTCAACGACATCTACGACATCCCCCGCACCGTTACCATCACGCTTGAAGATGGTAGCGAGAAAGAAGTGCAGCTGATGGAGCAGGTTGTTGACCTCTCCACTGGAGAAACAACCGTCCTTAACGACATCAGGGGCCGCTATGAGTGCTACACCGATGTTGGCCCATCCTTCCAGTCGATGAAGCAGCAGAACCGCGCTGAGATTCTGGAATTGCTCGGAAAGACGCCGCAGGGAACTCCTGAATATCAGCTGCTGTTGCTGCAATACTTCACGCTGTTGGATGGTAAAGGCGTCGAGATGATGCGCGACTACGCCAATAAGCAGCTGATCCTGATGGGCGCTAAGAAACCTGAAACGCCTGAAGAGCAGCAATGGCTTGCTGAGGCGCAGATGGCTAAACAAGGCCAGCAAGACCCGGCAATGGTTCAGGCTCAGGGGGTGCTTCTGCAAGGCCAGGCTGAACTGGCTAAAGCCCAGAACCAGACACTGTCACTGCAAATCGACGCCGCTAAGGTTGAGGCTCAGAACCAGCTTAACGCAGCGAAAATCGCGGAAATCTTCAACAACATGGATCTCAATAAACAGTCCGAGTTTAGAGAGTTCCTCAAAACCGTTTCAACCTTCCAGCAACAGCGCAGCGATGATGCCCGCGCCAATGCTGAATTACTTCTCAAAGGTGATGACCAGACGCATAAACAGCGCATGGATCTCGCCAGCATCCTGCAATCGCAGAGACAAAACACACCTTCCGGCAGCGTAGCCGAGAATCCTCAATAAGAGAGAGTTAATCATGCAAGACACCATCAATATTCAGGAAACTGAAGACTTAAACACGTCCGGCAATCAAGCAGCGGCATCTGCTGATGGCTCTGTTGTCGATAATGCCAACGACAACGCAGGGCATGGAGAAGGCTTCGAGATCGTCCTGAAAGACGATGAGGTAAAGCCAAAGCAAGACCCGGCAACAAACGCACACTTCGCAGCTAAGCGACTGGAGCGCAAGCGTCAACGTGAGCTTGAGCAGCAGGCGGAAGCAGTAAAGCGTGGCGAACTACCGGAGAACTTACGGGTTAATCCTGAATTACCCGCTCAGCCGAATGCTAATGACTTTTTCTCAGATGAAGCCATGGAGAAGTACGGCTGGGACAGTGGTCGCGCTCAGGCGGCATTCCAGCAAGCGAATAATGAGTGGCTTATCAAGGCTCAGGATGCGCGAAGCAATGCTGTCGCAGAGCAGGGTCGCAAGACTCAGGAATACACCCAGCAATCAGCGCAATACGTCGAGGCTGCCCGTAAGCACTATGACGCGGCGGAAAAGCTCAACATTCCTGATTACCAGGATAAAGAAGATGCGTTCATGCAGATCGTTCCGGCACCGGTAGCGACTGACATCATGCGTCTTTTCCCAGAGAAATCCGCCGCGCTCATGTATCACCTCGGGGCCAACCCAGAGAAAGCTCGCCAGTTACTGGCAATGGACGGGCAGTCAGCGCTGATTGAACTCACTCGACTCTCAGAACGTTTAACTCTCAAGCCTCGCGGCCAACAGGTTTCATCCGCTCCTCCTGCAGATCAGTCCATCACTGGCGATGTTTCGGCGGCTAACGTCGAAGCTATGCGCAAGGCCATGGAAAAAGCATCAAGCAAGGGCGATGTAGAGACCTATCGCAAGCTCAAGGCAAAACTTAAAGGAATTCGATAATGGCATTGAACGAAGGTCAAATCGTTACGCTGGCAGTGGATGAAATCATTGACACCATTACCAGCCTGACACCTATGGCGCAGAAAGCGGGTAAGTACACACCGCCTGCATCTGAAATGCAGCGTTCCAGCAACACAATCTGGATGCCTGTAGAGCAGGAATCACCGACTCAGGAAGGTTGGGACTTAACTGGTAAATCAACCGGTCTGCTGGAGCTTAACGTTCCAGTTAGTCTGGGTGAGCCTGATAACGACTTCTTCCAGCTGCGTGCTGACGATCTGCGTGATGAGACAGCATATCGCCGCCGCATTAACGCAGCAGCCAAGAAACTGGCGAGCAACTGTGAAGTTAAAGTTGCCAACCTGGCGGCGGAAATGGGTTCTCTGGTAGTTACCAGCAATGACCCTATCGGCACTGCAGCAGGTAGTGGCTGGGATTTCGTTGCTGACGCTGAAGAAATCATGTTCTCGCGCGAACTGAATCGCGATTCCGGCCTGTCATACTTCTTCAACCCGAAGGACTACAAGGCGGCCGGTCGCGATCTGGTTAACCGCGACATCTTTGGCCGCATCCCGGAAGACGCATACAAAAATGGCAGCATTCAGCGCCAGGTTGCTGGCTTTGATGATGTGTTGCGCTCTCCTAAACTGCCAGTCCTCCCGGCATCAACGGCAACCGGCCTGACCGTCAGCGGAGCTCAGAAGTTCAAGCCAGTAGCGTGGGATCTGGATGCCGACGGCAACAAGCGCAACGTTGATAACCGCCTGGCCACCGTAACGCTCTCTGCGACAACCGGACTGAAGCGCGGCGACAAAATCAGCTTCACCGGAGTTAAGTTCCTCGGCCAGATGGCTAAAAACGTACTGGCGCAGGATGCGACGTTCTCTGTCGTGCGTGTCATTGACGGTACGCATATCGAGATTACGCCTAAGCCGATCGCCCTGGATGACACTTCCCTGTCTCCTGAGCAGCGCGCGTATGCCAACGTGAACACCTCACTGGCAAACAGCATGGCCGTAAACCTGCTTAACAAAGTGACCGCCCGTACCAACGTATTCTGGGCGGATGATGCAATCCGTATCGTTAGCCAGCCGATCCCGGCTAACCACGAACTGTTCGCAGGCATGAAGACCAAGTCATTCTCCATCCCGGAAGTGGGCCTGAATGGCATCTTCGCGACGCAGGGCGACATCAACACTCTGTCTGGGCTGTGCCGTATTGCGGTCTGGTATGGCGTTAACGCAACCCGACCTGAGTCAATCGGGGTCGGCCTGGCTGACCAGGCGTAATCACTCAACCGCTAAGGGGCTTCGGCCCCTTTGTTCATTCTGGAGCAGAACATGACACAGATGGTGTATCGCCAAGGCGACATGAATAAGTGGAAGGGTGTTGGCTACGACTTCGAGATCATCGGTGAAGATGAGTTGCAGGAGTATCTCGATGCTGGCTGGTTTGCGCATCCTGATGACCTGGTGAAATCTCTTGCAGAGCCAGAGCCAGAGCCAGAGCCAGAAGTGAAACAACGTAAAAAGCCGGGGCCAAAGCCTAAGGCGGAAGACAATGCTGATAGCGACTAAAGGCGACATCGTCAGGGCGGCGCTGCGTAAGTTGGGTGTCGCGTCTGATGCCACGCTCACCGACGTTGAACCTCAGTCAATGCAGGACGGCGTTGATGACCTCGAAACGATGATGGCCGAATGGTACCAGGACGGTAAAGGCATCATTACTGGCTACGTGTTTACCGACCCGGACAACCCGCCCGCAGAAGGCGACGATCACGGCATGCGTTCCAGTGCTGTTAGCGCGGTGTTGTTTAACCTTGCCTGCCGCATTGCACCGGATTATCACATCGAACCAACAGCAAAAGTCATCACCACCGCCCGAAACGGGAAAGAGCTGCTTGTCAAAAACACGGCTCTCAGTCGCGCCAAGCGATCGTCTTATCCTAACCGGATGCCGATAGGCAGTGGTAACAGTTTCGCCACTCTGAATGGATGGCATTACTTCCCGGGAGAGCAGAACAATGCCGATCCAGCAACTTCCTCTGATGAAGGGAACGGGTAAAGACTACCGAAACGCCGACTACATCGACTACCTCCCGGTTAATATGCTGGCCACGCCGAAAGAGGTGCTTAACAGCAACGGCTATCTACGATCTTTCCCTGGCGTAGTAAAGCGAAGCGATGTTAACGGAATATCTCGAGGAGTTGAATATAACTCCGATCAGAACTCAGTATATCGAGTATGCGGCAACAAGTTGTATAAGGGAATCGAGGCGGTTGGAGACGTCCCAGGGACAGGAAGAGTCTCAATGGCTTACGGTAGGACATCACAGGCGGTGGGAGTTAACGGTCAAATTATTGAGTACCGTTACGATGGAACAACCAAAACCGTGGCTAACTGGCCGACAAGCTCAGGATACACACAATATGAACTAGGGAAGGCGCGCGATATTACCAGGCTAAGAGGGAGATATGCCTGGTCTAAGGATGGATCGGATTCATGGTTTATTTCTGACCTACAGGATGAATCACATCCGGACAGAAATGCAGCCGAATACCGCGCAGAGTCTCAGCCAGACGGAATAATTGGTATAGGGTCATGGCGTGATTTCATTGTGTGCTTTGGTGCTACCACAATTGAATATTTTTCTCTTACTGGAGCCACCACTGCTGGGGCTGCGCTTTATGTATCTCAGCCGTCACTGATGGTTCAGAAAGGAATCGCTGGTACCTACTGTAAGACCCCATTTGCCGATTCCTATGCCTTCATTAGCCACCCTGCTACTGGCGCCCCATCGGTGTATGTGATTGGTTCAGGACAAGCAACTCCTATTGCAACATCCAGCATTGAAAAGATTATCCGTTCATACACTGCTGATGATTTGGCTAATGGGACAATGGAATCCCTGCGCTTCGACTCGCATGAACTATTGATTATCCATCTTCTTAGGCATGTTCTGGTATATGACGCAGCCTCTAGCCAAAGCGGTTCCCAGTGGTGCGTTCTAAAAACCGGTCTGAGTGATGATGTGTACCGCTCTGTCGATTTCATTTTTGAAGGAAACCAGATTACCTGCGGAGACAAGTTCGAACCGGTATTAGGGCAACTTCAATTTGACATAAGCAGTCAGTACGGAGAGCACCAGGAGCATCTCCTGTATACACCTCTATTCCGCGCAGACAATGCGAGGGTATTTGATTTTGAGGTGGATGCCTCAACAGGAATCGCTCAATACGCCGACAGGCTTTTCTTGTCAGCGACAAATGATGGAATAAATTACGGTCGGGAGCAGATGATTGAGCAGAACGCGCCCTTTGTATATGACAAGCGCATTCTTTGGAAAAGGGTAGGGCGCATTCGGAGACTTGTTGGTTTCAAGCTGCGAGTCATAACCAAATCACCCGTAACGCTATCTGGATGCCAGATAAGGATTGAGTAATGGCGGATGACTCACTCAACACGCCAGTAACCATTCAGGCAACTCGTCTTGACGCCTCTGTTCTTCCTCGAAATATATTCAGTCAGTCTTATCTCTTATACGTCATAGCCCAGGGCACAGACCTTGGTAATGTGGCTGGGAAGGCTAATGAGGCAGGACAGGGTGCTTATGACGCTCAGGTAAGAAATGACGAGCAGGATGTAATACTTGGTGACCACGAAACCAGAATTCAGCAACTGAGAATAGAAGTCGATGATCACGAAGTCAGGATTACTGCTAACACCTCGGCTATTTCTGCGCTGGAAATTCGTGTAACCAACGCCGAAGGGGCAATCACAACCATCCAGACTGACCTGGCAAACCTGACTAATCGGGTATCAACGGCTGAAACAGATATAGACAGCCTGCAGGACGATTATGTATCCAGGACAAGAACAACCTCACAGTCACTGGCATCTCCACTGAATGTAACAACCTCGTACTCAGTTGGCGGAACTAAGGTTGTGGGCGCCAGGCAAACTGGATGGACAGCAGCAACCGGCACTGCACTACGAGGAGCTTTCAACTCCAATCAGGCATATACGATTGGCGCCACGTATTCACAGTCAGAAATCCAGGCCTTGGCAACCGGTCTTCAGCAGGCACGGCAAAGAATTAAGGCACTGGAGGACGACAGCAGAACTCACGGGCTTATCAACTAGGTGACGACATGCTCACAAAAATCGACGCCCTTACCGGGCAGGCATTGATGCGTCTATGGGGCGTCCCATCATTCCCTGTCGTCGAGGGCGATCACCTTCTCTGGAATGGCGTGGGCATCTTCGTTTGCATGGATTTCGGCGACCACGTTGACCTGCACATGGCAATGAAGCCAGGCGAGCGATACCGATGCCGGGAGGCGGTATCTGATGTCCTTTCGCTAATCGGAAACCGTGAGGTTCATGCACCAATCCGCATTGAGCACAAGCAGGTGTGCAATCTGGCTCGTAAGTTCGGATTTATCGAAACATGGCGCGGTGTTGTTGAGTACATAGACGATACTTGCGGAGAGTTGATTTTAATGAAGAGGTTCGCAAATGGGCGGCATAGCTAAAGGTATTGGTAATGCTTTAGGGAGTGTAGTTGGCGGTATCACCGGTGCCAACCAGGCGGCTGATGCTCAGGTAAAAGCCGCCAACCAGAGTAACGCAACCAATCTACAGATTAACCGAGAGCAGCAGGCGAGACTAAACCCTTGGCTGACAGCAGGGCAAACTGCGCTAACTGGTCTGACAGGTATTGCGGGAAACCCAATCGACCGCAATGCTTCGCTGCAATCCTATTTTTCCAGCCCGGAGTACCGGCAGCTATCAGATCAGGCCAGGTATCAGGGATTGAATGCCGCAGAGGCAACCGGTGGTCTTGGTTCGACCGCCACCGGCAACATGTTGGCAGCTATCGCCCCACAGCTTGGGCAGAACTACCTGAGTATGATGACCGACCAGCAAAATAACATGTATCAGCAATTGATGGGGCTTTCTAACGTTGGATTGTCGGCTGCAGGTGCCTCCAATGCTGCGGCGGGTAATTACGCCAATAGCTATGGGGATAACGTGTCGCAGATTGGCGCAGCCAAAGCTGGTAATTATCTGGCAAATGGACAAGCCATTACGCAAGGGCTCGGATTCCTCTCGGGAACTAGCGCTGGGCAGGCGTTCGGAACGGGCGTCGGCAACATAGTAAAAGGCTTGTTCTAAGGAGGAATGATGGCAATTAGCCCGATCGACTACACCTCTGGAAACGGATTTGCCCAGGGGCTTCAATTAAAGGGTTTGCAGGAAGAAATCCAGCAGAGATCTCTGGCAAATGAGCAGGCTCAGGCGGATCAGAACCGTCGCCGAAGCTTCTATGATGCGATTGGCTCCGCAACACCGGAACAATTGCCAGCTCTCCGCAAACAATTCCCGGAGTTCGCCCAGAACATCCAGCAGGAGATCGGCATTCAGGGCGCAGAGCATGCAGCCTTTGTTCACAGTGCGTTGAATAACTTGTCCGTGGCGGCAGCCAGTGGTAATCCTGATGCTGTACAGGCTGCAATTCAAAAGAGCGGACCAGCTCTCGCTAGTCTTGGGGTATCAACGGAACAGGCTGCGCAACTCTACCAACAGGACCCGCAGCAGTTCAATGGTCTGTTGAATGCTACCAGGCTGGCTACACTGCCAGCGGATAAGCAGTTTGATGTGCAGCAGAACCAGCAGAAGATTGACGAAACCATACGAAGCAACCAGGCAGGAGAGTCATTGCAACGCCGCGGTCAGGATATCTCCGCCGCAACTGCTCGACGTGGTCAGGACATGGCGAACCAGAGAGCAAGCGCCAGAACAATGGCCGCCGCTGATGGTAGTCGAGTGGTTCAGTTAGCAGATGGCCGAACTGTTAACGTGGGAGGGAAGCTACACGGTGCCGGAGCGAATGCGTTCTACGAAGGTATTGATGACAACGGGAACATGGTAAGGGTGCCGGCCAGTGCTATTGCTGCCCCAGCGACATCTGCAGCCTCCGCTCAGAATTACGCAATGGCAAAGGATCTTGATGCAATAGAAGGCGCCGACGCTCAGGCTGGGGATTTGGACTTCCTAACAGGTGTAACAGGAGGTAATGGTACACCGGCGCTGGGATCTGATTACCGTAGTCGCCTTACAGGAGGAGAGCAGCGCAAGCTATATAACGCAGCGCAACGAATTCAGGGGAAAATGCAGAACCAGGGCATTGCTGCTGCACGAGATATGGGAGCTAGCGGAATTAATACCGTCGCAGAGGCGAAAATGTATTTCCAGGGCATGCCGCAATTAGATTTCTCAAGCCCTGAGTCAGCTCAAGAATCCGTTAAAAACATACGGCAATATACCGACCAGTACAACCAGCAGTACAACGTAAACGTCGGCGGCGGACGGGCCCAACCATCGCAGCCAGCGCGTCAACAAAGTTCCGGGTTCTCTTCACTGTGGGGTGATTAATGGCTAAGGCATGGAAGGATGTTATTGCCTCTCAGCAATATCAGACAATGGCGCCAGAACAGAAAGCTCAGGCGCAGGAGCAATACTTCAATGAGGTTGTTGCTCCCCAAGCTGGCAGCAATGCAGTGCAGGCTAAACAGGCGTTCTATGCTGCGTATCCAGTACCAACGGCTGAGTCCCAGCCACTGCAAGCACAACAATCTCCCACGGCAGAACAACCGCAGCAACAGGGTGGGTTCATGTCAGACTTGGGTGATGCGGCGGCAGAGACTGGACGCGGCCTTCTTCAGGCTGGCGTTAACCTTGCCAATATTCCAGCCTCTATCGCTGATGCAGTAGTGAGTGCAGGCGCATGGGCTGGTAACAAGCTTGGAATGGGAGATGGAACCTACCAACCAGCCCCACGAGTAACCACTGAAGGACTTGCGCAAGATTTTGGAATGCAGCCCGGATCGTTAACGCCTCAGACCACAGAAGGCAAGATATTTGCGGAAGCTATTCCTTACCTGACCCCGGCAGGGGCAGAGCGGGCCGCTACTCAGGCGCCAACTATTGCTGGACGTGTGGCGCAAGGAGCATCACGCCTCCTGGCTGAGAATGCCGTTGGATCCATGGCTGCCAATAGCGAGCAGAATAACCCTGAGGCACTTGCTACAGACCTCGGCACAGGAGTGGTGTTAGGCGGTGCCATTAATCAGCTTGGGAGAGCTGCAGGGGCCGCATATCGTGGCGTAAAAGGAGCCATTTCTCCGGAGGCGCAGCAGGCGATCCGGTTTGCTGACTCTGCTGATGTCCCGTTGCACACGACTGATGTATTGCCTCCGAACTCACGCGTCGGGCGAATGGCTCAGACTACCGCTGAAAACATTCCGTTCGCCGGCACTAGCACCATGCGAGCCAATCAGCAGGAAGCTCGCAGCCAGTTGGTAGATGAATTTGCATCAAGGTTTGGTGAGTACGATCCGTCAATTGTTATTGGCAGCCTGAAGGCGAAGACAGCCGGGATTAAGCAAGCCGCAGGCAATCGTCTTGAGCAGGTGCAGAGCGCCATGACGGGCGTAAATATCCAGCCATCAAGGGCGTTACAGCAAATTGACACTGAGATAGCCAGTCTGCAGAAACTTGGAAAGGTTGCTGATAACGAAACAATCTCAAAGCTGCAAGCCTATCGTGACGAGCTGACAAGAAATGCAGGGGCAAGCGGTCCTATGGCAATGGATCTGCAGCAACTGAGTGGGCTCAGAAGTCAATTCCGACAGGATGTCAAAGGTGAGCGCGTTGTCATGCCCAACCGCTCTGATGCTGCCGTGCAGCGCGTCTATAAGGCCATGACAGGCGATATTGATAGTGCGATCGGTCAGAATCTTGGCAGTGACACGCTGCGTCGCTACAAGCAGGCCAATGCGGTATACGCAGACGAGGCAAGCAAACTTCAGAATACGCGACTGAAGAACGTGATAATGAAGGGCGACCTCACTCCTGAGGTGGTCAATAACATGCTCTTCAGCAAAAACAAATCCGAAGTCCAGAATCTTTATCGCTCAGTCGGCCAGACAGGACGAGCTCAAATGCGTAACGGCATAATTGGCAAAGCGATGGAGAAATCGGGTGGCTCACCAGACCAGTTCCTGCGCCAGGTTAACCTGATGTCTAACCAGACGGGGATTACGTTCAAAGGAAGAGATGCGGCTTATCTGAAAGGACTGAAAAACTACCTTGAGTCTACGAAGAGAGCTGGACAGGCTGGGGTTACTACACCTACAGGGCAGCAGGCTATTCCATTTATCATGGGGATAGGATCTGTAGTGAATCCTAAAGTTGCTGCAATTGGTGGAGGCTATGGGTTGCTTTCCAGGGTGTATGAGAGCGAGCTGGCGCGAAATGCAATGCTTCGCTTGGCAAATACTCCGAGAGGATCTACGGCGTTTGAGAAAGCATTATCTGATGCTGAAAGGGTAGTTAACTCATTTGCTCAGGGCGCCAAGTCTGAAGCATTAAGCGAATAGAGCTACGCCCACACAAATACCAAAAATCAAGAAAGCAAAGTTCAGCCAATCTCGTTCCATAACTCCTCCTCTGTTTAACCAATTATAAACGACCTTAACGCAACGCTGCGCAACATTTGTTGTGCGGCTTTGCTGCGCCCGGAGCACAGTAAATGTCAGATATAAATGCTAACGTAGTGGTGAGTAACCCTCGCCCTATTTTTACCGATTCCAGATCATTTAAAGCGGTGGCAAATGGGAGGATTTATGTTGGTGTTATCGACACAGACCCTACCCTCCCTGCAAATCAGATCCCTGTCTATCTTGAAAATGAAGATGGTTCGCACATACAGATACCTCAGCCATTGCTGATTAATGGTGCAGGTAAAATCGTATATTCTGGCAATTTGGTAAAAGTTGTTACCGTCAAAGGCCACAGCCTGGCTGTGTATGATGCTTACGGCGCTCAGGTAGACTACATCCCCAATGTATTAATGTATGACCCAGACCAATTAAGAACGCAGTTGGCCAGTGGGTCCCCAGGAGGTGGAGATGCGCTTGTCGCAGTTAACCAGCCTCCAGTAAATGGAATAGCCAGAACTCAGCACGATAAAAATTATGAGAGGGTGTCATTGAGAGACTTTGCTGGCGCTGTCGGCGATGACTGGACGGTTGCTTTGCAAAACGCCTTTAACTGGCTTTCTTCTGCATCAAACAGAACGCTTGTAATCCCTCATGACGGCGTTTTTGGTATTACATCTGCAACTCTTACATTGAATGGAGATTTAAGCAGAAACGCTCGCATTTTATGCGAAGGAAGCTTGACTCATCTCAGCACCACCGGAGATATGATCACTATCTCTGGCGGGATGTATGGTTCTTTTGAGTTCAACATCACTGGTGGTGGGTATATTCCGGGGAGCATTCCTGATTATCAATCAGCGGATCCAATAGGTTGCCAGCAGGCAATAGTATTCGCGGGTAACAGAGCGTGCAAGCTTAAGATAAGGGCGGTAGGCTACCCAGGGCGGGTGCTGAGAACTAAATCTTCAGGCCCTGTGAAGCAAAGCTTTATAGACCTCGACATCACAACAGGTAATGATACTTGTGGTCAGGCTATGTATTTGCAGGGCACCGACGCTTTTGGTTGTATCAGTTTCGCTAATACAAACTGGGATTATCATGGAAGTGTTTTAGATGGAATAACAGATTTAAGCGTAGTTTATTGGGAGGCTGGTTCAAAAGGATCGGGGACTCCGACGGTCACGTTTAATAACCTCACCAACTGTCACATAGGCACGCTGGCTATCGGTCAGGACAGAACAAATTCCTCCCTATTAGTTAACAATGGCAGGGCAATAACGATCCAAAAAGCACTCCTGGGTGAGTCCACGTATGGCCTGGAGGTTATTGGTAGTGGTAATGGGCAACCAATGCACCAACTGACCATTCACTCATTATTGTGCGCTAACGTGAGCACTGCGGGGGTAAGGCTTTCAAATGCGGTTGGTGTGACTATCAATGACCACGTCTTTGATGGTTGTCCTTATGATGTCATGTTCTATAACTTATGCCGAGATGTGATCATTAAGGGCCATCACAGAAACCCAACAACTGCATGCTTCTATGGCGCAGCATCTTCAACGTTAGAAAATTTGGTTCTTAGCGGTAAGTTCTACACGGCCGGCAATAGCATGTTCTGTGACCTCCGATTATCTGACACCACCAACGTTTTAATCGAAGACTTTACAGTGGTAACACAAGGCTATTACCTCAGGCTTAAGGACGCTAGCAACGGTGTATCTGTCAGGGGTGGTAACTGGTCAGGTACTTTGTTACCAATTACCAGCGCCATTGAATTCCAGCCGCGGTCAATAAAAGATATCACTGGGGTTGCTACCAGAAAGACTAACGTAGCTCAGTCATTCCCTATTGGAACTGTCACAGGAGGCAAGCTTTCTTACGCACACGGCCTGTACCGATCGCCTTCGGAGATGTCCGTGGTTGTATTCGATACGGCAGATGTTTTGGGGGCCACTAACTCATCTATAATCGTTCAAAACGTTGATAACGTGAACATTGTGTTTAAATACGTTGGCAGCGCAACATTAGCTAATACGCTGAACTTCAGGGTAACTTTGAAGTCAGAGGACCGGTCTAATTAAAAAGGGGCGCAAGCCCCTTTTGTTCAAAAGTAGAAATAGATTAGAGACGTCACCGACGCATAGAGCGATGCAACAAATATCACAGGCAAGGTGATTCGTTTGTTTACTATGCGTCCAAATTTAGACTCATTGAAGCAGAACAGGAATATTATTGCAGGGCAGATGAAATATCGACCCTGAATGCCATTAATCTTAACTGCAGGGAATTCAGTCCATTGCACAAGTAACGCACAAAAGATGAGCCCGATGGAGCAAATGGAGATCACAAGCGCAGAGTAGCTAATCCCGCCTTGTCTGGTTGTCAGCATAGCTAGCGCAATCGATGCCACAAACAACAAACTAAGGAGTTTATAATGATTATCGCTTAGGAACACATCCAACGGGCCAAGAACGCCGATAAAAGAGCGATAATAGAAATCGATTAATGTCGCATTGGTGATAGTGTTGAAGACGATAATTAGAGTTTCAACAGGATGTTTAATGTAATACTTCATTACATCGCCCTGTGAGTACCCAGGATGATGGACGCCAGCATCATTGGTGTTTGAAAGGGCAATAATGATCCACAGGATGGACATTATCAAGGGTAAGCCAGCAATAATGTATTTATATGCTGCCCTGATGTTTACCCTGGTGAAAAATGGAAGTGCACACACTGGTAACATGTTAGCTTTGCTTGTGGAAACAAGGAAGCAACATGCAGCAAGGGTAAAGAACAGACCTGTGCTTATCTCCTTTATTCGCGACTGGCAGAAGATGCACATCATCAAAACAGTTAAGCTTATCGTGATTGAGTCCAGCACAGGAGAAGCTATCTGGAACATTGCCATTGGCAATATTAACAGAGCTATAACTGGAGTAGGGAACCTGTAGATGCTCCATGCAGCCGCGAGGATTAGCATCGAGCAGGCAAACGTAATCACCCTTGCCAGATAATATGTATCAGTGATCCTGAAATTCAAAGCCTCCCCAATGAAAAGCGACACCGCCTGGGGAAGGTATACTAACGGGAAGTTGTAAGCAGTGTTGTAAGCTATGCTATATCTGGTCTCATCTTCCCACCTGTATTTATTAAGCATTCCTTCAACAGATGACGCATCGCCCTTTCCGATGCCATTTGCGTCACGGATAAAATTATCCAGGCCAACGGAAATATGCCCACCTGATCTAAGTCCATCCTCATGCCCCATAACGATGACGCCCTGAGTCAGCAGAGCTGCACGCTTGAAATGGGCGCCCTCGTCAGGTGACTGCATGGGTGGAGTCGCGAAAGATATCATCATGAAAGCAAATATTGCCGCGCACAGGAAAATAACATTCTTGTTTAGGAAGGATGTTACGCTCACTTCTCACTCCCTTTTGATTCGCAGTTATAGCTAAGGTAAGAAAGGTATTTCGCTTCCCTTCTACACACTGTGATCAGGTGCGAAATAATGGCACATCCAAGGCATAGCATAGCCATCACCATCACAGACGCAGCAGCTATTGCTGAAGGGAGTTTTGGAACAATGCCCATCTCTACAAAATCAGCAACTACCGGGGCGCCAATCATTAAAGATATGAATGCGAAGAAAGCGGCGACAAGGCTATAAAAAAGTAACGGACGTTCGTAGGCATAAAGCTGGATGATAGTCTTAAGTATTTTAATGCCATCTTTATAGGTTGATAGTTTACTGAGAGAACCTTCTGGCCTTTCACCATATGCGGTAGGAACTTCCCCTATGCGCATGCGCAATTCAAGCGCGTGAATAGTTAGCTCAGTTTCTATTTCAAAGCCGTGAGACTGGCATGGAAATGATTTTGCGTATCGACGGCTGAATACTCTGTATCCAGACAGCATGTCTTTGAAAGAGCCTTTAAATATTTTCGACACCGCACCAGTCAGCATTTTATTTCCAAAGCGATGCCCAGGGCGGTAGGTTTTCTCATCTCCATTCTCAACCCTTGTACCTACCACCATATCCAGATGATCGGCAAGAAGCCGCTTAATCATAGCTGGAGCCGCTGCAGCCTCGTAGGTGTCATCTCCATCGACCATAACGTAAATGTCTGCATTAACATCGGCAAACATACGACGTACAACGTTACCCTTACCTCTATAGCCTACATGCCTTACGATCGCGCCCTCTCTGGCAGCAACCTCTGCAGTGAAGTCGGTTGAGTTATTATCAAACACATAAATGTCAGCATCAGGTAAGTGCATTCTGAAATCAGTGATTACTTTCCCGATGGCTGCGGCCTCGTTATAGCATGGGATGACCACTGCAATTTTTTTATTGCTGTACATGTTCAATTCCTATTTGAAAACTACGAACTTTGAATAGATAAATCCAAGCACAAGGCTTGTACCAGAGAAGAAGATAAGCGTGGCTATTCCAGGGATGGAAAAATGGTCTGCAATCTTTCCTGTCGCGAAAGCCAAGAACCCCATGAAAGATACAAAAATTATATACCTTAACCCTGTGGCCTCCGCCTTGAATGTGTATTTAGCATTCATAAAAAAACTAAAAGTAACAGCCACACAGAAGCCGGCAAGATTGGCGACAGACTGACCAGTGTTAAGCAGGTGCATTAGCAGCGCGAAAACACCCCAGTGGATGAGAGTGTTGATCACCCCTATCGACACATACCGTGAGAATATTTTTAACATTTTCTAAATCAATGATTTTAGTGTGGCGAGAAGTCTATCATCCTATTCCTGGTTGATCGACCATAAACCCTTGCGATACTGTATATGTATACAGTTATTACGGGAGGGAAATTTATGCCACGCAGATACGAAATACCAGGCGCGTTCAAGGCAGCCATCAAGAGAGAGCCTAACGGGCGCCAGACAGTTTCCACGCAGGACTTTGTTACCCAGCTCGCTAAGGTGAACTGGAACTGGTCTCTGCATGAGGCCAACCAGTGGATAGAGCATTACGTCACCACCTTCAAGGACATCTCACCTAACGAGGGAGAGAACCGCTTGTTCATGCTCTACAACCCGAACGGAGGGCTGTGACATGGGATTTCCTTCGCCAGCAATGGATTTTATTGAGCAGCGTCTTACGCCTGCTGGTCTGTGCATGACCGGCGATAGCAGAATCGTCGAGACAGCGGACGGTTACGCCGTCATTGAGCCGGTTCGCAGGTTACGGGATGGAGAGGTATTGCTGATACTCATTGGCAGCAGCACTCAGTTTGCAAAGATGCAGGGCAGGGCGCTGATAACGAGTGATGGTGAGGCGATAGAAGGTGAGGCCATGGAAGAGGCTGAAGTGATGGGTAGGGTGACATATTTTATCAACCGGGCTCTGGGTAGTGATGACTGCCCGGTATAAGAAGTGGTGCGCACCTGAAATCTTACAAACGGATCGGTAGCGATTGTGATCTCAGGTGCGCTGCTTGTAAATGGGTAGGCTTCATTACTGGAAGGAGCTACGCAAATTAAGAAACCTTTTCATCAAGCCAGTCAGCCCAGAACTGCATCATCTCGCGACGAGTATCGAGATAGGCGGCATGGTTGTACACAGACCGGGTTCCTCCGCTGACGTGCGCCAGCTGCATCTCGATAGCGTCGCTATTCCAGTGCTTCTCATTCAGCACCGTGCTGAACTGGTGCCGCATACCGTGGCCGCTGGTCTCTCCTGCGTATCCTATACTCCTTATCACCCCGAGCACGGCATTTTCACTAACAGGCTTCTTCCTGTCACTGCGCCCCGGGAAACACAACTCGTATTGGCCGGTAATTTTTTGCAGAAAACGGAATAGTTCGATAACCTGGTCCGACATTGGAACGATATGAAGCTTTCTTCCCTTCATGACCTCAGGATCAACAGTAATTAACCTGTTTTCATAATCTATTCCCGACCATACCAGCGAACGCAATTCCACTGTGCGCATTGCTGTGTAGTGAAGGATCTGCGCAGCCGTTTTAGTGACAACCCACCCGCCATATCCATTTAAAGACCTCTGGAATTCGTGTATGCGGTGCATTGGAAGAAAAGGGTAGTTCTTCTTCCTGTAACCACGCATCGCGCCGGAAAGGTCCCTCGATGGATTGTATTTAGCCCTGCCAGTTACGATAGCATAACTGAAAACCTCGCCGCACCTTCTCCTAGCCTTATCAGCGCGTTCCATTGCGCCCCTGTCCTCGAAAAGCCGGATAACCTTCAACAGGACCATGGGCTCTACTTCCTCCATTCGCAAATGTCCGATGATCGGCAGTACGTCGTCAGTAAACATGCTCATCATCTCGTCGGCGTATCCTTTGGACCACACTTTTGATTTGTGGGCATGCCACTCTTTGAAGATATCCCCGAACGAATCAGTGACATCCTCTTTCTCTTTCTTCTTTATTGCCTGCTTCTGCTCTGCCGGGTCTATGCCTGAGAGCAACTTCATTTTTGCCTCAGACTGTTTCGCCCTGGCTTCGGTGAGGGAGATTTCAGGATAGGGCCCGATTACAAACGTCTTTTCTTTGCCGTCGAAGCGGTAACGCATGCGCCACACCTTTTTTCCTGACGGAGGTACGAACAGGAATAGGCCGCCAGCATCAGCCAGGCGATATGATTTTTCCGCAGGCTTAGCTGCGTCGATCTGCTTTACCGTAAGCATGTGGGCATAATTCCGTGGTCATTTTTGACTATGCCCGCAATATGCCCGCAAAAGTTTAGTGGAGTCAACACATGCCGGGTAACGTCAGGTAATGTCGAGGTGGCTAAGGCGGTTGCTGTGAGAGGGGTCTTGGTAACTTCAGGAAATGTGAGGTAATGGAAATGTGGTGTCCCCTGCAGGAATCGAACCTGCAACTAGCCCTTAGGAGGGGCTCGTTATATCCATTTAACTAAGGGGACGAGGCGGCACGAGTATAACGTCATTTACACTTTGCGTTAAGCGCGTGGCCGCCCGACTGCTTAAAGAGTCGCCATTCAGGTTGATTTTTTTGCGTCTTTCCCGCTTTCCTGCAACTCCTGTTCTTTCGCTTTGGCTTCGGCCTTGCGCTTATTTGACATGTCGTTACGGATTTGCGCATGGCTCAGCAGAGCAAAAATAAAGGTGCCGCCGCAGATATTTCCCGCCAGAGTTGGCAGAGCGAATGGCCAGAAAAATTCCGTCCAGGGGATTGTCCCATTGAAAACCAGGTAGAGAATTTCAACGGCGCCAACCACGATATGCGTCGTATCGGCCAGCGCAATTAGCCAGGTCATCAGAATAATGACCACGATTTTCGCCGAGCCAGCAGAGGGAAACATCCACACCATGGTGGCGATGATCCAGCCGGAAATAATCGCGTTGGAGAACATCTCCAGCGGAGTATTCTTCATCACGTCCATACCAATTTTGACAAAAGCATCTCGCGTCTCTTCATCAAAAATGGGCATATATTCAAACGCCCAGGCCGCTATCCCGGTCCCGACGATATTCCCCAGCAGTACCACGCTCCACAACCGCATCAACAGGCCAAAGTTGCTCCATGTCGGGCTCTGCATAACGGGCAGAACGGCGGTGACGGTGTTTTCGGTAAAGAGTTGCTGACGCGCCATAATGACGATAATAAAACCAAAGGTGTAGCCGAGGTTTTCCAGCAGAAAAGCACCCGGCACGCCGTCAAGCTGTACGTGGAAAATCCCTTTCGCCAGCAGAGACGCGCCCATCGATAGCCCCGCGGCGATAGCCGACCAGAAGAGGGCCATCGCATCGCGTTCCATCTCTTTTTCACCATCCTGGCGAATGTGCTCATGAATCGCCATCGCCCGAGACGGAAGATGTTCCTCGTCGACCTCTATTTTTTTGCCCCGACTTTTCTCTTCACTTTCGACTTCCAAATCTTCGGTATGCTCATCAATTTTCTCTTCTTTTAATTCATCCATTTCGCTGCTCCTGACGGGGTTCTTATCTATTAAGCGTAGCGACTTTTTGCCCGTATCCCTTGGGGAAGCTCCGAAATTCTTCTAAAGCTTATAAAGCCAATACATCTTCTTTAAAGCAGAGTTAAAATCGGCGGCGATCGAAAATGCTAAGCCAGGCTATTCTGAAATCATAAAGATGATGATTCCTGCCCGTAATTGTGTTCGTGGACATCGATAAACGTGCTGATACAATCACCTGCATGTTTACAGACGGAGCGCAAACGCTTCGTTGCGGATGGCAATCAACGATGGCCATACTTAACAGGGAGAAACCTATGAAACTTCGGCTATCGGCGCTTGCGCTGGGCACGACTTTGCTAGTGGGGTGTGCCAGTTCCGGAGAGCAGCAGGGGCGCTCGGACCCGTTCGAAGGGTTTAACCGCTCTATGTACAGCTTCAACTACAACGTGCTGGATCCTTATGTCGTCCGTCCCGTGGCGGTCGCCTGGCGTGATTACGTCCCTCAGCCGGCCCGTAACGGTCTGAGCAACTTCACCAGCAACCTTGAAGAGCCTGCCGTGATGGCGAACTATTTCCTGCAGGGCGATCCCTATCAGGGCATGGTGCATTTCACCCGCTTCTTCCTGAATACCTTGCTGGGGATGGGGGGCTTTATTGACGTGGCGGGGATGGCTAATCCTAAACTGCAGCGTGAACAGCCGCACCGTTTCGGTAGTACGCTTGGGCATTACGATGTGGGTTACGGCCCGTACGTCCATTTGCCATTCTATGGCAGCTTTACGCTGCGTGAGGATGGCGGTGATATGGTCGATACCCTTTACCCAGTGCTCTCCTGGCTTACCTGGCCACTCTCTATCGGTAAGTGGACCCTTGAAGGTGTTGAAAGCCGCGCGCAGCTGCTGGATTCCGATGGGCTGCTGCGTCAGTCTTCCGATCCGTACATTCTGGTGCGTGAGGCGTACTTCCAGAATCACGACTTTATTGCCAGCGGCGGTAAGTTGAAGCCGGAAGAGAACCCGAACGCCAAGGCGATCGAGAACAACCTATCCGAGATTGATGCGGAATAAAAAAAAGGTGAGCTAAGCTCACCTTTTTTACTGCCTGCGCGAAATCAGAACGCGTAGTTAAAGTTCGTACCGAACAGCCAGGCTTTCCCTTCAGATTTGAAGTCGTAAGCCGCAGCGCCTTCACCTTCGGTGAAGCTCACTTTCTGGCCGTGCATATAAGATGCACCGACGTCGATAGAGGCATCATCGTTGAAGGCATACGTCATACCGGCACTCAGCCACAGACGATCCTGGTCAGGAATGGAGATAGAGCGTTTGTCAGCCGGAACCGGGCTGTCATCGAAGGCAATACCGGTGCGGAAGGTCCAGTTTTTATCGTAATAATAAGTGGTACCCAGCGCGATACGATAGGCATCTTTAAAGCCTTCGTCCTTCTGGAACAGCACCTGGCCATTGTCGCCTTTCGCTTTCAGCTCCTGGAACTGACTCCAGCTGGTGTATGCCAGGCTGTAGTGAATCGCCCATTGCGGCGCAACGCGGTTATAACCCGAAACTTCCCACATTTCCGGAAGATTCAGGGTCAGGGAGCCGTTAACGGTTCTGCCGCCGGTGCCCGCTGGCAGCTGAGTCATCCCCATGCTGGCGAAGATTGAGCTTAACGCCGGATTGATAGAACTCTTGTAGTCGCCGTCGAAGTCGATTTTCACTTCAGAGCGATAGGTCAGGCCCCAACGGTTGTTTTTATCCAGCTCATAGAGGATACCGGCGTTCCAGCCATAGCCCCACTCATCCCCTTTCAGGTGAGCAATCTGATCGTCCGGAGAGTTGATACCGTCAACTAGCTGGGAAGGGACACCCTGCTGTTGCAAGCCGCCAGCCAGCAGTGGACCCAGGGAACCTGCGTAGCGCTCAATTTTGGCCTTCGCGTAAACGGCATCGAAACCAAGACCGAAGCTCCAGCTATTATTCAGACGATAGGCACCGCTCAGATTCAGGTTCACGGTAGTCAGATCGGTTTTACCGCCGTAAATCCCGGCACCATAATTATTATTAAATTCGGTTGCCAGACCATAGTTAGAGGTTACGGATGCGCCCCAGCCAAACTGTTCATTGATTGGCATAACGAAGTGCATATTCGGCACCCAGGCTACCGGGGCAATATTGTCCTGGTTGGCACTGCCCGTCAGGGCTGAGTTACCTTTTACGTCAACATCCGGATCGATATAAACGGCACCGATCGAGAAGGTCGGACGGTCGAACAGGGTAATCAGGGCCGGGTTACGGCTCACGTTACCTGCGTCGTCAGCGATTGCACCTTCCCCGGAATAGGCACGGCCAAGGCCCGAGGAAGAGAATTCGTTAAGCTGGAAGCCCGCTGACCAGGCGGAGGTGGAGACGATTGCCACTGCGACTGCTAACGCAGTTTTTTTAAACAGGGTTTTCTGGCTCATGACCATAACCTCATTGAGTTATTTTTATGCAATTTTTGTTACATAGAGTAACAGGAGCGCGAAGTGTAGGGTCTGAGGTAACACTTAGAAATCAGACCAGTGGCGAGAGTATAGGTCTGACCAGATGGAATGTTGCAAGTATGTTTATTAATTTCGCACAACATGTTTTTCGAAACGGGATCTGGCTGGCAATTTTGCCGCCCATCGGACTCCTCCGAATGGGTGATTTTTGTTTTAGATCATTTTTAAGTGGGATAAAGCGTCAGGGTCGCGCTTTACGCCATTAACGACTGGAGAGCGGATTCCCCGGGGAGTAAAATATCAGCATCGTGTTTAGCTCGCGCCCTGCGCGAAAAGAGAGGAAAGCGACTATGAGTAAATGCAGTGCTGATGAAACCCCGGTTTGCTGCTGTATGGATGTTGGCACCATCATGGACAACTCCGATTGCACCGCCTCATACAGCCGTGTGTTCGACACCCGTGCCGAGGCTGAAGAGACCCTTGCCGCATTAACAGAACGCGCGCGTGGCGTGGAGTCCGATCCTTGCCAGATCACCCCTACCTTTACAGAGGTTGAAGGTGGCGTGCAGCTGGATATCGATTTTGTCTTTGCCTGTGAAGCCGAAACGCTGATTTTCCAGCTTGGGCTGCGTTAAGATTCGCATCAACGCCTCTGATTCCAGAGGCGTTTTCTCTCCCTCTCTGTGTTACCGCTCGCAATTTTTCTTCCTCCTGATTGGCTTATGTAAAAATTTGGTTAAGACTGTTATCAGGTCAGACCACTTTGCGCTTAATTTTGTCATTACAGGGGAGTGTTATGAGTCAGGCATTACCGCTAATCACCCGTCAGGGCGATCGCATTGCCATTGTCAGTGGATTACGTACCCCCTTTGCCCGCCAGGCAACGGCGTTTCACGGGATACCGGCTGTCGATCTGGGAAAAATGGTCGTGGGGGAGATGCTTGCCCGCAGCGAAATACCTCCCGAGGTGATTGAACAGCTGGTCTTTGGCCAGGTTGTGCAAATGCCGGAAGCGCCAAACATCGCCCGTGAAATTGTGCTGGGCACGGGTATGAACGTACATACCGATGCTTACAGCGTCAGCCGCGCCTGCGCCACCAGCTTCCAGGCGGTGGCTAACATTGCCGAAAGCCTGATGGCGGGCACCATTCGCGCCGGTATTGCCGGCGGCGCTGACTCCTCGTCTGTGCTCCCCATTGGCGTGAGTAAATCGTTGGCCCGGGTGCTGGTAGATGCCAACAAAGCCCGGACCCTGGGGCAACGTTTAAAACTCTTCTCACGGCTGCGTCTGCGCGATCTGCTTCCGGTGCCCCCTGCGGTTGCCGAGTACTCCACGGGTCTGCGGATGGGCGACACCGCCGAACAGATGGCAAAAACCTACGGCATCACCCGCGAGCAACAGGATATGCTGGCTCATCGCTCCCATCAGCGCGCAGCGCAAGCCTGGGCGGAGGGAAAGCTGGCTCAGGAGGTCATGACGGCATACACCCCGCCATACCGTGAGCCGCTAAGTGAAGACAACAACATTCGTGGTCAATCAACGCTTGCCGATTATGCCAAACTGCGCCCGGCTTTTGATCGTAAACATGGCACCGTAACGGCCGCAAACAGCACGCCGCTCACCGATGGTGCCGCCGCCGTGATCCTGATGACCGAATCTCGTGCCAAAGAGCTGGGGCTCACGCCGCTCGGCTACCTGCGCAGCTACGCCTTTACCGCCATTGATGTCTGGCAAGACATGCTGCTGGGCCCTGCCTGGTCCACGCCACTGGCGCTGGAGCGAGCGGGTCTTACCCTCGGCGATCTTACCCTTATTGATATGCACGAAGCGTTTGCCGCCCAGACGCTGGCGAACCTGCAATTGCTTGCCAGCGAACGATTCGCCCGTGATGTACTGGGGCGCTCTCATGCCACCGGCGAGGTTGATGAGAGCAAATTCAACGTGCTGGGTGGATCTATTGCCTACGGACATCCGTTCGCGGCAACCGGGGCGCGCATGATTACCCAGACGCTGCACGAGCTGCGCCGTCGCGGTGGTGGATTTGGCCTCGTCACCGCCTGCGCGGCGGGTGGTTTGGGTGCAGCCATGGTACTGGAGGCGGAATAATGGATAACATGACAGCATTTACCCTACATGTACGGCTGGATAACGTGGCGGTGGTGACCATCGACGCCCCCGGCGAAAAGATGAATACCCTGAAAGCCGAATTTGGCGCGCAGGTGCGTGCCATCCTCAAACAGGTGCGTGAAAACAAAGCGCTGCGCGGCCTGGTGTTCATTTCTGCCAAACCCGACAACTTTATTGCCGGCGCCGATATCAACATGATTGCCAGTGCGCCTGACGCACAGGCTGCCGAAGATCTGGCCCGCCAGGGACAGCAGATCATGGCCGAGATCCATGCCTTGTCGATCCCGGCGATCGCCGCGATCCACGGCGCCTGTCTCGGCGGTGGTCTTGAGCTGGCGCTGGCATGTCATGGGCGCGTCTGCACTGACGACAACAAAACGGTACTGGGTTTACCAGAAGTTCAGCTCGGCCTGCTTCCCGGCTCTGGCGGCACGCAGCGTCTGCCGCGTCTGGTGGGTGTCAGCACGGCCCTGGAGATGATCCTCACCGGCAAGCAGCTGCGTCCGCGCCAGGCGCTGAAGGCGGGGCTGGTGGATGAAGTGGTACCGCACTCCATTCTGCTTGAGGCGGCCGTCGAGCGCGCCCTGCAGGGGCGTACGACCCGTCGCCTTCTGCCCGTGCGCGAGCGTGTGCTGGCCGGGCCGCTGGGGCGCACCTTGCTCTTCAGCATGGTGGGTAAAAAAACCGAGCAGAAGACCAAAGGAAACTACCCGGCGGCAAAACGCATTCTCGAGGTGGTGGAGACAGGTCTTGCTCAGGGCAGCAGCAGCGGTTATGCCGCTGAAGCGAAAGCCTTTGGTGAACTGGCGATGACCCCCGAATCGCAGGCGTTACGCAGTCTCTTTTTTGCCAGTACCGATCTGAAAAAAGATCCCGGCAGCGAGGCTCAACCTGGTCCGCTCAATGCAGTTGGCGTGCTGGGAGGCGGACTGATGGGTGGGGGAATTGCCTTTGTCAGCGCCAGCAAGGCCAGAGTGCCAGTACGTATTAAAGACATCAATCCAAAAGGGATAAATCATGCGCTGCAGCACAGTTGGCAGCAGCTTGATAACAAGGTCAAACGGCGCCATATCAAAGCCAGCGAGCGCGATAAAACCCTGGGGATGATCTCCGGCACCACGGACTACAGCGGATTTCATCACCGGGATGTGGTGATCGAGGCGGTGTTTGAAGATCTGGCTCTTAAACAGCAGATGGTGGCAGAAGTTGAAGCGCACTGCGCGCCGCACACGATTTTTGCGTCAAATACCTCTTCGCTGCCGATTAGTGATATTGCCGCCCTTGCTGCGCGGCCGGAGCAAGTGATTGGGCTCCATTTCTTTAGTCCGGTTGAAAAAATGCCGCTGGTGGAGGTGATTCCACACGCTGCGACCAGTCCGCAAACCGTGGCAACTATCGTCAGTCTGGCGAAAAAGCAGGGAAAAACGCCGATCGTGGTGGCGGATAAAGCCGGTTTCTACGTGAACCGTATTCTTGCTCCCTACATTAATGAGGCGATGCGTCTACTCACCGAAGGGGAAAAGGTCGAGCATATCGACGACGCACTGGTGAAATTTGGTTTCCCCGTCGGCCCAATCCAACTTTTGGATGAGGTAGGAATTGATACCGGAACTAAAATTATTCCTGTACTGGAAAGTGCTTACGGTGAACGATTTGCTGCCCCTGCAAACATCGTTGCAGCGATTTTGAATGACGATCGCAAAGGCAGAAAAAATGGCCGTGGTTTCTATCTTTACGCTGCAAAAGGGCGTAAAAGCAAGAAGCAAGTTGACCCAGCGATTTATGGGCTTATTAGGTCACAGGGGCAGAGCAAACTCTCCGCAGCGCAGTGCGTAGAACGCTGCGTAATGATGATGCTTAACGAAGCGGCGCGCTGCTTTGACGAGGGTGTGATCAAAAACGCCCGGGATGGCGATATCGGTGCGGTGTTTGGTATCGGTTTTCCACCTTTCCTGGGTGGCCCGTTCAGGTATATGGATACGCTGGGAGCGGGTGAAGTGGTTGCAACGTTGCAGCGTCTGGCTGCGCAATATGGCCCACGGTTCGCACCGTGCGACGCACTATTGCAGATGGCCGCGCAGGGGCTGAAATTCTGGCCAGCAAAAGAAACTGATCTTGTAAGTTAAGGTCAAAGAAGAGTAAATCCTTCGTTGAATGAAGGGTCTCTGTCCAAATTGTAAACGGGCATTGACTATAATTACGCCGATGAGGTAAAAAACGGCGTTTCATTCAACGATGGGATCAGGCACAATGCCCGGCCATTGGGTTTGCTACCCTGCAATTTTTGCAGGTTGTGAACGCCGATGATCCTGGTCAACAAAAGCGGTGCAATATGCAAGTTTTTATCATGCGTCACGGCGACGCGGCTCTTGAAGCCGCCAGTGACTCTGTCCGTCCTCTTACACCTTGCGGCTGTGACGAATCCCGTCAGATGGCTACCTGGCTGAAAGGGCAAAAAGTGGATATTGAACGTGTCCTGGTGAGCCCGTATCTGCGAGCTGAACAGACGCTGGATGTGGTAGGGGAGTGTATGAACCTGCCAAAAGAGGTCGATGTTCTGCCTGAGCTTACTCCGGGCGGCGATGTCGGTCTGGTCAGTGCCTATCTTCAGGCCCTGTGCAATGAAGGTGTCGCCTCGGCGCTGATCATCTCCCACCTGCCACTGGTTGGTTATCTGGTTTCTGAACTCTGCCCGGGCGAAACGCCGCCGATGTTCAGCACCTCAGGGATAGCGAATGTCACCCTCGATGAGTCGGGTAAAGGGGTATTTAACTGGCAGATCGGCCCTTGCAATCTAAAGATGGCCAAAGCCATCTGACGCCAATGTCATTAAGGCGGGGCGCTTAGCACCCGCCTTTCTGTCAGGGCAGCTCAGGCGGTTGCCACTCTTCTACCTCAATCAGCACCAGTAATGCGGCATCTCCACCGTACTCTTTGGGTGCCTGATGAAAAGCCATAATATGCGGATGCTGGGCAAGCCAGAGCGGGGTTTGCTGTTTAAGAATATGCTTTCCGTGGCCGTGCATCACGCAGGCGCAGAAAACATGCTCCCGACGGCAGGCGGCGATCAATGCGCCCAGCTCCTGTTTGGCCTGCATCTGGGTTAATCCGTGCAGATCGAGAAATAATTCCGGCGAATAATCTCCCCGACGCAATTTCTTCAGCTCGAAGTGGCTCACATCCGGGCGCACATACTTCATCGCCCCTTCCGTATTCAGCAGCGGCTGAAATTCATCCGAGAAATAGTGGCTGGCATCGGCCTGCTCTGAGATCAGGCGTTTTACCGGTAGCTCGGTGATTTTTTTACGCTGCGGGCGGTGGACAAAGGTGTCCTGCTTAATTTTACGCGTGCCGGTCATGAGCTGACGAAACAGCGTTTGATCCTCCTCGCTGAGCGATGTTTTCTTTTTCATTTGGTCGTCTCATCTTCTGTTTGCCACAGTGTACCTGACTCCCCGCCCCGCAAAACGCATTTTTTAAACGCCAGCCGTTGCTGACAATGCTGATTTATCGCCGTCTTCATGGCAAACTAGCCGCCGAAAAATTAGCGAGCATGCCCTGGAGGGAAAAGTGGATAAAATATTTGTCGATGAAGCAGTGAATGAGCTGCATACCATTCAGGACATGTTGCGTTGGTCGGTTAGCCGCTTCAGCGCCGCCAACATCTGGTATGGTCACGGTACTGATAACCCGTGGGACGAAGCGGTGCAGTTAGTGCTGCCGTCGCTCTATCTGCCACTGGATATCCCGGAAGATATGCGCACTGCGCGCCTGACCTCCAGCGAGAAACACCGTATCGTTGAGCGCGTCATTCGCCGCGTGAACGAGCGTATTCCGGTAGCCTACCTCACCAATAAAGCCTGGTTCTGCGGCCACGAATTCTACGTTGATGAGCGCGTGCTGGTTCCGCGTTCGCCTATTGGTGAGCTGATTAACAATCAGTTCTCTGGCCTTATCGACCATCAGCCTGAACATATTCTGGATATGTGCACCGGTAGCGGCTGTATAGCCATTGCCTGTGCTTACGCCTTCCCGGAAGCGGAGGTGGATGCGGTCGATATCTCTTCCGACGCGCTGGCGGTGACGGAACATAACATCGAAGAGCATGGCCTGATCCATCACGTTACGCCGATCCGCTCCGATCTGTTCCGCGATTTGCCGAAGCTGCAATATGATCTGATTGTCACCAACCCGCCGTACGTCGATGCGGAAGATATGTCCGATCTGCCAAACGAGTATCGCCACGAACCAGAGCTGGGTCTTGCCTCCGGTAGCGACGGCCTGAAACTGACCCGCCGCATTCTGGCCTGCGCGCCAGAGTACCTGACCGACGACGGCGTTCTGATTTGTGAAGTGGGCAACAGCATGGTACATCTGATAGAGCAGTACCCGGATGTGCCGTTCACCTGGCTCGAATTTGACAACGGTGGCGACGGCGTCTTTATGCTGACCAAAGCGCAGCTGATCGCAGCGCGTGAATACTTCAGCATCTACAAAGATTAATCCAGCGGGCTTCGGCCCGTTTCACAACGCTCAAATACAGAACAACGACAACGGAGCCGTGATGGCAGGAAACAGTATTGGACAATTATTCCGCGTGACCACGTTCGGTGAGTCACACGGGCTGGCGCTGGGCTGTATCGTTGATGGCGTGCCGCCAGGCATCGAACTGACAGAAGCGGATTTACAGCACGACCTCGACCGCCGTCGTCCGGGCACCTCGCGCTACACCACGCAGCGTCGCGAGCCGGACAGCGTCAAGATCCTTTCCGGCGTTTTCGAAGGCCGCACAACCGGCACCAGCATTGGTCTGCTGATTGAAAACACTGACCAGCGCTCGCAGGATTACGGCGCCATTAAAGATGTGTTCCGTCCGGGCCATGCCGATTACACCTACGAACAAAAATACGGTTTTCGCGACTATCGCGGCGGCGGACGCTCTTCCGCGCGTGAGACAGCGATGCGCGTGGCGGCAGGGGCGATTGCCAAGAAATACCTGGCCCAGAAATTTGGCATCGTGATCCGCGGCTGCCTGACCCAGATGGGCGACATTCCGCTGGCCATCAAAGACTGGGATCAGGTCGAACAAAACCCGTTCTTCTGCGCCGATGCCGATAAACTTGAGGCGCTGGACGAACTGATGCGTGGCCTGAAAAAAGAGGGCGACTCCATCGGTGCCAAAGTCACGGTTGTGGCGGAGGGCGTTCCTGCGGGCTGGGGTGAACCGGTCTTCGACCGCCTGGATGCTGATATCGCCCACGCGATGATGAGCATCAACGCCGTGAAAGGGGTGGAGATTGGCGACGGTTTCGGCGTTGTGGCGCTGCGCGGTAGTCAGAATCGCGATGAAATTACCAAAGAGGGCTTCCAGAGCAATCATGCGGGCGGCATTCTGGGTGGTATCAGCAGCGGTCAGCACATTGTGGCCAATATTGCGCTGAAACCGACCTCCAGCATCACCGTGCCGGGTCACACGATTAACCGCTCTGGCGAAGACGTTGAGATGATCACCAAAGGGCGTCACGATCCTTGTGTGGGGATCCGCGCGGTGCCGATCGCAGAAGCGATGCTGGCCATCGTGCTGATGGATCACTTCCTGCGCCAGCGCGCGCAGAATGCGGATGTGACGACCACCATTCCACGCTGGTAAACATGAAAAAAACCGCAATTGCTCTGCTGGCGCTGGTTGCCAGCGGAGCCAGCCTGGCAGCGACGCCGTGGCAGAAGATTACCCATCCGGTGGCGGGAAGCGCGCAGTCAATTGGCGCCTTCTCAAACGGCTGTATCGTCGGCGCGCAAGCGCTGCCGTTACAATCCAGCACGTATCAAGTCATGCGCACCGATCAGCGACGTTACTTCGGCCATCCGGATCTGGTCTCGTTTATCGAACGTTTGGGTACCCAGGTTAACACTCTCGGGCTGGGAACGATGCTGATAGGCGATATGGGGATGCCAGCGGGCGGGCGCTTCAATGGCGGCCACGCCAGCCATCAGACCGGGCTGGATGTCGATATCTTCCTGCAACTCCCTAAAACACGCTGGACGTCTTCGCAATTATTAAAGCCCCAGGCGCTGGATTTGGTGGCGCGTGACGGCAAAAACGTGGTGCCGTCGCTCTGGACCCCCGAGGTATTTAGCCTGATCAAGCTTGCGGCAAAAGACAACGACGTGACGCGCATCTTTGTTAACCCGGCCATTAAACAGCGTCTTTGCCAGGATGCCGGCAGCGATCGTGACTGGCTACGCAAAGTGCGGCCGTGGTTCCAGCATCGCGCGCATATGCACGTCCGGCTGCGCTGCCCGGCAAACAGCCTGGAGTGTGAAGATCAGCCTTTGCCTCCGGATGGCGACGGCTGTGGCATGGAGTTACAAAGCTGGTTTGAACCGCCAAAACCGGGTACCACTAAACCTGAGAAGAAGACACCGCCTCCGCTGCCCCCTTCCTGTCAGGCGCTACTGGACGAGCATGTACTGTAATGGATAATTTCGTTGAGTTATTTATGGTGTCACCGCTGCTGCTGCTGGCACTTTTTTTTGTCGCTATGCTGGCGGGCTTTATCGATGCCCTGGCGGGCGGCGGCGGCTTGTTAACTGTCCCTGCGCTGTTAGCGGTAGGGATGAGCCCGGCGCAAGCGCTGGCGACCAATAAGCTGCAGGCCTGCGGGGGATCCGTCTCCGCCACGCTCTATTTTGTACGCCGAAAAGTGGTCAGCATTGCCGATCAGAAACTCAATATTTTGATGACCTTTATCGGCTCAACGAGCGGGGCGCTGCTGGTGCAGCACGTTCAGTCCGACATCTTACGTCAAATCCTGCCGCTGCTGGTCATCTGCATTGGTCTCTACTTCCTGCTTATGCCAAAACTGGGCGAAGAGGACCGCCAGCGCCGACTGCACGGTCTGCCGTTTGCCCTCATCGCCGGGGGTTGCGTGGGATTCTACGACGGCTTTTTCGGGCCGGGGGCCGGGTCGTTCTACGCGCTGGCCTTTGTCACCCTGGCCGGTTTTAACCTCGCTAAATCCACCGCCCATGCCAAAATGCTCAACGCCACCTCGAATCTGGGCGGCCTGCTGCTGTTTATCATCGGCGGTAAGGTGATCTGGGCAACCGGTTTTGTCATGATGGCAGGACAATTTCTTGGAGCGCGAATGGGGTCGCGCCTGGTGCTCAGCAAAGGGCAACAGCTCATTCGTCCGATGATAGTGATCGTCTCGGCGGTGATGAGTGCAAAACTACTTTATGACAGCCACGGACAGGAGATCCTCAGCTGGTTGGGGATGAACTAATGAACAGTACGCATAAATATGAACAGCTGATCGCCATTTTCGACGGCTGCTTTGCCGATGATTTTAATACCCGTCTGATTAAAGGCGACGACGAACCGATCTATCTTCCTGCAGATGCGGAAGTGCCGTACAACCGGATCGTCTTTGCCCACGGATTTTACGCCAGCGCCATGCACGAGATCTCACACTGGTGCATTGCCGGAAAAGCCCGCCGCGAGCAGGTCGATTTCGGGTACTGGTACTGCCCGGACGGTCGCGACGCCGCGACGCAGGGGCAATTTGAGGATGTGGAAGTGAAACCGCAGTCCCTCGAATGGTTGTTCTGCGTCGCGGCGGGTTTTCCCTTTAACGTCAGCTGCGACAATCTGGAAGGCGAGTGCGAACCGGATCGTATCGCGTTTCAACGTCGCGTGCATGCGCAGGTCATGACGTACCTGGATAAGGGAATACCGGAACGCCCGGCGCGCTTTATCCAGGCGCTGCAAAACTATTATCACACACCGGCCATAACGGCGGAGCAGTTCCCGTGGCCGGAAGATCTTAATTGAGGAAAGAAGATGATCGCAGAATTTGAATCACGCATCCTGGCGTTAATTGATGACATGGTAGAGCACGCCAGTGACGATGAACTGTTTGCCAGCGGTTATCTGCGTGGGCACCTGACGCTGGCGATTGCCGAGCTGGAAGCGGGTGACGATCACTCTCCGCAGGCCGTGCACCAGGGGGTGAGCCGCAGCCTTGAAAAAGCGATTCAGGCCGGTGAACTCAACCCGCGCGACCAGTCTCTGGTGGTGGGCATGTGGGACAACCTGTTCCAGCAGGCCAGCAAGCACTAAGCTTTACCCTCCCTCTCCCGCGGGAGAGGGAAGTACCCCTATTTTACCTGCTTTCCTTTTAGCAATTTTCTCACCCATAGCCGGTTCGGATTCAATCCCGCCAGGGTCGTCGCATCCAGCGGAATAGGCTCATTACTCATTTGCGATGCCAGCACCTCTGCCGCCAGCGGCGCGGAGCAGAGGCCACGCGAACCCAGCGCACCCAGCAGATAGAGATCGGGCCACACCGGCGCAGAGTCGGCCTTCTCTTTATTGCCTACCAGATCGGCATAGCGCGCCAGCGTGGCGTCGTAATCTGCCGCGTTACCGATCATCGGCAGATGATCGCGCGAGGCGCAGCGCACCCCGTTACGGGCCTGCTTGCCGCTGACATCCACCTCTTTAGCCCACTCAGCACTGGGGAAGCAGTCCAGCAAGCGCTGACGATTATGCTGCTGATCTTCATCGCGATAGCGAGCCTCGGTCTCGCCGCGATGATAACTGGCGCCAATACAGTGCTGGCCGTTGGAGGGATTCTGTGGCGTGAGGTAGCCGTCATAACAGAGTACCTGGCGCAGCTGGCTGAGCCGAGGTGCCGCCGGAATATGGCTGACCTGGCCACTCACCGGATAGACCGGTAGGGCCTCTGTCTGACTGAACCCACTTATATTTTCCCCGTTGGCCAGCACTACCGCGTGATGCTGCTCGCGCTGGCCGTCGCTAAAGGTAATCGTCCACTGTGCCTCTTCACGCGTTAAAGATGCTGCGGTGCGGGCGTAGTGCACCTGTAAACCGCGCTGGCAGGCGAGGGCGATAGCGCCTGCGGTGAGTTCTGCCGGGCAGAGCCAGCCGCCGAGCGGGTACTGAATGCCACCGCAGCCGGTTTCCACCCCGGTTGTTTCCTGCACCTGCTCCGCGTTCACCGCTGCGGCGAGGGGAGCCGGCAGCCCCAGTGAAAGCATCTGGTCGATTTTTTGCTGACTTTTTTCATCCCAGCCGAGCTGGGTTACACCGCACCAGTCATGATCAAAGCTAACCGGCAGGGCATCGTAGAAACGACGGGCGAAAGTAAAGGCCGCCGGGAAAAAGCGGCTCAGGGCCGGATCGTGAGCGCTGAGTAGCGGGTAAAGCGCCCCCTGGCGATTGCCGGACGCTCCCGCGGCCGGGGCGTCGTCGGCGCAGTACAAGGTGACCTGCCAGCCGCGCTGAATCAGGGCCAGCGCGAGAAGGGCACTGGCGACGCCGCCGCCGATAATGGCCGTTTCCCGTTTCTCACTGCCGCTGCGGGCAAACCAGGGGGCGCGGGCCGGGGAGGCGTTGTCCTGCTCCATCACCCCCACCAGCATTTCCCGTTTGCGGCCAAAACCTTTTACCTTCTGCACGCTGAAACCGGCCTCTTTTAACCCGCGACGGACAAAACCGGCGCAGGTAAAGGTCGCAAATGTCCCGCCCGGGCGCACCAGGCGCGCCATTGCAGAAAACAGATTGTCATTCCACATCTCCGGATTTTTCGCCGGGGCAAAGCCATCTAAAAACCAGGCATCGACCTTCTGATTAAGCGAGTCATCCAGGGTTTCGGTTAGCGCGTTGATGTCCCCAAGCCACAGATCGAGTGTGACGCGCCCCTCGTCCATGATCAGGCGATGGCACCCCGGCAGCGGCAGGGGCCACTGCTTTTGCAGCTGCTCTGCAAAGGGGGCGAGTTCTGGCCAGTGCTGATGCGAAAGGATCAAGTCGTCCTGGGTCAGCGGAAATTTTTCAAAACTGATGAAATGTAATCTTTGCAGGGTAGCGTCGGGGTGTGCGGTGCGGAAATGCGCAAACGCCTGCCAGAGGGTAAGAAAGTTTAAACCCGTACCAAAACCGCTCTCAGCCACCACAAACTGGCTGCGCGGGTGGTCAGGGAAGCGCGAAAGAATGTGGTTTCCGTTGAGGAAAACATAACGAGTTTCCTCCAGTCCGTTATCATTAGAGAAGTAGACGTCATCAAAATCTCGGGAAACAGGTGTACCCTCAGCGTTGAATTCGAGGTTGGCGGGTTGTATAGCGTTATGTTTCACGTAAGTTACTCGTCTGACAGGCAGTGGCACGATCTTAGCGATGTGTGCGTGAGGGTGCAAATTTCCGCAGAAATTGGCTGATCGGACTTGTTCGGCGTACAAGTGTACGCTATTGTGCGACTCGAAACTTACTTTAGTGCGACTTACAGAGGTATTGAATGAAACGTGCAGTGATTACTGGCCTGGGCATCGTTTCCAGCATCGGTAATAACCAGCAGGAAGTCCTGGCATCTCTGCGTGAAGGACGCTCCGGGATCACTTTCTCTGAAGAGTTTAAAGATTCAGGTATGCGTAGCCACGTATGGGGTAACGTCAAACTGGACACCACCGGTTTGATCGACCGCAAAGTGGTTCGTTTCATGAACGATGCCTCTATTTATGCTTATCTCTCCATGCAGGAAGCGATTGCTGATGCTGGCCTGAGCGAAGACGTTTATCAGAACAACCCACGTGTGGGTCTGATCGCCGGTTCCGGTGGTTCGTCTAAGGCGCAGGTATTTGGTGCTGACGCAATGCGTAGCCCGCGTGGTCTGAAAGCGGTTGGCCCGTATGTCGTCACCAAAGCAATGGGTTCTGCGGTCTCCGCGTGCCTGGCAACCCCTTTCAAAATCCATGGCGTTAACTACTCCATCAGCTCTGCCTGTGCGACCTCCGCGCACTGCATCGGTAACGCGGTTGAGCAGATCCAGTTAGGTAAACAGGACATCGTGTTTGCTGGCGGCGGCGAAGAGCTGGGCTGGGAAATGGCCTGTGAGTTCGACGCAATGGGTGCGCTCTCTACCAAGTACAATGAAACGCCTGACCAGGCTTCCCGTACCTATGATGCAAACCGTGACGGTTTCGTTATCGCAGGCGGCGGCGGCATGGTTGTGGTTGAAGAGCTGGAACACGCCCTGGCGCGTGGTGCTCACATCTACGCTGAAATCGTTGGCTACGGTGCAACTTCCGATGGTGCAGATATGGTTGCTCCGTCTGGCGAAGGCGCAGTGCGCTGCATGAAGATGGCGATGCACGGCATTGACACCCCAATCGATTACCTGAACTCCCACGGCACCTCCACGCCGGTAGGCGATGTGAAAGAACTGGGTGCGATTCGTGAAGTCTTCGGCGACAACAGCCCGGCTATTTCTGCAACCAAAGCGATGACCGGCCACTCTCTGGGTGCAGCTGGCGTGCAGGAAGCTATCTACTCTCTGCTGATGCTGGAACACGGCTTTATTGCCCCAAGCATCAACATCGAGGAGATGGACGAGCAGGCTGCGGGTCTGAACATCGTGACCGCGCCAACCGAGCGTGAACTGAATACTGTTATGTCTAACAGCTTCGGTTTTGGTGGTACCAATGCCACGCTGGTAATGCGTAAGCTGAACGCGTAAGTTCAGGCAGTTTGCAAAAAGGGAGCCTTAGGGCTCCCTTTTTTACGTTGACAAGGTGCTGATCCGGCAGGCAAACTTCCTGGCTCAACATTATCATCACGGTAATGCGTAAGCGTTTAACGTCAACCAACGCACCTTAATCCTGATCGTCAGGTAGAGGGGGCGTGGCATTTCTCCCCGCCTTACTCTTCATTTCGGAGTAAAGCATGATAGCAATAACCCAACAAGAAACCTCTTCAGCGAATGTCTCGCTGTTTCGCATCGCCTTCGCGGTGTTTCTCACCTACATGACCGTCGGCTTGCCGCTACCGGTGATCCCCCTGTTTGTTCACCAGGAGCTGGGCTACGGCAATACTTTGGTCGGCATTGCCGTGGGTATACAGTTTTTAGCTACCGTACTAACCCGTGGCTACGCCGGGCGACTGGCGGATCAGCATGGCGCCAAACGTTCGGCGTTACAGGGAATGTTTGCCTGTGGGCTGGCCGGCGGTGCCTGGCTGCTGGCGGCGCTACTGCCGGTGGATGCAGTGGTGAAATTCGCGCTGCTCATTGTAGGTCGCCTTATTCTGGGCTTTGGTGAAAGCCAGCTTCTGACCGGGACCCTCACCTGGGGAATGGGGCTGGTTGGCCCTGCGCGCTCCGGGAAAGTGATGTCCTGGAACGGTATGGCTATCTACGGTGCTCTGGCGGCGGGTGCGCCGCTGGGCCTGCTGATTCACAGCCATTTTGGTTTTGCTGCGCTGGCTGGCACCACCATGCTACTGCCATTGCTGGCCTGGGCCTTTAATGGCCCGGTACGAAAGGTGCCTGCCCATAAAGGCGAGCGACCGTCGCTATGGAGCGTAGTCGGGCAGATCTGGCAGCCAGGTCTGGGGCTGGCGTTGCAGGGAGTGGGATTCGCCGTTATTGGGACCTTCGTGTCGCTCTACTTTATGAGCCGCGGCTGGGCAATGGCGGGCTTTACCCTGACGGCGTTTGGCGGAGCTTTTGTACTGATGCGCGTGCTTTTTGGCTGGATGCCGGATCGCTTTGGCGGGGTGAAGGTTGCCGTCGCGTCGCTGGCGATCGAGACGGTAGGTCTGCTGATGTTGTGGCAAGCGCCAGTGGCTTCGGTTGCACTCCTCGGGGCGGCGCTAACCGGCTGCGGTTGTTCGCTCATCTTCCCGGCGCTGGGCGTAGAAGTGGTGAAGCGTGTGGCGCCGCAGGTGCGCGGCACGGCACTGGGTGGTTATGCGGCGTTTCAGGATATCTCGTACGGCGTAACCGGCCCGCTGGCAGGGCTACTGGCAACCTCGATGGGTTATCCGTCGGTATTTCTGGCAGGGGCCGTTTCAGCCGTCGTGGGGATTGTCGTTACGCTGCTGGCATTTCGTAAAGGGTAGCTCGCTGCCGGGGGATCTCCTCATCCTTGAGGAGAAGCCTGTCAGACCACCAGCCAGAACAGCGCCAGCGCGACCATCAGCGCCACAAACATCAATCCCGGACGTGCAGTCAGCGTTCGGAAGGTCTCTACAACCGGGGCAAACAGCGGGCTGTAAATAGGCTGAATATTGCGAGCCTCTGGCACGCCGCTCTCACGTTCGGCACGGCGAACGAAGATCTGGTTCAGGATATCCTGCACCTGAGCGGTCGTCAGCACCGTTTGCGGCGTCGCCTGCCAGTTCTGCTGGGCATAGTCGCGTATCGTCTCGAACTCCTGTGGCTCCAGTGGCTGTTTCAGCGCGGCCTGCACCGTGTGCAGCGTTGGCGCACTCTGGGCATTCAGCGTCTGGCGCGCCTGCAGCCAGGTAACCAGATGGGTGAACTGTTTCGCCGGGATGAGCTCTCCCGCCTTCACCCCTGAAAGCTCCAGCATCGACTGCCAGATAAGCTTCGTTGGCTCGCCGGTAGCGGCAGCCAGCCGGGTGACCATCTGTTTAAGGGTGTTGTGCTCGGCAGGCTGAAGCGGACGTTCCGTCGCGGGCCGCTGTTGCGGCTGAGGGATGGTCAGCTCTTTGTTCTGTAAAAGCGTCAGCACCGTCTTTAGCTGCTCCGGCGTCAACTGGCTTAGCGCCGTGTGTCCGAACTCATGGCGAATAAAATCACTCACCGCCTGGCGGTTATTCCCCTGGCTTAACAACTCCGTCAGTTGTGACACCATCTGACGCGTAGTGTGATTCTGCTGCGCAGCGTTAAGGCGCTGGTTGAGATTCTGTTCGGCCGCAGGGAAGTGGCGCGATTGCAACGGAGTATCGTTCTTCAGCCCCAGATCATGCTTAACCCCGGCCCAGACCTCCGCGTTTTGTTGCGACGTTAGCGCAATAAGACGCGTAATAAGGCGCTCCAGCACGGTGCGCTGCTGCGTGGAGAGAGGCTGTTCGCCAACGTTCGAAGGGGCTACGGGGCCTTCACCCGGAGGGCGCGGCGGCGTGCCTGAAATGGGCTGCATCGTCTATCAATCCTTAAAGTCATTACTCACCGTAAACCGGGTTTACGTGTATGCCTGGCGGCGAGATTATGGCACACTTGGCAGGTTTTCTTCCTCTCAAACAGGTACTCAGCCGTGAAAATCCTCGTTGATGAAAATATGCCTTACGCGCGTGAGCTTTTCAGCCGTCTGGGCGATGTAAAAGCGGTTGCTGGTCGCCCCATCCCCGTCGCGGAACTGGACGACGCGGATGCCCTGATGGTGCGCTCGGTAACGAAGGTGAATGAGGCGTTACTGGCCGGTAAGCCGGTAAAATTTGTCGGCACCGCAACAGCAGGCACCGATCATGTGGATGATACATGGCTGAAACAGGCCGGTATTGGCTTTTCTGCCGCCCCCGGCTGTAATGCCATTGCAGTGGTGGAGTATGTCTTTTCCGCTCTCTTAATGCTGGCCGAACGCGACGGCTTTGCCCTGCGCGATCGCACCGTGGGCATTATCGGGGTGGGGAATGTGGGCGGTCGCCTGCAAAATCGCCTTGAGGCGCTAGGCATACGTACGCTGCTTTGCGATCCGCCGCGTGCCGATCGGGGTGACGAAGGCGAGTTCCATTCGCTGGAGCAGCTGGTGGCAGAGTGTGACGTTTTGACTTTCCATACCCCGCTCTTCAAAGATGGTCCTTATAAATCGCTGCACCTCGTCGACGACGCACTCCTCCGCGCCCTTAAGCCTGGCACTATTCTGATTAACGCCTGTCGCGGGCCGGTCGTGGATAACGCCACGCTCCTGAACCGTCTCGACGCCGGACAGGATCTGAGCGTGGTACTGGACGTGTGGGAGCCGGAGCCGGATCTCAACGTCGAATTACTGGCGAAGGTGGATATTGGCACCGCGCACATTGCAGGCTACACCCTTGAGGGGAAAGCGCGCGGCACCACCCAGGTCTTTGAGGCCTACAGCGCCTTCATTGGCCAGGCGCAGCAGGTGGCGCTCGACACGCTGCTGCCGACGCCTGAGTTCGGCCGCCTGACGCTGCATGGCCCATTCGATGAGTCGACGCTAAAAAGGCTGGTCCATTTAGTGTATGATGTGCGCCGCGATGACGCGCTGCTGCGTAAAGTGGCGGGTATTCCGGGTGAGTTTGACAAGCTGCGCAAGCATTACCATGAGCGTCGCGAATGGTCTTCCCTGTATATCATGTGTGATGACGCCAATGCCGCGTCCATGCTGCATAAGCTGGGTTTCAACGCCGTTCATCATCCGGTACGTTAATATCTTCTTTATGCTCCCTGTCGGCGATCCCGGCAGGGACGCTTTTTTCTGGAGTAAACCACCATGTCTGAAGGCTGGAACATTGCCATACTGGGCGCCACGGGTGCCGTGGGCGAAGCCCTGCTTGAAACGCTTGCCGAGCGTCAGTTCTCAGTGGGTGAGATCTTTGCCCTGGCGCGTACCGAGAGCGCGGGGGAGTATCTGCGCTTTGCCGGTAAATCGGTAATGGTACAGGATGCCGCGCAGTTCGACTGGACCCAGGCCCAACTGGCCTTCTTCGCCGCGGGCGTTGAAGCCAGCGCAGCCTACGCCGAAGAGGCGACCAATGCGGGCTGTCTGGTCATTGACCTGAGCGGTCTGTTTGCCCTTGAACCCGATGTCCCGCTGGTCGTGCCGGATGTTAACCCCTTTGTGCTGGCCGACTATCGCAATCGCAACATCATTGCCGTGCCGAACAGCCTCACCAGCCAGCTGCTTACCGCGCTGAAACCGCTGATCGACGATGGCGGCTTATCGCGCATCACCGTTACCAGCCTGCTCTCCGCCTCCGCGCGGGGTAAAAAAGCGGTGGATGCCCTGGCAGGGCAGAGCGCGAAGCTACTGAATGGTATTCCTGTCGACGAAGACGATTTCTTTGGACGTCAGCTGGCTTTCAATATGTTGCCACTCCTGCCGGATCGGGAAGGTAGCGTGGCTGATGAGCGCCGTATTGTCGATGAAACCCGCAAAATTATGCAGGACGAAGGGCTGATGATCTCCGCCAGCTGCGTGCAGTCGCCGGTCTTCTACGGCCACGCTCAGATGGTGAATTTCGAAGCGCTGCGCCCGCTGGCGGCAGAAGAGGCCCGCGATGCCTTTGCGCGCGGCGAGGATATTGTCCTGAGCGAAGAGAGTGAGTTCCCGACGCAGGTCGGCGACGCGACGGGCAACGGGCATCTTTCCGTAGGCTGTGTGCGTAACGATTACGGCATGCCGGAACAGGTACAGTTCTGGTCGGTTGCCGATAACGTCCGTTTCGGCGGCGCGCTGATGGCGGTGAAGATCGCCGAAAAACTGGTGCAGGAGTATCTGTACTGATGTCAGAAGTGGAACACAAGCCAGTACATAAGATTGCCCTCGGCATTGAGTACGATGGCAGTAAATATTATGGCTGGCAGCGCCAGAATGAGGTGCGCAGCGTCCAGGAAAAACTGGAAAAAGCGCTCTCTCAGGTGGCGAATGAACCCATCAGCGTCTTCTGTGCCGGTCGTACCGATGCGGGGGTGCATGGCACGGGCCAAGTAGTGCATTTCACCACTACTGCGGTGCGTAAAGACGCGGCATGGACGCTGGGTGTAAATGCGAATTTACCTGGTGACATCGCGGTGCGTTGGGTGAAAGATGTGCCGGATGATTTTCACGCGCGCTTTAGCGCCACCGCGCGCCGTTATCGCTACATCATCTACAATCAGCGTCTTCGCCCCGCGGTCTTAGGCCAGGGGGTGACCCATTACTTTGAGCCGCTGGATGCCGATCGTATGCATCGCGCGGCCCAGAGTCTGCTGGGTGAAAATGATTTTACCTCGTTCCGTGCGGTGCAGTGCCAGTCGCGCACACCGTGGCGTAACGTGATGCACATTAACGTCAGTCGTTATGGCGCGTATGTGGTGGTGGACATCAAAGCCAATGCCTTTGTACATCATATGGTGCGGAATATTACAGGCAGCCTGATGGAAGTGGGTGCCGGACACCAGCCGGAGAGCTGGATTGCAGAGCTGTTAGCGGCAAAGGACAGAACGCTGGCGGCAGCAACGGCGAAAGCGGAAGGGCTGTATCTGGTCTCTGTGGATTATCCGGACCATTTTGACCTACCGAAGCCGCCAATGGGACCGCTGTTTTTAGCGGACTAAGCGCATGTGCAATTAAGGCTAAGACAATATGGATTTAATTCGCTTTCTGATTGATTTCATTCTGCATATTGATGTTCACCTGGCTGAACTGGTGGCGCAATACGGCGTCTGGGTGTATGCCATTCTGTTTGTGATCCTGTTTTGTGAAACCGGGCTGGTGGTTACGCCGTTTTTACCGGGCGATTCGCTGCTGTTTGTCGCGGGCGCGCTGGCGTCGCTTGAGACCAACGATCTGAACGTTCACCTGATGGTGGTGCTAATGCTGATTGCCGCTATCGTCGGCGATGCGGTGAACTACACTATAGGGCGGTTGTTCGGCGAGCGGTTATTCAGTAACCCGAACTCGAAAATTTTCCGTCGCAGCTATCTGGATAAAACCCACGCGTTTTACGAGAAGCACGGCGGAAAAACCATTATCCTCGCGCGATTCGTGCCTATCGTCAGGACGTTTGCGCCCTTTGTTGCGGGGATGGGGCATATGTCCTACCGTCATTTTGCCCTCTATAACGTGACGGGGGCCCTGTTGTGGGTGCTCAGCTTTACTTACGCGGGTTATTTCTTTGGCACCATTCCGATGATTCAGGAAAACCTTAAACTCCTGATCGTTGGGATAATTGTGGTGTCCATCCTGCCGGGCGTGATTGAGATTATTCGTCACCGACGCGCGGCGGCAAAGCAAGCGAAGTAAAGGCGCATTAGCGGTTCGACCACTTTTTTGTCCAAAGTTTCGGGCTGTTATGTTTTAATGTGCAACATTCATGGTCTGTTGGGGGCAAAAATGGCATTATGCGCCCCTTACAGCAAAACTGGCATAGAACCAGGTTCAGGCAGAAAGGTTATCAATGAGCTGGATTGAACGAATTAAAAGCAACATAACCCCCACCCGCAAGGCGAGTATTCCTGAAGGGGTGTGGACCAAGTGTGACAGCTGCGGTCAGGTCCTGTACCGCGCCGAGCTCGAGCGTAATCTTGAGGTCTGTCCGAAGTGCGACCATCACATGCGTATGTCGGCGCGTAACCGCCTGCATAGCTTGCTGGATGAGGGATCTCTGGTAGAACTGGGTAGCGAACTTGAGCCGAAAGACGTGCTGAAGTTCCGTGACTCCAAGAAATACAAAGATCGTCTGGCCTCTGCACAGAAAGAGACCGGCGAGAAAGACGCCCTGGTTGTGATGAAAGGCACGCTGCACGAGATGCCGGTTGTCGCGGCGGCGTTTGAGTTCGCCTTTATGGGCGGCTCGATGGGTTCTGTCGTGGGCGCGCGCTTCGTGCGTGCCGTTGAGCAGGCGCTGGAAGACAACTGCCCGCTGATCTGCTTCTCCGCCTCCGGCGGGGCGCGTATGCAGGAAGCGCTGATGTCACTGATGCAGATGGCGAAAACCTCTGCGGCACTGGCTAAAATGCAGGAGCGTGGACTGCCGTACATCTCCGTCCTGACCGACCCGACCATGGGCGGCGTATCAGCGAGCTTTGCAATGCTGGGCGACCTGAACGTGGCTGAACCTAAAGCGCTGATCGGTTTTGCCGGTCCGCGTGTTATCGAACAAACGGTACGTGAAAAACTGCCGCCGGGCTTCCAGCGCAGTGAATTCCTCATCGAGAAAGGCGCTATCGACATGATCGTCCGCCGCCCGGAAATGCGCCTGAAACTGGCAAGCATCCTGGCGAAGCTGATGAATCTGCCATCGCCGTCTCCGGATGAGCCGCGCGAAGGCGTGGTCGTACCGCATCAGGAACCCGAGGCCTGATAACTGCAAAGGGCAGGGCCAGACGGCGCTGCCCTTTTGCTTTCTCACCGTAACTGAAAAGTGCGCATCATGGAAAAGAACCCAATCCCTAAAGCCACGTCGCCTCTGGCCGCGTGGCTTTCTTATCTGGAAAACCTGCACAGTAAAACCATCGACATGGGCCTTGCCCGTGTGAGTCAGGTGGCGGCGCGCCTTGATGTTCTGAAACCGGCCCCTTTTGTCTTTACCGTCGCAGGTACTAACGGTAAGGGCACGACCTGCCGTACGCTGGAAGCGGTGCTGATGGCCGCCGGCTACAAAGTGGGGGTGTACAGCTCCCCGCACCTGGTACGTTACACAGAGCGCGTGCGCGTACAGAATCAGGAGCTCACCGAAGCAGCCCACACCGCTTCATTTGCCGAGATCGAGGCTGCGCGCGGTGATATCTCATTAACCTACTTCGAGTACGGAACGCTCTCGGCCCTGTGGCTGTTTAAGCAGGCGCAGCTTGACGTCGTCATTCTGGAAGTGGGTCTCGGCGGCCGTCTGGATGCCACCAATATGGTGGATGCGGATGTGGCTGTGGTGACCAGCATCGCGCTGGACCATGTCGACTGGCTTGGTCCGGATCGCGAAAGCATTGGCCGCGAAAAAGCGGGAATCTTCCGCCCCGGCAAACCTGCCGTAGTGGGGGAGCCCGATATGCCGCATACCATCGCCGATGTGGCTCAGGAGAAGGGCGCCACGCTGCTGCGCCGTGACGTTGACTGGCATTATGCCGTGAGCGAACACGACTGGCGCTTTAGCGACGCGAAGGGCGTGCTCGAAAACTTGCCGCTACCGCAGGTGCCGCAGCCGAACGCCGCCACCGCGCTTGCTGCCCTGCGAGCCAGTGGGTTGGCCGTTAGCGAGCAGGCGATTCGGGAGGGCGTTCAGCATGCCATACTGCCGGGACGTTTTCAGATTGTCAGTGACGCACCGCGCGTGATACTTGACGTCGCCCATAACCCCCACGCTGCGGCGTACCTTGCAGGACGTCTCAAAAGCTTGCCAAAAACCGGGCGTGTCCTGGCGGTTATCGGTATGCTTCATGATAAAGACATTGCGGGGACGCTGGCCTGCATGGAGAGTGCGGTCGATAGCTGGTATTGTGCTCCTCTGGAAGGTCCACGCGGCGCGTCTGCCGAACAGCTGACGGAACACCTCGGCGAAGGCAAACGCTTTGATAGCGTGGAGCAGGCATGGCATGCAGCCATGGCCGATGCCAGACCAGAAGATACCGTGCTGGTGTGTGGGTCGTTCCACACGGTGGCACATGTCATGGAAGTGATGGACGCGGGGAGAACCGGTGGCAAGTAAGTTTCAGAACCGTTTAGCAGGAACCATTGTGCTGGTAGCGCTGGGGGTGATCATCCTCCCGGGGCTGCTCGACGGGCAGAAAAAACATTATCAGGATGAGTTCGCGGCGATCCCGCTGGTACCAAAACCTGGCGACCGTGATGAGCCGGATATGCTGCCTGCCGCGACGCAGGCCCTGCCTGCTCAGCCGCCTGAAGGCGCCGCAGAAGAGGTGCAGGCGGGCGATGCCGCTGCGCCGTCAATAGATCCTGCGCGCATGGCCGCCAGTAATAATGGCGAACTGGATCCCGTGCCGGTACAGGCTGAACAGCCTGCGCCAAAGTCGGTACAAAAACCGAAGCCTGCCGAGAAACCGCAGCCGAAGCCGCAGCGTGATAATACTCGCGACCAACTGGCCGCAGCCACGGAAACGCCTCCAGCGAAACCGGCGGCGGAAGAGAAGCCCGCACCGACTGGCAAAGCGTATGTGGTGCAGCTCGGCGCGCTGAAAAATGCGGATAAGGTTAACGAGATCGTTGCCAAACTCCGTGGCGCGGGGTATCGCGCTTACACTTCACCTGGTACACCGGTACAAGGTAAAATCACCCGTATTCTCGTCGGGCCTGATGCCTCAAAAGAGAAGCTAAAAGGCTCGCTGGGGGAACTCAATCAGCTCTCAGGATTGAGCGGTGTGGTGATGAATTATAGCGCGAACTGACGCGCGCTATAGGCCCGTTTCTTAACCGATAAGGGCCGGGGCATCCGTCCGCAGAGACGTAACCCGCCACAGGCGTTGACTATTTTTTCAACGCCTTTTTTATTTACGCATGGGAAGGAAATCCCTACGCAAACGTTTTCTTTTTCTGTTAGAATTCGCCCCGAACTGGATGACAGGGCGTTAAATCGTGGGACACATATGGTCTGGATTGATTACGCCATCATTGCGGTGATTGGTTTTTCCTGTCTGGTTAGCCTGATCCGTGGCTTTGTTCGTGAAGCGTTATCGCTGGTAACCTGGGGCTGTGCCTTCTTCGTTGCCAGTCATTACTACACTTACCTGTCTGTCTGGTTCACGGGCTTTGAAGATGAACTGGTCCGAAACGGAATCGCCATCGCGGTACTGTTTATCGCGACGTTGATTGTCGGCGCTATCGTCAATTATGTGATAGGTCAGCTGGTCGAGAAAACCGGTCTGTCAGGTACGGACAGGGTGCTCGGCATCTGTTTTGGGGCATTGCGAGGCGCGCTGATTGTGGCGGCGATACTGTTCTTCCTTGATACCTTTACCGGGTTCTCAAAAAGTGAAGACTGGCAGAAATCGCAGCTGATTCCACAATTCAGTTTCATCATCAGATGGTTCTTTGACTATCTGCAAAGCTCGTCGAGTTTCTTGCCCAGAACCTGATCGGTTCTGAGATGTGGCTTAACGAGGAAAAGACGAATGTGCGGTATTGTCGGTATCGCCGGTTTCATGCCGGTAAACCAGTCGATTTATGACGCGTTAACGGTGCTTCAGCACCGTGGGCAGGATGCTGCGGGTATCATCACCATTGATGCAAACAACTGCTTCCGTTTACGTAAGGCGAATGGCCTGGTAAGCGATGTGTTTGAAGCCCGCCATATGCAGCGTCTGCAAGGTAATATGGGTATTGGTCACGTTCGTTATCCTACCGCTGGTAGTTCCAGCGCCTCTGAAGCACAGCCTTTCTATGTAAACTCCCCGTATGGCATCACGCTTGCTCACAACGGCAACCTGACCAACGCGCACGAGTTACGCCAGAAGCTGTTTGAAGAGAAGCGTCGCCACATTAACACCACTTCTGATTCTGAAATTCTGCTGAATATTTTTGCCAGTGAACTGGACAACTTCCGCCACTATCCGCTTGAAGCAGATAACATTTTTGCTGCCGTGGCTGCCACTAACCGTCTGATCCGTGGTGCTTATGCCTGCGTAGCGATGATTATCGGCCACGGTATGGTTGCCTTCCGCGACCCGAACGGTATCCGCCCGCTGGTGCTGGGTAAACGTGACATGGGCGACGGCCGTACCGAATACATGGTGGCCTCTGAGAGCGTGGCGCTGGATACCCTGGGCTTTGAATTCCTGCGTGATGTCGCGCCAGGCGAAGCGATTTACATCACCGAGAAAGGGCAGCTGTTCACCCGCATGTGTGCGGATAATCCGGTCAGCAATCCGTGTCTGTTCGAGTATGTTTACTTCGCGCGTCCAGACTCCTTCATCGATAAAATCTCCGTCTACAGCGCCCGTGTGAATATGGGAACCAAGCTCGGCGAGAAGATTGCGCGTGAGTGGGAAGATCTGGATATCGACGTGGTGATCCCCATCCCGGAGACCTCCTGCGATATCGCACTGGAGATGGCACGTATTCTGGGCAAACCCTATCGTCAGGGTTTTGTGAAAAACCGCTACGTGGGTCGTACCTTTATCATGCCAGGCCAGCACCTGCGCCGTAAATCTGTGCGCCGTAAGCTCAACGCCAACCGCGCTGAGTTCCGCGATAAAAACGTGCTGCTGGTTGATGACTCTATTGTACGCGGCACAACCTCTGAGCAGATTATCGAAATGGCCCGTGAAGCCGGAGCGAAGAAGGTCTATCTGGCCTCTGCTGCGCCGGAAATCCGCTTCCCGAACGTCTACGGTATCGACATGCCAACAGCGAACGAGCTGATTGCCCACGGTCGTGAAGTGGACGAGATTCGCCAGATCATCGGCGCGGACGGCCTGATTTTCCAGGATCTCAACGATCTCATCGAGGCGGTGCGTGCGGAAAACCCGGATATTCAGCAGTTTGAATGCTCAGTATTTAACGGTATTTACGTCACAAAAGATGTCGATCAGCAGTATCTCGACTATCTCGATTCCCTGCGAAATGACGACGCGAAAGCGGTTCAGATGCAGAACGATCTTGAAAGCTTAGAGATGCACAACGAAGGCTAATCGCCGAAGCAAGCGAGGGCAGTGGCCCTCGCTTGCAACTCCTCGCAAAATCCTGCACAGTCAGCCCTGAACTGGAAAGGGCGAAAATCATGAAACGACTGATAGTAGGGATCTCAGGTGCCAGCGGTGCCATATACGGTGTGCGTTTACTGCAGGTGCTGCGTAACGTGCCGGACGTGGAAACCCATCTGGTAATGAGCCAGGCGGCGCGCCAAACCCTCTCCCTTGAAACAGACCTCTCTCTGCGCGACGTTCAGTCTTTGGCCGACGTCATTCATGACGCCCGTGATATCGCCGCTACCATCTCTTCCGGCTCGTTTAAAACATCGGGAATGGTCATACTGCCCTGTTCGATTAAGACCTTGTCTGGCATCGTGAACAGCTACACCGACACCCTGGTAACCCGTGCGGCCGATGTAGTGCTAAAAGAACGTCGTCCGTTGGTGTTGTGCGTACGTGAAACGCCGCTGCATCTGGGGCATCTGCGTCTGATGACTCAGGCGGCAGAACTGGGCGCGGTGATTATGCCGCCGGTGCCGGCGTTCTACCATCGCCCACAAAGTCTGGATGACGTAATCAATCAAACGGTTAATCGCGTGATCGATCAGTTCGACATTGAACTACCTGCCGATCTTTTTACCCGCTGGCAGGGTAGCTAAAAATGTGCACTGGCTGAGTGCGATAAAACACCGTGTTGCCCTGTTTCAGGGCAATTATGCAACAGCGATCATATCCTCAACATTTAATTCCTTTTTTGCCCTCTCCTCGCTGCGGTTCGTTTGGCAGACCTGCTATCTTTCACCATTAAGGCATTCTTGCAACCTTTCATTAACATATTAAACGTTGAATTTTTATACCGACGTCAAAATGGCATAAGACCTGCAAGACAATGCCTGCAACACACAACACAACAGATAATAAAATCACGATACTTGAGGGTAAATGTATGAAGAAGACGGTTCTGGCTCTGTCTTTACTGGTGGGATTAAGCGCGGCCGCAGGGAGCTACGCAGCGCTTCCGCAAACCGTACGTATCGGTACCGATGCGACCTATGCGCCATTCTCATCTAAAGATGCGAAAGGGGAGTTCGTCGGGTTTGATATCGATCTGGGGAATGAGATGTGCAAACGCATGTCTGTGAAATGTACCTGGGTAGGCAGCGATTTCGATGCGCTGATCCCGTCCCTCAAAGCCAAGAAAATTGACGCGATTATCTCGTCGCTCTCCATTACTGAGAAGCGCCAGCAGGAGATCGCGTTTTCTGAAAAACTCTACGCAGCAGATTCGCGTCTGATTGCCGCAAAAGGCTCCCCCGTACAGCCGACCATCGACTCGCTGAAAGGCAAGCATGTGGGCGTGCTGCAGGGCTCGACGCAGGAAGGTTACGCTAATGCCAACTGGCGTGAGAAGGGGGTCGATGTAGTGGCCTACCAGAACCAGGATCTGATTTACTCTGACCTGTCGGCGGGCCGTCTTGATGCGGCATTCCAGGATGAAGTTGCGGCCAGCGAAGGCTTCCTGAAACAGCCAGCGGGCAAAGAGTTTGCTTTTGCAGGCCCATCGGTTAAAGACAAAAAATACTTTGGTGACGGTACCGGTATTGGCCTGCGTAAGGACGATACTGAGCTGAAAGCGGCCTTCGATAAAGCCTTCGACGACCTGCGCAAAGATGGGACTTACGACAAACTGGCGAAAAAATACTTCGACTTCAATGTCTACGGTGATTAATCGGCTTTAAGCGAATGCACCATAATGGTGGGTCATTATGGTGCATGGCGGGTGAGCGTGAACCAGAAGAGTGCACATCATGTGCCCGGCTGGTTATAAAGTGAATAATTAAGCAGTAATGATGCACTTTTTGGCGCAAGGCGAGCATATTCTTTTGCCTTGTCGCGTGGATTAATGGCACATTACTTACACCCCGTCGACGTAGAAAACCCGTAAGAAGACAGTTTGTTGAGGATAGATATGAAAAAATTGGTATTGTCACTTTCTCTGGTTCTGGCCTTTTCCAGCGCCACCGCGGCATTTGCAGCAATTCCGCAAAAAATTCGTATCGGTACTGACCCAACTTATGCCCCGTTCGAATCGAAGAATGCGAAGGGTGAACTGGTCGGTTTTGACATCGATCTGGCGAATGAGCTGTGCAAACGGATCAAAGCACAATGTTCTTATGTTGAAAACCCGCTGGATGCGCTGATTCCGTCGCTGAAAGCGAAAAAAATCGACGTCATCATGTCGTCGCTCTCCATCACCGAAAAACGTCAGCAAGAGATTGCCTTTACCGACAAACTCTACGCAGCCGACTCCCGTCTGGTGGTGGCCAAATCCTCCGATATCCAGCCAACCGTTGAGTCACTGAAAGGTAAACGCGTAGGTGTGCTGCAGGGGACCACTCAGGAGACCTACGGTAACGAACACTGGGCGCCAAAAGGGATTGAAATCGTCTCGTATCAGGGCCAGGAGAACATCTACGCCGACCTGACTGCGGGCCGTATCGATGCCGCCTTCCAGGATGAAGTTGCGGCCAGCGAAGGTTTCCTGAAGCAGCCGGTCGGAAAAGAGTATAAGTTCGGCGGCCCGTCCATTAAGGATGAGAAGCTCTTCGGCGTCGGCACCGGTATGGGACTGCGCAAAGAAGATAACGAGCTGCGTGAAGCGCTGAACAAAGCCTTTGCAGAGATGCGTGCCGACGGCACCTATGAAAAACTCGCCAAAAAGTACTTTGATTTCGACGTATACGGCGGTTAAGCCCCGCTAAATAACGTGCGCCCCCTCCCGCTTCGGGAGGGGAAAAGACACGGTTGACCACACTCACGACAGGGCAGGCTGTATGCTGTACGGATTTTCTGGCGTTATTCTACAAGGCGCGCTGGTCACCCTGGAACTGGCTCTCAGTTCCGTGGTGCTGGCCGTGCTGATAGGCCTGGCGGGCGCGGGGGCAAAACTTTCGGCAAATCGCGCGCTGGCGTTGATTTTCGAAGGCTATACCACACTTATTCGCGGTGTACCTGACCTCGTACTGATGCTGTTGATTTTCTACGGCCTGCAGATTGCGCTAAACGGCGTGACCGATGCCATTGGCATGGGGCAGATCGATATTGATCCTATGGTGGCGGGTATCATCACCCTCGGTTTCATTTACGGTGCTTACTTTACGGAAACGTTCCGCGGCGCCTATCTCGCGGTACCCAAAGGCCATATCGAGGCGGCCACCGCCTTCGGTTTTACCTCCTCTCAGACCTTCCGTCGCATTATGTTTCCGGCCATGATGCGCTTTGCACTGCCTGGCATCGGCAACAACTGGCAGGTGATCCTCAAAGCCACGGCGCTGGTCTCGTTGCTGGGTCTGGAAGACGTTGTGAAAGCCACTCAACTGGCGGGCAAAAGCACGTGGGAGCCGTTCTACTTCGCCATTGTTTGTGGCGTTATCTATCTGGTTTTTACCACCGTCTCCAATGGTGTACTGCTGCTGCTCGAACGTCGCTACTCCGTGGGTGTGAAGAGGGCTGACCTGTGATCGAGATTATTCAGGAGTACTGGAAATCGCTGCTCTGGACCGATGGCTATCGCTTTACCGGCGTGGCCATCACCCTGTGGCTGCTGATTTCATCCGTGGTGATGGGCGGTATCCTGGCGGTGTTTCTCGCCATTGGCCGGGTATCAAACAATAAATTCATCCGCTTCCCGATCTGGCTGTTTACCTACATTTTTCGTGGCACGCCGCTGTACGTGCAGCTGCTGGTGTTCTACTCCGGCATGTATACGCTGGAGATTGTAAAAGGCACCGAAATGCTGAACGCCTTTTTCCGTAGCGGCCTGAACTGTACGGTACTGGCGTTGACGCTGAATACCTGTGCCTACACCACCGAGATCTTTGCCGGTGCCATCCGTTCGGTGCCCCATGGTGAAATCGAGGCGGCGCGGGCTTACGGCTTCTCCTCGGTGAAACTTTATCGCTGCATTATTCTGCCGTCGGCCCTGCGTATCGCGCTGCCTGCCTACAGCAACGAAGTGATCCTGATGCTGCATTCCACCGCACTGGCCTTTACTGCCACCGTACCGGATCTGCTGAAAATCGCCCGGGATATTAACTCAGCGACCTATCAGCCCTTTACCGCGTTCGGCATCGCGGCCGTGTTGTATCTGATGATTTCGTATGTCCTGATTAGCCTCTTCCGCAAGGCGGAGAAGCGCTGGTTACAGCATATCAAACCTACTTCGACGCACTGAGAACATGATGGCTGAGAACAAATTAAACGTTACCGATTTGCACAAACGCTACGGCGAACATGAAGTGCTGAAAGGGGTATCGCTCCAGGCGAATGCCGGCGATGTGATTAGTATTATCGGCTCATCCGGCTCGGGTAAAAGTACCTTCCTGCGCTGCATCAACTTCCTCGAAAAGCCGAGCGAAGGCTCTATTGTGGTCAGCGGCGAGAACATCAACCTGGTACGTGATAAAGACGGCCAGCTGAAGGTGGCGGATAAGCATCAGCTGCGGATGCTGCGTACGCGCCTGACGATGGTGTTCCAGCACTTTAACCTCTGGAGCCACATGACGGTGCTCGAGAACGTGATGGAAGCGCCGATTCAGGTGCTGGGCTTAAGCAAACAAGACGCGCGCAAGCGTGCGGAGAAATACCTCGCAAAGGTGGGGATCGACGAGCGCCAGCAAATTAAATACCCGGTACATCTGTCAGGGGGCCAACAGCAGCGTGTCTCTATTGCCCGCGCGCTGGCGATGGAACCGGAAGTGCTGCTGTTCGATGAACCCACCTCCGCGCTGGATCCAGAGCTGGTAGGCGAAGTGCTGCGTATTATGCAGCAGCTTGCCGAAGAGGGAAAAACGATGGTGGTGGTGACGCACGAGATGGGCTTTGCGCGTAACGTCTCTAACCACGTTATCTTCCTGCATCAGGGAAAGATCGAAGAGCAGGGGCATCCGGACGAGGTATTAGGTAACCCCCAGAGCGCCCGCTTGCAGCAGTTCCTGAAAGGCTCGTTGAAGTAGCCTTTTGCTTTCTCCTCTCTCTTTAAGGGAGAGGGGAATTGGCCGCATCAAGCTCCAGCCGATACACCCAATCGTCATACCGCACGCCATCAATCTCGTAAGCTTTTTCCAGCACCTGGGTACGGACAAACCCGGCTTTCTCAAGCACCCGCACTGAACCGCCGTTATCCGCCAGTACATAAGCATTGACCGCCTTCACGCCGGCCTGGGTAAACCCATAGTCACACACCGCCTGAAGCGCCTCGCTGGCGTAGCCCTGGCCTTGCGCCTGGGGCACGATGGTATAACCGATATCCGCCTCTTCAGGATGGTGGTCGCTGATTTGCAGGCCGATGTCCCCCAGCGGGGTGGGATCGTCATGGCGGCGAATCACAAAGAGATGTTTCGATGTCAGGCGCAGCGCAAACAGGCGCTGCGTCTCTTTCTCAGGGGCAATAGCGGCCATGTAGCGCATTATCGCCGGATCTTCACGCAGGGCGCGGAAAAAGGGCCAGTCAGAGGGTTCGAACGGGGAGAGGGAGAGCCGGGGAGTGGTAATGATCGCCATAGTCATGCCCTTGCAGGGAAACAGGCGAATAACAGTACCATAACCGGCCGCTACGCTTAACCTACCACATCTCCCAGCGCATCTTCTAAGTCAAACCAACAGAACGCAAAGCCAGCCGCCTCCAGCCGCTTCGGCAGAGCGCGCTGGCCGCCTAATACCAGCACAGCGGACTCTCCCATCATCAGGCGCACCGCCGTGGCCGGAGCGCGAACCACCGCCGGGCGATGCAGCGCATGACCGAGCGCGTGGGCAAACTGCTCATTACGCACCGGGTAAGGCGAGACCATATTGAACGGGCCGCGCAGATCGTTATCCAGCAGCCACAGAATACCGTTGACCATATCATCGACGTGGATCCACGCCAGATACTGCCGTCCATTGCCAATCGGCCCGCCGAGGCCGAGCTTAAATACCGGCAGCATTTTCGCCAGGATCCCGCCCTTCGGTGCCAGGACCACGCCGGTGCGAAGCAGGCAGACGCGCGTGGAATCGCTTTGCGCACCGCAGGCTATCTGTTCCCAGCGGGCGCAAAGTTTGTGGGTAAATTCGTTATGCGGGGGCTCTTCTTCGGTAACGACCACTTCACCCAAATCGCCATAATAGCCCGTCGCCGACCCGGAAATCAGGACCGACGGCGGTGTATTGCTGGCCTTGAACAGGTCAACCAGCCGCTGGGTAATTTGCCAGCGACTGTTACATAAACGCTGCTTCTGCTGTTCAGTCCAGCGTTTGTCGGCGATAGGCTCACCCGCGAGGTTGATGACGGCGTCGAAGCCGTCGAGATTCTGCCGTTCAGCCAGCCCTTTCCAGAGGGTAATATCGCTACCCAGTACCTGCCGTGCTTTTTCCGGGCTGCGCGTCACCACCGTGATCTCATGGCCCAGCTGGCGCAAGCGGGGGATCAGATGACGGCCAATCAGGCCGGTTCCGCCGGTTAACAGAATCTGCATACAACCTCCAGGGTTGCGCTTAGCGTTGCCAGCTTAACGTCATAGAGACGGAGTCGGCGTAGCGCAGCGCATGAAGTTTATCGATTTCGACTTCAGCATAGGTGACCCAGTGATGTTCGCGTGCGAGATCGAGCACATCCTGAGTTAATTTTTCGAGCAATGAGAAGCGGTTATTCTCGACCAGCTGAATGATGCTCTTGGTAATGGTGCGGTAGTTCAGCGCGTCGTTAATATCTTCGCTGGCGCGCGCTTTATCGGCAGGATAGTGAATGGTCACATTGATGACGATATCCTGACGATTAGCGCGCTCTTCCTCTTTAATACCAATATAGGTACGCAGGCGTAAATTTTTGATTCTGATTATTGCGTCGTGTTGGGACATTGCAGGCTTCCTCCGTGTCATTTTCCGCAACATGATACATGAGGATTCATCGGAAAACGCCTGCTTCTATTACGCTTTTAACAGGGCGCGTTGGGTTGCCGGGCGCGTACGTATGCGTTCAAACCAGTTGTTGACCGCAGGCCAGGTCGCCAGGTCTACGCGCTGACGTACGTGCTCGTTCACCCAGGGCCAACAGGCGATATCGGCGATGCTATAGTGATCGCCCGCCAGCCACGGTGTTTTTTCCAGCCGCTTGTTAAGCACGTTATAAAGCCGCTGCGTTTCCACCTGATAACGCTCGATGGCATAGGGGATCGGCTGCGGAGCATGGTAGTTGAAATGGTGGTTTTGTCCCAGCATCGGCCCTAATCCGCTCATCTGCCAGAACAGCCACTGCAAGGTAACATGCCGCTCGCGCAGCTCGCCGCTCAATAACGTGCCTGACTTTTCTGCCAGATAGAGTAGGATCGCTCCCGATTCAAACAGGCTTAACGGCTGGCCACCATCCTCGGGATCGTTATCCACGATGGCGGGGATTTTATTGTTGGGTGAGAGGGCCAGAAACTCAGGGCGAAACTGCTCTCCCCGGCTGATATCCACCCGAATCAATCGGTAATCTAGCTGCGCCTCTTCCAGAAACAGCGTGATCTTATGTCCGTTAGGGGTCGGGGCGTAATAGAGGTCAATCATCTCCACTCCTGTCGCTACATTTTTACGGCACTGGATCGAGTATAGGTGGTGATGCTACATCGTGATTTTTCATCAGGTGACAGAGAGGCCGACAGACTATATGTTGGATGAAAACCCTACAGCCAGTGAGCATCCTATGAATCAACCTGCAATAACTTTGTGGTCCGATGCGGATTTCTTTTCCCCTTACGTGATGAGCGTTTACGTTGCGCTGGCAGAGAAAGGGCTGCCGTTTACCCTGAAGACCGTGAGTCTCGATAAGGGGGAGCACTTAAATCCCCGGTGGCAGGGCTATGCGTTAACCCGCCGGGTACCCGTGCTGGAGATCGACGGTTTTGAGCTGAGCGAGTCGTCGGCCATCGATGAATACCTTGAGGAACGATTTGCCCCGCCGGAGTGGGAGCGAATCTATCCTCATGATCTGCAAAAACGCGCCCGTGCGCGGCAAATTCAAGCCTGGTTACGTAGCGATCTCGGTCCAATACGCGAAGAGCGCGCCACCGATGTGGTGTTCGCCGGGGCTAAGAAACCGCCGCTGAGCACCGGGGCGCAAAGCGCGGCGGGTAAACTTATCGATACCGCGAGCACCTTGTTGGCTCAGGGGCATCAGAATTTGTTTGGCGAATGGTGTATTGCGGATACCGATCTGGCGCTGATGCTTAACCGTCTGATACTGAATGGTGATGAGGTGCCGCCGCGTCTGGCTGACTATGCCGCGTTCCAGTGGCAGCGCGCGTCCGTGCAGCGTTATGTTGCCCTTTCCGCGAAGCGTCCGGGCTGATAAGGCTGGCTGAATAAGGTAAGATAGGCCGTGGTTTTTAGAAGGAGTTATCAATGAAGCTGATGTTTGCCTCAGATATCCACGGCTCGCTGCCCGCAACCGAACAGATCCTTGAACGTTTCACACAAAGCGGGGCGAACTGGTTGATTATCCTGGGTGATGTGCTTAACCACGGTCCGCGCAACGCGCTGCCGGAAGGCTATGCCCCGGCGCAGGTCGCCGAACGTCTGAACGCGTTTGCCTCGCGCATTATTGCCGTACGCGGCAATTGCGACAGCGAAGTCGATCAGATGTTGCTCCAGTTCCCCATCACCGCCCCGTGGCAGCAAATTTTGCTGGAAAATCGCCGTCTGTTTTTGACCCACGGTCACCTTTTTGGCCCCGATAAACAGCCGCCGCTGAACGCTGGCGATGTGCTGGTTTATGGTCATACTCATATTCCAGTGGCGGAGGCGCGGGAGGCTATCGTCCATTTCAATCCCGGCTCCGTTAGTATCCCGAAAGGGGGATTCCCGGCGAGCTATGGCTGGCTTGAAGGAGACCATTTGTGCGTTATGGCGCTGAATAATGGTCAGGTTATTGCGCAGACAACGATTAATCCGTAATTTACACCTCAACCGTAAACGCGCCGCGAGAGCGCTATGAAGAGAAGGTTTCCCCGATGGTGGAGCAGAGTCATTTGGCAAGTACAGAGTGGGTTGATATTGTCAGCGAAGACAATGAGGTGATAGCACAGGCGAGCCGCGAACAGATGCGGGCGCAGCGCTTGCGTCATCGCGCAACCTACATCGTCGTGCATGATGGGATGGGTAAAATTCTGGTCCAGCGCCGTACCGAAACGAAAGATTTTATGCCGGGTATGCTTGATGCGACCGCCGGTGGCGTGGTTCAGGCCGATGAAGTGCTGCTCGACTCCGCACGTCGTGAAGCGGAAGAGGAGTTAGGTATTGCCGGCGTGCCCTTCGCCGAGCATGGCCAGTTCTACTTCGAAGACGACAACTGCCGCGTCTGGGGTGGGCTGTTCAGCTGCGTCTCTCACGGGCCGTTTGCGCTTCAGGAAGAAGAGGTGAGTGAAGTCAGCTGGATGACGCCGGAAGAGATCACCGCGCGTTGCGATGAGTTCACGCCGGATTCATTAAAAGCGCTGGCGCTGTGGATGACCCGCAACGCCAAAAACGAATCCGCTAAACCGGAAAAAGAGGAAGAGGCGGAATAAGCCTCAGCAACTTTCCCGCAAGCACAGGCTGGACGCGATAGGTTTATGGTCGCGCCAGTCTCCGTCATTCAGACGTTCCAGTAACGCTTTCCCGGCTTCAACCCCGATTTTACGATGCGGTACCGCCATGGTGGTCAACGGCGGCACGCACACGCGGCTCACATCGCTATCGCCAAAACCGACAACGGCGAGATCGTCCGGCACTTTAATTCGTCGGCGTTGGCACTCATAAAGTACCCCGCAAGCCAGCTCATCAGAGACGCAGACCAGCGCATCCAGCTCTGGCCAGGCCAGGAGAAACTCCGGCAGCTGCGATGCTCCGGTCGAGAAACTGGGAGGCAGCGCCGCGTTGATCACCCGGTTTGGCGCCAGGTGGTGACGCAGCATCGCTTTGTACCAGCCCTGCAAATGCTGCTGAAAAATCCACTGCTCCTGGTTAGCGCACAGCAGGCCGATGTTCTGATAGCCACGCTGAATCACCATCTCGGTGAGCTCATACATGGCGGCAACGTTATCAATACCGATATTCATATCGATAGGGTCGGCGCGCATCGCCCCCATCTCTACCACCGGAATAGAGCGATGCTGCAGCCAGTGGCGCACCGTTTCGCTGTGCTCCACGCTGAGTAAAATCGCGGCGGCAATGTTCGATGCCAGCAGTGTCTCGAGCAATTTTTCTTCCTGCTCAAGTCGATGCTGTGATTCCGCCAGCATGATCTGATATCCGGCAGGCTGGAGCACTTGCTGTAGGCCGGCAAACATTTCGGAACACCCCGCCTCGGCAAGGTTTGGCACCACCATAGCGATCGTCCACGAAGAGGCCGATGCCAGCGCGCTGGCGGCCAGGTTGGGCATATAGCCCAGCTCATGAACCGCAGCGTCGATCTTTTCACGCAATTTATCAGACACTTGTTCAGGGGTACGCAGCGCCCGCGATACCGTCATGGTACCGACCCCTGCCAGCTGCGCCACGTCTGCAATAGTGACTTTGCCGGTACTTCGCCTTTTTCTGGTCAGAGACATACAGATTCCTGCTGTTTTACAACATGTTGGCACACGTTTTTCTTATCGTTCGTCACGTGCTGTGCTCGAAGTATACGCCTTAAATCCCGTTTTCTGGTTGTGATTTGCTGCGCTGATTGCATTTTGATAGCGCTATCACATTTATGAATGTTAACGATTGGTAGCGCTATCTTTGTGATCCTGATCGCAGCCAATTTGGGTAGGCTTGCATAAAGTTTGCCCATCTTAGCCCCTGATACGAGGAACAAGCGTGCTCAATAAGTGGATTTTTGAACAGACGATCCAGCTTCAGGACAGCGTGGAAAACTGGCCGCAGGCGCTTGAAATTTGCGCGCGTCCGCTGCTGGAGATGAACGTTATTGCGCCGGAGTACATTACGGCGATTGTCGAGCAACACCAGAAGCTTGGCCCCTACTATGTGCTGGCGCCTGGGCTGGCAATGCCGCATGCACGCCCGGAAGAGGGGGCAAAAGGGTTAGGTCTTTCGCTGCTGAAGTTGAAAGAGGGAATTTCGTTTGGTGCAGGTGAGTTTGATCCGGTCGATGTGATCGTCATGCTCGCGGCACCAGACAAACATAGCCACATTGAAATGATCTCTGCGCTGGCAGAATTATTTTCGAGCGATGAGGATATGGCGCAATTACATGTCGCAACGACCCGGGAGGAAATAAAAGCCATTATCGAACGCTTCTAGCTTTAATTCCGACATCGTTTTTAACCACATTACGCTCGAGCGTGATGGGGACGTACTCTACTCAAAAAAGGGCATAACAATGAAAATTATGGCGATTTGCGGCTCCGGGCTGGGCAGTAGTTTTATGGTCGAAATGAACATTAAAAAAGTCCTCAAAAAACTCAATATCGATGCCGAGGTGGAGCATTCTGATCTCTCTTCAGCCACCCCAGGCGCGGCCGACCTGTTCGTGATGGCCAAAGATATCGCGGCCAGCGCCAGCGTGCCGGAGAGCCAGCTAGTGGTGATCCAGAACATCATTGATATCAACGAACTTGAAGCGCAGCTTAGCGCCTGGTTCGCGAAACACTAACCCTGACTGTGACGAGGTGGATATGTTTATCCTTGAATCGCTGAACTTCGTTGTTGATATTTTAAAAGTACCCTCGGTGCTGGTGGGCTTAATTGCATTAATCGGCCTGGTGGCGCAGAAAAAAGGGTTTTCGGATGTGGTGAAAGGCACGATTAAAACCATTCTGGGTTTTATTGTGCTGGGTGGCGGAGCCACCGTGCTGGTGGGATCGCTTAATCCGTTAGGCGGTATGTTTGAACATGCCTTTAATATTCAGGGCATCATTCCGAATAACGAAGCAATCGTCTCTATTGCGCTGGAAAAATATGGCGCCTCTACGGCTCTGATCATGGCCTTCGGTATGGTGGCGAATATTATTGTCGCCCGCTTTACCCGCCTGAAATACATCTTCCTGACCGGGCACCATACGTTTTATATGGCGTGCATGATTGGCGTGATCCTGACGGTGGCAGGCTTTGAAGGGGTGGGGCTGGTCTTCACCGGCTCACTGATCCTTGGGCTGGTGATGGCCTTCTTCCCGGCCATTGCCCAGCGCTATATGAAGCGCATCACCGGTAATGATGACATCGCCTTTGGCCACTTCGGTACCCTGGGCTATGTGCTCTCAGGCTGGATTGGCAGCAAGGTGGGCAAAGGCTCTCGCTCCACCGAAGAGATGAACCTGCCGAAGAACCTAAGCTTCCTGCGCGACAGCTCTATCTCCATCTCCCTGACCATGATGATTATCTATCTGATCATGGCGGTGAGTGCCGGACGTGAGTACGTGGAGGCCACCTTCAGCGGCGGACAGAACTATCTGGTCTACGCCATCATCATGGCCATTACCTTCGCGGCGGGGGTATTTATCATCCTGCAGGGGGTGCGACTGATTCTGGCGGAAATCGTTCCGGCTTTTACCGGCTTCTCCGAAAAACTGGTGCCCAACGCGCGTCCTGCGCTGGACTGCCCGGTGGTCTACCCGTATGCCCCTAACGCCGTGCTGATTGGCTTCCTGTTTAGCTTCCTCGGCGGTCTGGTTGGACTCTTTATCTGCGGGCAGTTTAGCTGGGTGCTGATCCTGCCGGGCGTCGTGCCGCACTTCTTCACCGGTGCAACCGCAGGCGTGTTTGGCAACGCCACGGGCGGACGTCGCGGGGCAATGATAGGCGCCTTTGCCAATGGTGTACTGATTACCTTCCTGCCGGTGTTGCTGCTGCCTGTGCTGGGTGCGATTGGATTCGCCAACACCACCTTCTCTGATGCGGACTTTGGCGCCATCGGCATTGTGCTGGGTAACCTGGCACGCTACCTGTCGCCAATGGCTATTACGGGTCTGGTTGTGGCGGTGTTCGCGCTGCTGGTGGCCTGGAACCTCTTCGCTAAAAACAAAAGTGCGGGTAATAGCGCGCAAGAAAATACCGGAGCCAAATCATGAATGTAACTGAAGTGACCCAACTGGCACGCGAGATCCGTATTGCCACCCTGAAATCGCTCACCCAACTGGGGTTCGGGCACTATGGTGGCAGTATGTCGGTGGTAGAGACGCTGGCGGTGCTGTACGGCGCGGTAATGAAGATTGATCCTGCCGATTCCGACTGGCCTGAGCGTGACTATTTTGTGTTATCCAAAGGCCATGCGGGCCCGGCGCTCTACAGCACCCTGGCAATCAAAGGCTACTTCCCGATTGAGGAACTTAGCACCCTGAACCAGAACGGAACGCGGCTGCCAAGCCATCCGGACAGGCTAAAAACGCGTGGCGTGGATGCCACCACGGGCTCGCTGGGGCAGGGGATCTCCATTGCCGGCGGAATGGCGCTGTCGCACAAACTGGCGGGGCGCGCGAATCGCGTCTTCTGCATCGTGGGCGATGGTGAGTTGAACGAAGGGCAGTGCTGGGAGGCGTTTCAGTTTATCGCTCACCATCGCCTGAATAACCTGACGGTCTTCGTGGACTGGAATAAACAACAGCTAGACGGTGAGCTGGATGAGATCATCTGCGCCTTCGACCTGGAAGGAAAATTCCGCGCTTTTGGCTATGACGTGGTTAAGGTCAAAGGGGACGACATTCCGGGGCTGCTTGAGGTGACGTCGCTCATCCCTGAAGCGGATGCTCGACCGCTGGTCGTGATCCTTGACAGCATCAAAGGGCAGGGGGTGCCGTATCTGGAGCAGCTCAGTAACTCCCACCATTTGCGACTGACTGATGACGTTAAAGCCGCCCTTACCGAGACGATTCGCCAGCTGGAGGCCACACATGATTAAGCTTGCACCCACAGGACAAAAAGATGCCGTCGAGATGCGCAAAGTCTATGCCGGATTCGTCGCGAGCCAGATTGAAGCGGGGAGTGAAATTATCGCCCTGGAAGCGGATCTGATGAGCTCCATGGCGATGGACGGCGTGGCGCGCGATTATCCCCAGCACGTCATCAACTGCGGGATCATGGAGGCCAATGTCATCGGTACCGCAGCGGGGTTGTCGCTGACCGGGCGTAAGCCGTTTGTGCACACCTTTACCGCCTTCGCCAGCCGCCGCTGCTTCGACCAGCTGTTTATGTCGCTGGATTATCAGCGTAACAACGTGAAGGTCATCGCCTCGGATGCGGGCGTTACCGCTTGTCACAACGGCGGTACGCATATGTCGTTTGAAGATATGGGCATTGTGCGCGGGCTGGCTCATTCGGTGGTGCTGGAAGTGACCGACGCGGTCATGTTTGAGGATGTCCTGCGCCAGTTGATTGACCTTGAGGGCTTTTACTGGGTGCGAACTATCCGTAAGCAAGCCCCGAGCATCTACGCCCCGGGCTCGACCTTTACCATCGGCAAGGGCAACGTGCTACGCGAAGGAGACGATATCACCCTGATTGCTAACGGCATCATGGTCGCAGAGGCGCTGGAGGCGGCGCGGCAGCTTGAACTGGAGGGCGTCAGCGCGGCGGTGATCGATATGTTCACCCTGAAGCCTATCGACCGGATGCTGGTGAAAAATTATGCCGAGAAAACCGGACGTATCGTTACCTGTGAAAATCACAGTATTCACAATGGCCTGGGGTCGGCGGTGGCTGAAGTGTTAGTGGAAACGTGCCCGGTGCCGATGCGGCGGGTGGGGGTAAAAGAACGCTACGGCCAGGTGGGCACGCAGGACTTCCTGCAACGCGAGTACGGCCTGACGGCGCACGACATTGTGTCGGCGGCAAGAGAACTGCTTTAAATAAAAAAGGCGACCATCGGGTCGCCTTTTTAATGCAGCTAAAAGTTACTGCTGCTGCTGTGAAGACTGGATCGCGGTCAGGGCGATGGTGTAGACGATGTCGTCTACCAGCGCGCCACGAGACAGGTCATTCACCGGCTTGCGCATACCCTGCAGCATTGGCCCGATAGAGATCAGGTCTGCAGAACGCTGTACCGCTTTGTAGGTGGTGTTACCGGTGTTCAGATCCGGGAAGATGAACACGGTAGCGCGACCTGCAACCGGCGAGTTCGGTGCTTTGGATTTCGCCACGTCTGCCATCACGGCGGCATCGTACTGCAGCGGGCCGTCGATCATCAGATCTGGGCGTTTTTCCTGCGCAATACGGGTCGCTTCACGTACTTTCTCTACGTCGCTACCTGCACCAGAGGTGCCGGTGGAGTAGGAGAGCATGGCTACGCGCGGTTCGATACCGAAGGCAATAGCGGAGTCTGCGGACTGGATAGCGATCTCAGCCAGCTGCTCTGCGGTTGGATCCGGGTTGATCGCACAGTCGCCGTAAACGTAAACCTGTTCAGGCAGCAGCATGAAGAACACGGAAGAGACCAGAGAGCTGCCTGGGGCGGTTTTGATCAGCTGCAGCGGCGGACGGATGGTGTTCGCGGTGGTGTGAACAGCACCAGAAACCAGACCGTCAACTTCGTCCTGTTCCAGCATCAGGGTACCGAGAACCACGTTGTCTTCCAGCTGTTCGCGCGCAACGGCTTCGGTCATGCCTTTGCTCTTACGCAGCTCAACCAGACGTGCAACGTAGCTTTCACGTACCACTTCCGGGTCAACGATTTCGATGCCCGCACCCAGTTCAACGCCCTGAGATGCCGCTACGCGGGTGATCTCGTCCGGGTTACCCAGCAGCACACAGGTCGCGATACCGCGCTCTGCACAGATGGCGGCTGCTTTAACGGTACGTGGTTCGTCGCCTTCTGGCAGAACAACGCGTTTACCCGCTTTACGCGCCAGCTCGGTGAGCTGATAGCGGAAGGCTGGAGGAGACAGACGGCGGCTGCGCTCGGAGGTTGCAGTCAGGGATTCGATCCAGTCTGCGTTCACGTAACCTGCCACGTATTCCTGAACTTTCTCGATACGCTCGTGGTCATCAACCGGCACTTCGAGGTTGAAGCTCTGCAGGCTCAGAGAGGTCTGCCAGGTGTTGGTGTTCACCATGAATACCGGCAGGCCAGTCGCAAAGGCGCGCTCGCACAGTTTGCTTACGCGTGGGTCCATCTCGTAAGCACCGGTCAGCAGGATAGCGCCGATTTCAACGCCGTTCATTGCGGCCAGGCAGGCAGCAACCAGCACGTCAGGACGGTCAGCGGAGGTGACCAGCAGGGAACCTGCACGGAAGTGTTCCAGCATGTGCGGAATGCTACGCGCACAGAAGGTGACAGACTTCACGCGACGGGTATTGATATCGCCTTCGTTGATCACGGTGGCGTTCAGGTGACGCGCCATGTCGATGGCACGGGTCGCGATCAGATCAAAGCTCCATGGCACCGCGCCCAGCACTGGCAGCGGGCTGGTTTCCTGCAGTTTTGCCGGATCGATTTTCACGACTTTCGCTTTGGAAGAGTCATCGAAAATTTCGGACAGGTCAGGACGGGTGCGACCTTGTTCATCAACCGGTGCGTTCAGCTTGTTGATGATAACGCCGGTGATGCTGGTGTTTTTCGCGCCGCCGAAGCTGCTACGGGTCAGTTCGATACGCTCTTTCAGCTGCTCCTGGGTATCAGTACCCTGAGACATCACGAAGACGATCTCGGCGTTCAGCGTTTTGGCGATTTCAAAGTTCAGCGACTGGGCAAACTGATGTTTGCGGGTCGGAACCAGACCTTCAACCAGTACCACTTCCGCGTCCTGCGCGTTCGCGTGATAGTTGGCGATAATCTCTTCCATCAGCACGTCTTTCTGATTGCTGGAGAGCAGAGACTCAACGTGGGACATTTTCAGCGGCTCTGCGGCGGGCAGATTAGAGTTCTTACGAACAATGCTGGTGGTCTGGTCTGGCGCATCGCCACCGGCACGTGGCTGGGCGATAGGTTTAAAGACGCTCAGACGAACGCCTTTGCGTTCCATAGCACGGATGACGCCGAGGCTGACGCTGGTCAGGCCGACGCTGGTTCCGGTAGGGATCAGCATAATTGTACGGGACACGGTTTATCCTCTTTTGGCTACCGCCGAAGTCAGGCGGGTTTCAAAACAGCACCGCCAGCTAGGCTGGCGGTGTGGAATCAGGCAGTCAGACGGTTCGCGTCTTGCGCGATGACCAGCTCTTCGTTAGTTGGGATAACGATAGCAGGGCGGGTGCCTTCTTTGTTGATGAAGCCAGACTTGCCGAAGCGGGCAGCCAGGTTACGCTCGTGATCAACTTCGAAGCCCAGAACGCCCAGTTTACCCAGGGACAGTTCACGAACCATTGCTGCGTTTTCACCGATACCACCGGTGAAGATAACCGCGTCCAGACGACCGTCCATCAGTGCAGTGTAAGAACCGATGTATTTCGCCAGACGATGGCAGTAAACGTCCATAGCACGTTTCGCATCTTCTTTGGCTTCGTAGTTATCTTCAACATAACGGCAGTCGCTGGTGACTTCGGTCAGACCCAGCAGGCCAGACTCTTTGGTCAGCATTTTGTTGATGTCATCGACGCTCATGCCCAGGGTGTCGTGCAGGTGGAAGATAATCGCCGGGTCGATGTCACCAGAACGGGTACCCATCACCAGACCTTCCAGCGGGGTCAGACCCATGGAGGTATCAACACATTTACCGTTACGGATAGCAGAAACAGAACCGCCGTTGCCCAGGTGGCAAGTGATGATGTTCACTTCTTCTACCGGCTTGTTCAGGACTTTTGCCGCTTCCTGAGTAACATAGAAGTGGCTGGTGCCGTGTGCGCCGTAACGACGTACGCCATGCTCTTTGTACAGTTTGTACGGCAGGGCATACAGGTAAGACTCTTCCGGCATGGTCTGATGGAACGCCGTGTCAAATACAGCCACGTTTTTGTCTTTCAGCTGCGGGAAGGATTTCAATGCTTCAGCGATACCGATCAGGTGAGCCGGGTTATGCAGCGGCGCGAAAGAGGCGGAGTCTTTGATGCCCTGGATGACAGAGTCGTCGATCACAACAGAGCTGGTGTATTTTTCGCCGCCGTGGACGATACGGTGACCGATTGCGGTCAGCTGAGCAGACAGTTCTGGTTTTTGTGCCAGAATAGTGTTAACGATAAAGTTCAGCGCTTCACTGTGAGCGGCGCCTGCACCTAAAGCCGCTTCTTGTTTGCTGCCGTCCATCTTCCACTTGATACGCGCTTCAGGCAGATGGAAACATTCGGCCAAACCAGAGAGGTACTCGTCACCGTTGAGCGCATCGATGATGGCGAATTTCAGTGAGGAGCTACCGCAGTTCAGAACCAGTACTAACTTACTCGACATGGAAGTACCTATTATTGATACGTGGCTAAAAAAACGTCAGTGAGAATCGTAGCGTAGCGCAAGAATCCGCTGACATTTATGATTAACATCATGCCGAAAGTACTTTTTGGCATGACGAAAGGAATACATAAGATTTTATGCCATTTTGCGCATTTTTCCGGCAATGGCATAATGTGCTTAAACTTGACGAATTTACGATTATCGTCCAGGGCCTTTTCAGGCCGGCACAGGATACCTGATACTGGGTAGTTAAGACAAAAGTTTTTGAACGATGTCATGACCAGTTGGGTATTTGCACGAATTTTTTAATTTTTATATGTGAAGTTGAGGTAAAGCCATGTCGACACCCGAAACCCCCTCAGTGAACTTTTTTAGTCTGTTTCGCCGGGGACAGCACTATTCGAAGACGTGGCCGCTGGAAAAACGCCTTGCGCCTGTCTTTATCGAGAACCGTGTGATCCGTGCTACCCGTCACGCCATTCGCCTGATGCCCCCGATTGCCATTTTCACCCTCTGCTGGCAGATAGCGCTTGGCGGCCAGCTTGGACCGGCCGTCGCCACCGCGCTGTTTGCGCTTAGCCTGCCGATGCAGGGGCTCTGGTGGTTAGGTAAACGCTCCGTCACGCCGCTCCCCCCGTCCGTGCTGCAGTGGTTCTATGAAGTACGCGGCAAGTTGCAGGAGGCGGGACAGGCCCTGGCCCCGGTCGAGGGCAAGCCCGATTATCAGGCGCTGGCCGACACGCTAAAGAAAGCATTTAAACAACTTGATAAAACATTCCTGGATGATTTGTGATTGATCATCGAAACGATCATTAAAAGAAGGCACAGTAACCCTTAGTTACCGTGTCTTTTTTTTAGATTGCTTCGCGCAACAGGAGTCGAATGATGGAAATGACCAATGCTCAACGTCTGATTTTGTCTAATCAGTACAAAATGATGACCATGCTTGATCCCGACAACGCAGAGCGCTATCGCCGCCTGCAGACTATCGTCGAACGTGGCTTTGGCCTGCAGATGCGCGAACTGGATCGCGAGTTTGGCGAATTAAAGGAAGAGACCTGCCGTATTGTCATTGACATCATGGAGATGTATCACGCATTGCACGTCTCATGGGCTAACCTGAAAGACGCGCAGATAATTGATGAGCGTCGTGTGACCTTCCTCGGTTTTGATGCTGCCACCGAAGCGCGTTACCTGAGCTACGTCCGCTTTATGGTTAACACCGAAGGGCGTTACACCCACTTCGATGCCGGTACGCATGGCTTTAATGCCCAGACCCCGATGTGGGACAAATATCAACGTATGCTGAGCGTCTGGCACGCCTGCCCGCGCCAGTACCATCTGAGCAGCAACGAAATTCAACAAATCATTAATGCCTGACGGAGGTCGATGTGCAGTGTAAAGGTTTTCTGTTTGATCTGGACGGTACGCTGGTGGATTCCTTACCGGTGGTTGAGCGCTCATGGTGCCGCTGGGCCGACAGGCACGGTATTAGCCATGATGAAGTCCTCCATTTCATCCATGGCAAACAGGCCATTACCTCTTTACGTCACTTTATGGCGGGCAGCACTGAAGAAGAAATTCAGGCCGAGTTTCGCTGGCTGGAGCAGCTAGAGGCGAAGGATACCGACGGCATCGTCGCGCTTCCAGGCGCGCACGCGCTGCTTCGTCACCTGAATGAATCACAGATTCCGTGGGCTATCGTCACCTCCGGCTCGGTTCCGGTGGCGCACGCCCGCCATAAAGCGGCGGGTTTGCCAACGCCTGAAGTCTTTGTCACCGCCGAGCGTGTCGCTCGGGGCAAGCCGGAGCCCGACGCCTTTTTGCTGGGCGCCGAGCTGCTAGGGCTGGCACCAGAACAGTGCGTGGTGGTGGAAGATGCCGCTGCCGGCGTCCTTGCCGGGCTGGCGGCGGGGTGTCATGTCATCGCCGTGAATGTACCTGCCACGGCGCCGCGCCTGAATGAAGCCGGTTTTGTGCTGACTTCGCTGGCAGCCATTGAGGTCAGCAAAACGGCCGACGGAACGGTAACCGTGACGCAGAAAATGTAATCCCATGATTTAGCCCCACAACTGTGGGGCTTTTTTATGGCAGTATGCTGTCACTCTTTTCTGACAAGGACCTGTTGTGAACGGTGAATTAATCTGGGTATTGAGCCTGCTGGTCTTCGCCATCATTCTCTTTGCTACCGGTAAAGTGCGCATGGATGCCGTGGCATTACTGGTGATAGTGGCGTTCGTGCTAAGCGGCACCCTCACGCTCCCCGAAGCGTTATCGGGCTTTAGCGATCCGAACGTTATTTTGATTGCCGCACTCTTTATTATTGGTGATGGGCTGGTTCGCACCGGCGTCGCCACCAGTATGGGCTCCTGGCTGGTGAACGCCGCAGGCAGCAGCGAAACCAAAATGCTTATCCTGCTGATGCTGACCGTGGCCGGGTTGGGAGCCTTTATGAGCTCCACCGGCGTAGTGGCCATCTTTATCCCGGTGGTGTTAAGCGTCTGCATGAGGATGCAGATCCCGCCATCACGCCTGATGATGCCGCTCAGCTTCGCCGGGCTTATCAGCGGCATGATGACGCTGGTAGCAACGCCACCCAACCTGGTGGTTAACAGCGAACTTTTGCGCGAAGGGCTGCAGGGATTTAGCTTTTTTAGCGTCACGCCGCTGGGGTTGGTGATTCTGGTGCTGGGTATTGCCTACATGCTGCTGACTCGCTTTGTCCTGAAGAGCGAAACGCAGGATAAATCCCGGGACGGCTGGAAGCGCCGCACATTTCGCGATTTGATCAAAGAGTATCGCCTGACCGGGCGGGCCCGTCGTCTGGCTATCCGCCCCGGTTCCCCCCTGATTGGTCAACGGCTGGACGATCTTAAACTGCGTGAACGATACGGCGCGAACGTGATTGGGGTAGAGCGCTGGCGCCGTTTTCGGCGGGTGATCGTGAATGTTAACGGTGTATCTGAATTCCGCGCCCGTGACGTATTACTTATCGACATGTCCTCTGCCGATGTCGATCTGCGTGAATTTTGCAGTGAGCAGTTGCTGGAGCCGATGGTGCTGCGGGGAGAGTATTTCTCCGATCAGGCGCTGGACGTGGGGATGGCAGAAATTTCGCTGATTCCCGAATCGGAACTGCTGGGCAGGACCATGCGCGAGATCGGTTTTCGTACGCGCTATGGGCTCAATGTAGTGGGATTGAAGCGTGACGGCGTGGCAATGGATGGCGCCGTGGTGGATGAACCCTTACAGTTGGGCGACATTTTCCTGGTGGTGGGGAACTGGAAACTTATCTCCCAGCTCGGCCAGCGCGGGCGCGACTTTGTGGTCATGAACCTGCCCGTTGAGGTGAGTGATGCCTCACCGGCTCACAGCCAGGCGCCACATGCTATTTTCTGTCTGGTGCTGATGGTCGCGCTGATGTTAACGGATGAGATCCCTAACCCGATTGCGGCGATTATCGCCTGCCTGCTGATGGGGAAATTCCGCTGTATTGATGCACAAAGCGCCTATAAGGCAATCCACTGGCCGAGCATCATACTCATCGTCGGGATGATGCCCTTTGCGCTGGCGCTGCAAAAAACGGGCGGGGTAGATTTGGTGGTTAAAGGATTGATGGAACTCGGCGGCGGATATGGGCCTTACATGATGCTAATCTGCCTGTTTGTAATGTGCGCCACCATTGGTCTGTTTATCTCCAATACCGCCACGGCTGTGCTGATGGCGCCCATTGCGCTGGCGATGGCGAAATCGATGGGGGTCTCGCCTTACCCGTTTGCAATGATGGTGGCGATGGCCGCTTCAGCCGCCTTTATGACCCCGGTCTCTTCTCCGGTTAACACGCTGGTACTGGGGCCCGGGAACTACCGGTTTAGCGATTTCGTAAAATTGGGCGTGCCTTTTACCGTGCTGGTTATGGTGGTGTGCGTCATTTTGATCCCGGTGCTGTTTCCATTTTAATACCGCGCGTAATTCGGGTGGCGACAGCGCCACCCGGCCCGGAAATTACAGTGGGGAATCCTGGCTAATCTCATCCAGCGACAGGTGGAAGCTCGGGACAAATACCTGCATAAAGTAATCCATTTCGTCACTGCGACGGGCTTCCAGCGTCTTTTCCAGGCGCGTTTTCGCCAGCAAGAATTCATGATTGCCGGCCGAGAGCTCCTCAAGGCATTTCAGATAAGCACAGAGCGCATCTGCCTGCTTAACCAGAGACTTCTCTTCCTCGCTGTATTGGTATTCGTCGATCAGGGGGGCAAAAATATCGCGCAGCTCTTCAGGCACCATGTCGACCAGCTTCTGCTGAGCTATTTTTTCAATCGCTTTGTACTCCTGAGCAATCTGCGAATTGAAATACTTCACCGGCGTGGGCAGATCCCCTGTCAGCACTTCAGAAGCATCATGATACATCGCCAGCAGTGCGATTCGCTCTGCATTCACCTGTCCGTTGAATTTGCGGTTTTTAATGGCGGCCAGCGCATGGGCAACCATGGCGACCTGCAGACTATGCTCTGAGACGTTCTCGGTCCGCACGTTGCGCATCAGCGGCCAGCGGTTAATCAGTTTCAGGCGGGAAAGGTGGGCAAAGAAATGACTCTCACTCATAGGTTACCTTTTGTCTAACACGGCGACAGACTTCATTGTGAGGGGAGGGGCGGGCAGATGCAAATCGGGCTGCCATTGGCAGCCCGGAAGGTGTTACTGATGATACCCAGAGAGGAATCGACCAAAACGACTGACCGCCATCTCAAGTTCATCCTCACGCGGCAGGGTAACAATGCGCACATGATCCGGCCATGGCCAGTTGAACGCCGTTCCCTGGACGAGCAGCACTTTTTCTTGCAGCAGGAAGTCGAGCACCATTTTTTGATCGTCAAAGATGTTAAAGCGTTTGATGTCGATTTTCGGGAACATATAGAGCGCGCCTTTTGGCTTCACGCAGGAGACGCCCGGAATGTCATTAATCAGCTCCCATGCGCGATTACGTTGCTCATACAGGCGACCGCCTGGCACGATAAATTCGCTAATGCTCTGATAACCACCCAGCGCCGTCTGAATAGCGTGCTGGGCTGGTACGTTGGCGCACAGGCGCATAGAGGCCAACATTTCCAGCCCTTCGATATAGCCTTTGGCGTGCTTTTTCGGGCCGTTCAGAACCATCCAGCCCTGACGGAAACCGGCGACGCGGTAGGTCTTAGACAGGCCGTTGAACGTGACGGTCAGCAGATCCGGAGCCATCGCGGCGATAGAGTGGTGTTGCGCTTCGTCGTAAAGGATCTTGTCGTAAATTTCGTCGGCGAAGATGATCAGGTTATGCTGACGGGCGATCTCAACGATCTCCATCAACAGCTCTTTTGAATAGACCGCACCCGTTGGGTTGTTCGGGTTGATGATCACGATGCCGCGGGTGCGAGGGGTAATTTTAGCGCGGATATCGTCCAGATCAGGGAACCAGTCGGATGACTCATCACAGAGGTAATGCACCGCTTTACCACTGGAAAGCGAGACAGCGGCGGTCCAGAGTGGGTAATCCGGAGCGGGCACCAGCATTTCGTCACCGCTGTTGAGCAGCGCCTGCATGGCCTGCACGATCAGCTCTGATACGCCGTTGCCAATATAGATATCTTCTACCGTAACATCGCGCATCCCGCGAGCCTGGTAGTGCTGCATAATGGCTTTACGGGCGGAGTAAAGCCCTTTCGAATCACAGTAGCCCTGTGCGGTAGGCAGGTTTCGGATCACATCAACCAGTATTTCATCCGGGGCATCGAAACCAAATGGCGCCGGGTTACCGATATTGAGTTTGAGAACTTTATTGCCTTCTTCTTCGAGGCGTTTGGCCTCTTTAAGAACGGGCCCGCGGATGTCATAACAGACGTTGTCTAATTTACTGGATTTTTCGATAGGGGACATGAACCTTTGACCTTTTAACTGTTATTGCCACTCCCTGCCGTGGAAGTCAGCACGAAACAATGTACTCCTTGAAAGGCCTTTTTTAAAGCATGAGCAGAAGAAGATTTTGCTAATTAAGAAAAACTATCATTAAAATTTTAATCTACTATTTGCGTTACGACGAATAAGACCTGCCACGGGTTTGTTATAATCTGGTGTAAAGTTTTGCAAGTGACATCTTTTACTGGATTTTACACTAACGGATGAATCGGCATTGGCTTCGCAAACCGATATACAGAGGTTTCCCCTGGCAATTTTTCGTAAATGCTGAATTAATTGCGATTATCACGATTCAAATCCCGCTTTATATAAACGTTGATCATGTGAATATAATGTTAAGTATAATTAATGAATAATCTTTTTTTAAATTATTGTGTATTTCAAAATAAGGGTGAAATCGTAACTTTCGTTAATATTAATAAAAATAATTTAGACTCTTATCAACAGGGTTAAATCATCCGGGATGCAATAAGACTTATAAATAAAATGGATTTAGGTTAAGATGATGCAACAGGCCTGCAGTACGCGATTGCGGCTTGTTGTAAATCTTAGTTATGCCTCCATTAATAGCATATTGTTATTAATAGATTTATCTTTACCCGGAGAAGCGAAGCGACGCCCATTGCTGCTTTAGCTTGACTACGATAAAGTTGAGCCTGAAGCGCCACTGCCTTTCGTGCATTACCTAATCCGGTAAAAATTTATATTTACTGAACGTAAAGCTAATAAAAATATCGTCAGATACGTTGTGTTTGACGACGGATATACCTGGACTTCAACTTTCTGTCTGGCAGTCTGCCGGTCGGGATTACAAGGATTCTTGTTCAGAAGGACCTGTTTTACTTTTACGCACACAGCTTCTACCCGAGGCAGCTCCGCATGAGCCACCTGTAAGTGAAAAGATATGATGAATGCAAATCGTCCGATACTGAACCTCGATCTCGATCTGCTGAGAACTTTTGTTGCAGTCGCCGATCTGAATACATTTGCAGCTGCGGCTGCGGCAGTCTGCCGTACCCAATCGGCTGTTAGCCAACAAATGCAACGACTGGAACAACTGGTCGGGAAAGAGCTTTTTGCCCGCCACGGCCGCAACAAACTCCTGACTGAACATGGTATTCAGTTGCTGGGCTATGCCAGAAAAATACTTCGCTTCAACGATGAAGCCTGCACGTCGCTAATGTTTAGTAACCTACAGGGTGTCTTAACCGTAGGGGCGTCTGATGAGTCGGCTGATACTATTTTGCCTTTCCTGCTTAATCGTATTAGTTCGGTTTATCCGAAGATTGCGTTGGACGTCAGGGTTAAACGCAATGCGTTTATGATGGAGATGCTGCAGGAGCAGGAAGTAGACCTGGTTGTCACAACCCAACGAATGGAGCATTTCAGTTGCCTGACGCTCCGTACGTCACCCACTCACTGGTATTGTGCAGCCGAGTATCAACTGCAGCGCGGCGAGCCCATCCCGCTGGTACTGATGGATGATCCCAGCCCGTTCCGCGACATGGTTCTGGCCACATTAAATGCCGCCAATATTCCCTGGCGTCTCGCCTACGTAGCGACAACCCTGCCAGCCGTCCGTGCGGCGGTGAAAGCCGGACTAGGCGTCACCGCGCGCCCGGTTGAGATGATGAGCCCGGATTTGCGAGTATTAGGCAAATCAGACGGGCTGCCGATGCTGCCCGATACGGAATATTTGCTGTGTCATAACGCGACTAGTCAGAACGAGTTAGCGCAAACCATCTTCTCGGCAATGGAAAATTATCAGAATCCATGGCAGTACAATAATGTTACCCCGGAAGGAGGGGATGACTCTCTCGTCATCGAAGGAGATTTTGAATAAAAGTTCGGCAATTTCCTCGTAACAAAATGTAAGTGTTAAAAAAGAGCCACTGACGCCACTTTCGCGCGCTGTGGTTCTTTTTTTGCAATTCGATTTGAAAAGTTTCTGTTAAGTAAAGTTAATTTTATTGTTTATCAAGATTATATGGATTACGCGCTGTATTCGTTACTCCCATTCTTACAGCTTATGGTTGTCAATTTGCATGTTAAAAAAACAGCGAAGATGTTGCCGTTTTTTTGATTGAATTAACAAAAGCGTGTCTCAGATCAAGAAAATACTCCTCTTTGGGGGGAGGAATCAGCGACAAATCCTGTCAAAATAGGAGGGTAATCTTTTTTTTACATCAAAACGGACACGATTCAACAGTATGCAGTTGACCAAATGTCATGTTCCCGCCAGGGTTAAAGGGCATTAAATGTTAACGAGAATCGTTCGATGTAATTTAATGTGAAGAAACCTTTGTTAAAGTTGACAAAAGGTTATAGAAAGGAGTAAAAAACCACATCATTTTGCTGTCTATGTCTCATTTCTGACAGTTGGTGTAAGGTTATTTGTTCCTCCCCATGAATCGATGTGATGCCCATCTGCCAGCAAGAGCAGTGTCGTCGGTATCACTTTTGATGAGTAAGCAATGAGTATGTCAACATCCACAGAAGTCATCGCTCATCACTGGGCATTCGCAATCTTTCTTATTGTAGCCATTGGCCTGTGCTGCCTGATGTTAGTCGGCGGCTGGTTCCTGGGCGGTCGCGCCCGCGCAAGGCACAAAAACACACCTTTTGAATCAGGTATTGATTCTGTAGGTACTGCTCGCTTACGCCTGTCTGCCAAGTTCTATCTGGTAGCCATGTTCTTCGTCATCTTCGACGTTGAAGCGCTCTATCTTTTCGCATGGTCTACCTCCATTCGTGAAAGTGGTTGGGTAGGCTTTGTCGAGGCCGCAATTTTCATTTTAGTGTTACTGGCCGGTCTGGTTTATCTGGTGCGCATTGGCGCGCTGGACTGGACACCTGCACGTTCACGTCGTGAACGTATCAACCCGGAAAACAGTATCTCTAATCGTCAGCAGTAACAGCGAGGCAATAAGATGGATTATACGCTCACCCGCATAGATCCTAACGGTGAGAATGACCGTTACCCCCTGCAAAAACAGGAGATCGTAACCGACCCCCTGGAGCAAGAAGTCAATAAAAGCGTGTACATGGGCAAACTCGAAAATGCCATGCACGATATGGTCAACTGGGGTCGTAAGAACTCCATTTGGCCGTATAACTTTGGTCTTTCTTGCTGCTACGTTGAAATGGTGACGTCATTCACTGCGGTGCATGACGTTGCGCGTTTTGGTGCAGAAGTACTGCGTGCCTCTCCGCGTCAGGCTGACCTGATGGTGGTGGCCGGTACCTGCTTTACCAAAATGGCGCCGGTCATTCAGCGTCTGTACGACCAGATGCTCGAGCCAAAATGGGTTATTTCCATGGGCGCTTGTGCAAACTCAGGCGGAATGTACGACATTTACTCCGTTGTCCAGGGCGTAGATAAGTTCATCCCGGTTGATGTGTACATCCCAGGTTGCCCGCCGCGCCCGGAAGCTTACATGCAGGCGCTGATGCTGCTGCAGGAGTCGATTGGCAAAGAACGCCGTCCGCTCTCCTGGGTGGTAGGCGACCAGGGTGTCTATCGCGCGAACATGCAGTCTGAGCGCGAGCGTAAACGCGGCGAACGTATTGCAGTGACCAACCTGCGTACGCCTGACGAAATTTAATTTGCGCCTGCGGGCGGTGGAGAAAAGCTTCGTACATCACTATTCAAATAGCGCGAAGCCCCGCCTGGCAGTCACCACGGACCATTTGCAATGGTGAACAATATGACCGACTTAACCGCGCAAGACGCCGCATGGCAAACACGGGATCACCTGGATGACCCGGTCATTGGCGAACTGCGCAACCGTTTTGGGCCGGATGCCTTTACTGTTCAGGCCACCCGCACCGGGGTACCCGTTGTTTGGGTGAAGCGTGAGCAATTACTGGAAGTTGTCGATTTCCTCAAGAAATTGCCAAAACCTTACGTCATGCTGTTTGACTTACACGGCATGGATGAACGTCTGCGTACGCACCGCCACGGGTTACCCGCGGCGGATTTTTCCGTTTTCTACCACCTGATCTCAATAGACCGCAACACGGATATCATGCTCAAGGTGGCCTTGTCTGAAAACGACATGCATCTGCCGACGATCACCAAAATTTTCCCGAACGCGAACTGGTATGAGCGTGAAACCTGGGAAATGTTTGGTATGACTTTCGATGGCCACCCAAATCTGACGCGCATCATGATGCCGCAGACCTGGACCGGCCACCCGCTGCGTAAAGATTATCCGGCCCGTGCGACCGAATTCGACCCGTTTGAGCTGACCAAAGCCAAGCAGGATCTGGAGATGGAAGCGCTGACCTTCAAGCCGGAAGACTGGGGCATGAAGCGCGGTACCGATAACGAGGACTTCATGTTCCTCAACCTCGGTCCAAACCACCCGTCTGCGCACGGTGCCTTCCGTATTATTCTTCAGCTTGATGGCGAAGAGATTGTCGACTGTGTTCCGGACATCGGTTATCACCACCGTGGTGCTGAGAAGATGGGCGAGCGTCAGTCCTGGCACAGCTATATTCCGTATACCGACCGTATCGAGTATCTGGGCGGCTGCGTTAACGAAATGCCATACGTGCTGGCCGTTGAGAAACTGGCAGGGATCACCACGCCGGATCGCGTTAACGTAATCCGCGTTATGCTGTCTGAACTGTTCCGTATCAACAGCCATCTGCTGTACATCTCCACGTTCATTCAGGACGTCGGTGCGATGACCCCGGTCTTCTTCGCCTTTACCGACCGTCAGAAAATTTACGATCTGGTGGAAGCAATCACCGGTTTCCGTATGCACCCGGCCTGGTTCCGTATTGGCGGTGTCGCACACGACCTGCCGCGCGGCTGGGACCGTCTGCTGCGTGAGTTCCTCGACTGGATGCCGAAACGTCTCGCCTCCTACGAGAAAGCTGCGCTACGCAACTCCATTCTGAAAGGCCGCTCTCAGGGCGTTGCTGCCTATGGCGCGAAAGAAGCGCTGGAGTGGGGCACAACAGGTGCAGGTCTGCGCGCTACCGGTATCGATTTCGACGTGCGTAAAGCCCGTCCATACTCTGGCTACGAGAACTTCGACTTTGAAATCCCGGTTGGCGGTGGTGTTTCCGACTGCTACACCCGCGTGATGCTGAAAGTGGAAGAGCTGCGTCAGAGTCTGCGCATCCTTGAGCAGTGCCTCAACAACATGCCGGAAGGGCCGTTTAAAGCGGATCACCCGCTGACCACGCCGCCGCCGAAAGAGCGCACGCTGCAACATATCGAAACCCTGATCACGCACTTCCTGCAGGTTTCCTGGGGTCCGGTCATGCCGGCGCAAGAATCCTTCCAGATGATTGAAGCGACCAAGGGTATCAACAGTTACTACCTGACCAGCGACGGCAGCACCATGAGCTACCGTACCCGCGTGCGTACGCCAAGCTTTGCGCACCTGCAACAGATCCCGGCCGCCATTCGCGGCAGTCTGGTCTCCGACCTGATTGTTTATCTGGGTAGTATCGATTTTGTTATGTCAGATGTGGACCGCTAATTATGCACGAGAATCAACAACCACAGACCGAGGCTTTTGAGCTGAGTGAAGCAGAGCGTGCCGCCATTGAGCACGAGATGCACCACTACGAAGACCCGCGTGCGGCGTCCATTGAAGCGCTGAAAATCGTTCAGAAACAGCGTGGCTGGGTGCCGGATGGGGCGATCTATGAGATTGCAAAAGTGCTGGGTATTCCGGCAAGTGACGTTGAAGGCGTAGCCACGTTCTACAGCCAGATCTTCCGTCAGCCGGTAGGCCGCCATGTGATCCGCTACTGTGACAGCGTTGTTTGTCACATCACGGGCTATCAGGGCATTCAGGCCGCCATTGAGAAGAAACTCAATATCAAGCCGGGTCAGACGACCTTTGATGGTCGCTTTACCCTGCTGCCAACCTGCTGCCTGGGTAACTGCGACAAGGGGCCGACCATGATGATTGATGAGGACACTCACAGCCATCTGACGCCGGAAGCGATTCCTGACCTGCTGGAGCAGTATAAATAATGAAAAATATTATTCTGACTCCCGAAACCCATCCGCTGACCTGGCGTCTTCGCGACGACAAGCAGCCGGTGTGGCTGGAAGAGTATCAGGCGAAAAATGGCTATGCTGGCGCGCGCAAGGCGCTCGGCGGTATGGCCCCGGATGAGATCGTCAATGCGGTTAAAGACGCTGGCCTGAAAGGGCGCGGCGGCGCGGGCTTCTCCACTGGTCTGAAGTGGAGCCTGATGCCAAAAGACGAATCCATGAACATCCGTTACCTGCTGTGTAACGCTGATGAAATGGAGCCGGGTACTTATAAAGACCGCCTGCTGATGGAGCAGCTGCCGCACCTGCTGGTGGAAGGCATGCTGATCTCCGCGTTTGCGCTGAAAGCCTACCGTGGCTACATCTTCCTGCGCGGCGAGTATATCGAAGCGGCAGAAAACCTGCGTCGCGCGATTGCCGAAGCGACCGAAGCCGGTCTGCTCGGTAAAAACATTCTGGGCACCGGTTTTGACTTCGAACTGTTCGTGCACACCGGGGCAGGGCGTTATATCTGCGGTGAAGAGACCGCGCTGATTAACTCCCTGGAAGGTCGCCGTGCGAACCCACGTTCCAAGCCGCCGTTCCCGGCCAGCTCCGGCGTGTGGGGTAAACCGACCTGCGTTAACAACGTCGAAACCCTGTGTAACGTTCCGGCGATCCTCGCCAATGGCGTGGAGTGGTATCAGGGCATCTCTTCAAGCAAAGATGCCGGCACCAAGCTGATGGGCTTCTCCGGCCGCGTGAAGAATCCTGGCGTCTGGGAACTGCCGTTCGGTACCACCGCGCGTGAGATTCTTGAAGACTACGCGGGCGGCATGCGTGATGGCCTGAAGTTCAAAGCCTGGCAGCCGGGTGGAGCAGGAACAGACTTCCTGACCGAAGCTCACCTCGACCTGCCGATGGAATTCGAAAGCATTGGTAAAGCGGGCAGCCGTCTGGGTACGGCGCTGGCGATGGCCGTCGACCACGAGATCGGCATGGTTCCGCTGGTGCGTAACCTGGAAGAGTTCTTTGCCCGCGAGTCCTGCGGCTGGTGTACGCCGTGCCGTGACGGTCTGCCGTGGAGCGTGAAAATTCTGCGTGCTATCGAACGTGGCGAAGGTCAGCCTGGTGATATCGAGACACTTGAGCAACTGTGTCGATTCCTGGGCCCAGGTAAAACCTTCTGTGCCCACGCACCGGGTGCCGTCGAGCCGCTGCAGAGCGCGATTAAATATTTCCGCGAAGAATTCGAAGCAGGCATCAAGCAGCCGTTCAGTAATACCCATTCGATCAATGGTATTCAGCCGAACCTGCTTAAAGCACGCTGGTAATTCCCCCTTGCCCCGGACCTCTTCCTCAAGGGAGAGGGAGAAAACCGGGCTCTATCCTCTCCTTCAGGGAGAGGGGTAGGGTAAGGGTGATAAAAAGAATTTTGATTAACGCTCGAAGCAATTCGAGCCAACTGGAAGCATGCTAATGGCTACGATTCATGTAGACGGCAAAGAATACGAAGTCAACGGGGCGGACAACCTGCTAGAAGCTTGTCTGTCTCTTGGCCTCGATATTCCGTACTTTTGCTGGCATCCGGCGCTGGGCAGCGTCGGTGCTTGCCGCCAGTGTGCGGTGAAGCAATATCAAAACGCGGAAGACACGCGTGGTCGCCTGGTGATGTCCTGTATGACGCCGGCCACCGAAGGCACGTTTATTTCGATTGATGACGAAGAAGCCAAACAGTTCCGCGAAAGCGTGGTGGAGTGGTTGATGACCAACCACCCGCACGACTGTCCGGTGTGTGAAGAGGGCGGTAACTGCCACCTTCAGGATATGACCGTCATGACCGGTCACAGCTTCCGTCGCTATCGCTTTACCAAGCGTACCCACCGTAACCAGGACCTGGGGCCGTTCATCTCTCACGAAATGAACCGCTGCATCGCCTGCTACCGCTGCGTGCGTTACTACAAAGATTACGCAGACGGTCAGGATCTGGGCGTGTATGGCGCGCATGACAACGTCTACTTCGGTCGTCCGGAAGATGGCGTGCTGGAAAGCGAATTCTCCGGTAACCTGGTAGAAATCTGCCCGACCGGCGTATTCACAGATAAAACGCACTCCGAGCGCTACAACCGTAAATGGGACATGCAGTTTGCACCAAGCATCTGCCAGCAGTGTTCCCTCGGCTGTAACACCAGCCCGGGTGAGCGTTACGGCGAACTGCGTCGTATCGAAAACCGTTACAACGGTACCGTTAACCACTACTTCCTCTGCGACCGCGGTCGTTTCGGCTATGGCTACGTGAACCTGAAAGACCGTCCGCGTCAGCCGGTTCAGCGCCGTGGCGATGACGTCATCACCCTGAACGCCGAGCAGGCGATGCAGGGCGCGGCTGATATTTTGCGTCAGTCGAAGAAGGTGATCGGTATCGGCTCCCCGCGCGCCAGCATCGAAAGCAACTTCGCGCTGCGCGAGCTGGTTGGGGCAGAAAACTTCTATACCGGTATCGCGAAGTCAGAGCAGGAACGTCTGCAGCTGGTACTGAAAGTGCTGCGTGAAGGTGGCGTTCACACCCCTGCGCTGCGCGAAATCGAATCTTATGACGCGGTGCTGGTGCTGGGTGAAGATCTGACTCAGACCGGCGCACGTGCGGCTCTGGCGGTTCGTCAGGCGGTGAAAGGTAAAGCGCGTGAAATGGCAGCGGCCCAGAAAGTGGCTGACTGGCAGATTGCGGCGATCCTGAACATCGGTCAGCGCGCGAAGCATCCGCTGTTTGTAACCAACGTCGACAATACCCGTCTGGACGACATCGCCGCGTGGACCTACTGTGCACCGGTGGAAGATCAGGCACGCCTGGGCTTCGCCATCGCGCATGCGCTCGATAGCAACTCTCCGGCCGTTGAACTGGATCGTGACCTGCAGAACAAGGTTGACGTGATTGTTCAGGCTCTGGCGGGCGCGAAGAAACCGCTGATTATTTCCGGTACCAACGCCGGTAGTGCCGAGATCGTACAGGCGGCAGCGAACGTTGCTAAAGCCCTGAAAGGCCGCGGCGCGGACGTGGGTATCACCATGATTGCCCGTGCGGTGAACAGCATCGGTCTGGGTATGATTGGCGGCGGCTCGCTGGAAGACGCGTTAAGCGAACTGGAATCCGGTTCTGCTGACGCCGTTGTGGTGTTGGAAAACGACCTGCATCGCCACGCCTCTGCCGCTCGCGTTGACGCAGCGCTTTCAAAAGCGCCGCTGGTGATGGTCATTGACCATCAGCGCACCGCGATTATGGACAAAGCGCACCTGGTGCTCTCTGCGGCAAGTTTCGCCGAAAGCGACGGTACGGTCATCAACAACGAAGGACGCGCACAGCGCTTCTTCCAGGTTTACGACCCGGCCTACTACGACAACAACATTATCATGCTGGAAAGCTGGCGCTGGCTGCACTCCTTGCACAGCACCCTGCTCAGCCGTGAAGTGGACTGGACGCAGCTCGACCACGTTATTGATGCGGTAGTCGAAAAACTGCCTCAACTGGCCGGTATCAAAGACGCGGCGCCGGAAGCGAGCTTCCGTATTCGCGGTCAGAAACTGGCGCGTGAGCCGCACCGCTACAGCGGCCGTACCGCGATGCGTGCCAACATCAGCGTGCATGAGCCTCGTCAGCCGCAGGACAAAGACACGATGTTTGCCTTCTCGATGGAAGGGAACAACCAGCCGTCTGCACCGCGTTCACAGATTCCGTTCGCATGGGCTCCGGGCTGGAACTCACCGCAGGCATGGAACAAGTTCCAGGCTGAAGTGGGCGGCTCCCTGCGCCACGGCGATCCGGGCGTACGCCTGATTGAAGCCTCTGAAACCGGTCTGGACTTCTTCACGACCGTGCCGGCGAGCTTCCAGGCGGAAGAGGGTAACTGGCGTATTGCACCTTACTACCATCTGTTCGGTAGCGATGAAATGTCCCAGCGCTCTCCGGTCTTCCAGACCCGTATGCCGCAGCCGTACATCAAGCTCAACCCGGCGGACGCCGCGAAGCTTGGCGTTAACGCGGGTGCGAACATCGCTTTCAGCTACGATGGCCAGACGATCAGCCTGCCGCTGATTATCTCCGAAGGTTTGACCGCCGGCCAGGTGGGTCTGCCGATGGGTATGCCTGGCATCGCGCCGGTTCTGGCGGGTGCGCGTCTTGATAACCTGCAGGAGGCAAAAGCATGAGTTGGTTAACGCCGGATCTTATCGACATCCTGCTGAGCATTCTGAAGGCGGTTGTGATTCTGCTGGTGGTGGTCACCTGCGGTGCATTCATGAGCTTTGGTGAACGTCGCCTGCTCGGTCTGTTCCAGAACCGTTACGGGCCGAACCGCGTGGGCTGGGGTGGTTCACTCCAGCTGGTCGCGGACATGATCAAGATGTTCTTTAAAGAGGACTGGATCCCGAAATTCTCGGATCGCGTCATCTTTACGCTGGCCCCAATGATCGCCTTTACCTCGCTGCTGCTGGCGTTTGCTATCGTTCCCGTCAGCCCGACCTGGGTTGTGGCTGATCTGAACATCGGCATCCTGTTCTTCCTGATGATGGCAGGCCTCGCGGTTTACGCGGTACTGTTCGCAGGCTGGTCCAGTAACAACAAATACTCACTGCTGGGTGCGATGCGTGCTTCCGCGCAGACCCTGAGCTACGAGGTGTTCCTGGGGCTCTCCCTGATGGGCGTGGTGGCGCAGGCCGGTTCATTCAACATGACCGACATCGTCAACAACCAGGCCGACATCTGGAACGTTATCCCGCAGTTCTTTGGTTTTGTTACCTTTGCTATCGCAGGCGTGGCGGTGTGTCACCGTCACCCGTTTGACCAGCCAGAAGCCGAACAGGAACTGGCCGACGGTTACCACATTGAATATTCCGGTATGAAGTTCGGTCTGTTCTTCGTGGGCGAGTACATCGGTATCGTCACCATTTCCGCGTTGATGGTAACGCTGTTCTTTGGTGGCTGGCATGGCCCGTTCTTACCGCCATTCATCTGGTTCGCGCTGAAAACCGCGTTCTTTATGATGATGTTTATTTTGATTCGCGCAGCGTTACCGCGTCCTCGTTATGACCAGGTAATGTCCTTCGGCTGGAAAGTGTGCCTGCCGCTGACGCTCGTCAATTTATTGGTAACGGCGGCTGTCATTCTCTGGCAGCAGCCATAAGGGGCTTTAGACCATGACCTTAAAAGAATTATTGGTAGGTTTCGGCACCCAGGTACGCAGTATCTGGATGATCGGCCTGCACGCGTTTGCAAAACGCGAAACCCGGATGTACCCGGAAGAGCCGGTATATCTGCCGCCGCGCTACCGTGGCCGTATCGTGCTGACGCGCGATCCGGACGGTTCAGAGCGCTGCGTAGCCTGTAACCTGTGTGCGGTAGCCTGTCCGGTAGGCTGTATCTCTCTGCAGAAAGCAGAGACGGTCGATGGCCGCTGGTACCCGGAGTTTTTCCGCATCAACTTCTCACGCTGCATCTTCTGCGGTCTGTGTGAAGAAGCGTGCCCAACCACGGCGATTCAGCTGACTCCAGACTTCGAGCTGGGTGAGTACAAGCGTCAGGATCTGGTGTACGAGAAAGAGGATCTGCTGATTTCCGGTCCGGGCAAATACCCGGAATATAACTTCTACCGGATGGCGGGTATGGCAATCGACGGCAAAGATAAGGGCGAAGCAGAGAACGAAGCTAAGCCTATCGACGTCAAGAGCCTGTTACCGTAAGGAGAGGGCAATGGAATTCGCTTTTTATATCTGTGGCCTTATCGCCATCCTGGCTACGCTGCGAGTGATTACGCACACCAACCCGGTGCATGCGCTGCTCTATTTAATCATCTCGCTGCTGGCTATTTCCGGGGTGTTCTTTGCGCTGGGCGCGCACTTCGCCGGTGCGCTGGAAATCATTGTTTACGCCGGTGCCATTATGGTGCTGTTCGTCTTCGTGGTGATGATGCTGAACCTGGGCGGCTCCGAAATTGAGCAGGAACGTCAGTGGTTAAAACCGCAGGTGTGGATTGGCCCGGCGATTCTGTCGGCCATCATGCTGGCGGTGATTGTTTACGCCATTCTGGGCGTGAACGATCAGGGCATCGACGGCACGCCGATCAGCGCCAAAACCGTGGGTATTGCCCTGTTTGGCCCGTACGTTCTGGCGGTTGAGTTGGCCTCAATGCTGCTGCTGGCGGGCCTGGTTGTTGCCTTCCACGTTGGCCGCGAAGAGCGCGTCGGCGAGGTGCTGAGCAACCGCACTGACGACCGCGCGAAAAGAAAAACGGAGGAGCGCGCATGATCCCCTTAACACATGGACTGATCCTCGCTGCGATTTTGTTCGTCCTGGGCTTAACCTGTCTGGTTATCCGCCGCAATCTGCTGTTTATGCTGATTGGACTGGAAATCATGATTAACGCTTCGGCGCTGGCCTTCGTGGTCGCCGGGAGCTACTGGGGCCAGGCCGATGGTCAGGTGATGTACATTCTTGCTATCAGCCTCGCGGCTGCCGAAGCGAGTATTGGCCTGGCGCTGTTGCTGCAGCTCCATCGTCGCCGCCAGAACCTGAACATCGATTCAGTAAGTGAGTTGCGTGGATGAACATGCTTGCCTTAACCATTATTTTTCCGCTGATTGGCTTCCTGCTGCTGTCGTTCTCACGCGGCCGCTGGTCTGAGAATCTCTCTGCCACCGTTGGTATGGGGTCTGTCGGTCTGGCTGCGCTGGTCACGGCGTATGCGGGTATCGACTTCTTTAATAACGGGCGTCAGGCCTTTAGCGTTCCACTGTGGACCTGGATGTCGGTAGGCGATTTCAACATCGGCTTTAATCTGGTGCTGGACGGACTGTCGCTGACCATGCTCTCTGTGGTCACCGGCGTGGGCTTCCTGATCCACATGTTCGCCTCCTGGTATATGCGCGGTGAAGAGGGTTATTCCCGCTTCTTCGCCTACACCAACCTGTTTATCGCCAGCATGGTTGTCCTGGTGCTGGCCGATAACCTGCTGCTGATGTATCTCGGCTGGGAAGGGGTGGGTCTCTGCTCTTACCTGCTGATCGGGTTCTACTACACCGATCCGAAGAATGGCGCAGCGGCCATGAAAGCGTTTGTCGTAACCCGCGTGGGTGACGTCTTCCTCGCCTTTGCGCTGTTCATTCTCTACAACGAACTGGGCACGCTGAACTTCCGCGAAATGGTGGAACTGGCGCCGGCGCACTTCGAGGCAGGTAATAACATGCTGTGGTGGGCGACGCTGATGCTGCTGGGTGGTGCTGTGGGTAAATCCGCACAGCTGCCGCTGCAGACATGGCTGGCCGACGCGATGGCGGGCCCAACGCCTGTCTCCGCGCTGATCCACGCCGCGACCATGGTGACCGCAGGGGTTTATCTGATTGCGCGTACCCATGGTCTGTTCCTGATGACCCCGGAAATTCTGCATCTGGTGGGTATCGTGGGTGCCGTAACGCTGGTGCTGGCAGGTTTCGCCGCGCTGGTGCAGACCGACATCAAGCGTGTTCTCGCATATTCCACCATGAGCCAGATCGGCTACATGTTCCTGGCGCTGGGCGTTCAGGCGTGGGACGCGGCCATTTTCCACCTGATGACTCACGCGTTCTTTAAAGCGCTGCTGTTCCTCTCATCCGGTTCGGTGATTCTGGCCTGCCACCACGAGCAGAATATCTTCAAAATGGGCGGACTGCGTAAGTCCATCCCGCTGGTTTACGCTTGCTTCCTGGTGGGCGGCGCGGCGCTGGCGGCACTGCCGCTGATCACCGCGGGCTTCTTCAGTAAGGACGAAATCCTTGCGGGCGCCATGGCGAATGGTCATATCAATCTGATGGTTGCGGGTCTGGTCGGTGCATTCATGACCTCCCTGTACACCTTCCGTATGATTTTCATCGTCTTCCACGGTAAAGAACAAATTCACGCTCACGCAGGGAAGGGGATTACCCACCACCTGCCGCTGATTGTACTGCTGGTACTCTCCACCTTCGTTGGCGCGATGATCGTGCCACCGCTGCAGGGCGTACTGCCAGCAACCACCGAACTTGAGCACGGTCGCGTTCTGACCCTCGAAATCACCTCCGGTGTGGTCGCGATTGCGGGCATCCTGATTGCGGCATGGCTGTGGCTGGGCAAACGTACGTTGGTGACTGCGGTTGCTAACAGCGCGCCGGGCCGTCTGCTGGGCACCTGGTGGTACAACGCGTGGGGCTTCGACTGGCTGTACGACATGATCTTCGTAAAACCGTTCCTCGGCATTGCGTGGCTGATTAAGCGCGATCCACTGAACTCACTGATGAACATTCCGGCAATCCTCTCTCGCTTTGCAGGTAAAGGCCTGCTGTTCAGCGAGAACGGTTATCTGCGCTGGTATGTGGCGTCCATGAGCATCGGTGCGGTTGTCGTGCTGGCGCTGCTGATGGTATTGCGTTGATCGTTAAGTGAATTTTATTCGAATTCGTTGAAAATCAGGCCCCTGCTGGGGGCCTTAAAAAGGAATGCAAATCGCCATGTTACTACCCTGGCTAATATTAATTCCCTTCATCGGCGGCTTCCTGTGCTGGCAGACTGAACGCTTTGGCGTGAAGATGCCGCGCTGGATTGCGCTGATTACCATGGGATTGACGCTCGCGCTTGGCCTGCAACTGTGGTTGCAGGGTGGCTACTCCCTGACGCAGTCTGCGGGCATTCCGCAGTGGCAGTCGGAGTTTATTCTGCCGTGGATCCCACGCTTTGGCATAACCATTCACCTGGCGATTGACGGCCTGTCGCTGCTGATGGTGGTGTTGACGGGTCTGCTCGGTGTTCTGGCGGTGCTCTGCTCCTGGCGAGAAATCGAAAAGTACCAGGGCTTCTTCCACCTGAACCTGATGTGGATCCTGGGCGGCGTTATCGGCGTGTTCCTTGCCATCGACATGTTCCTGTTCTTCTTCTTCTGGGAGATGATGCTGGTGCCGATGTACTTCCTGATCGCGCTGTGGGGCCATAAGGCATCCGACGGTAAAACGCGTATCACGGCGGCTACCAAATTCTTCATCTATACCCAGGCGAGCGGTCTGGTGATGTTGATTGCGATTCTGGCGCTGGTATTCGTGCACTACAACGCGACCGGTGTCTGGACCTTCAACTACCAGGATCTGCTGAAGACGCCAATGTCTCACGGTGTTGAATATCTGCTGATGCTGGGCTTCTTCATTGCCTTCGCGGTGAAAATGCCGGTGGTTCCTCTGCACGGCTGGCTGCCGGACGCGCACTCTCAGGCACCGACGGCAGGTTCCGTTGACCTGGCAGGCATCCTGCTGAAAACCGCGGCCTATGGTCTGCTGCGTTTCGCACTGCCGCTGTTCCCGAACGCCTCTGCTGAATTTGCGCCGATTGCGATGTGGCTCGGTGTGATCGGTATCTTCTACGGCGCGTGGATGGCTTTCACGCAATACGACATCAAGCGTCTGATTGCTTACACCTCTGTTTCCCACATGGGCTTCGTGCTGATTGCTATCTACACTGGCAGCCAGCTGGCGTACCAGGGGGCGGTGATTCAGATGATTGCACACGGTCTCTCTGCGGCCGGTCTCTTCATCCTGTGTGGCCAGCTGTACGAACGTCTGCACACCCGCGACATGCGTCAGATGGGCGGTCTGTGGAGCAAAATTAAGTGGCTGCCGGCGATGTCGATGTTCTTCGCGGTGGCAACGCTGGGGATGCCTGGCACCGGTAACTTCGTCGGCGAATTTATGATTCTGTTCGGCAGCTTCAAAGTGGTGCCGGTTATTACCGTGATCTCTACCTTTGGTCTGGTGTTCGCTTCCGTCTACTCCCTGGCGATGCTGCACCGCGCCTATTTCGGTAAAGCGAAGAGTGAAATCGCTGCCAAAGAGCTGCCGGGGATGTCGCTGCGTGAGCTGTTCATCATCCTGCTGCTGGTCGTACTGCTGGTGCTGTTGGGCTTCTTCCCGCAGCCGATTCTGGATACCTCGCACAGCGCGATGGGTAACATCCAGCAGTGGTTTGTTAATTCTGCTTCTACTACAAGGCCGTAAATCGCCATGACAATAACTCCACAACAACTGATTGCGCTGCTACCGCTGCTGATCGTCGGATTGACGGTGGTGGTTGTGATGCTCTCCATTGCGTGGCGACGCAATCACTTCCTGAATGCGACCCTGTCGGTTCTGGGTATGAACGCTGCGTTGGTTTCCCTCTGGTTTGTTGGCCAGGCGGGCGCGATGGATGTCACGCCGCTAATGCGCGTTGACGGCTACGCCATGCTGTACACCGGTCTGGTTCTGCTGGCGAGCCTGGCGACCTGTACCTTTGCTTATCCATGGCTGGAAGGTTACAAGGACAACAAAGAAGAGTTTTACCTGCTGGTACTGATTGCCGCACTGGGCGGCATTCTGCTGGCGAATGCGAACCACCTGGCCGCGCTGTTCCTCGGTATTGAGCTGATCTCATTGCCGCTGTTCGGTCTGATTGGCTACGCCTTCCGCCAGAAACGCTCGCTGGAAGCGGCGATCAAGTACACGATCTTGTCCGCTGCCGCGTCGTCGTTCCTGCTGTTCGGTATCGCACTGCTGTACGCACAGACGGGTAACCTCTCCTTCCTGGCTATCGGCAAGAGCCTGGGCGACGGTATGCTGCATGAGCCGCTGCTGTTGGCAGGCCTGGGTATGATGATTGTTGGCCTGGGCTTCAAGCTCTCTCTGGTTCCGTTCCACCTGTGGACGCCAGACGTTTACCAGGGTGCTCCGGCACCGGTATCGACCTTCCTGGCGACGGCGAGCAAAATCGCTATCTTCGGTGTGGTCATGCGTCTGTTCCTGTACGCACCGGTGGGTGATAGCGAAGCGGTACGCGTGGTGCTGGGCATTATTGCGTTCGTCTCCATTATCTTCGGTAACCTGATGGCGTTGAGCCAGACCAATATCAAGCGTCTGCTGGGCTACTCGTCTATTTCCCATCTGGGTTATCTGCTGGTGGCGCTGATTGCGCTGCAGAGCGGTGAAATGTCGATGGAGACCGTAGGCGTCTATCTGGCCGGTTATCTGTTCAGCAGCCTCGGCGCGTTCGGCGTGGTGAGCCTGATGTCCAGCCCGTACCGTGGCCCGGATGCCGACTCACTGTTCTCCTACCGTGGTCTGTTCTGGCACCGTCCGATTCTGTCTGCGGTGATGACGGTGATGATGCTGTCCCTGGCAGGTATTCCGATGACCCTGGGCTTTATCGGTAAGTTCTACGTGCTGGCCGTCGGTGTGCAGGCTGGCCTGTGGTGGCTGACCGCCGGTGTGGTTATCGGTTCCGCGATTGGTCTGTACTACTACCTGCGTGTTGCCGTGAGCCTTTACCTGAGCGCGCCTCAGCAGCTCAACCGCGATGCGCCGTCTAACTGGCAGTACAGCGCCGGTGGTATCGTGGTGCTCATCTCCGCGCTGCTGGTGCTGATCTTTGGTATCTGGCCGCAGCCGCTTATCACCATCGTGCAACACGCGATGCCGCTGATGTAAGCAAGCAAAAAACAAAAACCCGCTCCGGCGGGTTTTTTTATATTTACACCCTCTCGCCGCGGAAAGGGCACCAGATCCGCACCAAATAAAAACCCGCCNNGCGGGTTTTTGATGTTTACTCCCTCTCCCCGTGGGAGAGGGTCGGGGTGAGGGCATCAGCCCGCACCGATCTTACGCCAATTGTTTACGGCTAATCAGCGGCCCGTCAATTCTCTTCATTGAACGGTCCAGCACCTCTTCGATCACCGACGACAGTTCGTTCAGCTCGAACTTCGCCACATACCCGTCGGCCTTCACTTTACGAATATGATCTTCGTTAGCATTTCCTGACAGTGAAGAGTGGATCACCACCGGAATGTCCTTCAGCACCGGGTCGGTTTTAATCTTACGCGTCAGCGTAAAGCCGTCCATCTCGGGCATTTCCAGGTCGGTCAGCACCAGCGAGATCTTGTCGGTGATCGGCACCCCTTCTGCCTGCGCCTGAGCCGCCAGCACGCCAATCTTTTCCCAGGCCTCTTTCCCGGTGATATGCAGCTGTGCCGGGATCGCCATCGCCTGCAGACCCTTCTCCAGCATCGAGCGCGCAACCTTCGAATCTTCCGCCACGATGGCCACCGCACCAGGTTTGATATTGAACTTGGTGGTTTTCAGGTTGGTAGCATGCAGATCGTGATTGGCCGGGGTGATATCGTACAGGATCTGTTCCACATCCAGCACCATCGCCAGATCGTTGGTGTCCGTCTGCTCGTCCAGGCAGGCAATACTAGTAATGTAACGGCCGCTGACGGCGGTTTCGGCAGCATGAACCTGCTTCCAGTCCAGACGCATAATGTTCTCGACGGACTCAACCGCAAATGCCTGTACGCTACGGGCGTATTCGGTAATCAGCAGGATATTGAGGCCGGTGGAGGGTTTACAGCCAGCCACGGCGGCCAGGTCGATAACCGGGATCACCTGGTCGCGAATATTCACCATCCCCATCAGCGGTGACTTCATACCCGCAGGTTTGGTGAACTCCGGCATCGGCACAATTTCACGCAGCTTAAATACGTTAATGCCAAACAGCTCGGACTTGTTTTCGTGCATCGAGGTGCCGAGACGGAACAGCAATAGCTCAAATCGGTTCGACAGGGTGAGATTCGCCCTGTCATCAATGTCTTTCTGGAAATTATCCATTTTACCCTCAAGTGAAATGCCTGCCTTTTAATCGTTATCGGCACGCGGAGGGAAAAGTGAAGGACTAAACGCTGACTTGAGTGAAATCGTCGGCTAACTCGGTATTCGCAAAGTATACACGGCACTCTGCCAGTAGCGCCTGGCAACCCTGCGCGTCATAGCGTGAGCTGACGTGGGTCACTATCAGCTTTTTCACCCCAGCCTGACGCGCTAATTGCGCCGCCTGGCGGGTAGAGCTGTGCCCACGACTGTTGGCTTTCTCTTCCATCGCCGTTTCCAGCGTGGCCTCGTGCACCAGCAAATCGACGCTCTCTGCCAGCAGATGTGCGGCAGGGCAGGGGGCGGTATCCCCGAAAATGGCCAGTTTCTTCCCGGGCAGTGGGGCAGAGAGATAATCCTGCCCATTAATTACGCGCCCGTCCTCCAGCGTCACGGTTTCGCCACGTTTCAGGCGCTGGAATAAGGGGCCGGGCACAATACCCTCGGCGACCAGGGCGGCCGCATCCAGCGCGCCCGGTTTATCTTGCTCCTCTATGCGGTAGCCATAGCACTCGACGGGATGATTAAGCGGCAGGGCAGTAACGCGGTACAGCCCATCATCCAGGACGATCCCTTCGCCTATCTCGATGATCTCAAGAGGGTAGTCCGTCCAGGAGCCGCTCAGACGCAGCGTGGTATCGACAAATTCGCGAATGCCTGCCGGGCCGTAGAGGGTCAGCGGCCGGGCATTGCCTGCCATCGAGCGACTACACAGCAAACCCGGCAGGCCGAAAAGGTGATCGCCGTGCAGGTGGGTAATAAAAATCTTATCGAGTTTGCCCGGATGATAAGCCGTTTCAAGCAGTTGATGCTGGGTGCCTTCGCCGCAGTCGAATAACCACAAACCTGCATGGGTAGGATGCTGTAAATCGAGCAGCATGGCCGTCACATTTCGTTGTCGTGTCGGTACGCCCGCAGACGTACCCAGAAAAAGCAGTTCCATAACGCGGTAACACCCTTTGCCGAACCGAAAGCATTTAGTATAACGGGATGATAACCCATAAGGAGCCTGACATGATTCAGTGGCAAGATTTACACCATCGCGAGCTTACCGTTTCGACCCTCTATGCCCTGCTTAAACTGCGCTGTGAAGTGTTCGTCGTTGAGCAAACCTGCCCCTATCTGGATATTGACGGTGACGATCTGGTGGGGGAGAACCGCCACATTTTGGGCTGGAGAGATAACGAACTGGTGGCGTATGCGAGGATTCTGAAAAGTGAGGATGATCTGGAGCCGGTGGCCATCGGGCGGGTGATCGTCAGCAGCAAAGCGCGGGGCGAAAAAATGGGATATCAACTGATGGAGCAAACGCTGGCTGCGTGTCAAAAACAGTGGCCTGACAAGGCGTTATATCTGGGGGCGCAGGCACATCTTCAGCCGTTCTATGCTCACTTTGGCTTCCGCCCGGTCACCGAAATCTATGACGAAGATGGCATTCCTCACGTCGGCATGGCGAAGGAAGCGTAACAGGCGAAATCGCCAGGCATTGTCTATAGTTAGCGAACTGGTACAACTACATGGAGATAACTATGTCATATCAATCCTGGGATTCTCGTGTCGATGACGATCTGGCGCTGTTAAGCGAAACGCTGGAAGAGGTACTGCGCTCTTCTGGCGATCCGGCCGATCAAAAATACATTGAGCTTAAAGCGCGCGCCGAGCAGGCGCTGCACGAAGTGAAGGCTCGCGTCAGTAATGCCTCCGATAACTATTACTATCGGGCGAAACAGGCGGTTTATCGCGCAGATGACTATGTGCATGAAAAACCGTGGCAAGGCGTTGGCGTCGGCGCGGCCGCAGGTCTGGTTCTGGGTCTCCTGCTCGCTCGCCGCTAATCGCACTCATCCTTCTCCCTGCTATATCGGGGGTACTGCCTTTTAATGCTAGTACCCCGTATAATGTAGGGTTTTAGCAGGGAGAGGTTTGCGTGCATTCAATGACTACCGCGCTGCAGGGACTCTGCAGCCAGCTTGACCAGGATATTCCCGCGACGCCAGGCTTACGCCAATATGACGTCACCTTCCCGCTTAATGATGCCTTCGACCCGCTCGCGTGGCTCAACGCGCAGCAATATTATCCGCAATTCTACTGGCAGCAGCGCAACGGCGATGAAGAGCTGGCGGCGCTGGGGGCTATTAAACGTTTTTCATCGCTGGCGGCCGCCCGGCAGTTTTTACATCTGTTTCCCGACAGCCCGGCTACCCGCATTGTCGGCTTAAACGCTTTTGATCCGCATCAGGGCGAACTCTTCCTGCCGCGGCTGACCTGGCAGCGGCATGGCGGGCGCGCCACTCTTCGCCTGCTGCTCTGGAGCGACACTTCTCTGCATGACGACGCTAAAACCGCCCGCGCATTTTTACTTTCGCTAAATGTCGCCAGGCCGATTGTTCCGCTCTCCCTGCACAGCGTGAGCGAAACGCATCTCCCTGACAAGGCCGCATGGTTAGCGCTGGTAACCAGCGCCACAGAGGCTATCGCCCGCCATGATTTTGACAAAGTGGTGCTGGCGCGGGCCACCGACCTGCAGTTTAACCGCCCGGTCAATCCTGCGGCACTGATGGCTGCCAGTCGGCGCGTTAACTTACGCTGCTTCCACTTCTTTATGCAGCTTGATGCTGATAACGCCTTTCTCGGTTCTACGCCTGAACGCCTGTGGCGGCGCAGGGGCGAGTTACTGCGCACCGAGGCACTGGCAGGCACCGTTGCCAGCCACAGCGATGATTATCGCGCGGGCCGCCTGGCCGACTGGCTGATGAACGACGACAAGAACCAGCGTGAAAACATGCTGGTGGTCGAAGATATCTGTCAGCGCTTGCAGCATCACACCCAGCCGCTGGAGGCGTTGCCCCCGCAGGTTGTGCGCCTGCGTAAAGTGCAGCATCTGCGTCGCTGCATCTGGACCGCACTACGACAGCCGGATGATGAACAGTGCCTGCTGTTGTTACAGCCGACCGCCGCCGTGGCGGGGTTGCCGCGTCAGGCGGCCTGGGACTTTATCGCCCATCATGAATCCTTTGACCGGGAGTGGTATGCCGGTTCCGCCGGGTATCTCAGCCTGGAGCAGAGCGAGTTTTGCGTGTCGCTGCGTTCAGCGCGGGTGGCGGCAAACCGTGTCCGTCTGTACGCCGGAGCGGGGATCGTCAGCGGCTCCGATCCCGAACAGGAGTGGCAAGAGATAGAAAACAAAGCCGCAGGGCTGCGCTCTTTGCTCCTTAGGGATTAAGTCAAAGTCGCGCAATACCGATTCATATCAAAATTACGATTTTTTCTATTATTTATACTGTGTCGCATATTTGATACCGGACAACCTCATGTCAGTAAGTTCTTTTAACCGGCGCTGGGCGACGGTCATTCTTGAAGCCCTGACTCGCCATGGCGTCAGGCATATTTGTATCGCACCGGGTTCCCGCTCTACGCCGCTGACGCTGGCCGCTGCCGACAACCCGGCTTTTATACATCACACCCATTTTGATGAGCGTGGTCTGGGACATCTGGCGCTTGGGCTGGCAAAAGCGAGCCGCGAGCCGGTGGCGGTAATTGTGACCTCCGGCACGGCGGTGGCTAACCTTTATCCGGCACTGATTGAGGCCGGGCTGACGGGGGAAAAACTGATCCTGCTGACCGCTGACCGTCCTCCGGAGTTGATCGACTGCGGCGCGAATCAGGCCATCCGCCAGCAGGCTATGTTCGCTACCCACCCCACACAAACGCTCTCTCTTCCTCGGCCAACGCGGGATATCCCCGCGCGCTGGCTGGTATCCACGGTCGATAACGCCGTGGGATCACTGCGTCAGGGCGCACTGCACATTAACTGTCCTTTCGCCGAGCCTTTGTATGGCGAAATGGATAATGCCGATCTTGACTGGCAGCAGGCGCTGGGCGACTGGTGGCAGAGCGATAAACCCTGGCTGCGCGCCCCCGCTGAGCTTGTCAGCCCGAAACAGCGCGACTGGTTCTTCTGGCGCCAGAAACGCGGGGTGATCGTGGCAGGCAGAATGAGCGCCGCCGAAGGAAAGCGGGTGGCCGAATGGGCCCAGACTCTGGGTTGGCCGCTGATTGGCGATGTGTTATCCCAGACCGGGCAGCCGTTACCCTGCGCCGACCTCTGGCTCGGAAATGCCCGCGCGGTGACCGAACTCCAGCAGGCGCAAATCGTTGTGCAGTTGGGCAGTAGCCTGACGGGCAAACGGCTGCTGCAGTGGCAGGCCACCTGCGAACCCGAAGAGTACTGGCTGGTCGAAAACCGCGAAGGGCGGCTCGATCCGGCCCACCACCGCGGGCGCCGCCTGGTATCGGGGGTTGCGGAGTGGCTGGACCTGCATCCGGCTGAAAAGCGTAAACCCTGGGCAACGGCCATTCCTGAACTCTCCCGCCAGGCCTGGGCGCTCGTCGAGCAACATAGCGAGCAGTTTGGTGAAGCGCAGCTGGCGCACCGTATCCGGCACTGTCTGCCCGAGCAGGGGCAGCTCTTTGTCGGTAATAGCCTTGTTGTCCGCCTGATCGACGCCTTTTCCCGGTTGCCGGCGGGCTATCCGGTTTACAGTAATCGGGGAGCAAGCGGCATCGACGGCTTGATCTCGACCGCTGCAGGGGTGCAGCGTGCGACCGCCAAAGCCACGCTGGCTATCGTGGGCGATCTCTCTGCGTTATACGATTTGAATGCGCTGGCGCTGCTGCGCCAGGCTTCGGCACCTTTTGTGCTGCTGGTGGTGAACAATAATGGCGGGCAAATTTTCTCTCTGTTACCCACACCGCCGCGCGAACGCGAGCAGTTCTACCTCATGCCGCAGAACATAAACTTTGAACATGCGGCGGCCATGTTTAGCCTTAAATACCAGCGCCCACAAAGCTGGGCCGAGCTTGATATGGCGCTTAACAGTGCCTGGAGTAAGCCGGGCGCCACGCTGATCGAGGTCGTTGTTAATGACAGCGACGGCGCGCAGATGCTACAGAACATGCTCGCACAGGTAAGCCACCTGTGATCCTCGCCGGAGAAGTGCAGGCGGGCACAGTCGGCCAACCCTGGCTGGTATTTCTGCATGGTTTTTCCGGCGATGCTGCCGAGTGGCAGCCGGTGGGCGAGCAACTTAGCGCTATGCCCCGGCTCTATCTTGACCTCCCGGGCCATGGCGGGTCGGCCGATATTGCGGTCGCGGATTTCGCCCAGGTCGATGCGCTACTGCGTGCTACGCTAATTAGTTACAACATACTAGATTACTGGCTAGTGGGGTACTCTCTCGGCGGCCGCATTGCAATGTATCATGCCTGTCAGGGGCCGAAAGGGCTGCGGGGCCTGATTGTCGAAGGCGCGCATCCGGGCCTGAGCCACCCTGACGAACGTCACCAGCGCAGGGTGTCGGATGCCGGCTGGGCGGAGCGGTTTCGCCATGAACCTCTGCCGGAAGTCTTTGCCGACTGGTATCAGCAGCCCGTTTTTGCCTCGCTCACGGCGGGGCAGCGCCAACAGCTCATTGCCCTGCGTAGTAAGAACAATGGCCGCACGCTGGCCGCCATGTTACAGGCCACTTCGCTTGCAGAGCAGCCGGACCTGCGTCCGGGCCTCAGTCAGCCCGCTTTCCCTTTTTATTATCTCTTTGGCGAGCGGGATAACAAATTCGCTCACATCGCTGGTGAACTTGCCGCCACCTGTTTCGCAATTCCTCATGCCGGACACAACGCCCATCGGGATAACCCCGCTGCGGTGACTGCCCGGCTGTATCAGATACTCCGACTTCCCGTTAAGGAAACGCTATGATCTATCCTGATGAAAACATGCTCTACGCACCGGTTGAATGGCAAGACTGCTCCGAAGGCTATACCGATATTCGCTATCACAAATCGGCTGATGGCATTGCCAAAATCACTATCAACCGCCCGCAGGTGCGCAACGCGTTTCGCCCGCTGACCGTAAAAGAGATGATTCAGGCGCTGGCGGATGCACGCTATGACGACAATATCGGCGTCATCGTCCTGACCGGTGAAGGTGACAAAGCTTTCTGCTCCGGCGGTGACCAGAAAGTGCGTGGCGATTACGGCGGATACCAGGATGATGCCGGTACGCACCACCTGAACGTGCTCGATTTCCAGCGCCAGATCCGCACCTGTCCAAAACCGGTTGTTGCCATGGTTGCGGGCTACTCCATCGGCGGCGGCCACGTGCTGCACATGATGTGTGACCTGACCATTGCCGCTGAAAACGCCATCTTCGGCCAGACCGGCCCGAAAGTCGGCTCGTTCGACGGCGGCTGGGGCGCGTCCTATATGGCTCGCATCGTGGGTCAGAAAAAAGCGCGCGAAATCTGGTTCCTGTGCCGTCAGTACAACGCTCAGGAAGCGCTGGATATGGGCCTTGTGAACACCGTGGTACCTATCGCCGATCTGGAAAAAGAGACCGTCCGCTGGTGTCGCGAAATGCTGCAAAACAGCCCTATGGCGCTGCGCTGTCTGAAGGCGGCACTCAATGCCGACTGCGATGGCCAGGCGGGTCTGCAGGAGCTGGCGGGTAACGCCACTATGCTGTTCTATATGACCGAAGAGGGTCAGGAAGGACGTAACGCGTTCAACGAAAAACGTCAGCCAGACTTCAGTAAATACAAACGGAACCCGTAATGCGTCGCGCGCAGGTTTACCGCTGGCAGATACCCATGGACGCGGGCGTGGTACTGCGTGAACGGCGATTAAAAACCCGTGACGGGCTGTTCGTGCATCTCCGGCAGGGCGAGCGCGAAGGGTGGGGCGAGGTTTCGCCCCTTCCGGGCTTTAGTCAGGAGTCGCTGGAGGAGGCGCAGGCTGCAGTGCTTGCCTGGGCGCGCGCCTGGCGCGAGGGGGCCGAACCGGCACTGCCGGACATCCCCTCCGCTGCCTTCGGTGTCAGCTGCGCGCTGGCTGAGCTTGAGGGCCGCTTGCCCGACGCGGCGAACTATCGCGCCGCACCGCTCTGTACCGGCGATCCGGATGAGCTATTTGCGCTGCTCTCCGCCATGCCCGGCGAAAAAGTGGCGAAAATTAAGGTCGGACTGTACGAAGCGGTGCGCGACGGCATGGTGGCGAATCTGCTGCTCGAAGCGATCCCCGATTTGCACCTGCGTCTGGACGCCAACCGCGCCTGGACGCCGCTCAAGGCTCAGCAGTTTGCGAAGTACGTTAATCCTGCGTACCGCAACCGTATCGCCTTCCTTGAAGAGCCCTGCAAAACCCGCGATGACTCCCGTGCCTTTGCCCGTGAAACGGGCATTGCAATTGCGTGGGATGAAAGCCTGCGCGAGGCGGATTTTGCATTCATTGCCGAGCCTGGCGTGAGCGCGGTGGTGATCAAACCCACGCTTACCGGCAGCCTGGAGAAAGTGCGCGAGCAGGTCGCGGCGGCCCATGCCGTAGGGCTGACGGCGGTGATCAGCTCGTCCATTGAGTCCAGCCTCGGACTGACTCAACTGGCGCGCCTCGCCGCGTGGTTAACACCGGAAACCATTCCGGGTCTCGACACGCTGAACCTGATGCAGGCGCAGCTGATCCGCACATGGCCGGACTGTGCTCTGCCGTGCCTCGGGGTCGAGGCGCTGGAGCCGTTGCTATGATCTTTACCGACTGGCCGTGGCGACACTGGCGCGCGCAGCGTGCGGATAAACCCGCGCTGCGGTTAAACGACGATGCGCTGAGCTGGCAGCAGCTGTGCGAGCGGGTGGACAGGCTGGCGACAGGCTTCCACCGTCAGGGGCTTGGTGAGGGCGACGGCGTGATGCTGCTCGCCCATAACCATCCTCAGACGCTGCTGGCGTGGCTGGCGCTGTTGCAGTGCGGCGCTCGTATTCTTCCGGTCAATCCGCAGCTTCCGCGCCCTCTGCTTGACGTCCTGATCCCGCAGATGACGCTGCGCTTCGCGCTGCTGCTTGACGGCGCGTTTGACGGGCTTTCGCGGCTCGCGCTGGATGACCAACCCGGTGATTATGCCGCCCCGTGGCAGCCGGAGCGTCTGGCGTCGATGACGCTCACTTCCGGCTCTACCGGCTTACCCAAGGCGGCGGTACACACCTGTGCGGCGCATCTTGCCAGCGCGGCAGGCGTGTTGTCGCTGATGCCTTACGGCGATGACGACGACTGGCTGCTCTCCCTGCCGCTGTTTCACGTCTCCGGCCAGGGGATTTTGTGGCGCTGGCTCCAGGCCGGGGCGCGTCTAACGGTGCGTGAGAAGCAGCCTCTGGAGCAGGCGCTACAGGGCTGCACCCACGCCTCGCTGGTGCCAACACAGCTGTGGCGACTGCTTAATGGCGAGTGCCGCATCGCGCTGAAAGCCGTGCTGCTTGGTGGGGCAGAAATCCCCGTTGAACTGACTGCACGGGCACGCGAAGCAGGTATTCGGACTTTTTGCGGCTATGGACTGACCGAGTTTGCCTCCACCGTCTGCGCCAAAGAGGCTGACGGCGCGCCGGACGTGGGTAGCGCGCTCCCGGGCAGAGAGGTGCAGGTGGTGAACGGTGAAGTCTGGATCAGGGCGCAGAGCATGGCGGCGGGCTACTGGCGAGACGGCGCGCTCTTGCCGCTGGTCAACGAGCAGGGCTGGTTTGCCACCCGCGATCGCGGTGAGTGGCACAACGGTCGCCTGACCATACTGGGCCGTATGGACAATCTCTTTTTCAGCGGGGGAGAGGGGATCCAGCCGGAATCGCTGGAGCGCGTCATCGTCACCCATCCGCAGGTAAACCAGGTGTTTATCGTCCCGCTGGACGACGCAGAGTTCGGGCAGCGCCCGGTCGCGGTCATGGAATGTGAGCCGGACACGGACATCACAGCGTTACCGGAGTGGGTTCAGGGCAAGCTGGCGCGCTTTGAACAGCCGATCCACTGGCTGGCGCTGCCGCCAGAGCTGAAAAATGGCGGGATAAAGATCTCCCGCCAGGCGTTAAAACAGTGGGTTAATGCCCTGCTGAGAAGATAGTTAGCCGAAATCCGGCTGTTCGGTGTACATTGCCAGACCCGGTGAGATGTTGTAGAGGGTAAGCGCCCACCTTCAGTTAACGCGCAGTGAAAATGCGCTTTTTATTGATGCTGTAAATACCGAAATTATCAAACCGTTACAAACTAATTGCCTGACGCACACAGAGTGCTTGATCCCAAAGACACGCAGGTTAAAATCTCGCGGTTTTGGGAGATCTCTACTTATTACGTGCGGGACACGACAATGAAAAAAGTGGCATTTTTGGGCGCAGGCCTGATGTTTGTTTCAGTAGCAGCAAACGCAATTTCCTTTAACGGCTCGGCGGGTAAAGAGTACACCCATCTGGGCTTTGGCCTGGGGACGGAAACCTCCGGCCTGGCGATGACGGGCGGCTGGACGCATAACGACGACGACGGCGATGCGGCAAGCCTCGGCCTTGGCCTGAACGTTCCGCTGGGGCCATTCCTGGCAACCGTGGGCGGTAAAGGTATCTACACCAACCCGAACGACGGTGACGAAGGATACGCGGCGGCCGTTGGCGGCGGACTGCAGTGGAAAATTGGCGACAGCTTCGGCCTGTTCGGCGAGTACTACTACTCTCCGGACTCGCTCTCCAGCGGTATCGACAGCTATCAGGAAGCTAACGCCGGTGCGCGCTGGACCATCATGCGTCCTGTTACCATCGAAGCAGGTTACCGCTATCTGAACCTGGCCGGTAAAAACGGCAACCGCGACAACGCCCTGGCCGACGGTCCATACGTGGGCGTGAGCGCAGGCTTCTAATCCCCCCGGCGCGGCGGCCTGCCGCGCCAGTTTATCGCTTCCCCCCTCTCCCAATTGCGCTATAGTGTTTTGACTATTAAAGCGGGAGAACACAATGATTAACGTGGAGATGTTATCCACCGGCGATGAAGTGCTGCATGGTCAAATTATCGATACCAATGCGGCCTGGCTCGCCGATTTATTCTTTGAACAGGGAATACCGTTAACGCGCCGCAATACGGTAGGCGACGACCTTGAGTCGCTGGTGAACATTCTGCGCGAACGCAGCGAGCACGCTGACGTGCTGATTGTGAACGGCGGCCTTGGCCCAACCGGGGACGATCTTAGCGCGCTGGCCGCCGCCACGGCGAAAGGCGAAGGGCTGGCCCTCCACGAAGCGTGGCTGGCGCAGATGGAGCGCTTTTTCACGGATCGCGGTCGCGTCATGGCCCCCAGCAACCGCAAGCAGGCCGAAATCCCGGCCAGCGCCGAGCTGGTGGATAACCCCGTCGGCACCGCCTGTGGCTTTGCCATTAAACTTAACCGCTGCCTGATGTTCTTCACCCCGGGCGTGCCGTCTGAATTTAAAGTGATGGTCGAGCAGCAAATTCTGCCGCGCCTGCGCGCGCGTTTCACTCTGCCTGAGCCGCCGCTGTGTCTGCGTTTGACCACCTTTGGCCGCTCTGAAAGCGATCTTGCCCAGAGCCTCGACAGCCTGCCGCTGCCGCCAGGCGTCTCGATGGGCTACCGCTCCTCCATGCCGATTATTGAACTGAAGCTGACCGGCCCGGCGACGCAAAAGGAGGCCATGCTGGCGCTATGGCCTGAGGTGCAGCGTGTGGCGGGAGAGAGCCTGATCTTTGAGGGAACAGAAGGGCTGCCTGCGCAGATTGCCCGCACCCTGAAGGCTCGCCAGCTGAGCGTCACGCTGAGCGAACAGTTCACCGGCGGGTTGCTGGCGCTGCAGCTTTCTCGGGCGGATGCGCCGCTGCTGGCCAGTGAAGTGGTGCCGTTCCAGCAGGAAACGCTGGCACAGACCGCGCGCTGGGCGGCCGAGCGCAGGGTTAAGCATTTCGCCGGGCTGGCGCTGGCCGTCGGCGGCGTGGATGACGAGCATCTTAATTTTGCTCTCGCGACGCCGGAAGGGACCCATGCGCTGCAGGTAAAAATGAGTATCACCCGCCACAGCCAGGCGGTGCGTCAGGAGGTATGTGCGATGATGGCGCTCAACATGCTGCGGCGCTGGCTGAACGGCAAACCGGTCGCCAGCGAGCATGGCTGGATCAATGTGGTTGATTCGCTGTTTGTTGAGTAACGGATGTGCCGGGGCGAACCGCCCCGGCAACGCTTAGCCCAGCGCCTTTGCCAGCAGGGTGATGGGATGTTCGCAGCGTTTGCTGGTAGACATTTCAATCTGCCATTTGCAGGTTTCGCAGTCGGTCACCACCAGATCGGCGCCACTCTTCTCTATCTTCCTGAACAGCGGCGCGCCAATCGCCTGCGATGTATCGTAGTTTTCACGCTTAAAACCGTAGGTGCCCGCTATCCCGCAGCAGCGCGAATCCAGCACCGTCAGCTCCAGCCCGGGGATCAGCCGCAGCAGCTCCAGCGTATACAGCGACCAGCCCATCTTTTCCATATGACATGGCGTGTGATAGACCACCTTCAGCGGCAGAGTGCCCAGCGGTAAGGTCTTCCCGCTGTCCAGCATGCGCCACAGAAACCGCGTTGCCAGTTCAATATGGTCGCGCAGATCGGTGTTATCCACGTCTAGCAGGTGGGGGTACTCATCGCGAAGGGTGAAGGTGCAGGTAGACGAGGTAGCCAGGACCGGTATCCCTTTCCCGACGATCGCATCGCGCAGGGAGGTGACGTTGCTGCGGGCCTGCCTGCGCGCTTTATCCGTAAAGCCGTTGGCAATCAGCGGTACGCCGCAGCACTTTTCCTTGCTGAGGAGCTGCACACCCGTGCCCATCGCGTTCAGCACTTTCAGCAGATCTTTTCCCAACTGCGGATGGTTGTAATTCACGTAGCAGCCATGGAAGAACGCTACCTGATCGGCAAAGCGGGTCTGCTCTGCCGCCACCGATTTGTACCAGCGACGGAAGGTGCCGTGGGAGTATTTGGGCAGGCTGCGGTGGTGGTCTATTTTCAGCGTCGCGTCGAGCAGCCGGCGTACCGGTTTCAGGGAGGTGGCGGCATTCACCAGCGGCGCGAAGGGCGTGGAAACGCTGCCCATCAGGTCGGTATGGCTGAGGATCGCATCGCGCAGCGTCGGTTTTTGCGTGCTGTACTGCGCCCGTGCGCGCTGGATGATGTCGCCGATTTTGACGTCTGACGGACAGGCCACCTCGCAGCGCTTGCAGTTAATGCAGTATTTCAGCGCATCATCGTAGAGTGCGGCGTCTTTCAGACGCAGGCGCTCGCCGTCAGGCCCGGCCTGTTTTGGGCCAGGATAACGCGGGTTCACGCCGCTGACCGGGCAGACCGTGGTACACACCGTGCATTTTATGCAGCTTTCGAAACGGCTATCGCTCATTGTTCTGCCTCCGTGCGTTGAATAATCTGCTCTGCGGCATGAAGCGCCGTGATAGCACACACGCCGCCGCCACAGCCCTGGGCAATCGGATCGTAGCCGCCCAGAATCGAGCCGATGGCGTAGAGACCGTTAAGCGACTGGCCGCTGAGCTGCGGGTGCAGGTGGTGATCAACAATCACGCCAAACTGCTGCCAGGGCTGCGGCGTAAAGAAATCACTCTGATACCAGTCCGAACGGGAGGCGCTCTGCCGGACATCCAGCCCCAGAATGGCTTCGCGGATCCCCTCGCGGGTACTCAGTAAGCCGTTACTGAAGAAGCTGCCGCTGGCCAGTACCACGGCGCGTGCGCGCAGCGGAATGTCACCGTGGTTTCGCGTCAACACCTCGCTGACGTCGTTATCAGATAGCGTGATCTTTTTCACCTCGTCACCCGCCATCCACACGCCGCCCTGGGCAATAAATTTTTGCTTAAGCTGCGTGTGCAGCCGAATACCCGGTACGGAAGGGGGAAGGGTAGGCAGCAAGCCGAGCGTGCACGGCAGGCGGTTCGACAGCCAGCGCCAGAGTCGATTGTCGGTGAGGCCAAAGCACGCAGGCATCAACAGGGCGTCACACTGTTCAGCGAGCGGCCTGAGCGCGTCATACAGCAGCGGCCAGTTATCGTCGTTATCCAGCAGCCGCGCGATATTCACTGCCCGAAACTCGCTGGGGTTTTCGCGCAGCACGTCCAGTTCGGGAAGGTCTATTTCCGCCGCCGTCGCGTTAATGCCGCGCTGACAGAGCGAGGCCGCCGCCAGGTGCGGCTGAAAATCAAGAAAACCGCCAATCCCCACCACCATTACGCGTTCTGCGCCGAACGGGGCGACAGGAACTTCTTCCGGGCTGAGCCACGCGGAACGCAGGGTGCCGAGCGGCGTCACACGCTGGTGATTTTTCTCAGCGCTGCCCTGCATCCGCGTGCCACAGGCGCTCAGCAGCCTTTCGGTTTCTTGCGCCAGGCGGGCAATGTTGTGCTCGCCGATCAGGCTGTAGGGATGCTCTGGGGCAAGTGCGCCGCGACAGGCATCGTCGAGGAGATCCAGCGATCCGGAAGAGAAGTGCAAAGCGCTCTGCCCGCGGGTGACGATGGCGCAGCGCAGACCACGTTGCGTGAGCGTGATCCCGCACAGTAGCCCTGCCAGCCCGCCGCCGACAATAACGGTATTAAATTTCATTATGTGGCTCCTTCTGCAGGCCGCAAAGTCCCTGATAAACCCAGCGGGTAAACTCGCTTTCGCGCAGGGCATCGCCCCAGGCAACGGGCTGAATGCCTTTCCAGCGTTCATTGAGGAAATCGCTGAGCTGGGTCAGGGACTGCGTTGAGGTGGTGGCGTGAAAGCGTTGCAGCAGCCCGGCGGCGCGACAGGCGCAAAGCTCGCCCTGACAGGTACCCATGCCGACGCGCGTGCGGCGGCGAAGATCGAGCAGCGTATTGACCGTCAGGTTCTCGACGGCATATTGCACCTCGCCTGCGGTCACCGCTTCGCACTCGCACACCAGGCTGCGGCTTAGTCGCCCCTCGCCAAGCCACTGCGGCGTTCTGTCGCCGTGGCGATAAATAGCAGAGCCGCGCAGCGGGGCGGGCAGGGAGATGATTTTCTGCAGCGTTTTCTCGGTGGACTGACGCGAGCCGGGCAGGGGCTGCTCTGCCGTGACGCACGGCGTGGTGTTACCCAGCTTGCGGCAGACCGCATCCGTGGCCCACTCCGCCATCAGGCGATAGGTCATGAGCTTGCCGCCGGTGATGGTGATAAAGCCCTCCATGCCGTCACGTTGGGCATGATCGAGCAGGACAATTCCCCGGCTGACGTTGCGCCCGCTGGGGTCGTTATCGCTGGCAACCAGCGGCCGCACGCCCGCATAGGCGCGCAAAATGCGGGTTTGCGCCATCACCGGAGCCAGTTTCTCGCCTTCGCGCAGCAGAATATCCACCTCTTCGGCCGTCACCCGGTTAATGTCAATCTCACTGTAATCGACGTGGGTAGAGGTGGTGCCGATAAGCGAAATGGTATCGCCCGGGACCAGAATATCGGCGTCGGAAGGCTTACGACAGCGGTTGATGACGTGGTTGTTGATGCGATGGTCGAGGATCAGCAGTGAACCTTTCGCCGGGAACATGCGGAGGGATAAGTCGGCGTATTCCGCGATGCGCTGCCCCCAGATCCCCGCCGCATTGATAACCACGGCGGCGTACAGTTCGCTGCGCTCGTTATATTGCGGGTCGAACACCCGCACGCCGCGCACAGTGTTGCCGTCGCGGATAAGCCCGGTGACTTCATGCCCGGTCAGAATGCGCGCGCCGTGTTCCCGTGCGTCCAGCATATTGGCGGCGGTCAGGCGAAACGGATCGACCGTGCCGTCGGGGACTTTCACCGCACCGGTGAGGGCCGGGTTGACAGACGGCTCCAGCCGACGCGCCAGCGCCGGGTCGATGGCCTCGGCCTGGATCCCTGCGGCCGTACAGGCGGTGATAAAGGTTTGCTGAAACGCGAGATCGTCTTCGGGGAGGGTAATGAACAGTCCGTTGGTCGGCTCGACGCAGTGGCGGGCGATGCGTTTCAGGATCTGGTTTTCCGTAATGCACTCCCGCGCCGACTCGCCGTCGGTTACCGCGTACCTCGCGCCGCTGTGCAGCAGGCCGTGGTTGCGGCCCGTGGCGCCTGTCGCAATATCATGGCGCTCCAGCAGGGTCACGCTCAGGCCACGCAGGGCACAGTCGCGGGCGATGCCGGCCCCGGTTGCGCCGCCGCCAATGATTATTACATCGCTGTAGCGAGGATCGAGAACCGTCATTGTCTTCCCTCTATGTTCGTTTTTTATCATTTAGCCACACTAAAAATGTGGTTTGTTTGATTTCGAACATAAACGCGCGTTATTCGAAAGTGAAACGTGATTTCATGCGCTATTTTGCGCATTCTGTCATATTTCTGTAACAATCTGTGCGTTGATTCACAGTAACAATCACCGTGATTTCTTAACATCCCCGCCTCTGGAATCGGGTGCGAAGCACCTTCTCATTCATCACAAGGCCACGGAGGCTGTCATGCTCAGTATCTTTAAACCTGCGCCGCATCGGGCGCGTCTGCCAGAGGCAGAGATAGATCCGCTTTACCGCCGTCTGCGTTGGCAAATCTTCCTGGGGATTTTCTTCGGGTACGCGGCGTATTATCTGGTACGTAAAAACTTCGCGCTCGCCATGCCGTATCTGGTAGAGCAGGGCTTCTCGCGCGGTGATTTAGGGTTTGCGCTCTCGGGGATCTCGATCGCCTACGGCTTTTCCAAGTTCATTATGGGGTCGGTGTCGGATCGCTCGAACCCGCGCGTGTTCCTGCCAGCCGGTTTGATTCTGGCGGCCGCAGTGATGTTGTTTATGGGCTTTGTGCCCTGGGCGACCTCCAGTATCGCGATTATGTTTGTGCTGCTGTTCCTCTGCGGCTGGTTCCAGGGGATGGGCTGGCCGCCGTGCGGACGCACCATGGTGCACTGGTGGTCGCAGAAAGAGCGTGGCGGAATTGTGTCGGTCTGGAACTGCGCGCATAACGTGGGCGGCGGTATCCCTCCGCTGCTGTTCCTGCTCGGGATGGCATGGTTCAACGACTGGAAAGCCGCGCTTTACATGCCGGCGTTTGGCGCGATCGTGGTAGCGATTATCGCCTTCGCCCTGATGCGCGATACGCCGCAGTCCTGCGGCCTGCCGCCAATCGAAGAGTATAAAAACGACTATCCGGACGACTATAGCGAACAGCATGAAGAGGAGCTGACGGCCAAACAGATCTTCATGAAATACGTGCTGCCCAACAAACTGCTGTGGTATATCGCGGTCGCTAACGTCTTTGTTTACCTGCTGCGCTACGGCATCCTCGACTGGTCGCCAACCTACCTGAAAGAGGTGAAACACTTCGCGCTGGATAAATCCTCCTGGGCCTACTTCCTGTATGAATATGCGGGTATCCCGGGCACGCTGATTTGTGGCTGGATGTCGGACAAGGTCTTCCGCGGCAACCGTGGTGCAACGGGTGTCTTCTTTATGACCCTGGTGACCATCGCCACCGTCGTTTACTGGCTTAACCCACCGGGCAACCCGGGCGTGGACATGGCCTGTATGATTGTGATCGGCTTCCTGATCTACGGCCCGGTGATGCTGATTGGCCTGCATGCCCTTGAGCTGGCACCGAAAAAAGCAGCAGGGACGGCGGCAGGCTTTACCGGCCTGTTTGGCTACCTTGGCGGCTCGGTCGCCGCAAGCGCCATTGTCGGCTATACCGTCGACTTCTTCGGCTGGGATGGCGGCTTCATGGTGATGATTGGCGGTAGCGTACTGGCGGTACTGCTGCTGATTGTTGTCATGATTGGTGAAAAACGTCATCACGCCGAAATACAGGCACGTCGTCAATAAGGAGCATTACGATGAAACTGACTCAACTCGCGACCGGCCTGCTGCTGGCCAGTGCCATGACAGGCTCGGCGCTGGCGGCAGACAAGATTGTCATTGCTCACCGCGGCGCCAGCGGCTATCTGCCCGAGCATACGCTGCCAGCGAAAGCGATGGCTTACGCGCAGGGGGCGGATTATCTTGAGCAGGATCTGGTGATGACCCGGGACGACCATCTGGTCGTCCTGCATGACCACTATCTTGACCGCGTTACCGATGTCGCCGACCGTTTTCCCGACCGTGCCCGCAAGGACGGCCGTTATTACGCCATCGACTTCACGCTTGACGAGATCCGCTCGCTGAAATTTACCGAAGGCTTCGAGATTGAAAACGGCAAGAAGGTACAGGTCTATCCGGGGCGTTTCCCGATGGGCAAATCCGACTTCCGCATTCATACCTTTGAAGAGGAAATCGAGTTTGTGCAGGGGCTGAACCACTCTACCGGTAAAAACATCGGCATCTACCCGGAGATCAAAGCGCCGTGGTTCCATCATCATGAAGGGAAGGACATTGCGGCGAAAACGCTGGATGTGCTGAAGCAGTACGGCTACACCAGTAAGAAGGATAAGGTCTACCTCCAGTGCTTTGATGCGGCTGAACTCAAGCGCATTAAAACCGAGCTGGAACCGAAGCGGGGGATGGATCTCAACCTGGTGCAGCTGATTGCCTATACCGACTGGAATGAAACGCAGGAGAAGCAGCCGGACGGCAAGTGGGTTAACTACAACTACGACTGGATGTTTAAGCCGGGCGCGATGAAGCAGATTGCCCAATACGCCGACGGCATCGGGCCGGATTACCACATGCTGGTGGCGGAGGGCTCAACGCCGGGTCACATAAAGCTGACGGCAATGGTCAAAGAGGCGCATGCGAACCATATGCAGGTCCATCCTTTTACGGTGCGAGCCGACCAGCTGCCTGATTATGCGACGGACGTGAACCAGCTTTACAACGTGCTGTACAACCAGGCAGACGTAGATGGGCTGTTTACGGATTTCCCCGATAAGGCTGTGGAATTTTTGAATCACAAGCGTTAATGACAGACGTTACCTCATCCGGCCTGCGATTTCGCAGGCCGGGACCGCCGAACCTTCGCCACTAACCCTTTACGCAGCCTTACTCCGTTCGCCTATCCTGCCTGCCATGAATAAAGCCTTTATTAAGTGGGACGTTGTCTGCTTCCCGACACAAATTGTTGAGATTTTTCCTAATCATCCTGGTTATCATAAGGCTGATTATTTACCTGTGAATAGTAACGGATGGTACAGCATGAACATGGCTGCAAAAGATAAAGAATTTAGCCATTGGTGGGCCACAGAAGGCGACTGGGTTGAAGAACCGAACTTTCGGCGTAAGGGAATGAGCGGCGTGCAATGTGTCGAGCGTGACGGCAAAAAGCTATATGTCAAACGCATGACGCACCATCTGTTCCACTCCTTACGTTACCCTTTTGGCCGCCCCACCATTGTTCGTGAGATCAGCGTTATCCACGATCTGGAAAAAGCGGGTGTGATCGTTCCTAAGATCGTTTATGGCAAAGCGATGAAGGTCGAGGGTGAATGGCGTGCCCTGCTGGTCACCGAAGATATGGCGGGATTTATCAGTATTGCTGACTGGTATCATCAGCACGCAATTACGCCGTTCCCGGACGAGGTGCGTGACGCCATGCTAAAAGCGGTCGCCCTGGCGTTCAAAAAAATGCATAGCGTTAACCGCCAGCATGGTTGCTGCTATGTACGTCATATCTATGTGAAGACCGAAGGGGTGGTCGAGGCAGGATTTCTCGATCTTGAGAAGAGCCGCCGTCGTCTGCGCCGTCATAAGGCTGCGAATCACGACTTCCGGCAGCTGGAAAAATATCTGGACCCGATTCCGAAGCGTGACTGGGAACAGGTCAAAGCGTATTACTACGCGATGTAATCGCTGTTACATCTCGATCTCAATATCCCCTTTAGCCCTGCAGCAGCAGGGCAAAATTTCCCCTTCGCTGATGAAGGCCAGCGGTTCGGCAATCCAGTCTACCTGACCGGACACCAGGCGACAGCGGCAAGAGCCGCAGTAACCTTCACGACACTGGTATTCTACTTCAACCTGATGCGACTCAAGAGCAATCAGCAGGGAGGGGTGCTCATCCCGGCACATAACCTCTGTGCCGGAAAGGCGAAGCGTCACGCGGCTCATCAGAGCTGGAAGTCGCTCAGGTCGTCGGTATTGACTTCAGAGTCAATCTGACCGACCAGGTAAGAGCTCACCTCCACTTCCTGCGGCGCAACCTGCACATTGTCAGAGACTAGCCAGGTGTTGATCCACGGAATCGGGTTAGAGCGCGTCTGGAACGGCAGGTCAAGGCCCACCGCCTGCATACGGATATTGGTAATGTACTCGACGTACTGGCAGAGAATATCTTTGTTCAGGCCAATCATGGAGCCGCCCTGGAACAGATACTCTGCCCACTCTTTTTCCTGCACTGCAGCCTGAACGAACAGGTCGTAGCTCTCCTGTTTGCACTCTTCTGCGATCTCGGCCATTTCCGGATCGTCTACACCGCTGCGCAGCAGGTTCAGCATATGCTGAGTACCTGTCAAATGCAGGGCTTCGTCACGGGCAATCAGGCGGATGATTTTGGCGTTGCCTTCCATCAGTTCACGTTCAGCAAAGGCGAAGGAGCAGGCGAAACTGACGTAGAAGCGGATCGCTTCCAGCGCGTTCACGCTCATCAGGCACAGGTACAGTTTTTTCTTCAGCTCGCGCAGGCTCACGGTGACGGTTTTACCGTTAACGGTGTGCGTACCTTCGCCCAGCAGATGCCAGTAGCTGGTCATCTCAATCAGATCGTCGTAGAAGTGAGAGATGCCCTCTGCGCGCTTCAGGATCTGGTCGTTCGTCACGATATCATCAAACACAATCGCCGGATCGTTAACGATATTACGGATGATATGGGTATAGGAGCGTGAGTGGATCGTCTCGGAAAACGCCCAGGTCTCAACCCAGGTTTCCAGCTCCGGAATAGAGATCAACGGCAGCAGCGCCACGTTCGGGCTACGTCCCTGAATAGAGTCCAGCAGCGTCTGGTATTTCAGGTTGCTGAGGAAGATATGCTTCTCATGCTCTGGCAATGCCTGGAAATCGATGCGATCGCGTGAAACGTCCACTTCTTCCGGGCGCCAGAAGAAGGAGAGTTGCTTTTCAATCAGCTTTTCGAAGATGTCATATTTTTGCTGATCGTAGCGTGCCACGTTGACCGGCTGGCCGAAAAACATCGGCTCTTTGAGCTGGTCATTTTTCGTCTGTGAAAAGGTGGTGTATGCCATGAATGTGTCCTGTGGTGTTATTTCCCTCACCCCGGCCCTCTCCCACAGGGAGAGGGGGAAAGAGTTCCCTCTCCTTGTAAGAGAGGGTTAGGGTGAGGGGATTTATTAGATCTTACATGCGCCGCTTTCGCAGCCATCATCCTGGATAGAAGGAGCCAGGTCATCCTGTGCATCTTCTGCACCGTCACGGGTGTTTTGATAGTACAGGGTTTTCACGCCAAATTTGTAAGCGGTAAGCAGGTCTTTCAGCAACTGCTGCATCGGCACTTTTCCGGACGGGAAACGTGACGGGTCATAGTTAGTATTCGCCGAGATCGCCTGATCGATGAACTTCTGCATGATACCCACCAGTTGCAGGTAGCCGTCGTTGTTCGGCATTTCCCACAGCAGTTCGTAGTTGTTTTTCAGCAGTTCATAATCCGGCACCACCTGGCGCAGGATGCCATCTTTCGACGCCTTAATGCTCACGTGGCCGCGCGGCGGCTCAATGCCGTTAGTGGCGTTAGAGATCTGCGAAGAGGTCTCGGACGGCATCAGGGCAGAGAGCGTAGAGTTACGCAGGCCGTGGGTCTTGATGGACTCACGAAGCGCGTCCCAGTCCAGGTGCAGCGGCTCGCTGACAATCGCATCCAGGTCTTTCTTGTAGGTGTCGATTGGCATAATGCCTTTTGCATAGGTGGTTTCATTGAACCACGGGCAAGCACCTTGCTCTTTCGCCAGTTCGTTAGAGGCTTTCAGCAAGTAGTACTGAATGGCTTCAAACGTCTCATGGGTCAGGTTGTTGGCGCTGCCATCGGAGTAACACTTACCGTTCTTCGCCAGCCAGTAGGCGAAGTTGATGACACCAATACCCAGGGTACGACGACCCATTGCACCGCGTTTGGCCGCCGGGATTGGATAATCCTGGTAATCCAGCAGGGCGTCGAGCGCGCGAACCGCCAGTACCGCCAGCTCTTCCAGCTCGGACAGGCTCTTGATCGCGCCCAGGTTAAACGCGGAGAGCGTACAGAGCGCGATCTCGCCGTTTTCGTCGTTCACATCGTCCAGCGGTTTGGTCGGCAGCGCGATTTCGAGGCACAGGTTAGACTGACGCACCGGGGCAATCGCCGGATCGAACGGGCTGTGGGTGTTGCAGTGGTCAACGTTCTGAATGTAGATACGGCCAGTCGAAGCACGTTCCTGCATCATCAGGGAGAAGAGATCGACCGCTTTCACGCGCTGCTTACGAATGCTGTCATCTTTTTCGTATTTGGTGTACAGACGCTCAAACTCGTCCTGATCGGCAAAGAAAGCGTCGTACAGGCCCGGTACGTCGGACGGGCTAAACAGGGTGATGTCTTCGCCCTTCAGCAGACGGGTGTACATCAGTTTGTTGATCTGTACGCCGTAGTCCATGTGACGCACGCGGTTGCCTTCCACGCCACGGTTATTTTTCAGTACCAGCAGGCTTTCCACTTCCAGGTGCCACATTGGGTAGAAGAGGGTAGCCGCACCGCCGCGCACGCCGCCCTGAGAGCAGGACTTCACGGCGGTCTGGAAATGTTTATAGAACGGAATACAGCCGGTGTGGAACGCTTCACCGCCGCGAATAGGGCTACCCAGCGCACGAATACGGCCCGCGTTGATACCAATGCCGGCACGCTGGGAGACATATTTCACAATGGCGCTGGAGGTGGCGTTAATGGAATCCAGGCTATCGCCGCATTCGATCAGTACGCAAGAGCTGAACTGACGCGTTGGGGTACGCACGCCAGACATGATTGGCGTAGGCAGCGAAATTTTAAAGGTGGAGACCGCATCATAGAAACGCTTCACGTATTCCAGACGGGTGTCACGCGGATAGTTAGAGAACAGGCAAGCGGCAACCAGAATATAGAGGAACTGTGCGCTTTCGTAGATCTCACCGGTCACGCGGTTCTGCACCAGGTATTTGCCTTCCAGCTGCTTAACGGCAGCATAGGAGAAGTTCATGTCACGCCAGTGGTCGATAAACCCGTCCATCTGCTTGAACTCTTCTTCCGTGTAGTCTTCCAGCAGATGCGTGTCGTACTTGCCCAGCTCGACCATTTTCACGACGTGATCGTACAGGGCTGGAGGTTCAAACTGACCGTAGGCTTTTTTGCGCAGATGGAAGATGGCCAGACGTGCCGCCAGGTACTGATAATCCGGCGCTTCGCGGGAGATCAAATCTGCCGCGGCTTTGATGATGGTCTCGTGGATATCAGAGGTTTTAATGCCATCGTAGAACTGGATGTGCGATCGCAGTTCGACCTGGGAGATTGATACGTTATTCAGTCCTTCTGCTGCCCAGTCGAGAACACGATGGATTTTGTCCAGATTGATACGCTCGGTTGCACCGTCGCGCTTTGTCACCAGCAGACTCTGATTCATGTGGGTTTTTACCTGTCCGTGAAATAAAAAAATATCCCCCGCTTATCCACAGATTCGCCTTGTGACTAACTCTGTGGATAAATACTACATATAGGGGGTTTGCGATAAGAGAAACGCTATATGGTGAGTATTCTAGTATCGAATCATTTCAGTACAAGGGTTGATTTTGACGTTAATTTGAGGTTGTGAAAGGGTAAAAAAGCGTAAGTCCTCGTGCTATAAGGCCTGGACCCCGTGTCAATAATCTAGAAAAAAAATCCAAATTTTGATCAAGTGCTGATTTCTTCAACGACGGGCAAAATTGCGCAACACAGGGTTGCGCATTGTTTATAAGAATTCGTGATGTCGTTAGTCTTTTTTTGCCGTTGTATGCAACATATAATTAACATCAACGCCCGGCCCAAGCTTGAATTTATCCAGAACAGGATTGTAGTGGAGACCGGTCATGTGCTGCTCTTTAAGCCCCGTCTGGTCAACCCAGCTCAGTAACTCGGCAGGCTTAATAAATTTCTTCACGTCGTGGGTCCCTTTCGGCACCATGCGCAGGACATATTCAGCCCCGACCACCGCCATCAGCCAGGCCTTGCCGTTACGGTTGATGGTAGAGAAGAAGACCTGACCGCCGGGCTTAACCAGTTTTGCACAGGCGCTCACCACCGACTGCGGATCAGGAACGTGCTCGAGCATCTCCATGCAGGTCACTACGTCATACTGATGGGCATACTTAGCGGCGTGCTCTTCCACGGTCTCTTGAACATACTCAACCTGTACACCCGATTCCAGCGCATGCAGCCGTGCTACCTGCAGTGGCTCGAAGCCCATATCCAGCCCGGTAACGTTCGCGCCTTCGCGCGCCATGCTTTCTGCCAGAATTCCGCCGCCGCAGCCGACATCAAGCACCTTTTTGCCAAACAGGCCACCGGAGCGCTCGGCGATGTAGCCCAGACGTAGCGGGTTAATACGATGCAGCGGTTTAAACTCGCCTTCAAGGTCCCACCAGCGCGAGGCGACGGCTTCGAATTTGGCGATCTCTTCATGGTCAACGTTGTGACCCACCGACGTTTTTTCGGCATTCATGGGCGCTTTTACTCCTTTTGTGGTCAGACCCGGAAGTATATCAGGTGAAGGGGATGAATAAACCGTATTGGTTTACCTCTTACACCGCGGCTGTGTTATAATTTGCGACCTTTGAATCCGGGATACAGTAGAGGGATAGCGGTTAGATGAGCGACCTTGCGAGAGAAATTACACCGGTTAACATCGAGGAAGAGCTGAAGAGCTCCTATCTGGACTATGCGATGTCGGTCATTGTTGGCCGTGCGCTGCCGGATGTCCGCGATGGACTTAAACCGGTACACCGTCGCGTACTATACGCCATGAACGTATTGGGCAATGACTGGAATAAAGCCTACAAAAAATCTGCCCGTGTCGTTGGTGACGTAATCGGTAAATACCACCCCCATGGTGATACCGCCGTATATGACACCATCGTCCGTATGGCGCAGCCATTCTCCTTGCGTTACATGCTGGTAGATGGTCAGGGTAACTTTGGTTCTGTTGACGGCGACTCCGCAGCGGCGATGCGTTATACGGAAATCCGTATGTCGAAAATCGCCCATGAGCTGATGGCCGACCTGGAAAAAGAGACCGTTGATTTCGTCGATAACTACGATGGTACCGAGCGAATCCCAGATGTCATGCCTACCAAGATCCCGAACCTGCTCGTTAACGGGTCGTCCGGTATCGCCGTAGGTATGGCAACCAACATTCCGCCACACAATATTACCGAAGTCATCAACGGCTGCCTGGCCTATATCGACGATGAAGAGATCAGCATTGAAGGGCTGATGGAACACATCCCGGGCCCGGATTTCCCGACAGCGGCGATCATCAATGGTCGTCGTGGTATTGAAGAGGCGTATCGCACCGGTCGCGGCAAGATTTATATCCGTGCCCGTGCGGAAGTGGAAGCGGACGCCAAAACCGGCCGTGAAACCATCATTGTTCACGAGATCCCGTATCAGGTGAACAAAGCGCGTCTGATTGAAAAAATCGCCGAGCTGGTAAAAGAGAAACGTGTTGAAGGTATCAGCGCGCTGCGTGACGAGTCCGATAAAGACGGGATGCGCATCGTGATTGAGATCAAACGCGACGCAGTGGGTGAAGTGGTTCTTAACAACCTCTACTCCCAGACTCAGCTGCAGGTCTCCTTCGGTATTAACATGGTTGCGCTTCACCATGGCCAGCCGAAGATCATGAACCTGAAAGAGATTCTGAGCGCGTTCGTGCGTCACCGCCGTGAAGTGGTAACGCGTCGTACTATTTTCGAACTGCGCAAAGCGCGCGACCGTGCGCACATCCTTGAAGCGCTGGCCGTGGCCCTGGCAAACATCGAACCGATTATTGAATTGATTCGTCGTGCGCCAACCCCTGCGGAAGCGAAAGCGGCGTTAGTCTCTCAGCCATGGGCGCTGGGTAACGTCTCTGCCATGCTCGAACGTGCGGGTGATGACGCTGCACGTCCTGAGTGGCTGGATCCTGAATTCGGCGTGCGCGATGGTCAGTACTATCTGACTGAGCAGCAGGCCCAGGCGATTCTGGATCTGCGTCTGCAGAAACTGACCGGCCTTGAGCATGAAAAACTGCTCGACGAGTACAAAGAGCTGCTGGAACAGATTGCTGAGCTGCTGCACATCCTGGGCAGCGCCGAGCGTCTGATGGAAGTGATCCGCGAAGAGCTGGAGCTGGTCCGCGACCAGTTTGGCGATGCGCGTCGTACTGAAATCACCGCTAACAGCTCTGATATCAACATTGAAGATCTGATCAACCGCGAAGATGTGGTGGTCACCCTGTCTCACCAGGGCTATGTGAAGTATCAGCCGCTCACCGACTACGAAGCTCAGCGTCGTGGCGGTAAAGGCAAATCTGCCGCACGTATTAAAGAAGAAGACTTTATCGACCGCCTGCTGGTGGCGAACACCCATGACACGATCCTCTGCTTCTCAAGCCGCGGTCGTCTCTACTGGATGAAAGTCTATCAGCTGCCGGAAGCGAGCCGTGGCGCGCGTGGTCGTCCAATCGTCAACCTGCTGCCGCTGGAAGCGAACGAGCGTATTACCGCTATCCTGCCGGTGCGTGAGTACGAAGAGGGCGTGAACGTCTTTATGGCGACCGCCAGCGGTACCGTGAAGAAAACCGCGCTGACCGAATTCAGCCGTCCGCGTTCTGCCGGTATTATTGCGGTGAACCTGAACGAAGGCGACGAACTGATTGGCGTGGATCTGACCTCCGGTTCTGATGAAGTGATGCTGTTCTCTGCCGCCGGTAAAGTGGTGCGCTTTAAAGAGAACGCGGTGCGCGCAATGGGTCGTACGGCGACCGGCGTTCGCGGTATCAAACTGGCGGGCGAAGATGCCGTGGTCTCCCTGATCGTTCCACGTGGCGAAGGAGCAATCCTGACCGTTACCCAGAACGGCTATGGTAAACGTACGGCGGAAAGCGAGTATCCAACCAAGTCTCGCGGCACCCAGGGCGTTATCTCTATCAAAGTGACCGAGCGTAACGGTTCCGTTGTGGGCGCGGTACAGGTAGACGATGCTGACCAGATTATGATGATCACCGATGCCGGTACGCTGGTGCGTACACGCGTTTCCGAGATCAGCATCGTCGGCCGTAATACGCAGGGCGTGATCCTCATCCGTACTGCGGAAGACGAAAACGTAGTGGGTCTGCAGCGTGTTGCCGAACCGGTAGATGATGAAGAGCTTGATTCTATCGACGGTACCGTAGCGGAAGGCGATGATGAAATCGCGCCGGAAGCAGACGTAGACGACGATGCAGCGGACGACGCTGACGAGTAATGTCTCCCTGTTGCAAAAGGGCCGGTTTCCGGCCCTTTTCTTTTGCACAAGCAGACAAGTGAACGTTGCGACCCGGCGCGTTTACCGCTACCTTAACCACATTCTTTTTTACCCCGATGGCGGAGCCTCGCCCCCTTGAAATACCTCGTCTCCTTTCGAACTACGCTAAAAGTCTCCCGCTATCTGTTTCGGGCGTTGGCACTACTACTCTGGCTATTGATCGCGCTCTTCTCGGTGTTTTACATCGTGAACGCGCTGCATCAGAAGGAGTCGGAGATTCGTCAGGAGTTCAATCTTAGCTCCGATCAGGCTCAGCGTTATATTCAGCGCACCTCAGACGTGATGAAAGAGCTGAAATACATCGCGGAAAACCGCCTGACGGCAGAAAACGGCATCATGGCCAGCCGTGGGCGCGATAGCAAAGCCGAAGTGCCCGATTTCGAACCGCTTTTCCCGGATTCCGACTGTTCTACGATGGGCAGTGCATGGCGCGGTTCGCTGGAGTCGCTGGCCTGGTTTATGCGCTACTGGCGCGATAACTTCTCCGCCGCCTACGATCTTAATCGTGTCTTCTTAATTGGCAGTGACAATCTTTGTATGGCCGATTTTGGCCTGCGTGACGTACCGGTTGAGCGCGATGATGCGCTGAAGAGCCTGCATGAGCGCATCGTCAAATACCGCAATGCGCCGCAGGATGAGCGGGGCAATAACATCTTCTGGATTAGCCAGGGGCCGCGTCCGGGGATAGGGTACTTCTATTCCCTGACCCCGGTGTATCTGGCGAACCGCCTGCAGGCGCTGCTGGGTATTGAACAGACTATTCGGATGGAGAACTTCTTTACCCCGGGCACCTTACCAATTGGGGTGACTATTCTGGACGAAAACGGTCATCCCCTTATTTCCCTGACCGGACCGGAAAATCGCATCAAGATCGATCCGCGCTGGATGCAGGAGCGTTCCTGGTTTGGCTATACCTCCGGTTTCCGTGACCTGGTGCTGAAGAAAAGCTTACCGCCGTCCTCGTTGAGCATCGTCTATTCGGTGCCGGTGGATATGGTGCTTGAGCGGATCCGCATGTTAATCCTGAACTCGGTGCTACTGAACGTGCTGGTGGGGATTGCCCTCTTTACCCTCGCGCGGATGTACGAACGCAAAATCTTTATTCCGGCAGAAGCCGACGCCCAGCGCCTTGAAGAGCACGAGCAGTTCAACCGCAAGATCGTCGCTTCGGCGCCGGTGGGGATCTGCATTCTGCGTACGGTCGATGGCACTAACATTCTGAGTAACGAGCTGGCGCATAACTATCTGAACATGCTCACCCACGAAGACCGGCAGCGGCTGACGCAGATTATCTGCGGACAGCAGGTGAACTTTGTGGACGTGCTCACCAGCAATAACACCAATCTGCAGATTAGCTTTGTCCACTCGCGCTACCGTAATGAAAACGTGGCGATCTGCGTGCTGGTCGACGTCTCGGCCCGCGTCAAAATGGAAGAGTCGTTACAGGACATGGCCCAGTCGGCAGAGCAGGCGAGCCAGTCGAAATCGATGTTCCTTGCCACCGTTAGCCATGAGTTGCGTACCCCGCTATACGGCATCATCGGCAACCTGGATCTGCTGCAAACCAAAGAGCTGCCGCGGGGTGTAGACCGTCTGGTGACGGCAATGAATAACTCCTCCAGCCTGCTGCTAAAAATTATCAGCGACATTCTCGACTTCTCTAAAATCGAGTCGGAACAGCTGAAGATCGAGCCTCGTGAGTTCTCTCCCCGTGAGGTCATGAACCATATCAGCGCTAACTACCTGCCTCTGGTGGTGCGCAAACAGCTGGGACTGTACTGCTTTATCGAACCTGATGTGCCGGTTACCCTGCAGGGCGACCCGATGCGCCTGCAGCAGGTCATCTCTAACCTGTTGAGTAACGCCATTAAATTCACCGATATCGGCTGTATTGTACTGCATGTCACCCGGGCCGGTGATTATCTGAGTATCCGCGTGCGCGACACCGGGGTAGGGATCCCGGCCAAAGAGGTGGTGAAGCTTTTCGACCCGTTCTTCCAGGTTGGGACCGGGGTGCAACGTAACTTCCAGGGCACCGGACTGGGGCTGGCGATCTGTGAAAAACTGATCAGCATGATGGACGGGGATATCTCGGTAGATACCGAACCGGGCATGGGCAGCCAGTTTACTATTCGTATTCCTCTCTATGCTGCCCAGTCGCCGTCCAGCGTGGTGGTGAAAGGGTTAAGTGATAAACGCTGCTGGCTGGCGGTTAATAACGCCTCGCTGCACAGCTATCTTGAATCCCTGCTGACCCGCAGCGGTATCCGCGTGGCGCGCTATCAGGGGCAAACGCCGGATGCGGAAGATGTGCTGCTCACCGATGATGAACTGGCACAGCCGTGGCAGGGCAAGGCGTCAGTACTCTTCTGCCGTCGTCATATTGGTATTCCGCTTGAGCGTGCGCACGGCGTGTGGGTAAACAGCGTGGCCTCTCCTCATGAGCTGATTGCGCTGCTGGCGCGTATTTGGCGCGTAGAGCTTGAGACCAGCGACGGTACGGCGGCGCTGCCGTCACCGGAAACGGCGCAGTTGAACGACGATATGATGATTCTGGTGGTAGACGATCATCCTATCAACCGCCGTCTGCTGGCCGATCAGCTCGGCTCGCTGGGCTATCAATGTAAAACCGCGAACGACGGCGTGGATGCCCTTAATGTCCTGAGCAAAAACCACATTGATATCGTGCTGAGTGATGTCAACATGCCGAATATGGACGGTTATCGCCTCACGCAGCGGATCCGTCAGCTTGGCCTCACGCTCCCGGTCGTAGGCGTAACGGCCAACGCGCTGGCGGAAGAGAAGCAGCGCTGTCTGGAGTCGGGGATGGATAGCTGTCTCTCCAAGCCGGTCACGCTGGATGTATTAAAACAGACGCTGGCGGTCTATGCGGATCGGGTGAGAAAAGCGCGGGTATAAAAAAACGCCCGCAGGCGTTATTGAGAAGCCGGGCACGCGTAAGCGTAGCCCGGTTTTTTTACGGGGTTAATCTTTATCCGCCGGGCTCAGGGTCACGGAAGAGAGGTAGTTAAGCAGTGCGATATCATTTTCCACGCCCAGTTTCATCATCGCTGATTTCTTCTGGCTACTGATGGTCTTGATACTGCGGTTCAGCTTTTTGGCGATCTCGGTAACGAGGAAACCTTCGGCGAACAGACGCAGAACTTCGCTCTCTTTCGGTGACAGACGTTTGTCGCCATAGCCACCTGCGCTGATTTTCTCCAGCAGGCGAGAGACGCTCTCCGGGGTAAACTTCTTCCCTTTCTGCAGTGCGGCCAGCGCTTTCGGCAGATCGGTTGGCGCACCCTGTTTCAGGACAATCCCTTCAATGTCGAGATCCAGCACGGCGCTTAAGATCGCCGGGTTATTGTTCATGGTCAGAACAATAATCGACAGGCTTGGGAAATGGCGCTTGATGTATTTGATAAGCGTAATGCCGTCACCGTACTTATCTCCAGGCATGGAAAGGTCGGTGATGAGCACGTGCGCATCAAGTTTCGGGAGGTTATTAATCAGTGCTGTGGAGTCTTCAAATTCGCCAACAACATTCACCCACTCGATCTGTTCAAGTGATTTGCGAATACCGAACAGTACAATCGGATGGTCATCGGCAATAATTACGTTCATATTGTTCATGTATAGGGCTACCTTGCTACAGCAAGCTTTTGACGTAGGCGTCAATGTCGCTGATGTATTTTTCTATGCTGGCGGCATCTTTCTCACGAATAAGATGTTCCAGCGTTTCACATAATTGCTTGCCTGGAACCAGATTAAGCATGGCAAACACCCCTTTTAGTCGGTGTGCTGTCTGAGCCAGCGCCGCAAAATCGCTCGCGGCGGATTCAGTATACAGCCTCTTAACATCATCTGGTACTGTGTCTACAAAGAGCGAATAATAACCGCTGGCCTGAAGCTCGGCATTTTCATTACCGCCAAGCGGGGAGTCCGGGATCGTTTCCTGGGCCAGCTGCTCTTCTATTAGTTGTAGTACAGCTTCCTGCATAGCATTGCTCATATTAAAGTTGACGCGCATCTGCCCGGGGCCGATATTTCGCACGCCTGGCTCATCATCGCTTAAAAGCAAGCCGGAGGCAGTAAGATTAGACGGATTATCAGTTAAAAACAGATCATATTCTTGACTTACCAGCCTTTCGTCAGGCGTGATGCAGCTTGCACCCCAGTTTTCCAGCTGACGAACCACGATATTACGAATCTCATTAGAGGTGACGTCAATCATGGCTACCACGTCATCGAGCAGACGTTCATCATCTTCAGCTTCTTGTGCCGTCGCCGCCATTTTTACGTGCAGAGAGTAACGGGTTCCCAGCGATTCGCGGGCTTTAATATTCAGATGACCGCCAAGCTTACGGGCGAGCTGATCGCAGAGCCAGAAGGTGAGGGGGTTGGCTTTACCGTAACTATCCCCCTGGGTCTCGTTCAGGAACGGGAAGTGGAGATTATCGATTTCGTTCAGCGTGACCCCTTCACCGGTATCCAGAATACGGAAGGTCAAGCGATCGTCTGCCGATTCGTCATTGCTCACTTCAAGGGTGATCTTACCGATCTGGGTGGTGGTGACGGCATACTGAATCAGCAGCAACAAGATCCGGCGCAGCGCTTCGCGATCCCCGTGACGTTTATCGTTAGCCGGCAGCGGGTTGTTAATAAGAAGCTGCAGACCCTTGCGCTTAACAACAGGCAGCACCTCCGGAACGACTTCATCAATCAGATCCTGAATAGAAAACAACTCTGCGTTGCTCTTCCAGCTATCATTCTCCAGCATATTTGCCAGCTGAATCTCGTCCACTAGCCTTACCAGCGTATCGGCGTGTCTGGCAAGCTGCAGACTGTCCGCGCCGTTGAGATGTGCAGCCTCATCGGCCAACGTCTTCAGAGGCTGTTTAAACGCCTCACCAATGTTCTGCATAAAGGCCGCCCGGCCCTGTTGATTCTTTTCATACAGCCGTTGTGCCTGCTTGAGCTTTTTGTTCACCAGCACTTCGCGATCCTGGTCGCGGATAATAAAGATCTGGGTACGCGAAGCCACCTGGCTGCGGAACTGACGAATTTCATACAGCTCATTATTAATGGTGGCCTGAATCACACCCTGATGCTGATCGGCCATCGTGGTGATGTTTTGCAAATTGAGGTGCGGTAGCAGGTGATCGGCGATCTTATTGCTGATAATAGTGCGGTTTGCTTCCTGATCATGCACCAGCAGACCAAGGGGCAATACCGAGACAATTTCTTCATTCAGGGCGCGCAGGACGCGAAGCTCATTGCTGCTTCCGGTATTGACCGGGACATCGCTCTGACGCCCGGACTGCGTACGGAATGTACTGTAACCAAACAGCGCCAGAGCCAACAGGCCAATGTTCAGCAACAGTGGCAATAGAATATTTTGCAGCGTATCGAGCAGCAGGGTACCAAAAGGCACCTGCCAGACCAGTCGCATCCCGGTACTGTTCAGGGAAGAGGCGATCTCGATCTTCGAGCCGTTGAAAGAGATGCTTACGCTGTCCGGGCTCTCTTTATCTTGTGATGAACGCAGATTTTGCGAGGCAGTATCCGGATCGAGGCGGAAACTATCCAGCGGCATATCCGGTGGGATCAAATCGTTTATCGGCAGGTCGAACGCCACCACCGTTGCCAGATGCCCCGGTTGGTTAAAGGTGGTGCGTAGCGTGAAGTAATGCCCGTTCTGCCATGCAAGCCGGCGCAGAGAAGAGAAACTTTCGCGCTCATCCAGCGCATTGGCCTGCTGCAACATCTCTGCCCGACGCGAGTCAACGATATTGCCGACCGTGGTCTCTTTAAACCCGGAGGAGAGGTCTTTCAGCGGCAGAGTAGAGATTAAAATCATGCTGTTATCCTGGCCGTTCAGGTAGTACATCGACCAGGGAATAGTTTCGGCGCCCCACAAGGTATCAAGATAGGTAGAGATACGCTGCGTCATCTCAAGGGTGGCGCTGTCGTGCGAGCCAAAAATCAGGGCTTCGGTTTTCCGACGCGTCTTCTCAAGATAGTAAACGTCTTGTTTAAGGCGGGTTTCCTGCAAGCCTTCTCCCGAAGAGTTACCAGGCGTTGCAGCGATATTGTCGTAAATCTGCCAGGTGGCATAGCGCCAGGTATCAATGCGTTTATGAAGGGCATGGGTGATATCCACAACCTGATAACTGCGATCCTTTAGCCAGGCATTTACCGCACTCTGCACCATCACGCCCAGGGTGACTAACAGCACAACGATCAATAGAAGAAAGAAACGGGTAATGCTGCCCGGAAGCAGTGAAAATTTACTGGCGGCTGTGGTTTCAGACTGACTCATTGCTATGTTTAACCCGTTATGGCTGCGCTGCAGGCGGAAAGGGCAGTATAAAGGGTAATAATCGAATTTCCAGCGTCACGCTACTTGATGAGCTGACTTTTTACGTCAGAAAACCCCGCCCATTCATCTGGCGAAAATTTGTACACCATGAAATGTATTGTACAAATTATTAGCGATAATTAAAGAAAATAGCACAATCAAACAAACAATTATATTTGCCTTTCATTTTTGCTGTCTAATTTTCAGCACAACGGCAATTAATTAATAGTCGTTATAGTTTCAGGGCGGTAGCACAAATAATGACTATTTGTGTAGAGAAGTGTAAAAAAAAACCGAATGCAGGGCATTCGGCTCAATTTGGGATAAACAGACATTCAAAACTGAATGACGGTAATAAATAAAGTTAATGATGATAGCGAGAGTTATTTTAGACGGGAGATAAGAAATTGTTTTGTCAATCAGTGCTATAACGCATCCCTGACTATGTCATTGATAATTATAGTTTTTATTTGAATACGCTGTATGGTGTGTTTGTTTTTTAACTATTTGTGCTGTCAGAAAGTTCCCTGTTTTTTACAAAATGAAACATCCTGGTCGAAAAGTGAAACATCTTCAAAGTTTTCGTATCATATTCCCGTTGGATTATTCTGTATTTTTGCGGAGAATGAAGTTGCCGACTGGTTAAGAGGGTTAATCAGTAAGCAGTGGTAATAAAAATAAGGCATATAACAGAGGGTATAAAAATGAAAGTTAAAGTACTTTCCCTCCTGGTACCAGCACTGCTGGTAGCGGGCGCAGCGAATGCGGCTGAAATTTATAACAAAGACGGCAACAAATTAGATCTCTTCGGCAAAGTTGATGGCCTGCACTATTTCTCTGATGACGACGGTAACGATGGCGATCAGACCTATATGCGTATCGGCTTTAAAGGCGAAACGCAGGTTAATGACCAACTGACCGGGTACGGCCAGTGGGAATACCAGATTCAGGGCAACACCTCTGAAAGCGATAACCAGTCCTGGACCCGTGTGGCATTTGCAGGTCTGAAATTCGGCGACGCAGGCTCTTTCGATTACGGTCGTAACTACGGCATTATCTACGATGTCACCTCCTGGACTGACGTTCTGCCAGAATTCGGCGGCGACACCTACGGTGCAGATAACTTCATGCAATCCCGTGCTAATGGCGTCGCAACCTACCGTAACCAGGACTTCTTCGGTCTGGTTGAAGGCCTGAACTTCGCGCTGCAGTACCAGGGCGCGAACGACAACGTAAGCGGCGAGAATGACTCTGCCGGCGGTCGTAGCCTGCTGAAACAGAACGGTGATGGCTATGGCGCGTCTCTGACTTACGATCTGGGCGAAGGTTTCAGTGCGGGTGCCGCTCTGGCCTCCTCTAAACGTACCGCTGACCAGAACGCAGCAGATGTCTACGGCGACGGCGATCGCGCTAACGTATACAGCGGCGGCCTGAAATATGACGCGAACAATGTTTACCTGGCAGCACAATACTCCCAGACCTATAACGCGACCCGTTTTGGTTCTTCTAACGGCAGCAGCATCACCGATGCCTACGGTTTCGCTGATAAAGCGCAGAACTTCGAAGTGGTCGCACAGTACCAGTTCGACTTCGGTCTGCGTCCGTCCGTGGCGTACCTGCAGTCTAAAGGGAAAGACATCCGTAACAACACCACCAACTTCGGCGATCAGGATTTGCTGAAGTATGTTGATGTTGGCGCGACTTACTACTTCAACAAAAACATGTCCACCTACGTTGATTACAAAATCAACCTGCTGGATAAAAACGAATTCACCGAACAGGCTGGCATCAGCACTGACGACATCGTCGCGCTGGGTCTGGTTTACCAGTTCTAAGACGCATAGCGTGTCAGATAAGGGGCCTGATGGCCCCTTTTTTGTTCCTGTAATCGGCTCTTACAAATCCCTGTTTTTGGTGTACTCTTGCCGGGCTCAGGCCAGAGGATAATAAATAATGGATATGACTTTTCTTCGTGTCGGCGTCTTGTCGGCACTTTTTATGTTAACAGCGTGCGATGCCCCAAAAACGCCGGAAAAAAGTGAAAATGCCGCAGTGGCAACGGTGTTAGAAGGTAAAACCATGGGCACCTTCTGGCGCGTTAGCGTTATCAATGTTGATAAAGCCAGGGCTGAAGCACTACGCGGTAAGATCCAGACGCAGCTGGATGCCGACGATCAGCTCCTTTCTACCTGGAAAAACGACTCCGCGCTGATGCGCTTTAATCACTCAAAAAGCACCTCTCCGTGGCCCGTTAGCGAGGCGATGGCAGATATCGTGACCGAATCCCTGCGCGTGGGCTACAAAACCCAGGGGGCGATGGATATCACCGTGGGGCCGCTGGTTAACCTGTGGGGATTTGGTCCCGACAAACAGCCCGTAAAAACACCCAGCCAGCAACAAATTGATGATGCGCGAGGACAAACCGGGCTGCACCATCTGTCGGTGTTGTACCAGTACGGTCAGCAGTATCTGGAAAAGAATATCCCCGACCTGTTTGTTGATCTTTCTACCGTTGGCGAAGGCTATGCCGCCGATCACCTGGCCGCGCTGATGGCCGAAGAGGGGATCCCCCGCTATCTGGTGTCGGTAGGGGGCGCGCTGGTCAGTCGGGGGATGAATGCCAGCGATAAACCGTGGCGCGTGGCGATCCAAAAACCTACCGATGAGCAGAATGCCGTACAGGCGATCGTTGACATCAACGGCCACGGCATTAGTACGGCGGGCAGCTATCGTAACTATTATGAGCTGGACGGCAAGCGCATCTCCCACGCGATCGACCCTCAGACCGGGCGACCTATCACCCATAATCTGGTGTCCGTGACGGTGATAGCCCCCACGGCGCTGGAGGCCGATGCCTGGGATACAGGTCTGATGGTGCTGGGGACGGAAAAAGCGAAGGAAGTTGTGCGCCGGGAAGGGCTGGCGGTCTATATGATCACCCGTGAAGGTAACGGGTTCAAAACCTGGATGTCACCGCAGTTCAGCGGCTATCTGGTTAACGGAAAAAATTAAAAAGCAAGGTTACGGGTTTTTGTTCTCTGGCGCTCAGGCAGGGTAGGAGTATGCTTACTGAAGGAGCGCATGATGAACAAAACGACCCTGATTAATGATGACCCACGCTGGCAGGCGGTGTTGTCTCGCGACACCGCCGCTGACGGCCAGTTCGTCTTTGCCGTGCAAACCACCGGTATCTTTTGCCGCCCGTCGTGTCGGGCGCGCCACGCCTTACGCCAGAATGTCCGTTTCTTTGACGATGCTGATACCGCCTGTCAGGCCGGCTTTCGTCCCTGTAAACGTTGTCGCCCCGATGAACATGATCCGCAGGCGCGGCGCGTTTTGCTTATCGAGAAAGCCTGCCGCCTGCTGGAGCAGGAAGAGCCCCTCACGCTGGATGCACTGGCGCAGCAGGTGGCAGTAAGCCCTTATCATCTGCACCGTCTGTTCAAATCCGCCACCGGGATGACGCCCAAAGCCTGGCAGCAGGCCGCCCGCGCGGCGCGTCTTCGTAGCCGGTTAGCGCAGGGCGAAAAAATTACCGATTCGTTGCTGGCGGCCGGTTTTCCGGACAGCAGCAGCTACTACCGTAACGCAGACGCCGCGCTTGGCATGACCGCGAAGCAGTTTCGCCGGGGCGGCGATAAGACAACCGTCCGTTACGCGCTCAGCGACTGCGCGCTGGGCCGCTGTCTGGTCGCGGAGAGCGAGCGCGGGATCTGTGCCATACTGCCCGGAGATGACGACGCGGTGCTGCTGAACGAACTGCAGACGTTGTTCCCGCACGCCCGCCACGAGCAGGCAGATACCGGATTTGCCGCACGCGTGCAGCAGGTTATCGCCAGCATTGATAACCATACCCTGAGCCTGACGCTGCCGCTGGATATTCGCGGTACCGCCTTCCAGCAGCAGGTCTGGCAAGCATTACGCACTATTCCGGCCGGGGAAACCGTCAGTTATCAGCAGGTGGCTACCCGCCTCGGTAAACCGAATGCGGTGCGGGCAGTGGCCCGTGCCTGTGCGGCCAACCGGCTCGCCATTATCATTCCGTGTCACCGGGTAGTGCGAAACGACGGCGGGCTTTCAGGGTTCCGCTGGGGAATAGCGCGAAAAGCGGCGCTTCTGCGCCGTGAAGCCGGAAATGAGGAGGAGTAATGCTCGATCTTTTTGCCGATGCCGAACCCTGGGAAGAGCCGCTGGCGCCGGGGGCCGTGATCTTGCGCCGCTTTGCGCTCGCCTCTGACTCCGCTCTGATGGCGGCGATTGCCGACGTGGCGACGCACGCCCCCTTTCGCCAGATGGTGACCCCGGGCGGGTATACCATGTCAGTGGCCATGACCAACTGCGGCCCACTCGGCTGGACGACCGACCAACGCGGCTATCTATACTCTCCCAACGATCCGCTCACCGGTCATCGCTGGCCGCCGCTACCTGTCGCCTTTGCTACGCTTTGCCACCGGGCGGCTATCGCGGCAGGCTACGCCGATTTTCAACCCGACGCCTGCCTGATCAACCGCTACGGCGTAGGGGCAAAGCTCTCGCTGCATCAGGATAAAGACGAAGCCGACCTGCGGGCACCGATTGTTTCGGTCTCGCTGGGATTGCCGGCCGTCTTCCAGTTTGGCGGAATGAAACGTAATGATCCCCTACAACGCCTGCTGCTGGAGCATGGTGATGTGGTGGTGTGGGGCGGTGCATCGCGCCTCTTTTATCACGGGATCCAACCGCTCAAGCCAGGCGAACATCCCCTGACCGGCGAGTATCGCTACAACCTTACGTTCCGCCAGGCAGCGAAGAGCGAATAAAAATAAGAATTATTCTTGATGTAAGCGGCGGGCAGTTTAAACTGCTGGCTGTTTTTTCTTGTCCGGAAAGCTCTGCATGGAACTCCTTCTTCTGGTCTGGCGACAATATCGCTGGCCTTTTATTGCGGTGATGGCGCTAAGCCTGCTCAGCGCCGCGCTGGGAATAGGGCTCATCGCCTTTATCAATCTGCGTTTAATCGAAACGGTCGATACCACCCTGACGGTGCTACCCGAATTTCTCGGTTTGCTGCTGTTGCTGATGGCGGTAACGCTGGGCTCACAGCTGGCGCTGACCACGCTGGGCCACCACTTCGTTTATCGCCTGCGCAGCGAGTTTATCAAGCGTATTCTGGATACCCATGTAGAGCGCATCGAGCAGTTAGGCAGCGCTTCGTTGCTGGCCGGGCTGACCAGCGATGTGCGTGCCATCACCATTGCCTTTGTGCGTCTGCCGGAGCTGGTGCAGGGGATTATTCTGACCTTCGGATCGGCAGCCTATCTCGCATTCTTGTCTACCAAAATGCTGGCCATCACCGCACTGTGGATTGTGATCACCATCTGGGGCGGGTTCGTGCTGGTGGCGCGGGTCTACAAACATATGGCCGTGCTGCGTGAAACCGAAGATAAGCTCTACAACGATTATCAGACCGTGCTGGAAGGGCGCAAAGAACTGACCCTGAATCGCGAGCGCGCTGAACACATCTTCAATAATCTCTATGTTCCGGATGCCCGCGAGTATCGCCACCATATAATTCGCGCCGATACCTTTCATCTGAGCGCGGTAAACTGGTCGAATATTATGATGCTGGGCGCTATCGGCCTGGTGTTCTGGATGGCGAACAGCCTCGGTTGGGCCGATACCAACGTGGCGGCAACCTACTCGTTGACGCTGCTGTTCCTGCGTACGCCGATGCTCTCTGCCGTGGGTGCGTTGCCGACCCTGCTGAGCGCGCAGGTGGCATTTAATAAGCTTAACAAATTTGCGCTGGCGCCCTACAAGCCTGCGTTCCCGCGTCCACAGGCCTTCCCGAACTGGCAGACCCTGGAGTTACGCAATGTCACGTTCCACTACCAGGACAACGCCTTCGCCATTGGGCCGGTAAATTTAACGATCCATCGCGGTGAGTTGCTGTTTCTGATTGGCGGGAACGGTAGCGGTAAATCAACGCTGGCGATGCTGTTAACGGGCCTCTACCAGCCTCAGTCAGGCGACATCCTGCTTGACGGCAAACCCATGAACGTTGAGCAGCCTGAAGACTACCGCAAGCTCTTCTCGGCGGTCTTCACCGACGTCTGGCTGTTTGACCAGTTGCTGGGGCCAGAGGGCAAACAGGCCGATTCGGCGCTGGTCGCGAAGTGGCTCGACTATCTGCAAATGTCGCATAAGCTTGAGCTGGAGAATGGCAAAATTCTCAACCTGAAGCTGTCGAAAGGGCAGAAGAAGCGCGTGGCGCTACTCCTGGCGCTGGCCGAAGAGCGTGACATCATTTTGCTCGACGAGTGGGCGGCAGATCAGGATCCCCACTTCCGCCGCGACTTCTACCAGGTGCTGCTACCGCTGATGCAGCAGATGGGCAAAACCATCTTTGCCATCAGCCATGACGATCACTACTTTATTCATGCGGATCGGTTGCTGGAGATGCGTAATGGCCAGCTGAGCGAGCTGACCGGTGCCGAGCGCGATGCTGCCTCCAGGGATGCGGTTGCCCGTACTGCCTGACTTCTTTGCCCGGCCGTCCCAATGGCCGGGTATTTTCCCTCTTTATGCTCTTTTTTTGTTCATCTCCGCCCGTCGTTTATTCTTATTTACATATCCTGCCGCTATTCTTAATGCCATCACATTACATGGATTTATGATCAATGCCGTTAAAAAACAAAAACAGCGCAAGGCTGCGCGATGAAGAGCGTGCGCGACTGATCTGGTTGATGACCACCGATAAAGCGCTGGTCTCCACGCTGCTGGGTAAACTGACCCTGGCTGAGCAATATGACGTCGGCACCTTAGCCGACGATATTGCTGAGGTAGGGGCACTGGTGTCGCATCTGCCACCGCCCGATCTTGCCGATACCCTTGAAGCATTGCCCCGGGAAGAGCGTCTCGCTCTGTGGCGGCTGGTGGAAGATCACGAGCGCGGCCAGGTGCTGCTTGAAGCCTCAGAGAACGTCTGGGACGACTTGATCGAGGAGATGAGCGATCACGCTATCCTTGACGCGCTCCGGACCCTTGATATTGATGAGCAGATTTACCTGGTACAGCATCTGCCGCGTAATCTGACGGGCCGTCTGCTGGCCTCGATGCCGGCTGATGAACGCGCCCGCGTTCGCCAGGTGATGCATTATGAGAAAAACAGCGTCGGCGCGATCATGGAGTTTGGCGTGATTCTCGTGCGCCCGGACGTCACTCTGGGCGCGGTGCAGCGCTATCTGCGACGTCTGGGGAAAATGCCCAATAACACTGACAAACTTTTTGTCACCTCACGGGATAAAACCTTACTGGGCGAGCTGGATCTGCAAACCATTCTGCTGCACGGCGCGAAGCGGCGAGTGAGTGAAGTGATGGAGCCCGATCCGGTGATCTTCATGCCGGAAGATGACGCGGAAAAAGCGGCGCGCACCTTCGAACGTGACAACCTGCTCAGCGCCGCCGTCGTGGACTCGACGGGCAAATTGATGGGACGTGTGACCATCGATGAAATCGTTGATGTGGTCTATGAAGAGACCGATAACGATATGCGCGCCATGGGGGGCTTGAGCGCGGAAGAGGATGTCTATGCGCCGGTCAGTAAAGCGGTAAAAACCCGCTGGGCTTGGCTAGCCATCAACCTTTGCACCGCCTTTATCGCCTCGCGGGTGATTGATGGTTTCGAACATACCATCTCGCAGCTGGTCGCCCTGGCCTCGCTGATGCCGATTGTCGCGGGGATTGGCGGCAATACCGGTAACCAGACCATCACCATGATTGTCCGTGCGCTGGCGTTGCAGAACATCCAGCCCGGCAACTTCACCTTCTTGATTTTCCGCGAACTGGGCGTGGCGCTTATCAACGGTCTGGTGTGGGGCGGGATTATGGGCGGAGTGACTTGGTGGTTGTACGATGATATGGCACTGGGCGCGGTCATGACCCTGGCAATGGTGCTCAACCTGCTGGTGGCGGCGCTGATGGGGGTGATTATCCCGATGACCATGAATCGTCTCGGGCGCGACCCCGCAGTGGGGTCGAGCGTGATGATCACCGCCATCACCGATACCGGGGGCTTCTTTATTTTTCTTGGGCTTGCGACGCTGTTTCTGCTGTAGCGGCGTGCTTGCGCTTAAGACGGGCCGGGATGATCGCCATGGCGATAATCCCGCCTACCACGCCAATGGCCAGGTTACCGGTTGAAACGGTCGCCGCAACGGTCACCAGCATCACCAGCGTTTCAGCCACCGGCGCACCTTTCACCGTACCGGGCTGGATGCTATGCCAGCTGAAGGTTTTCACCGCGACGATGGCCATAATCCCCGCCAGCACCGCCATCGGGATTTTGGCCATCACTTCGCTCAGCGCGGTCACCAGGAGCAGGAGCACCAGACCGGCAGCGAAGGTGGATACGCGACTGCGGCCTTTACCCATCTCGACGTTGACGATGGTTTGCCCGATCATCGCGCAACCGGCAATCCCACCAAAAAAACCAGCCAGGATATTGGTGACGCCGAGCCCGATGCTTTCCCGGCGCTTGCTGGAGGGGGTTGCCGTCAGCTCATCCACCAGTTTTGCCGTCAGTAACGACTCCATCAGTCCGACAAAGGCGATACTGAGCGCACAAGGCCAGATAATGCTAAGGGTGTTCAGGTTTAAGGGCACCAGCAGTTCAGTCAGCCCTGGCAGTCCGCCGCCCATGGAACCTTCATCGCCTACGGTCGGCAGGATCTGTCCGCTGGTGACGGTAAACAGGGTCAGCAGCACAATGGCAATCAGCGGGGAGGGGACGCTCTTAATGTAGCGTGGCACCCAGAGCACAATCAGTATCGTCAGTACAAACAGACCGACAATCAGCGGGCTTTTGCTCCAGAAGTGGGGAACCTGCGCGAAGAAGATCAATATCCCAAGGGCGTTAACAAACCCGGTCATCACCGACTGGGGAATAAAACGCATCAATCGTGCCATCCCCAGCGCGCCGAAGAGGATCTGAATTAACCCGGCGAGCAGTACCGCTGGCAGGATGTACTGCACGCCATGCTGCGCCACCATCGGACCAATGACCAGCGCCACCGAACCGGCTGCCGCGGTGACCATCGCCGGGCGACCGCCCAACACAGAGAGCCCCAGGCAGAGCACCACCGAGGCAAAGAGGCTAACTTTCGGGTCGACGCCAGCCACCACAGAGAAGGAGATCACTTCCGGGATCAGCGCCAGGGCGGTGATAACACCCGCCAGAATTTCGCGGACAAAGAGATTCGGCGAGCGCAGGATATGCGCTACACGGCCCTCATCGGGCTGGTGAGAGGTCAGGATTTTAGACATAAGGCTTCGCAGGTCAGGGCGGGCTTCCGTGCGCGCGATCACAAAGTGCAGCATAGTAGCCAGAAAATGGTCGCGTTGCCAGTCCGATGCACCATTCCCGTATAAACAATCCACCATTAAATTTCACAATTACAATAATTTCGTAACCTTTAAACAATATTTAAATGTTGCTACCGTTGCCCCGCAGCTTATTTCACCTGCAATTTCCACGTATAACTTAAGGCATAAATGATGAAAAAAATGACTGCCGTGCTCTTTTCGCTGGCCGTGGGGCTGAACGCTGTCTCAATGGCGGCGAAGGCTGACGCACCAAAAGAGCAGCAAACGGATGTCCTTTTAATTGGTGGCGGGATCATGAGCGCAACGCTCGGAACCTACCTGCAAGAACTGCAGCCAGACTGGTCAATGACCATGGTTGAGCGCCTGGATGGGGTGGCGAAAGAGAGTTCGAACGGCTGGAACAACGCCGGTACCGGCCACTCGGCATTGATGGAGCTGAACTATACGCCGCAGAAGAAGGACGGCTCCATCAGTATCGAAAAAGCGGTTGAGATTAACGAAGCGTTCCAGATTTCTCGTCAGTTCTGGTCTCATCAGGTGAACAGCGGCGTGCTGCACGATCCACACAGCTTCATTAACACCGTGCCACACATGAGTTTTGTCTGGGGCGATGACAACGTTAACTTCCTGCGTGGACGTTATGCCGCCCTGCAGCAGAGCACCCTGTTCCGCGGCATGAAATACTCTGAAGATCATGCGCAGATCAAAGGGTGGGCGCCGCTGGTGATGGAAGGGCGTGATCCCAACCAGAAGGTAGCTGCAACCCGTACCGAAATCGGCACCGATGTGAACTACGGTGAAATTACCCGTCAGCTGGTGGGCGCTTTGCAGAAGAAAGAGCACTTCAACCTGGCGCTGAATACCGAAGTCCGTGGCTTTAAGCGTAACGCTGATAACTCCTGGAGCGTAACCGTAGCCGACCTGAAGAACAATGAAGAAGAGCACGTCATTAAGGCGAAGTTTGTCTTCATCGGTGCCGGCGGCGCAGCGTTAAAACTGCTGCAGGAAACCGGTATTCCGGAAGCCGACAACTATGGCGGTTTCCCGGTGGGCGGCCAGTTCCTGGTCTCTGAAAATCCGGAAGTGGTGAATCGTCATCTGGCGAAAGTGTATGGCCAGGCCTCTGTGGGCGCACCGCCAATGTCTGTACCCCATATCGATACCCGTATGCTGGATGGCAAACGCGTCGTGCTGTTCGGGCCGTTCGCGACCTTCTCCACGAAATTCCTGAAAAACGGTTCGCTGTGGGATCTGCTGAGCTCCACCACCACCTCAAACATCGTGCCGATGATGAACGTCGGGCTGGATAACTTCGATCTGGTGAAATACCTGATTAGCCAGGTCATGCTCTCTGATGAAGAGCGTTTCGAGGCGCTGAAAGAGTACTATCCGCAGGCGAAAAAAGAGGATTGGCGTCTGTGGCAGGCAGGTCAGCGCGTGCAGATCATCAAACGTGATGAAAAAGAGGGCGGCGTTCTGCGTCTCGGCACTGAAGTGGTGAGCGATAAAGAGGGCACCATTGCGGCGCTGCTGGGCGCTTCTCCAGGCGCATCTACCGCTGCACCTATCATGCTGCACCTGATGGAAAAAGTGTTCAAAGATAAAGTCGCGACGCCGGAATGGCAGGCGAAACTGAAAACCATTATTCCGTCTTACGGCACCAAACTGAACGGTAATGTGGCAGCGACTGAACAGGAGCTGGAGTACACCAGCCGCGTTCTGCAGCTGAAATATGAAAAACCGCAGGCGGCCGATGTGGCGCCAAAAGCGGAGCCGCAGGGCAAGCCCCAGCCGGCAGTTAACAAGCCCGTGGCAGATATCGCACTGTAATGTCACGCTGAGAGAAAAAGGCCGGTTCTTCCGGCCTTTTTTACGCGTAAAGCAAACCCGCGAGGAAAAGTACCCCGGCAATATTTAGGCGTGCGCACGCGCTTTTGCTACCAATGTGGCCTTTCATATCAGGAGATAATAATGAAAAGGACCACCCTCTCTGCCGCGATGGCGTCGGCCATGCTACTTCCCTCCCTTTTTGCTCACGCCGGCCCGCAGGCTCACGTGGTTTGCGCCATGAGCCATACGCGTGGCGATGACGCGATCATGATGTACGGTATGCCCAATCAGGCCATGTGGCATGACTTTTTTGGCAACACCCATGCCGATGCCTGGTCAGATTATTCATCGCTGCGTCAGCGCCCTGAGACCACCTGCGATAACAAAGCCGATAGCTCTGCTTACTGGGCGCCTTCTCTGCGTCTGCCGGATGGTACGGTCGTGCAGCCTGCTTATCAGAAAACCTATTATCAGGCTTCGCATGTTACGCAATATCCACTAACCCCTTTTCCGGCGGGGCTGGCGCTGCTGGCGGGCGATCACCATGGCACGCAGCCTAACGGCAGAATTACCTTCTTATGCGCCAACGGCAAAGGTTACAGCAATAAGGTGGGTGAGGTATGCGGACTGCGTAAAGCCAAAGATGCGGTGCAGTTCAATATCGGTATCCAGTTTCCTAACTGCTGGGATGGGATCCATCTTAAGCCGATGCACGGTATGAAAAATGCCGTTTATGACGTGAAAGGGCAGTGTCCATCCGGGTATCCGGTGAAGATCCCGACCGTCAATATGAATGTGGCCTATGTGCTAAAGGGCATTACCTCCCTGGATACGGCAAAAGCGCAGCTTTCTCTCGATCCCACGATGAATGGTGATACGCGGGAGGAGCACTGGGGGAGCCTCTATACGGCCCACGCCGACTTTATGAACGGCTGGACAAAGGAGGGGGCGCAATTTATGACCGATCTCTGTATGAACCAGGGGATGGACTGCGGTACCAACGTGCCCTACGGGTATTCGAAGGCGCTGGCGAATGTCACTGTCAGCAGCGAGACTCCATCAGGGCAGGGGCTGCAGATTAGCGATAACTGGAAACAGGGGGGCCGCACCCGCAACCCGGAAACGCTGAGCCTGGTGAAATTTGCCATCCCACCGCTGCCGGCCGGGCAGGATCCTGCGCAGTTTAAGTACCGTATACGCCTCTATGGCGGGAAGGTAGAGAATAATGGTGCCGATCAGATCTTCTTCTATCCGGCGAGCAATGACTGGGATCCCGCCACGGTGAACTGGAAACAGCGTCCTGCCTGCAGTTATCGCTCAGAGGCGTTGCTCTATCTCAATCATGTCCGGGAATACCGGATGGTGGATGTCGATACCGCAGTACGTAAAGCACTGGCCGCAGGGAAAACGGAGATCTCCTGGTATATCGGAGGCGATCGGCAGGGTAACCATTATCAGTTCAACACCGCTGCGTCGAAAGAGAGCCTTGTGCTGATGCTGACAGGCTTTAAACACACGCCAGAGATTTAGGTAAGAAGGGGTTCCAGGCGAGCGCTGGAACCCTGAAATCGCCTCTTTAACGCACTTGTGCGTCGTCGATTTTCTCGTCTGCCTTCCAGAGGCGGTACTTCACGTCGATATTTTCCGGGGTATAGACCACAATCGGCAGCTTGCTGTTATAGCGCAGCAGGCTGTGGTCGCCGAGGTATGCCGTAACAAATTTCTCGGTTTTCTTGCCGTCCGGACAGGCCATCATCGTTGAGACCGGTGAAGTAACGTTATCGAAGCGGTAGTAGTCGTAACCCCAGCCTTCCAGCGTTTTTTGGGACAGCTCGCCGCCCAGTCGGTGCTGATTGCAGTCCACTTCCAGCGTCTTACCAATCAGCAGTTCGACTTTGTACTGCGCCTCATCCTTCTGCTCCGGCAGCTGGATCACCTGACGTTTCATCCCTTTTTCGGCCTGCGGGAAAGGGGTCAGAATATCATTGCTGGCAAAAGCGCTGGTACAGGTGGCCGCCAGCAGGGCGATAGCAATCTTCGGTACTTTTTTCACAATCATTCCTTTTGTTCAACGATCGTGGCAAGCGTAGCATATTGAACCCTCACTGGCAGGGTGATTTACTTAAATTTTATGTTTAACCGGTTTAATCAGCTGGTTGCTTGCTTGTTGTTTAGTGTTAAATGCTGATATGGCGTGACCGGCAAGATCGTGGTAGGGTTAGCGGCAATCATGGTTATTCATCTGTAAAGGAAAGAGCGATGGTACGCGCAAAACTTAACACCCCGTCGGGCAGAAAGTTTCTTCTGGCATTGTTGGTGGTATTTTCAATTGCTGTGGCCTGCGTTGGCCGCGCAACCATCGTTGGTGTCATTGAACAGTACAACATCCCACTCTCTTCGTGGACGACCAGCATGTTTGTTTTGCAGTCGGCCATGATCCTCGTCTATAGCACCGTCTTTACCGTGCTGCTGGCCATCCCGCTGGGGATTTTTTTCCTCGGTGGCAGTAATAAACAATAAGCCCCGCACGGTGATACGCCAGACCAGCCCACGGGCTGGTTTTTTTACATCTGAAAAACGTGCCTGATGAATTAACGATACCCGGTCGCGTTTCCAAATCTCACCCTTTTGGCTTGTTCACTCTGGTAAGCGGCGTTGTCTTCTGGCGCGGGCATCATCCGGGAAAGCTGGGGGGGCGGGGTAGACATTTCAGATCGGGGCGTTTAAACCGCTGGTAACGCTCGTTTACCTGCTGCGTTGGCTGCCAGAATTGGTCTCACCCTCAGCGAGGGTTTATTACAGGCATAAAAAAACCAACCGTAGAAGGTTGGTTTCTTTGGGATTTTTGGTCGGCACGAGAGGATTTGAACCTCCGACCCCTGACACCCCATGACAGTGCGCTACCAGGCTGCGCTACGTGCCGACACTGGTAGCTAATACTACTCAATTTACGGTCTATTGCAAGCGCCCTGACCGCTAACTGATTTAATATTAATCAGTTAGCGATGAAGCGTTTCTCATCGGTCAATACCTGCAGCAACAGGCTGAGCTGCGGTTTCTGATCGTTGATTCTTTCGCCCTTCAGGGTATAGGTCTTATAGGTGCCGTTGCTATTCAGCACCAGCGACAGATTGGGCGTCATCACGGTCAGCGTATTTCCGTCTGCGGCGGTCACCCAGTCATGACGACGCGTCGCGCTGAACAGATCCTGCCCCTGTGAGTACTCGTTAGCTGGCGTATTCACATGCAGTAAGCGCTGCATCAGCGTGGTCATCACATCTTTATGATCGGTAAGCCTGTTGATGCGCTGGGAAGGTGTGCCCGGCCAGTGAATAACCAGCGGTACCTGCAGGCGAGGGCGAGACCATTCCATGCTGTCGCGATCGCTACCCAGCGCCACGCCATGGCCCGCCGTGATCACCACCACGGTATTTTCCAGCTTGCCAGAATCGCGTAAGGCGTTCAGCACACGGGCAATTTGAGCATCGACCTCACCGGCCGCGCGCGCATAACGCTGGTTAAAGCCCTTCTGCTGACTGTCGTCGATTGCGGTGCCGTTCAGGGCGACCCACGAGAACCAGCGGTTATCTTCCTGCGCATAACGCTGCAGCCAGTTAATCCACTGACCGGCGGTTTGCGCATCAGTTTGCGTTTTGGCGGTAGGCAGAGAGAAATCGGACAACAGCGCCTGACGATAGAGCGGGCTGCTAAAGCCGTCTGAAGAGAAGAGCCCCAGCTGATAACCCTGCTGATTCAGCGCGGTGATCAAGGCCGCAGGGATGCGCGCCGACAGCACGCCGTCCATATAGGCAGGCGAAATCCCGTAGAACAGGCCAAAGATCCCCGCATCCGTCGAATTACCGGCACTCATATGCTGCGTAAAGTTAATGTTCTTATCCGCAAATTCGGCCAGCGTCGGCATCTGTTTTTCGAAGCGCGAGTAGTTCAGGCCGTCGACGGTAATCAACAGCACGTTCTGGCCCTGGCCCATATCGCGGAAACGCAGCGGGCTGAGTGGATACTGCACGGATACCGCTTCCGGATTGCCCTGCTCGACAAGACGGCGCTGATACTCCTGCGCATCCAGCAGACCGTGTTTTTCCAGAAAGCGTCGCGCGGTCATCGGATAAGAGAGCGGCAGGTTGGCGCGCTGCATCGTGACCGGACGATAGAAGTTGGCATCAGCCCAGATATACATAACGTGTGAGCTGATAAAAGCGACGAAAAAGAGCGCCGCAATGGGTTTGGCGTAATGACGGCGACGCGTCAGGCTACGCAGTTTTTGCCAGCTCCAGGTGGCAAAAAGCATCTCAATCATCAGGATGATAGGCGCGCTGATAAACATTAGCTGCCAGTCACGCGCGGTTTCGTTCTGGTCGGGGTTAATCACCAGTTCCCAGACGATGGGATTGAGATGCAGGTGGAAACGGGTAAAGACTTCGCTGTCGATTAACAGCAGCGTCATGCCTACAGTGGCCAGAATCGCGGAGATAAACCGCATAAGCCGCTGCGACATGACAACGAAGGTCAGTGGAAACAGAATCAGCAGATAGGTGGCGAAAACCAGAAAGCTAAAATGGCCAATGACGCTGATCCAGGAGTAAATCCGCCCGGCCAGCGTGGTTGGCCAGTCGGCTACAAACAGATAGCGGCTGCCAAGCACCATCGCCAACAGAATGTTGAACAGGGCAAACCAGTGCCCCCAGCTTACCATCTGGGACACTTTTTCGCGGTAGCGCTGACGATTCGTCACCATAAGCTGTCGTTCGTTTCCCTTAGTGTGCCGGGTCGTCGTTAACCGAGGACTGCAACGCCTGTGCGAAGGATTTCGCAATGGCCTGACGTTGAGCCGGAGCAACGCTGGTATTAATCAGGTTGGTCACCATATTCCCCAGTACCATCAGGGAAAGGTCGGTTGGCGTTTTGTGTTTTTCCAGTACGTTAACCAGCTCACTCAGAAGCTGTTCTACGTGTTCGTCACTGTAGCGGGAATGTTGTGGCATAAATCAAAATCATTTCGTTGATGAAAGGGCAACATAGTACCGTAGCAACAGCATTTTTTCCCCTTTTTTATCTTCTATTGCGCACATGCGCAGGGGATGGTTGAATACCGCCCGGTCTAACAGGAGAGTTTATCATGAGTCTGGATATCAACCAGATTGCGCTGCACCAGCTTATCAAGCGTGATGAGCAAACCCTTGAGCTGGTGCTGCGCGATACGTTACTTGAACCGACGCCAACCGTCGTGGACATGATGGCGGAGCTACACCGCGTCTATAGCGCCAAAAATAAAGCTTACGGCATGTTCAACGAAGAGAGTGAACTGGCGCAAAGCCTGCGCTTACAGCGTCAGGGCGAAGAGGAGTTCCTCGCCTTTAGCCGGGCGGCGACCGGACGCCTGCGCGATGAGCTGGCAAAATATCCTTTTGCTGACGGCGGTATCGTGCTGTTCTGTCAGTACCGCTACCTGGCGGTAGAGTATCTGCTGGTGACGGTGCTGAACAACTTAAGCAGCATGCGCGTAAATGAGCAGCTGGACATCAGCTCGACCCACTATCTGGACATCAATCATGCCGATATTGTGGCGCGTATTGACCTTACCGAGTGGGAAACCAATCCGGAATCCACACGCTACCTCACCTTCCTTAAAGGGCGGGTAGGGCGTAAAGTGGCCGACTTCTTTATGGATTTCCTCGGCGCCAGCGAAGGGCTTAACGCGAAAGCGCAAAACAAAGGCTTGCTGCAGGCGGTGGACGACTTTACCGCAGAGGCGCAGCTCGATAAATCCGAGCGTCAGACCGTGCGTCAGCAGGTGTACACCTACTGCAACGAACAGCTGCAGGCGGGGGAAGAGATCGAGCTTGAGTCGTTATCGAAAGAGCTGGCGGGCGTCAGTGAAGTGAGTTTCCAGGAATTTACGGCTGACAAAGGTTACGAGCTGGAAGAGAGCTTCCCGGCGGATCGTAGCACCCTGCGTCAGTTGACCAAATTTGCCGGGAGCGGCGGCGGGCTGACGATCAACTTCGATGCCTTGCTGCTGGGTGAGCGCATTTTCTGGGACCCGGCCACGGATACCCTGACGATCAAAGGTACTCCGCCAAACCTGCGCGACCAGCTTCAGCGTCGCACCTCCGGCGGCAAATAAGCGCCATAAAAAAACCCCGCAGAGCGGGGTTTTTTTATTCAACTTGTCAGCGATTACGCGCGAACGAAGTCGATGTGAGACAGTTTTGGCTTGAACGGGTGACGCTGCACCGCCTGAGCTTTAACTTTCTCTTCTTTACCGTCAACAACGATAGTCAGAACTTCGCTGTAGAACTCAGCTTTGTTCTGCATGTTCCACACTTTGTCGTGGTCCAGTTCGATTGCGACAGGAGCAGCTTCGCCGCCATAGATGATGGCCGGGAATTTGTTAGCTGCGCGCAGGCGGCGGCTCGCACCCTTACCCTGCTCTTTACGTGCTTCTGCATTGATAGTGAACATTGATTTCTCTCTGTATATAGATCCTGCTACAGGCGACCCAGCAGCAGGCAGGTGTTCTGCTTCACGGATGTGAGGCGGGCGGCATTTTATACGTAATCAGCGCTGACATCAATGAAAACTCCCTTTAGCCACGCAATTCATTCGCCCGGCGGTAGCGCCCTTCGTAGTCAAACACCTTCTCGCGCACCTGCCAGAACTGCCCTTTTTTACGGGCCACCACAAAGTCCGGATGGCGAAGCAACGCCTGCTGGTGAAGGATATCCCCGGCGGTGATCCAGCGCAGGGGCACCCCTGGCGTACGGGTATGCGGACGGATAAACAGCTGTTCGAAGGCGGTACGCTGGGCGGGTGTGTGCAGACGGAAGCGCTCACTCACATCGGCACCGTCTTCATCGTAATAGGTGATTTTTAACCACTCGCCTTTCTCATCCGCCCCCTGGGCCAGCACCATGCCGCTACAGCGCAACACCAGCGCATCTTTCAGCTTCAGCGCCGCTTTTAACATATCGTCCGGATCGACCAGCACCGTATCGCACTCGCGGCAGCGGCGGGCAGCAATGTCGTTTTCAGCATTGCATTGCGGACAATTTTTAAAGCGGAAACGATAATCGCACTGCTCGCGATGGCCGTCGTCATCCTCCAGCCAGCCCTGACAGCGCCGGCCAAAGTGTTCAATAAGGGTGCCGTCGGCCGTTGTCTTTCCCCAGAAGGTATTGGCGAAGCCGCATCCGGGGCAAAATACCTGCACCGGAACGTTGTCACTTTTGCCTTTTGGCGTACCCACTTCCGGGGCATACAGGTCGTGGGGATTGCCGGCGTAATCCAGAATCAGGCAGTCGGTTTTACCCGGCGACAGACGCAACCCCCTGCCGACGATCTGCTGATACAGGCTCACCGATTCGGTAGGGCGCAGAATCGCAATCAGATCCACGTGGGGAGCATCAAAACCGGTGGTCAGGACCGCTACGTTCACCAGATAGCGAAACTGCTGCGCTTTGAAGGCTTCAATTAAGCGATCGCGTTCGCTGCCCGGCGTTTCACCGGTGATCAGCGCCGCATCGTCAGCGGGTAACAACCCGGTGATTTCGCGGGCGTGTTCCACGGTGGCGGCAAAAATCATCACCCCTTTGCGGGTTTCGGCAAATTCCATTATCTGGCTGATAATGTGCGGGGTAATACGATCCTGTTTTTTGAGTTCGCGATTAAGATCCGCTTCGCTAAACAGGCCATTACTCTGCACCTGCAGGCGGCTAAAGTCGTACTGCACCACCGGCATATCCAGCCGCTCAGGCGGGGTGAGGTAACCGTGCTTTATCATGTAACGCAGGGGTAACTCGTATATACAGTCGCGAAACAGCGCTTTGTCTGTGCCGCGCACCATGCCGTGATAGTGGAAATGGTAAATCCAGCCTTTGCCCAGACGGAACGGCGTGGCAGTTAATCCCAGCAGCCGAATCGAGGGGTTAACGCTTTTCAGATGGGCAAGGATCTGCTGATACTGGCTGTCGTCGTCATCGCTGATGCGATGACACTCGTCCACAATCAACAGCGAAAATTCGCTGCGGAACTGATCCAGATTACGCGCCACCGACTGCACGCTACCAAACACCACTTTGCCGTGGCTCTCTTTACGCTGCAGGCCGGCGGCAAAGATATCCGCCTCAAGGCCGAGGGCCAGGTACTTGGCATGGTTCTGCGCCACCAGCTCTTTCACATGCGCCAGCACCAGCACGCGCCCGCGCGCCAGCCGGGCCAGTTCGGCGATCACCAGGCTCTTGCCAGCCCCGGTAGGGAGCACAATGGCCGCCGGTTCTTTATGCTTGCGAAAGTGGGCGAGGGTCGCGTCAACCGCTTCCTGCTGATAGGGGCGAAGAGTAAATGTCATGGGATCTCAGTTTGGTTATCTCGCATATAGTATGCCACGAAACTTTTTCCCTTGAGTGGCGCAGATAGCCCGTTATACTGGCTTCTTCAGACTGCCTCTTTTCCGGATGTGTTGTCCGGCTCCTGGCACCATTAAGGCTAAAAATACTTCATGCGACTTGATAAGTTTATCGCTCAGCAACTCGGCGTAAGCCGCGCTATTGCCGGGCGTGAAATTCGCGCCAGCCGCGTTACCGTGGATGGCGATATTGTGAAAGATAGTGCGTTCAAACTCCAGCCTGACCATCAGGTTGAGTACGACGGTAATTCGCTGACTCAGCAGAATGGCCCGCGCTATTTCATGCTCAATAAACCGGAAGGTTATGTCTGCTCCACCGACGATCCGGATCATCCGACCATTCTCTATTTCCTTGATGAGCCGATGGCGCACAAGCTACACGCCGCCGGGCGTCTGGATATCGACACTACCGGACTGGTGCTGATGACCGACGACGGTCAGTGGTCGCACCGCATTACCTCACCACGCCATCATTGTGAAAAGACATATCGGGTGATGCTGGAATCACCGGTGAGCGATAATACGGCGGAACAGTTCGCGCAGGGTGTACAGCTGCATAATGAAAAAGATCTGACCAGGCCGGCCACGCTCGAGGTGATCACACCGACCGAGGTGCGCCTGACCATCAGCGAAGGGCGTTACCATCAGGTAAAACGTATGTTCGCCGCGGTGGGTAACCACGTGATTGGTTTACACCGGGAGCGTATCGGCGCCATCGAGCTTGATGATGATCTGGAACCCGGTGAATACCGCCCGTTAACGGATGAAGAAATTGCCAGCGTTGGCCTGGCTCCACGCTAATCCAGGAGTTTATTGTGACCAACAGGCCACACTCGTCATTTAGCATTGTCTTTATCCTTGGCCTGCTGGCCATGCTGATGCCGCTCTCTATCGATATGTACCTGCCCGCACTGCCGGTCATTTCCGAGCAGTTCGGCGTACCGGCAGGCAGCGCGCAGATGACCCTCAGCACCTATATTCTCGGCTTTGCCGTGGGGCAGTTGCTATACGGACCGATGGCCGATAGCCTGGGGCGCAAACCGGTTATCCTCGGCGGTACCCTGGTGTTTGCCGGTGCGGCCGTTGCCTGTGCGCTGGCGCAGACCATTGACCATCTGATTGTCATGCGTTTCTTCCACGGCCTGGCCGCTGCCGCTGCCAGCGTGGTGATTAATGCCCTGATGCGCGATATCTACCCGAAAGAAGAGTTCTCGCGCATGATGTCCTTCGTCATGCTGGTCACCACTGTGGCGCCGTTGATAGCGCCGATGGCGGGTGGGGCTGTGCTGGTCTGGTTTAGCTGGCACGCTATCTTCTGGATCCTGGCGCTTGCGGCGCTGCTGGCGTCGGCAATGATCTTCTTCTTTATCAAGGAAACCTTGCCGCCTGAACGTCGACAAAAGTTCCACATCCGCACCACGCTCGGCAACTTCGCATCGCTGTTTCGTCATAAGCGGGTGCTGAGCTATATGCTGGCCAGCGGATTCAGCTTCGCGGGGATGTTCTCATTCCTGAGCGCCGGGCCCTTTGTTTACATTGAACTGAACCACGTCTCACCGCAGCATTTCGGCTACTACTTTGCACTGAACATCGTCTTCCTGATTGTGATGACGCTGATCAACAGCCGCTTTGTCCGCCGCGTTGGAGCGCTGAATATGTTCCGTGCCGGGCTGTGGATCCAGTTCGCCATGGCAATCTGGATGGTGGTGACGGCATTCTTCGATGTGGGCTTCTGGTCGCTGGTGGTGGGCGTGGCGGCGTTTGTCGGTTGCGTCTCCATGGTCTCGTCGAACGCGATGGCGGTCATTCTGGATGAGTTCCCGCACATGGCGGGCACGGCGTCGTCGCTCGCCGGGACCTTCCGCTTTGGCATTGGCGCCATTATCGGTGCGTTACTGTCGATGGCCACCTTCAACAGTGCCTGGCCGATGCTCTGGTCCATCGCTTTCTGTGCGACGGGCTCCATTCTTTTCTACCTCTATGCCAGCCGACCCAAAAAAACGGTTAAATGACGCACAAAAAAGGGTTCCACAGGAACCCTTTTTTGACACATATCAACCAAAACGTTCATCCCGGTCTCCTTGTTTGTTTCTTTTATGTAAAATCTATTTATGTAAAAAGTCACATCGTTGTAGTTAAAAAGGTTGAGTTAGATCGCAGAAACGGGTACATATAGCGCCGTTGCGAACCTGAAACTCATACAAAAAGCCCTGAGAAATAAGACGCTAACGCCGATGATATCTGGCTGTAACCGCTTTCTCACTAAAAACAGGGCAGGTGAGTAATGATGTGTTACTATAAATGTAAATAGATTGTGAAGTATATTTTGCTTCCGGGGAACAAACGTGGATACATTACAGCTCTCCATCGTCCATCGCTTGCCGCAGAGCTATCGCTGGTCGGCGGGTTTCGCAGGTTCGAAAGTTGAACCGATTCCGCAAAGCGGGACGAACTGCGATAACTGCCTGGTGGCGCTTAAATTGCTCAGTCCGCAAGACGAAAACGCGTGGCCGGTAATGGAAAAGCTCAGCCAGGCGCTGACGGATATTGAACTCGACAGCTCCGTGCTGGAGTGCGAGGGCGAACCCTGCCTGTTCGTGAAAAGTCAGGACGAATTTGCCGCCACCTGCCGCCTGAAAAATTTCGGCGTAGCCATTGCTGAGCCGGTGTCTGGCCAGAATCCTTTCTGAGTGTCAACGTAACGCCAACAGCTGGCGGGTATATGCCTGCGTCGGCGCGGCAAACACGCGCTGACACTCTCCCTGCTCGACAACCTCTCCCTGACGTAAAACAATGACCTGATGGCAAAGCGCCTGCACGACCTGCAGGTCATGGCTAATGAAGATATACGCCAGCCGATACTGCTGCTGAAGATCTTTCAGTAACGCCAGAATCTGCGCCTGCACGGTGCGATCCAGCGATGACGTCGGTTCATCAAGGATGATCAGCTCCGGTCGCAGGATCAAGGCGCGGGCAATGGCGATACGCTGTCGTTGACCGCCGGAAAAGGCCCCCGGATAACGTTGCCGGGTTTCGGGATCCAGCCCCACCTCGCCCATTACCCGAATCACCTCGGCTTCTCGCTGCGCCGGGGTGAGCGCAGGCTGGTGTACGCGTAACCCCTCTTCAATAATCTGCAGGACATTGAGTCGCGGGTTGAGTGAGGAGTTGGGATCCTGGAAAACCACCTGCATTCGATGGCGCAACGGAAGCATCTGACGGCGATTGCGGTCATGCAGCGTCTTACCATCGAAAGTCATCTCACCTTGCGACGTAATCAGCCGCAGTAGTGCCAGCCCGGTGGTGCTTTTACCGGAACCTGACTCCCCCACCAGCCCCAGAGTTTCACCTGCACGAAGGGTAAAGCTGACCTTGTTCAGCACCCGTTTGCTATCCACCTCCCGGCGTAAAAGACCCTTACGTATCGGGAAGGCCACCGACAAATTATTCACGGTGAGTAGCGTCGGGGCGCTCTCTGCCAGTGGAACAGGGCCGCCGGCGGGTTCACTATCAAGGAGTCGCTGCGTGTAGGGATGTTGCGGAGCACTAAACAGGGCAGGGGCGCTGTTCTGCTCGACGCAACGCCCGCTTTGCATCACCGCGACCCTATCGGCAAGCTTTTTAACGATGCTGAGATTGTGGGTGATAAACAGCAAGCTCATGTTCAGCTCGTCGCGCAGTTCCCGCAGCAGTTGCAGGATCTGCGCCTGTACCGTGACGTCCAGCGCCGTGGTGGGTTCATCGGCAATGAGTAGTTCAGGGCGGGTGAGCAGGGCCATGGCAATCATGACGCGCTGACGCTCTCCTCCCGAGAGCTGATGCGGGAAGTCAGAGAGCCGTTTGGCCGCGTGACGAATGCCGGTGCGCTCCAGACAGTCGAGCATCTCGCCGCGCGCGGCCTCTTTACGCATCCCCCGATGCAGAGAGAGCACTTCATACAGCTGTTTTTCAAGCGTATGCAGTGGGTTGAGCGAGACCATCGGCTCCTGGAAGATCATCGCGATTTTATTGCCTCGCACGCCGCGCAGGGTACGTTCATCGGCATGCAGCAGTGACTGCCCCTGAAAGAGAATATCCCCCTGCGGATAGATGGCCGGTGGCGAAGGCAGCAGGCGCAGCACTGAGAGGGCCGTAACGCTCTTCCCCGAGCCGGATTCACCCACCAGCGCCAGCGTTTCTCCCGGATCGATATGCAGCGAGAGATCGCTCACTACCGGACGCGTTTCGCCCTGCTGACGAAAAGCGATGGAGAGGTTATCAATATGCAGAAGGGGCTGCGTCATGTTACACCGCCTTGTTAGGGTCGAAGGCATCGCGTACCGCTTCGCCAATAAAGATCAGTAACGACAGCAGCAATGCCACCGAGATAAACGCGGTGATCCCAAGCCATGGCGCCTGTAGGTTATTTTTGCCCTGCAATAACAGTTCCCCCAGCGATGGCGATCCCAGCGGCAGGCCGAAACCGAGAAAATCGAGAGAGGTCAGGGTAGTGATGGAGCTGCACATAATAAACGGCAGGAAGGTGAGGGTAGCCACCATCGCATTGGGCAGAATGTGGCGGAAAATAATTCCCCGATCGCCCACGCCCAGCGCCTGCGCGGCACGGATATAATCAAAATTACGGGTACGCAAAAACTCAGCCCGTACCACGCCGACCAGCGCCATCCAGCCGAACAGCACGGTGATGGCGAGTAACCACCAGAAATTCGGCTGCACTACGCTTGAGAGCAGAATGATCAGAAACAGGGTCGGCATGCCCGACCACACCTCAATAAAACGCTGTCCCCAGAGGTCCATTTTGCCGCCGTAATAGCCCTGAAGGGCGCCCGCCAGTATCCCCAGAACGCTAGAGAAAAGGGTCAATAACAGGCCGAACAGAATCGAGATGCGGGTGCCATAGAGAATGCGAGCCAGTACGTCGCCGCCGTTGGCATCGGTGCCTAACCAGTTCTGACTGGAGGGGGGAGAAGGAAAGGGACGGGTAGTGGCAAAGTTAATGCTGGTGGCGCCAAAACGAACCGGCGCCCACAACGCCCAGCCGTGGTTATCGAGCTGAGCGCGAAGCCACGGATCCTGATAATCTGCCGGGGTGGCGAACGGGCCGCCAAAGTCGCTCTCGCTGTAGTTATTTATCGCTGGCAGATACCAGCGGTCGTTAAAATGTACCAGTAGTGGCTTGTCGTTAGCCACCAGTTCAGAGAACAGGCTCAGAATAAAGATCACCGCAAAGATCCACAGCGACCAGTAGCCGCGGCGGTTGTGGCGAAAACGGGCCCAGCGGGCCTGGTTTATGGGGCTTAGGCGTAGCATCAGCGGCCCTCAAAATCGATGCGTGGGTCGACCAGCGTATAGCTGATATCACTGATGATATTCAGCAGCAGGCCAATCAGGGTGAAGATATAGAGCGTGCCGAACATCACCGGATAGTCGCGGGAGAGCGTCGCTTCGTAGCCCAGCAGGCCGAGGCCGTTCAGGGAGAACATCACCTCTATGAGCAGCGAGCCGGTGAAGAACATGCTGATAAAGGTGGCCGGAAAGCCCGCGATGACCAGCAACATGGCGTTGCGGAATATATGCCGCCACAGAATTTTGCGCTCGCTCACCCCTTTCGCCCGGGCGGTGACCACATACTGTTTGCGGATCTCATCAAGAAACGAATTTTTGGTCAGCATGGTGAGCGCCGCGAAGCCGCCAATGACCGTGGCCAGCACCGGCAAGGTGATATGCCAGAGGTAATCCGTCACTTTCTGGTACCAGGGCAGAGAGTCAAAATCCGCCGAGACCAGCCCGCGCAGCGGGAAAAGGTCGTAATAGCTGCCTCCGGCAAAGAGGACGATCAACACTACGGCGAAAAGGAAGGCCGGAATAGCATAGCCGATAATGATAAAGGTACTGCTCCAGGTATCGAAACGGCTGCCGTTATAGACCGCCTTGCGAATACCCAGCGGGATAGAGACCAGGTAGATAATCAAGGTACCCCATAGCCCCAGGGTGATGGAGACGGGCAGACTCTCCTTAATCAGTTGCAATACCGAGGCGCTGCGGAACAGGCTATTACCAAAATCGAAGCGCGCGTAATCCCATAGCATTTTGAAATAGCGTTCATGCAGCGGTTTATCGAAACCGTAGCGCTGAGTGATCTCGGCGATCACCTCCGGATCGAGGCCGCGTCCGCCGCGATAGTGGCTTTCACTGATATTACCCACGCCGGTGCGGGCATGGCTGGCGCGCATCCCTTCGCCACCCCCACCGGGCAGGCTGTTGCTGCTACCCATTTCGATAGCGGCTATGGCCTGATCCACCGGACCACCGGGGGCAATCTGCACGATAAAAAAGTTGATGGTGATGATGGCCCACAGGGTGGGGATCACCAGTAATAAGCGACGAATCAGATAAGCGCCCATAACATTCCTTACCGTCGCTCGGCGGGTAATTTCGCCGCTTTGTTCACGTCATACCACCAGTTTTCAAAACCGAGGGCGTAAACCGGACGTACCGCCGGGTGAGAAAATTTATCCCAGCTGGCGACGCGATCCTGTGCCATATACCACATGGGCAGCATGTAATAGTTCCAGGTCAGAACCCGGTCGAGCGCCCGCCCGAGCGGCAGCAATTTCTCTTTATCGCCCTGGGCGTCAATGATCCGGGCGATAAGCGCGTCGAGGGCCGGGCTTTTTACTCCCGGGGAGTTATAGGTGGAGTCGATATATGCCGAAGCCCAGGAGAGCTGCAGATCGGAGCTTGGCCATGGCATCGCCCGCCACAGGCGCGGCATCATATCGTAATCGCGGCTACGCATACGATTGGTGATTTGCGAATTATCGACCTGGCGAATCGTCATCGTCACGCCCAAGCGTTCGAGATTGTGCTGGAACGGCAACACCCACTGATTATTGCCGCCGGAGGGAAGTAGCAGCTCAAAGGTGAGCGGTTTCCCGGTCTGGATATTAACGCGTTTCTGATTTTTTAGCGTCCAGCCTGCTTCATCCAGCAATTTACTGGCTTTAAGCAGGTTGTTGCGATCGTAGCCGTCGCCCTTTGACACCGGCGGCTGATAGACGGAGGTAAAGACCTCGGCCGGGATTTCACCCTTGAGCGGAGCGAGCAGCGTCAGCTCAGCGGCGTCCGGATACCCTGTTGCGGCGTACTCCGTATTTTGAAAATAGCTGTTCACCCGGCTGTAGGCTCCGTAGAAGAGCGCTTTGTTCATCCATTCAAAGTCGAAGGCGAGGGTAATGGCTTCGCGCACGCGTCGGTCGGTAAAGACGGGGCGCTGGATATTAAACGCCAGCCAGCGGGTGTCCTGCGCCGAATCGCTCTTAAACTCATCTTTAACGATATAGCCGCGCTCGAAATTTCTGCCGGTGTAGCGGGTGGCCCAGTTTTTGGCGCTGCTCTCAAGGCGCATATCAAATGCCCCGGCCTTGAAGGCCTCAAAGGCGACATTATCGTCCAGATAATAGTCATAGCGCAGGGTGTCGAAGTTCCAGCGGCCGCGGTTAACAGGCAGGTCGGCGGCCCAGTAATCTTTTACCCGTGACCAGATGACATACTGCCCCATACGCCAGCTGGTAATGCGATACGGGCCGCTGGCCAGCGGCGGCGTGGAGATAGGATCGCTGAGTTTATGATTTTTCCAGAATTTCTCTGGCATTACCGGCAGGGAGAAGAGGCTCAGCATATCCTCTTTATTGGGCTTCGCCAGCTCAATACGCACCGTAAGCGGCGCGATGGCTTTAACGGTGGTGCCTTTATAGACCAGTCGGAACTGGGGGACCCCTTCAGTCATAAATTTATGAAAGGTAAACTCGACGTCACGGGCGCTGACCGGTGTCCCATCATGAAAGCGCGCTTTCGGATTGATCGTAAGCTCCACCCAGGAATAATCATCAGCGTAGCGTGCAAACTCAGCGACCAGAGGATAGTAGCTGCCGGGTTCATCGTCCGAGGTGGTGAAGAGGGGATCGTAAAGTGATTCAGTGCGTTCGGCGGCCACGCCGCGCAGAGCATAGCGGTTGAAGTTATCAAAGGTACCGATAACGGAAAGGGTAGCCTTTCCCCCTTTTGGCGCCGCCGGGTTGACGTAATCGTAGTGATCGAAATTGATGGCGTATTTCGGCTCGCCGATGACGGCGAACGCGTAGCTCTCTTTGATGGTCTGCGCCTGACAGAATCCACTCAGCGCTACAAGCAGTAGCATCATTACGCGCACTATCATTCCGCTACGCATTCCTTATTATTAGCTGGCCACCCGATGATCATTGAATAATAAGTGACGAGGCGACCGTTGTGCAATTATTCACGACTAAGCCCGGGATCTTCTTGCCACGTCAGCAGCGCGTCCAGCGGCATAGGGCGACTAATCCAGTATCCTTGTAAGAAATTGACGCCATGTTCCCGCAGCCACTTTGCCTGCTCGACTGTTTCTACCCCTTCCGCCACGGTGACCATATTTAGCCGGCGCGCCAGGGTAATGACCGCGTCGAGGACGGGGGAGGTAACCGTTTCCATACCGATGGTGTTGACGAACCCACGATCGATTTTGAGATAGTCCATCGAGAAGCGCTCAAGATAGATGAGCGCGCTATGCCCGGTACCAAAGTCATCAATCGCCACTTCAAAGCCTTCATGATGAAGCCAGTCGAACAGCCGGGCCGCTTCGCTGTGTTGCAGCATATTGCGCTCGGTAATTTCAAGCACGACCTGGAAGTGATTCGGCGGTAGCGAGGCGGCAAATTTGCGCATGTCTTCTTTAAAACTTTCGGCATGCAGGTGGCCTGGAGCAATATTGATCCCCAGTTTTGCACCCGGCGGTAGCCGTTTTTTCAACATTGGCGCATCGCGCAGTATCAGGTCAAAGAGGTGCAGCGTCAGCGGGACGATCAACTTTTGTGCTTCAGCAAAGTTGATAAACGCATCAGGCGAGATCTCTCCGGCACCCGGATGACGCCAGCGCATGAGTACCTCTACGCCAGTCATTTTTAGATCGTTGACATCTACAACCGGCTGATAGACCAGATAAAACTGATCCTGCTTAATGGCCGTCAGGATCTCTTTTCTTGGGTTAGCCCGCGCCATCGACAGGTAGTAGCAGACAACCGCACTGCTGATGCCGCAAATCACGCCAAACAGTAATGCAAACAGCAAGTCTTCTCGTGTCCAGGCTTCGGCGTAGAGATTTATTTGCAGCGGCAACTCTTCAATGCGGGTGGACCGTATGGGTGGCGTAGTTAATTCGTTGGTATGCAGCAGGTGATCGGCATAGGTTGAAAAGGCGGTGTTTCCTACAACCAGCGCAATGGCCGCAAACTCATCCTGACGGGCGGTATATAAAAGGTAAGGGGTCAGGTTGAGGTTAATTGAGGTAAAAATGCCGCCATCGTTTACCAGCGGGTTACGGTACCACAGCACAATGGCGGATTTATTCGGCATCATTGGCGTGCCTGAGACCAGCGCCATATCGATTGGCTTTTTCAGATCAATTTCGGGAACCAGATCCGCAAGGGGGGTGTTCATCGGCCCGGTGGCCGAAGAGCAAAAAGCGATTTTGTCTTTCACCAGCAGAAATGCGCGAACGTTCAGGCTAAAGGCCGCGCGCGAGGTCAGCTCTGAACCCACATCCTCACATCTATTCAAAGTCATGGGTTGCAGCTGGTCGACAGAGGTACGCAGCTCGGTGAAATAGCTCTCCATATACAGTCGAAGATCGACAATCAGGTTATCGAACCTTACCGCGCGTTTATGATAACTGGAAAAAAATTGCAAACCGCCGCAGAGCAGGGCGATAAACAGGCCGGTAAGAAGGCTAATGATCAGCACCTTACGGCGGGATGAAAAGTAGCGGGTGAACATTGATGTTATCAGATCCTGATTTGCCGCCCCCGTCTTCATGACGGCTAAATTCATGCAGTTACACGACTATAGCCTGGATTGGCTTTACCAGAGAAAGGTTACGCTCTCTTGCCTGGCGATGAAACAAAAAAAAGCACCGCCGTAGCAGTGCTTTATTCAACGTGTTGTCAGCCAAGGGTAACGGACAACACGCATCGATTAACTCCGCGTCAGTACACGGCGCGCTTCATTGTAGCGCTTCTTCCAGTAAGGCTCGTTCATACTGGAGATCATCACACCGTTGCTGGTGGATGCGTGGACGAACTGATCATTACCGATATAGATGCCGACGTGTCGGCCGGTCGAACCTGCGCGGAACAGGACTAAATCGCCGGTGCGTAAGCTGGTACGCGAAATCGACTTGCCCATCTCCTGCTGTTCATAGGTTGAACGCGGAAGTTCTAAACCAAACTGCTCACGGAAAGTACGCTGTACGAAACCGGAACAATCAATACCTTTTTTAGTGCTGCCACCCAGGCGGTAACGAACGCCTTTCCAGCTGGCATACTGGTCCATAAGTCGGGATTTCACATCCAGATTACGTACCATTGTTTCAAATTCATCCTGAGAGGCTTGCAGTGAAGAGGCGTCTTCTGACCCCACAACACGCGTCTCAGGATGCATATTCTTCGCGGTATTCGTTGTGCTACAAGCAGAAAGCAGAACCGCAACTGCAATCGCCGGGATCCCCCGCAAGATATATCTCAAAATCGGTTGAGATTTGACCATTTTGTTTATTTTCCCTTGAAGTCCTTAACGATCAATATCGTTATAAAAATGCCAAACGTGACGAGACTAATTACCTGCGCACTTTGAGACAATTCTTTATGGTCAAATCTGTGGCGAATCGCACAAATTTTTCTGCATTAGAAATAATTACGGTGCTGGGTAAAACGAGTCTGAGAGTAACCGATTGCCGAACCCAATGCGAGTAAAAAAAGCCAATTTTTTATAAGTATTTGTGATAGCCAAATCAGGCTGATGGGAAAGGGAAATGAGGGGAGAAATCAGACTAAAAATCACACAACTGATTCATTTGTAAGCCGATTAATGTTACAGCATGATGACATAATGTTAATTAAGCAGCCGTTAAATCGTCAGGGATCGATAACGATCCCTGACGGCGCTTAATAATTTCGGTTAGTTATTTGTTTTATTTTTGTTGAATTTATGAGGTAAATAACGATCGAATACGGCGATTAATTTATCACTTAATGGAGTCATCAGACACCAGGGAAGACCAATCAGCGCTACAGAGAGCGACCCGACAGCAATATCGGTGAACCAGTGGGCGCCAATCATGACCCGCGGGAAAGCAAAGACCATAAAGATAATCAGGGCAACCATAAAGGCTTTACGACCGAAATAGCGCCATACTACTGCCGCAAAAATAAGCAGCATCATCCCGTGATCGCCAGGGAAACTGTCTTTCGAGGCGTCTTTCGTTGAAATATGCAGCAATTCGCTAACGCGATAAATATCAGAAAACCAGAGCGTAGGGCTCGAACGCTTCACCGGAATAAGGGCTGATGCCAGTTGATTCAGCACCACGGCGATCAATAACATTACCAGCCCGATAATAATAATGCGCCGACGGCCTTCTGCCGATGACTGGCGCCAGAACCAGAGAAGCAGACAGCCCATCGCCAGTAACGAACATCCGTCAAAAGCACGGTTATTGGTGATGGCGACCAGCCACAGGAAGGCACGACTCTCCACCAGCTTATGGTTAAAGAAGTGGAAGATGCCACTGTCCAGCGGGAACCAGAAGCCGTGGTTAACCGGCAGGTACCATGAGAAGAAGAGCGCCAGGCCAGCGACATTAAGCAGTATTATCTGGGGGAATCGTGTTTTCATCATCGTTTACTAAGCTAAGAAGTCCGGGCAACGTTAGTTGTCGGAAGTTAAACGAAGCTTCAACAGACTAGCCTGAAGTGCGTTCCAGTCGGTATTTACCGCACTAATTAGCTCTATACGACTGTCCGGCGGAGCCACTCCCTGGGTTTCGATGAAGTAATCTTCCCCCTGGCGATTAATCCGCACCAGGCCATCTGGCGTGCGCATCACCCCTTTAACGCGATCAACCGGCGCCAGTCGCGCCCATTCCAGCAGACCGATAGTGTCGAAACAGGTATCAGCGTCAAAAATCCATCCGCACGCCTGATGGCCCTGGCCGCTATTGAGGTTACGCCGCCAGCGCTGGTGGGCGGGCAGGCTCAGGGCGGCAAGCCCTTTCTGATCGCGATGGGAATGGTTGTGTTCCGCGCTGGCAGGCAGTTCCACCGTATTCAGGCGCGGCAGATCTAACAAGGCGATATCGATATTGCCCTGCGTTGCGTACTGCAACTGACGCTCCCCGCCGACGTGTTGCCACCAAATCTGAAGCGCTTCACGGCTTTCTTGCGTCGCCCGGTCTTCTTTGTTGGCAATGATAATATCGGCAGAAGCCAGCTGATCGCGGAAGTTGTCATTTTGTACCGCTTTTTCGTCCAGCAGCTGACGCGGGTCGAGTACGCACAACGTCGCACGCAGATCGATCCAGGGTTCATAAACCGGCGAGGTGAGCAGGTCGAGGATCTGCTTAGGATGGCCAAGGCCAGTGGGCTCGATGAGCAGGCGGTCGGGTTTACCCTGTCGCAGAAGCGTGTTCAGGCCAACCTGCATCGGCAGACCATTAACACAACACATGCAGCCTCCGGGTATCTCTTTGATCATCGCGCCGCTGTCGGCCAGCAGCGCGCCATCGATACCCACTTCGCCAAATTCATTGACCAGTACGGCCCATTTTTCGGCAGGATCTTTATTGGCCAGCAGATGCAAAATTGAGGTGGTTTTGCCGCTGCCGAGAAAACCGGTGATCAGGTTAGTCTTGGTCACATGTGCTCCAGGAGTGATAACTGTAATCTTATAACAATTATCAATAATCCTGGCTGAAAAGAACAGTCATGAGAAGAGGTCACGCGAACGGAACCCTATTCCGTCCGCGTAAACCGCCATTATTGGGAAAGGTTTAGCGTATCAATGATCGCCTGGCGGGCGCCGGTGTGCTGAATACGCTGGTAAGCGTTGCTGACGGCGTCAACAAACCCGGCATCCTGCGGCAGATCCTCGCCAAAAATTTCGCTCAGGCCAAGCAGCGCCTGCACGCGCGTCTGCTCGGTACTGCTGTCGACGATAGCGCGGATTTTGTCGCTCAGGGGATCGCGTACGTCGATGGCCTGACCCGCATCATCCACGCCGCTGACGTAACGCATCCAGCCCGCTACGCCAAGCGCCAGCAGTGGCCACGGGGTGCCGCGCTGCAGGTGCACGCGGATCCCTTCCAGCATGCGCTGAGGCAGCTTCTGGCTGCCATCCATCGCAATCTGCCATGTACGGTGCTGCAGGGCCGGGTTGGTAAAACGGTCGATCAGACTGTCGGCATACGCATCCAGATCCACACCGGTAATGCGCAGGGTAGGGGCTTGTTCGGTCAGCATCAGCTGACGGGCAGCCTTGCGCAAAGCCTCGTCCTGCATGCAGTCGCTGATATGGGCAAACCCGCTGAGATAACCCAGCCAGGCGAGGAAAGAGTGGCTGCCATTAAGCATTCGCAGCTTCATCTGTTCCCAGGGCAACACATCCTGCACAAGCTGAACGCCCGCGGCTTCCCACGCCGGGCGACCGGCCACAAAATTATCTTCAACCACCCACTGGATAAAGGGCTCACAGCTGATGGCGCAGGGATCATCCACACCCAGCACGTCAGCAATTTCCGCAAGGGAAGCGTCGGTCGCTGCAGGAACAATGCGATCCACCATCGTCCCCGGGAAGCTAACATGTTCCGCAATCCATTCAGCCAGTTCCGGCGAGCGTTTCTGCGCCATGCCCAGCACCGCGTTTTTCACTACATGACCGTTATCGGGGATGTTATCGCAGGAGAGTACGCTGAAGGGCGTCAGGCCGCGTTCGCGACGACGGTGTAACGCTTCGACCAGAATACCCGGCGCCGAGTGTGGCTCAGTGGGATTTTCCAGATCGTGAAGAATACGTTCGTTCTGCACATCCAGTTTGCCGGTGGCAGGATCAATGCAGTAACCCTTTTCCGTAATGGTCAGAGAGACTATCGCCACCTGCGGTTCGCAGAACTTCTCAATAATGGCGGCCAGCGAATCAAGCTTCGCGTTCAGGCACTCATGCACCGCGCCGACGATGATGGGTTGATTCCCGTCCGCCCCTTTTTCCAGCACGGTAAACAGGTGATCCTGCGCGCGCAGCTGGCTCATCAGCTTATCGCCGCTAAACAGGCTAATCTCACAGATACCCCAGTCGCCGCCCTCGGAATTCAGCACGCGATCGGTTAACAGCGCCTGATGCGCGCGATGAAAAGCACCAAATCCAAAATGGACGATGCGGGAGCGCAGTTGCTGACGATCGTACTGGGGCTGCTTAACGTTAGCGGGCAGCGTAATAGAGGCAATTGTCTTCATGAAATACACACCTGATTAACCGTTAATTAACAATGTCAGTCTAAAGTTATATGACAGCAATTTAAATTGGTGAGCCGTAAATATGCGGGAACTGTGAGTTTGATCAATCAATGAGGCGAGGCGCGTTGACCCGGCGCGTTAGACATGTATGGTAGTCGTCATTGCGTCACATTATATTGGTATAACAACTTTGCGAGGATGAAGCGATGGAACAAACCTGGCGTTGGTATGGCCCGAACGATCCGGTTTCTCTTGATGACGTGCGCCAGGCAGGCGCGACCGGCGTGGTGACCGCGCTGCATCATATTCCTAACGGTGAGGTATGGCCGGTAGAAGAGATTAAACAGCGCCAGAAGCTGCTGGCCGAAAAAGGGCTCACCTGGTCGGTCGTGGAAAGCATTCCGGTGCACGAAGAGATCAAAACTCATTCCGGGCAGTGCGCGACCTGGATTGCCAACTACCAGCAGAGCATTCGTAACCTGGCGGCCTGCGGTATTGATACGGTCTGCTACAACTTTATGCCTATCCTCGACTGGACGCGCACCGATCTGGAATACGAATTGCCGGATGGCTCCAAAGCACTGCGCTTTGATCAGATCGCCTTCGCCGCATTTGAGCTGCATATTCTGAAGCGTGAAGGCGCCGCAGCCGATTACAGCCCTGAAGAGCAGCAACAAGCCCAGGCATGGTTTAATGCGGCCAGCGCGGCAGAGATCGAAAAATTGACCCGCAATATTATTGCCGGCCTGCCGGGCGCTGAAGAGGGCTATACCCTCGACCAGTTCCGCGCGCGTCTGGCGGAGTATGGCAATATCGATAAAGCGCAGCTGCGGGAAAACATGGCGCACTTCCTGCGCGCTATCGTCCCGGTGGCAGAAGAAGCGGGCGTGCGTCTGGCAGTGCATCCGGACGATCCACCGCGTCCAATTCTCGGTCTGCCGCGTATTGTCTCTACCATTGAAGATATGCAGTGGCTGAAAGAGACCGTCGACAGCATCAACAATGGCTTTACCATGTGTACCGGCTCCTACGGCGTGCGTGCCGATAACGATCTGGTGCGGATGATCGAAACCTTTGGTGACCGTATTCACTTTACTCACCTGCGCGCTACCTGCCGGGAAGAGAATCCAAAAACCTTCCACGAAGCCGCGCATCTGGGCGGTGACGTGAATATGGTGGCGGTGGTGGACGCTATCCTCAGCGAAGAGCAACGCCGCAAGAAAGCGGGCGATGTGCGACCGATTCCATTCCGTCCCGATCACGGCCATCAAATGCTGGATGACCTGCGTAAGAAAACCAATCCTGGCTATTCGGCGATAGGGCGACTGAAGGGGATGGCGGAAGTACGTGGTGTGGAACTGGCGCTAAAAATGACCAAATATCCCGAACTGCTGTAAAAAAGAAACCCGGCGAAAGCCGGGTTTTTTGTCTTAGTCTGCACGACCCATATAGCGTTTTTCTTCGATATGGATACGGATCTTCTCGCCGGCGGAGAGGTACTCCGGAACCTGCACTACCAGGCCGGTGGTCAGCGTCGCCGGTTTGTTACGGGCGCTGGCTGAAGCCCCTTTGATGCCCGGTGCGGTCTCAACGATTTCCAGATCAACGGTCTGCGGCAGCTCAAGCGCCAGCAGCTGGCCGTCCCAGGTCAGTACCTGCATATCCGGCATGCCGCCTTCAGGCATAAACTGCAGTTCGTCTGCGATCTGATCTTTGGTGAAGATATACGGGGTGTAATCTTCTTTATCCATAAACACGTATTCGTTGCCATCAATATAAGAGAAGTCAACGAAGCGGCGGGTCAGGGTTACGGTATCGACGATATCGTCGCCTTTAAAGCGCTCTTCCACTTTAAGACCGGTGCGGACATCGGAGAAACGCATTTTATACAGCGTCGCTGCGCCACGGGCGCTCGGTGCCTGGATATCAATATCCTTCACAATCAGCAGTTTGCTGTTGTAGTTCAGCACCATACCTTTTTTAATTTCGTTCGCTCTTGGCATTGCAGTAATCCTGTTAACGGGGAGGTCAAAAATATCGCGTCAAAGTACTCGCGCGCGGGCTTTCAGGCAAGAGGAATTCGTGGGTTTTGCTATCAATACATAAAAGGTGTTACTGTGCGCGCCACGCCCGCTCTGCGGGTTCTCGTCAGGGTAAGAGAGCCTTTATGGAATGCCGTCCAGACTGTGGAGCGTGCTGCACTGCACCCTCCATTACCAGCCCGATTCCCGGCATGCCCAACGGCAAGCCGGCGAATACACCGTGCGTACAGCTGGATGCGCAGCAGCGCTGTAAGATTTTTGGCTCACCGCTACGCCCAAAAGTCTGCGCCGGCCTGCAGCCCGCCGCCGATATGTGCGGCAGTTCGCGCCAGCAGGCGATGACCTGGCTGCTGGAGCTGGAGGCGCTGACCGCGCCTTAAATGTCTTTTATGCGCGTCAGGCAAACGCAGGTGATCATGCACATCGCCAGCGCTATCCAGAAGACCGCGTGATAGCTCCAGATCTCGGCCACCACACCGGCCATCGAGCCCGCGATAATCCAGCCTACGCGCGTCGTATTGGTATAAAGCGTAGTGGCTGCCCCCGCCTGGCCGGGCATTAAATCCTGAAAATAGAGCATGCCGATCCCCGCCAGAATGCCGATGTAAATCGCATTGAGCAGCTGTAACCCCAGCAACAACGCCGGTGAGCTGGCGGTCAGCATCCCGACATAGAACAGCAGCCCTGCGACGGCGGCAATGCGCATCAGAAAGCGCTTGCCGAAGCGCCTGGCGTAATAGCCGGCAATCAGCATGGTCGGGATTTCCAGCCCCGCCGCCGCGCCCATCATGATGCCCGCCAGTTTTTCCGACAGATGCAGTTCATTAATAATAAACAGCGGCATATTGATGATGTACAGACTGTTGGTACCCCACATCAATGTGCAGATAATAAACAGCAGCAGGGCGTCGCGGCGGTTACGACGCGGGGCTTCCAGCGTACCGGTCGCCAGCTTCGGCTCTTTACGCATATAGGGTAAAAAGAACCATACCATCAGGCCGCAAATGATGTACGCCGCTGCGGCGCTGAGATACATCACCGTAAAGCCAAAACCCATTGCCAGGGCGTAAGCCAGCGGCGGACCTATCACCCAGGCCAGCGAAACCTGGGCACGCAATATTGAACTGAACATCACCGCTTCACGCCCGGTGCGATCCGCATGTTCGCGGGCGAGGGCAAACATCTGCGGGTTAGCCGTAGAACCAAAACTCCCCAAAAAGACGCCAACGAACAACAAAATGAAGTAGTTACGGTTCCAGGCAAATAGCAGGCAGGCGAACACGCCCAGCAGACAACAGAAGACGATCAAGCTTTTGCGATCGCCCTTTTTGTCTGAGCGGCCCGCCAGAAACTGGCTAACAAAAATGCCGATGATGGCGCTGCCGGTAAAAAAGAAGCCAACCATCGCCGGACGAGCATGCACTTCCGTAGTCAGGAACAGGCTCAGCGTAGGGGTTTGCAGTGCACCGGCAATACCGGTGAGGAAGGCCACAATCAAAAACGCCGATGACGTCAAATCAAACGATTTTTGCCTGGCGGCAGCGGGAGTCGTATGCATGTTTCTGTATCAGTAATATGGAGAGAGGCGGAGTTTACGCCGCTTGTCAGAAAATGAACAGATGCGCACTCTTATTACCCACAAAAAATCAAAATGGCATTTCATATTACCGCTGCGCTTGCTGAAGCTGCTGAAGTAAAGCGCGCTGGTCTCTTTTATTGCCCGCGAAAGAGGACGTAATGTTGCAAAAATGTGCTGCAACTCTAAATTCCGAAAGCTGAAACGTAACTTTACTTGCAAGGATGGCGATAAAAAGCAAGACTTCTTGAAACGTTTCAGCGCTAATTGGTTGATCTAACACAAACGGATTGGCGCCTATTTTCACATTTAAGCTGAAACGATTCAATTTCAGCAGGAGTGGAGAGCTATGTTCCAGTTATCCGTACAGGACATTCATCCGGGCGAACAGGCCGGTAATAAAGAAGAGGCCATCCGGCAGATCGCTGCCGCGCTGGTGCAGTCTGGCAATGTTGCCGCTGGCTATGTTGATGGCATGCTGGCGCGTGAGCAGCAGACCTCAACCTTCCTCGGCAATGGCATCGCCATTCCCCATGGCACCACTGATACCCGCGATCAGGTTCTGAAGACCGGTGTGCAGGTATATCAATTCCCGCAGGGCGTGCTCTGGGGCGAAGGGCAGGTGGCGTATGTCGCCATCGGTATCGCCGCCAGCAGTGACGAACATCTGGGCCTGCTGCGTCAACTGACGCACGTGCTGAGCGATGACGCAGTGGCGGAACAACTGAAATCTGCCACCACCGCTGAAGAGCTGCGAGCACTGCTGATGGGTGAAAAGCAGAGCGAAGCGCTGAAGCTGGATAACGCGACGCTGTCGCTGGATGTGGTCGCCTCCGATCTGGTGACGCTTCAGGCGATGAACGCCGCACGTCTGAAAGAGGCGGGTGCGGTCGACACGGCATTTGTCACCCATACCATAACGGACAAGCCGCTGAACCTGGGCCAGGGCGTCTGGCTGAACGACAGTGCTGAAGGCAATCTGCGCAGCGCTGTTGCCGTCAGCCGTGCGGCCTCCGCATTTGATGTTGAAGGTGAGAAAGCAGCCCTGCTGGTGACCGTGGCTATGGCCGATGACCAGCCGGTTGCCGTGCTCAAACGCCTGAGCGATCTGCTGCTGATCAACAAAGCTGACAAATTGCTGAACGCAGATGCCGCGACCCTGCTGGCGCTGCTGACCAGCGATGACGCGCTGACCGACGACCTGCTTAGTGCAGAGTACGTGGTGCGTAACGAACACGGTCTGCATGCCCGCCCCGGCACCATGCTGGTTAACACCATCAAGCAGTTTGAAAGCGACATCACCGTCACTAACCTCGACGGCAGCGGTAAGCCCGCTAATGGCCGTAGCCTGATGAAAGTGGTCGCACTGGGCGTGAAAAAAGGCCATCGCCTGCGCTTCACCGCCCAGGGTGCCGATGCTGAACAGGCGCTGAAAGCCATTGGCGATGCCATCGCGGCAGGTCTGGGGGAGGGCGCATAATGAGCAGACGTGTTGCAACGATTACGCTGAACCCGGCTTACGACCTGGTAGGATTCTGCCCGGAGATTGAGCGCGGCGAAGTCAACCTGGTGCGCACCACTGGACTGCATGCGGCAGGTAAAGGGATCAATGTGGCGAAGGTGCTGAAAGATCTGGGCATCGATGTCACCGTAGGCGGCTTCCTGGGCAAAGATAACCAGGACGGCTTTCAGCAGCTGTTCAGCGAACTGGGCATTGCTAACCGTTTCCAGATTGTGCAGGGCCGTACCCGCATCAACGTGAAGCTGACCGAGAAAGACGGTGAAGTGACCGACCTGAACTTCTCCGGCTTCGAAGTGACGCAGTCAGACTGGGAACGTTTTGTTAACGACTCGCTCTCCTGGCTGGGCCAGTTCGACATGGTATGCGTCAGCGGCAGTCTGCCGTCGGGCGTCAGCCCGGAAGCCTTTACCGACTGGATGACGCGTCTGCGCAGCCAGTGCCCGTGCATTATTTTCGACAGCAGCCGTGATGCGCTGGTTGCAGGCCTTAAAGCCGCACCATGGCTAGTCAAACCAAATCGTCGCGAACTGGAAATCTGGGCTGGCCGTAAGCTGCCAGAATTGAAAGATGTGATTGATGCTGCCCATGCGCTGCGTGAACAGGGTATCGCTCATGTGGTGATTTCATTGGGTGCAGAAGGCGCGCTGTGGGTTAACGCGTCTGGCGAATGGATTGCCAAACCGCCGTCGATGGAAGTGGTAAGCACCGTTGGCGCAGGGGATTCCATGGTAGGTGGGCTGATTTACGGCCTGCTGATGCGTGAATCCAGTGAACACACGTTACGTCTTGCTACCGCTGTTGCTGCCCTGGCCGTGAGCCAGAGCAATGTCGGTATTACCGATCGTACCCAGTTAGCCGCGATGATGGCGCGCGTTGACTTAAAACCCTTTAACTAACAGCAGGAGAGGCATAATGAAAACGCTGCTGATTATCGACTCTGCTCTCGGACAGGCCCGCGCCTATATGGCAAAGACCCTGCTGGGCGCGGCGGCACACAAAGCACATCTGGATATCCTGGACAACCCGAACGATGCCGAACTGGTGATCGTTCTGGGCGACACCATTCCTGCTGACAGCGCGCTGAACGGCAAAAAGGTGTGGCTGGGCGATATCAATCGCGCGGTTGCCCACCCGGAGCTGTTCCTGAGCGAAGCGAAGGATCACGCCTCGGTCTATACCCTGCCAGCGGCAACGGCACCGGCCCTGAGCGGCGGTCCGAAACGCGTGGTGGCGGTGACAGCCTGTCCAACGGGCGTGGCACACACTTTCATGGCGGCTGAAGCCATTGAAACCGAAGCCAAAAAACGCGGCTGGTGGGTAAAAGTTGAAACCCGCGGCTCCGTGGGTGCAGGCAATGCCATCACCCCCGAAGAGGTGGCTGAAGCAGATCTGGTGATCGTGGCGGCAGACATCGAAGTGGATCTGGCGAAATTCGCCGGAAAACCGATGTACCGTACCTCTACTGGTCTGGCGTTGAAGAAGACCGCGCAGGAGTTCGATAAGGCCGTAGCAGAAGCGAAGCCGTATCAGGCGGCGGGCGGTGCCCAGGGCGCGACGGAAACCAAAAAAGAGTCTGCTGGCGCTTATCGTCACCTGCTGACCGGGGTTTCCTATATGCTGCCGATGGTGGTGGCTGGTGGTCTGTGTATCGCACTCTCCTTCGCTTTCGGTATCGAAGCCTTTAAAGAGCCGAACACGCTGGCTGCGGCGCTGATGCAAATTGGTGGGGGTTCTGCCTTCGCGCTGATGGTACCTGTCCTGGCAGGTTATATTGCCTTCTCTATCGCGGATCGCCCGGGTCTGACTCCAGGCCTTATCGGCGGTATGTTAGCTGTAAGCACCGGTTCAGGTTTCATCGGCGGGATCATCGCGGGCTTCCTGGCCGGTTATGTCGCGAAGCTGATTAGTTCGAAGTTGAAATTGCCGCAGAGTATGGAAGCGCTGAAGCCGATCCTGATCATTCCGCTGCTTTCAAGCCTGGTGGTGGGTCTGGGAATGATCTACCTGATCGGTAAGCCGGTCGCGGGTATCCTCGAAGGCCTGACCCACTGGCTGCAAACCATGGGCACTGCCAACGCGGTACTGCTGGGCGCAATCCTCGGTGGCATGATGTGTACCGATATGGGCGGCCCGGTGAACAAAGCGGCATATGCGTTTGGTGTTGGCCTGCTGAGTACCCAGACTTACGCGCCGATGGCTGCCATTATGGCTGCCGGTATGGTGCCACCGCTGGCGCTGGGCCTGGCGACTATTATTGCCCGCCGTAAATTCGATAAGGCACAACAGGAAGGCGGCAAAGCAGCGCTGGTTCTCGGTCTGTGCTTCATCACCGAAGGTGCCATTCCGTTCGCTGCGCGTGACCCAATGCGCGTTCTGCCTTGCTGTATCGCGGGTGGTGCAGTGACCGGTGCTATCTCTATGGCCATTGGTGCGAAGCTGATGGCACCGCACGGCGGTCTGTTTGTCCTGCTGATCCCTGGGGCAATCACGCCGGTACTGGGTTACCTGCTGGCGATTATCGCCGGTACCCTGGTGGCGGGCCTCTCTTACGCGGTGCTGAAGCGCCCGGAAGCGGAAGCAGTTGCCAAAGCGGCTTAAACCCGCTCACGTATAAAGGCAGAGGTGACTCTGCCTTTTTTTCATCTCAAAAACGCGGCGTCGGCCGCGTTTTTTTATGGCCTGACAAACGGCCATTTTCCCTCCGGACATATCGCTTTTCCGCACTCATCCCGTCTGGCGTACGGGTGGCAGAGTCGATAGACGTAATATAACGAGAAAGGCGTGAAGCGGTTAACGTAATAATTCAGAGAAATTATTTTCGGGATCCATCTCCCGCGCCAGATTAAGCAGTCGGGATTTATTTTTGATGATATAGCCCGCTTTTTGCTTTATCAGTACACCTTCCTGAGTGAACTGCGCAATAACATAAAGAAGATGACGGTAGGAGACCCCCATATATTCGGCCGCCTGCGTATGTTTTTCGCGATAGATATCACAATTCTGCGTTAATAAAATAAAGGCCGCCAGTCGATTAATCAGCGGGAAAGACTGATTTTGGGTAAGCGAAACAATATTTCGATAATTTTTGCGGCTTAGCGCAATGCACAAATGCCGTAAAAATGTTGCATCATTCAACAATAAGGGGCGGTACTGCTTCATCGGCAACGCCAGACACCAGCACGCTTCAATGGCCTGAACGGCCCGGGGTTCGTGATCCGCGTCAACTAATTCAATTTCGCCAATAAAACAGGGTGCAGTAAAGAAGTCGATCAGCGACACCCGCCCATTGGCTGAGGTGGCGTACAGTCTGGCGCGTCCGCGCACGAGATAGAAGAGCCAGGCAGGTTGTTGGCCTACTCTCACGATCTCCTCACCTGCTGCGACCTCAAACAAGCGGGTATCCCGCAAAATATCCACGGAAAACCGTTCCTTATATCCTGACTGCAGAATCAATTCCTGTTTAACAACCTCATTGTGGATCTCTTTCACGGCCCATTCCTGATGTGAGATTTCTCATATTTAGCATACGTTCTCCGTTGTTAACATTCAATCGTCGACACTACCCCCTTAATGACTGAAATGAAATTAACGCAACAGCGAACCGAGGAAATAAAAATGGAAAAGAGAAAGATTATTCTTGATTGCGATCCAGGCCATGACGATGCTATTGCGATAATGCTGGCAGCAAGGCATCCGGCTATCGATTTATTAGGGATAACGATCGTTGCCGGTAATCAGACGCTTGATAAAACATTAGTCAATGGATTAAATGTCTGTCAGACATTAGATATTCATGTTCCGGTCTATGCGGGTATGCCGCAGCCGATAATGCGCCAGCAAATCGTTGCCGATAATATCCATGGCGAAACGGGTCTGGATGGCCCGGTATTTGCTCCGTTGACCCGCAAAGCGGAAAATACGCATGCCGTAAAATTCATTATCGATACGCTGATGGCAAGCGAAGGGGATATCACCCTGGTGCCCGTCGGTCCGCTGAGCAATATTGCGGTGGCGATGCGTATGCAGCCCGCCATTGTGCCCAAAATCCGTGAGATTGTGCTGATGGGTGGGGCCTACGGCACCGGTAATTTCACCCCATCCGCTGAGTTTAATATCTTTGCCGATCCGGAAGCGGCCCGCGTTGTCTTCACCTCCGGCGTGCCGCTGGTGATGATGGGGCTGGATCTGACTAACCAGACGGTCTGCACTGCCGACGTGATCGCCAGAATGGAAAAAGCAGGGGGACCGGCCGGCAAGCTCTTCAGCGACATCATGAACTTTACCCTCAAAACCCAGTATGAAAACTATGGCTTAGCGGGCGGCCCGGTACACGACGCCACCTGTATTGCCTACCTCATCAACCCTGCCGGCATTAAAACCCAGGAGATGTACGTCGAAATCGACGTCAACAGTGGCCCTTGCTATGGACGTACAGTGTGCGATGAGCTGGGCGTTCTCGGCAAACCGGCGAACACCAAAGTGGGCATCACCATCGACACCCACTGGTTCTGGGACTTAGTGGAAGAGTGTGTACGTAAGTACCACTAATCCTCTGGGCGTGCGGTGTGACAGCCATAGCGCAAAGCGCCATCGCTGTCACACCCAACGGGCAGCAAGCGGTAGCCCGCAACAAAATCAGACCTGGCCGTAAGAGAAAATCATTATGGACGTCATGAGAAGTGTTCTGGGTATGGTGGTATTACTGGCAATCGCGTTTCTGCTGTCAGTGAATAAAAAGCGTATTAGTCTGCGCACGGTAGGGGCGGCGTTGCTGCTGCAAATCGCCATCGGCGGCATCATGCTCTATTTTCCACCCGGGAAGTGGCTGGCAGAAAAGGCTGCCTACGGCATCCACAAAGTGATGACCTATAGCGATGCCGGTAGCGCCTTTATCTTTGGCTCGCTGGTCGGACCCAAGATGGACAAAGTCTTTGATGGCGCCGGCTTTGTGTTTGCCTTTCGCGTGCTGCCCGCCATTATTTTTATCACCGCGCTGGTCAGCCTGCTCTATTACATTGGCGTGATGGGCTTCCTGATTCGTCTTCTTGGAGGGATTTTCCAGAAAGCGCTTAATATCAGCAAAATCGAATCCTTTGTCGCGGTCACCACCATTTTCCTCGGGCAGAATGAGATCCCGGCGATCGTGAAGCCTTTTATGGAGCGTCTTAACCGCAATGAGCTTTTTACCGCGATCTGTAGCGGGATGGCGTCGATCGCGGGTTCGACAATGATTGGCTACGCCGCTTTAGGGGTACCCATTGGTTACCTGCTGGCCGCCTCGCTGATGGCGATCCCGGGCGGTATTCTCTTTGCTCGCCTGCTGAGCCCGGCGACGGAAGCCTCGCAGGTATCGTTTGATAACCTCTCTTTTACCGAAACGCCGCCAAAAAGCGTAATTGAAGCGGCCGCCAGCGGGGCGATGACCGGGCTGAAAATCGCCGCCGGCGTGGCGACGGTGGTCATGGCCTTTGTGGCCATTATCGCCATGATCAACGGGATTATTGGCGGTATTGGCGGTTGGTTTGGTTTCGGCGGGGCGACCCTGGAGGGGATTTTTGGCTACGCGCTGGCGCCGCTGGCATGGTTGATGGGGGTCGACTGGAGCGATGCGCATCTGGCCGGTAGCCTGATTGGTCAGAAGCTGGCGATAAACGAATTTGTCGCTTATCTCCACTTCTCGCCCTGGCTACAAACTGCCGGTCAGCTGGATGTGAAGACCATCGCCATTATCTCGTTTGCGCTGTGCGGGTTTGCGAATTTCGGATCGATTGGGGTCGTGGTCGGGGCGTTTTCTGCCGTTTCCCCCCGACGCGCGCCGGAAATTGCGCAGCTGGGGTTGCGGGCACTGGCCGCCGCCACGCTCTCTAATCTGATGAGCGCCACCATTGCGGGCTTCTTTATTGGTCTGGCTGGGTAAGAGTCGCGCCGCGGGAGGGGGGGGGGGGGGNNGCCGCGTAAGCGGCGCGATAGTCGATCGAAATGGGCCTGCGGCCAGAGGACGTTATCAGCTGGACCCGGGGCTTAAGCTGACGCCGTTGCCTCCGCCGTTTGCTGTGCCTTCAGCCAGGCAATCTCTTCGGCCCAGATATCCGGATTAATGGTCTCCAGAACCATGGGAATACCGTCGAAGCGGGCGTCCTGCATAATAAAGCGGAAGGCATCATGGCCGATATTGCCTTCACCCAGGCTGTGATGGCGGTCAACGCGGCTACCAAAGGCGCTTTTCGCATCGTTCAGGTGCATACCGCGCAAATACTGGAAGCCGACGATACGCTCGAATTCTGCGAAGGTTTTTTCGGTCTCTTCGGTAGTACGGAGATCGTAGCCTGCGGCAAAGGCATGACAGGTATCAATACACACCCCCACGCGGGTTTTGTCCTCTACCCCTGCGATAATCTCGGCCAGCTGTTCGAATTTAAACCCGAGGTTGCTGCCCTGACCGGCCGTGTTTTCGATGACGGCGGTCACCCCTTGCGTTTTGTCCAGCGCGATATTAATGGACTCAGCGATGCGTGCCAGACAGGTGGATTCGTCGATTTGCGACAAGTGGCTACCAGGGTGGAAGTTCAGCAAGCTCAGGCCAAGCTGTTCGCAGCGCTGCATCTCATCAATGAACGCGTCGCGAGATTTATCGAGAGCCTCCTGGACCGGATGACCTAAATTAATCAGATAGCTGTCATGCGGCAGAATTTGGCCGGGACCAAAGTGGTATTTCTCGCATGCGGCTTTAAAATCATCAATCACTTGTGTGGAGAGCGGGGCGGCGCGCCACTGGCGCTGATTTTTGGTGAACAGGGCGAAAGCGGTCGCCTCAATTTCAGCAGCGCGAATGGCAGCATTAGCAAGACCGCCAGCTGCGCTGACGTGCGCTCCAACATATTTCATAAAGGGACTCCTGTTTAACCCGCCAGGGGAAAGCAAACGCTTATGATAGCGGGTTAACAGGAGAAGGATGTAGTGGTTTATGCCATCAGGCTATGAACCGCCAGGTTGATGGCACCCCCGCCGACGATCAGCCAGATAAAGAGGATCAGCGCCATCAGCAGCGGCTTAACGCCGGCCTTTTTCAGAGCACTGACATGGGTTGTGACCCCCAGTGCTGCCATCGCCATTGCCAGCAGGACGGTATCCAGGGTGATCAGCATGTCCACCACCGCTTTCGGCAGCAGGTGGAAGGAGTTAAAGATAGCCACCACGATAAAGAGGATAGCGAACCACGGAATGGTGATTTTACCTTTCTGCGCCTGGCCCGCCGGTGCCAGCTGTTTGACCCTTGCTGAGAGGAAGATGAGGAACGGTGCCAGCATCATCACGCGCAGCATTTTGGCGATCACCGCCGCGTTTTCCGCCTCCGGATTGATAGCATGACCCGCAGCCACTACCTGGGCGACCTCGTGCATGGTCGAACCGATATAGATGCCGTAGTTTTCCGGGCTGAACCAGTGCGCCAGCAGGGGGTACATGGCCGGATAGAGGAAAATGGCCAGGGTACCGAATATCACCACGGTTGCCACGGCCACCGTCACTTTACTGGCCTCGGCTTTCACTACCGGCTCGGTCGCCAGCACCGCCGCCGCGCCGCAGATGCTGCTGCCTGCACCAATCAACCAGCTGGTGTGTTTATCCAGCCCGAACACTTTTTGTCCGATAAAGCAGGCCAGCATAAAGGTGCTGCTCAGCGTCAGCACATCTATGGCGATGCCGCTGACGCCCACGTCGGCAATCTGGGCAAAGGTGAGGCGAAAACCGTACAGAATGATCCCCAGGCGTAGCAGATGCTGTTTAGCAAAGATCACGCCGCCGTCACAGGCACGCCAGAGACGCGGGTACACCGTATTACCGACCACCATGCCGAATAAAATGGCCAGCGTCAGGGCGCTAAACCCGGCCCCCGCTACCGCAGGGATACTGCCCCCCCAGAGTGCCGCGCCGGTGATGAGTGCGCTCAGGGCCAGACCCGGGGCGTAATGCCATACAGAACGATGATGCTGTGCAATCAGTGTCGTCATAATCTTCTCCTTTCTCTGGCTGGAGATTACGCCGCGCTGGTTTAAAAATAAAATTGATTATATATTTATAATTAATCTTTATAAGTGGTAAGCACCCCCTACTGACCCTACCGTGGAATGCGACTATGCACATTACCTTACGCCAGCTTGAAGTCTTTACCGAAGTGCTGAAAAGCGGCTCGACGACCCAGGCATCGCAGATGCTGGCGTTATCGCAATCTGCGGTCAGCGCGGCGCTCACCGACCTTGAAGGGCAACTCGGCGTGCAACTTTTTGACAGGGTAGGGAAGCGGCTGGTGGTGAACGAGCATGGGCGGCTGCTCTACCCCCGGGCGCTAGCGTTGCTGGAGCAGACGGTCGAGATTGAGCAGTTGTTCCGGGAAGAGAACGGAGCCATTCGCGTTTCGGCGAGCAGTACGATTGGCAACTATATCCTGCCGGAGGTCATCGCCCGCTACCGCCGGGATTTCCCCACCTTGCCGCTGGAGATGAGCGTAGGGAACAGCCAGGATGTGATTAACGCCATTATCGATTTTCGGGTCGATATCGGTCTGATCGAAGGGCCATGCCATAACGCGGATATTGTTGCTGAACCCTGGCTGGAAGATGAACTGGTGGTCTTTGCCTCGCCAGCCTCTTCGCTGCTACAGGGGGAGGTGACGCTGGAGCGGCTGGCGCAGGCGCCGTGGATTTTACGTGAGCATGGCTCGGGTACCCGTGAAATTGTCGATTATCTGCTGTTGTCGCATTTGCCGCAGTTTCATCTGGGCATGGAGCTTGGCAACTCGGAAGCCATCAAGCATGCGGTTCGCCATGGGTTGGGCATCAGCTGCCTTTCACGGCGGGTGATTGCCGAGCAACTGGAGAGCGGTTCGCTGGTGGAGATTGCGCTGCCCTTGCCAAAGCTGGTGCGCACGCTATGGTGCATTCGCCATCGTCAGAAACACCTTTCCAGCTCGCTACAACGCTTCCTGCGCTACTGCCAGCAGTAAGCGCCAGGGGCCGGGGTGAAATCGGTCGAAACTCTGCTTTACTTATAATCCTGGACCGGTCATGAAGCTCTCTTATAACAGAGGATTTCTGCCGGAAGGAACGCGGATCCTCTGCTACAATCGCGCCTCATTTTTTGAATGGACAGCATTTTCATATGGTTTCCGAAACTAAAACCACAGAAGCGCCCGCGCTACGTCGCGAACTCAAGGCGCGTCACCTGACGATGATCGCCATTGGCGGTTCCATCGGTACAGGTCTTTTCGTTGCCTCTGGCGCAACGATTTCCGCGGCAGGCCCGGGTGGGGCACTCTTCTCTTATATTCTGATTGGCCTGATGGTCTATTTCCTGATGACCAGTCTCGGTGAACTGGCGGCCTATATGCCGGTTTCCGGTTCTTTCTCTACTTATGGGCAAAAGTACGTCGAGGAAGGCTTCGGCTTCGCGCTGGGCTGGAACTACTGGTACAACTGGGCGGTGACCATCGCTGTTGACCTCGTGGCGGCACAGCTGGTGATGACATGGTGGTTCCCGGACACGCCAGGTTGGATCTGGAGTGCGCTCTTCCTGGCCGTCATCTTCCTGCTGAACTTCATCTCGGTGCGCGGCTTTGGTGAGGCGGAATACTGGTTCTCCCTGATCAAAGTGGCGACCGTCATTATCTTTATCATTGTGGGTCTGGCGATGATCGTCGGCATCTTCAAGGGCAGCGAGCCTGCGGGCTGGAGCAACTGGGAGATTGGCGATGCGCCGTTTGCTGGCGGCCTCTCGGCAATGATTGGCGTGGCGATGATTGTGGGCTTCTCCTTCCAGGGTACTGAACTGATCGGTATCGCGGCGGGGGAGTCTGCCGACCCGGAGAAGAACATTCCCCGCGCGGTGCGGCAGGTGTTCTGGCGTATCCTGCTGTTCTACGTGTTCGCTATCCTGATCATCAGCCTGATTATTCCGTATACCGATCCGAGCCTGCTGCGTAATGATGTAAAAGATATCAGCGTCAGCCCGTTCACCCTGGTGTTCCAGCATGCGGGCCTGCTCTCTGCGGCGGCAATCATGAATGCGGTGATCCTGACGGCGGTGCTCTCTGCGGGTAACTCTGGCATGTATGCCTCAACCCGTATGCTCTACGCGCTGGCATGCGATGGTAAAGCGCCGCGTATTTTCGCCAAACTGTCTCGCGGCGGTGTGCCACGTAACGCCCTGTTGGCCACTACCGTTATTGCCAGCCTGTGCTTCCTTACCTCGATGTTCGGTAACCAGACGGTCTACCTGTGGCTACTGAATACCTCCGGGATGACGGGCTTTATCGCGTGGCTGGGCATTGCCATTAGCCATTACCGTTTCCGTCGTGGCTATGTGAAACAGGGTCATGATATTAACGATCTGCCGTACCGCTCCGGCTTCTTCCCGCTGGGTCCGATTTTTGCCTTCGTACTTTGCCTGATCATCACCCTGGGTCAGAACTACGAAGCCTTCCTGTCGGACACTATCGACTGGGGTGGCGTGATGGCGACCTATATCGGTATCCCGCTGTTCCTCATCATCTGGTTTGGTTACAAACTGGCGAAAGGAACGCGCTTCGTGCGCTACAGCGAAATGGAATTCCCGGGACGCGTTAAGAAATAATGTTCCGGCCATAAAAAAGCCCCCGGCAACCGCCGGGGGCTTTTTGTTTGTGGGTCAGAAGCTGTAGGTCATCCCCACGGTGTAACGGCGTCCGTCCAGCACGGTGTCGTAGGTATCGTAATCGATCTGCTTATCGAGAACGTTGTAGACCCCGGCAGAAACCAGCAGATTTTTGTTGGCGTTATAACGCAGGCCCACATCAATCTGGGTGTAAGACGGGGTGCCTTTGGACATGGAAGTACGGCTCAGGTACTCAGACGTTTTGCCGCGGAAGTTGAGGCGACTCCAGAGGCCGACATCTTCGGTCGCCTGCCAGTCCAGCGTGGTGTTGAACATATGCTTCGGCATCTTGTTCAGCGGTTTGCCAGAGAACTGGCCGCTCTTCTGTTCAGATTCGGTATAGGTGTAGTTGGCCGTCCAGTTCACATCCCGGGTGATTTTCCAGCCGAAGGTGGACTCTACGCCGCGCATGTTGGCTTTATCGACGTTGACACGATCGCTGACGAAATCATAGGTTTCGTCGCCGATGGTACAGGCCGGATCGGCGCTGCTGTTACACCGGCGGACTTCCGTGATCTTGTCTTTGAAATCGGTATTGAACAGGGTGACGCCCGCGTTGAGGTTATCGTTGTTATCCCACAGCAGGGCAATCTCTTCGCTCAGACTCTTTTCCGGCTTCAAATCGGGGTTGCCGACAATAATGCCGTTCAGACGACCACCGCCGGTAACCTGGCCCCAGTTGGCAGAAGACTGACGCAGATCGGGCGCACGATAGCCTGCCGAGACGCCACCCTTCAGGGTCCACTGATCCGCCAGATGCCATACGCCGTAGCCACGTGGCGTCCAGTTGGTGCCGTAGTTCTCATCTTTATCCATACGCAGGCCGCCGGTCAGCGTAAAGCTTTCGGTCATCGCCCACTCGTCTTCGGCAAACAATGCCCAGCTCCAGCGGGTCAGCTTGCTTAACCCATCGGCCGCGGCCAGCTGGTTACCTTCATCACGCAGTTTTTCATAACGATACTGCCCACCCAGCGTCAGGGTGTGATCGCCCAGGAAAACCTGGTTCTGGTTATTAAAGGTGGTGTTGTACGAGCGCATATCGCGGTCGGGGTTGTTGGTCTCTTCCTGCTGAATGTAGCTGGTGCTATTGAAATCGTCGTAATAGCCGCTGTGGGTCAGAGCCCAGGTGGTGTGCTCGTAGCGGGTTTCACTTTTGGTATTTGGAGTGCAGACGTTACCGCGACAGTTTTCAACGGCTTTAGACATCCCCGGCGTGCTGTTGCGATCCTGCAACTCACGGGCAAAATCGAGGTCAATGTCGTTCTTCTCGTCCGGCGTGAAGTTGAGCGTGATACCGCCGTTACGCATTTTCTGCTCGTTAAAACCGTTCTCAATCTTATCTTCCGCGCGGCGTGAGAGCAGGCCGGTCACCTTCGCCCCCAGCAACCCGTCAATCAGCGGGCCAGAGGCATACGCATTGGTCTGGAACAGATCGCCAGAATCGTTATTCTCCTGGAAGGTGGCATCGCCATGCAGCGAGCCGGTCCAGGCTTTGGTGTTCGATACTTTCTTAGTGATGACGTTAATCACGCCGCCCATGGCATCGGAGCCATACAGGGAGGACATCGGCCCGCGGATCACTTCGATACGTTCGATGGACTCCAGCGGCGGCAGCCAGCCTTGTTCGATGCCGGAGTTATCGCTGTTAGGGCGGGTGCTGCGGGTGCTGATTCGCTTACCGTTGACCAGGAAGAGGGTATATTGCGAAGACATGCCGCGAATACTGATATCGCTGCTGCTGCCACCGCCTGTCACCACCACGCCCGGCACGTCTTTCAGCGCGTCAGTCACGTCCCGGTAGGCCTTATCTTCGATCTGCTGTTTAGAGATTACGGAGATAGAGGCGGGGGCATTCTGGATTTTTTGTTCAAAGCCGGTCGCCGTGACAACAACGGTGTCCTGGTCGGCTGCGTGAAGGAGAGGGGACAAAGTGGCGATGCTAACGGCGATAGCCAGACGATTAATCTGAGGTATTGTCATTTGTACATTCCGTATAAAAAAAGATAAAACTCCATGGAGATAACCCTGAGAACCCTATGTATTTGTCTTGTATGAACTCTTTGGCATGGAGAAGAGCCTGGAATTGTACAAAAGAATGTTTATTTGTAAACACTAATGATAATTGAAATCATTTGTGTTTGATCGAAGGGGTAAAGAATGACAAAAGATTCAATAAGATGATGGAATGTAAAGGTAGGGGAAGGTAAAGAAGGAGGGCAGCGCCCTCCTGAATAACTAGGCGAAGAGGTGTTCGGCGTGAAAACGCAGGTGGTCTTCGATAAAGGTCGCAATAAAGTAGTAGCTGTGATCGTATCCCGGCTGGATGCGCAGGGTCAGGGGCCAGGCGGTTTGACGCGCGGCTTCGGCCAGCACGGCAGGCTGGAGTTGGCCAGCGAGGAACTGATCCGCATCGCCCTGATCGATAAGCGTAGGGATGGCATGCTCTGGCTGACTGGCGAGCATCAACGCGCAGCTGTCCCACGCCTGCCAGCAGGTGGCATCATCACCCAGATAGTGGCTGAAGGCTTTTTGTCCCCAGGGCACCTGTGTCGGATTAACAATCGGCGCAAAGGCCGACACGCTGGTGAAGCGACCCGGATTTTTCAGGGCCATGATTAATGCCCCATGGCCGCCCATAGAATGGCCGCTGATGGCGCAGCGATCGCTCACCGCAAAGGTTTGAGTAATCAGGGCAGGCAGCTCATCGCGCAGGTAATCGTACATGCGGTAATGGCTGGCCCAGGGCTGCTCGGTGGCGTTGAGATAAAAGCCGGCGCCTTTACCCAGATCGTAGCCGGCATCGTCCGCTACATCGTCCCCACGCGGGCTGGTGTCCGGCATTACCAGGGCGATGCCCAGCTCTGCGGCAACACGCTGGGCGCCCGCTTTGGTGGTGAAGTTTTCATCATTACAGGTCAGACCGGAGAGCCAGTACAACACTGGTGGCCTTGCGGTTTCGTCAACCGGCGGCAGAAAGATGCTGAACGTCATGGCGCAGTTCAGAACCGTGGAGTCGTGGCGCCAGCGCTGCTGTCGGCCTTCATAACAGTGGTGCTCTTCGAGCAGTTCCATGCAGGGCTCCTTAAGGGTTGGGCGAATCATTCGGCCCATAATACAGATAATTCATTCACCTGTGAGCAACTTTCACTTCCGCATCGCCTCCCGATCCTGCATCATAAATTAACTAAATTTTAACAACTGGAGTAATCATGGCGCTGCGTATCGCGCTCAGCGGTTTTGTGGTTCTGGTGGTGGCGATGGGTATCGGACGGTTTGCTTTCACGCCGCAGGTGCCGCTGATGATTGCGGCCGGTCAACTGACGCTCACCAGCGCCGGGCTGGTTGCCGCGATGAACTATCTCGGCTATCTGGTCGGTGCGTGGGATGCCATGCGCGCCCACCGCTTCGTTGAAGGGCGGCTGTGGCTGGGGATTATCGGTGCCGTAGCGCTGACGCTGCTCTCTGCCGTGGCAGATAACGCCATTGTTCATGGCCTGTTACGCTTCGTGATTGGCTGCATGAGCGGCTGGTCGATGGTGCTGATTGCCGCCTGGACCAACGAACGACTGGCCCATTACGGCAAGCCTGGGCTGAGTGCGGCGGTTTTCGCCGGGCCGGGAGCCGGTATTGCTATCAGCGGGCTACTGGCGGTTTATATTCAGTCGCGCGCCCTGAGCGCAGGGGCCGCGTGGCAGATTTATGGCGTGCTGGCGCTGGTGCTGATTGTCCTGGTCGCCCGCTATCTGCCCCGCGCCGGGCAACTTCACCGTCCGGGGAGCGCGCCTGAGCCTCTGGTCCTGACGCGCGATCTCCGCCGTCTGGTATGGAGCTACAGTCTGGCGGGGTTTGGCTATATCCTGCCGGCCACCTTCCTGTCGCAAATGGCGGCGCTGCGTTTTCCGGGTAGCGTCTTCGCCCAGTTCGTCTGGCCCGTATTTGGCGCTGCCGCAGTGATCGGTATTGCGCTGAGTATCGCGCTGCGTCATATTTCGACGTCAAACCGCAGGCTGGCACTGGTGCTTTGGTTACAGGGTATTGGCGTGCTGGCCGCCTGGCTGATGCCCGGTATGGCCGGCCTGATTACCGGCGCGCTGCTGGTCGGCGGCGGTTTCTTATGTGCCGTGCAGTTGTCGCTGTTATATGGCCGTGAACTGGCGCCTGGTCATACCCGCTACATGGCCGGATTATTAACTACCGGTTATGCGGTCGGGCAGCTGGTAGGGCCGGTAACCTCGGCGCTGTCGACCTGGCTCACGCATCAGCTTGAGCCGGCTTTAGGCCTTGCGGGTATCGCGCTGTTCGTCGCGGGCGCGCTGGTCTGGCGCCGTTACGATGAAAGGCTACAGCAATCGTAATAATTATCGCTGTGAATACTGGATTAAGTGCGCCGCCTCGCGCACAATGAGTGCACATTTTGCCCCCAAGAGGCAAAAGCGAGCCACACCTGCAGGAGAACAATGAATGCCATCACTCAGTAAAGAAGCTGCCCTTGTCCATGAAGCGCTGGTTGCGCGCGGTCTTGAAACCCCGCTACGCCCACCGGTTCAGGAGATGGACAATGAAACCCGTAAACGTCTTATTTCCGGCCACATGACGGAAATCATGCAGCTGCTGAATCTCGATCTGAGTGACGACAGTCTGATGGAGACCCCGCGCCGCATTGCGAAAATGTATGTGGATGAGATCTTCTCCGGGCTGGATTACGCCAACTTCCCGAAAATCACCGTCATTGAAAACAAAATGAAGGTAGATGAGATGGTCACCGTGCGTGATATCACGCTCACCAGCACCTGCGAGCACCATTTCGTGACCATCGACGGTAAAGCAACGGTGGCCTACATTCCGAAAGATGCGGTAATCGGTCTGTCCAAGATCAACCGTATCGTGCAGTTCTTTGCTCAGCGTCCACAGGTTCAGGAGCGTTTAACGCAGCAGATCCTTACCGCGCTGCAGACGCTGCTGGGTACGAATAACGTGGCCGTTTCCATTGATGCCGTGCATTACTGCGTTAAAGCGCGCGGTATTCGCGACGCCACCAGCGCCACCACCACCACATCGCTGGGCGGTCTTTTCAAATCCAGCCAGAACACCCGCCAGGAGTTCCTGCGCGCCGTTCGTCACCACAACTGATCGTCAGGGCAGGGTATATGGAGCGGAATGTCACGCTGGATTTTGTACGTGGCGTTGCCATCCTCGGTATCCTGCTTTTGAATATAAGCGCCTTTGGTCTGCCGAAGGCCGCTTATCTCAATCCTGCCTGGTATGGCGAGATCACTCGCCGCGACGCCTGGACCTGGGCGGTGCTGGATCTCTTCGCTCAGGTTAAATTCCTGACCTTATTTGCCCTGCTGTTCGGCGCCGGACTACAGCTGTTACTGAAACGCGGTAAGCGCTGGATCCAGTCACGCCTGACGCTGTTGGTGCTGCTCGGTTTTCTGCACGGTCTCTTTTTCTGGGATGGCGATATTCTGCTGGCGTATGGGCTGGTGGGGTTAATTTGCTGGCGCATGATCCGCGACGCCCACGGCGTGAAAAATCTCTTTATGACCGGCGTAGTGCTGTATGCCATGGGGATCGGGGTGTTGGTATTGCTGGGGTTAATCTCGGGTGATTCGACCAACCGCTCCTGGGTGCCGGATGCGGCAAACTTACAGTATGAACAGTTCTGGAAGCTTGCCGGAGGCAGTGAAGCCATGACAAATCGCCTTGATATGCTGGGCGATAGTTTGCTGGCGCTCGGGGCACAGTACGGATGGCAACTGGCGGGGATGATGTTAATGGGCGCCGCGCTGATGCGCAGCGGCTGGCTGAAGGGTGAATTTAGTCTGAAGCACTATCGTCGTACTGGCCTGTGGCTGGTGCTGACCGGTATCGCCATCAATCTGCCGGCGGTCATTACGCAGTGGCAGTTGGGGTGGGACTATCGCTGGTGTGCCTTTCTGTTGCAGGCCCCGCGCGAACTGAGTGCACCGTTCCAGACGGTGGGATACGTGGCGTTACTGTATGGTTACTGGCCGCAGCTCTGCCGTTTTCGCCTGGTCACCGCCATCGCCTGCGTGGGGCGCATGGCGCTAAGCAACTATCTTTTGCAAACCCTGATTTGTACGACACTCTTCTACCGGTTGGGCCTGTTTATGAAGTTCGACCGTCTGCAACTGCTGGCATTCGTACTCCCGGTATGGGCCGCAAACATTCTCTTCTCAGTTTACTGGCTGCGCCGGTTCCGCCAGGGTCCGGTTGAATGGCTGTGGCGCCAACTGACCGCCAGGGCTGCCGGTGTTTCATTGAACGATACATCCAGATAACGATCTGGATCACAATCATTAACAAAATGGATGTAACCGTTTTCATCTGTGTGAGCTTCTTCACGTAGTCCCCGCGCTTGCGCTGCCAGAATAGACACCTTGCTAAACACAGGGGGTGTCTGTGAGTTGCTGCAATCTCTTTAAGGATGGTGAATATGATCACCATTCGTGACGTGGCCCGCATCGCGGGCGTTTCTGTTGCCACCGTTTCCCGCGTTTTAAACAACAGCGCGCTGGTCAGCCCTGATACACGCGAAGCCGTGTTGAAAGCGGTGGCCGAGCTTGGCTATCGCCCGAACGCGAATGCCCAGGCGCTGGCCACCCAGGTCAGTGATACCATTGGCGTGGTGGTGATGGATGTGTCGGATGCCTTTTTCGGTGCGCTGGTTAAAGCCGTGGATGTGGTGGCGCAGCAGCATCAGAAGTATGTGCTGATTGGTAACAGCTATCACGAGGCAGAGAAAGAGCGTAACGCCATTGAGGTGCTGATACGTCAGCGCTGTAACGCCCTGATTGTGCACTCAAAAGCCCTTGCCGACGACGAACTGGCCAGCTTTATGGATCAGATCCCAGGCATGGTGCTGATTAACCGGATTGTACCGGGCTACGCCCATCGCTGCGTGGGGTTGGATAACGTCAGCGGGGCGATGATGGCTACCCGGATGCTGCTCAATCATGGTCATCAGCGTATCGGCTATCTGGCCTCCAGTCACCATATTGAAGATGACGTGATGCGTTACGAAGGCTGGCAAAATGCGCTGAAAGAGCAGGGGATAACGCCCTCTGATAGCTGGGTGGGTACCGGAGAGCCTGATATGCAGGGTGGGGAGGCGGCAATGGTAGAGTTGCTGGGCCGAAACCTGCAGTTGACGGCAGTTTTTGCCTACAACGACAGTATGGCTGCCGGCGCCCTGACGGCGCTGAAAGATAATGGCATTGCGGTGCCACAGCATCTCTCTTTGATTGGCTTCGATGATATTCCCATTGCCCGTTACACCGATCCGCAGCTCACTACCGTCCGTTATCCCATTGCTTCTATGGCGAAACTGGCGACAGAACTGGCATTACTGGGCGCGGCGGGGCAACTTGATCCTGATGCGACGCACTGTTTTATGCCAACGCTGGTACGTCGCCATTCCGTTGCCATTCGGCAAATTGTGGCGCCGATCACTAACTAATTATCTGCGGTGATGTAACCGCTTTCAATCTGTGAGTAAATTCACAGTATCTTAACAAGGCGCTGGCTATGATGTCAGCGTTTTAGGGGCTGAAACGCTATGTAACGGTGATTATTCATTTTCACCATAGCAAACGTGCCGCAAACAACGAAAAAAACGCATTCTGGAGCGTTACCGACCAAGGAAGATAGAAATTTTATAAGTGAGCTTCGGTAGTCAGTAACGTTTTTTTAACACACTGCCCGCCGACCGTTATTCACACGAACTACCCTGCATAAAAAAAACCGGAGATACCATGAATAAGAAGGTGTTGACCCTGTCTGCTGTAATGGCAAGCATGCTTTTCGGTGCCGCAGCGCACGCTGCTGATACCCGTATCGGTGTAACTATTTATAAATACGACGACAACTTCATGTCTGTTGTGCGTAAAGCTATCGAGAAAGATGCTAAAGCAGCGCCAGATGTTCAGCTGCTGATGAATGACTCCCAGAATGACCAGTCCAAACAGAACGATCAGATTGACGTTCTGCTGGCGAAGGGCGTTAAAGCCCTGGCAATCAACCTGGTTGACCCGGCTGCTGCAGGCACCGTTATTGAAAAAGCACGTGGCCAGAACGTTCCTATCGTCTTCTTCAACAAAGAACCTTCCCGTAAAGCGCTGGATAGCTACGACAAAGCGTTCTACGTGGGCACCGACTCGAAAGAATCCGGCATTATCCAGGGCGACCTGATTGCTAAACACTGGGCGGCTAACCCGAACTGGGACCTGAACAAAGATGGTCAGATTCAGTTCGTGCTGCTGAAAGGCGAGCCGGGCCACCCGGATGCAGAAGCGCGTACCTCTTACGTGATTAAAGAGCTGAATGACAAGGGCCTGAAGACCCAGCAGCTGGCGTTAGATACCGCAATGTGGGATACCGCTCAGGCGAAAGATAAGATGGACGCATGGCTCTCTGGCCCGAATGCGAACAAAATTGAAGTGGTCATTGCCAACAACGATGCGATGGCAATGGGTGCGGTAGAAGCGCTGAAAGCACACAACAAATCCTCTGTTCCGGTATTCGGTGTTGATGCCCTGCCAGAAGCGCTGGCTCTGGTTAAATCTGGCGCAATGGCCGGTACCGTTCTGAACGATGCCAACAACCAGGCGAAAGCCACCTTCGACCTGGCGAAAAACCTGGCCGACGGTAAAGGTGCCGCTGATGGCACCAACTGGAAAATTGAAAATAAAATCGTACGCGTACCTTACGTGGGCGTAGACCAGTCCAACCTGGCTGAGTTTATCGGTAAATAAGTTCTTTTTTGTAAGTTCTCACTGGGCGCAATTCGTTGCGCCCTTTTATAACGCGATATGCGAGGCCAACAAGGTATAATTATGGTCAGCACAAATACTCAGTCGTCGGGTGAATTCTTGTTGGAAATGAGCAATATCAACAAGTCTTTCCCGGGCGTTAAGGCTCTCGATAATGTTAATTTGAAAGTGCGTCCTCACTCTATTCACGCGTTGATGGGGGAGAACGGTGCAGGTAAATCAACATTATTAAAATGCCTTTTTGGAATCTATTCTAAAGATTCAGGTAGCATTCTTTTTCAGGGGAAAGAGATTGACTTCCATTCGGCCAAAGAAGCACTGGAAAACGGCATTTCAATGGTGCACCAGGAATTAAACCTGGTTCTCCAGCGTTCTGTTATGGACAATATGTGGCTGGGGCGTTACCCCACTAAAGGCGTATTTGTCGATCAGGACAAAATGTATCGCGATACCAAAGCGATTTTTGATGAACTGGATATTGATATTGACCCACGGGCCCGCGTTGGCACGCTATCCGTTTCTCAAATGCAGATGATCGAAATTGCGAAAGCCTTTTCCTATGATGCCAAGATTGTCATTATGGATGAACCGACTTCTTCCTTAACGGAAAAAGAGGTGAACCATCTGTTTACTATTATCCGCAAGCTGAAAGAGCGTGGCTGCGGCATTGTTTATATCTCGCATAAGATGGAAGAGATCTTCCAGCTCTGCGATGAAATCACCATTCTGCGTGACGGTCAGTGGATTGCCACTCAGCCTCTTGAAGGGCTGGATATGGATAAGATCATCGCCATGATGGTGGGGCGCTCACTGAACCAGCGCTTCCCGGACCGCGAGAACGTCCCGGGCGAAGTGATCCTCGAGGTCCGTAACCTGACCTCTCTGCGTCAACCCTCGATTCGTGATGTCTCCTTCGACCTGCATAAGGGCGAGATCCTGGGCATTGCCGGTCTGGTGGGGGCGAAGCGTACCGATATCGTGGAAACCCTGTTTGGTATCCGTGAAAAATCGGGCGGCACCATTACCCTGCATGGTAAAAAAATTAATAACCATAACGCCAACGAAGCCATTAACCATGGTTTTGCGCTGGTCACCGAAGAGCGCCGCTCTACCGGTATTTACGCTTATCTGGATATTAACTTTAACTCGTTAATTTCTAATATTCGCAACTATAAAAATAAAGTCGGTCTGCTGGATAATTCCCGCATGAAGAGTGATACCCAGTGGGTTATTGACTCAATGCGCGTTAAAACGCCAGGGCACCGCACCCAGATTGGTTCTCTCTCTGGTGGTAACCAGCAGAAAGTCATTATTGGCCGCTGGTTGTTGACCCAGCCCGAAATTTTAATGCTGGACGAACCCACCCGTGGCATTGACGTAGGTGCAAAATTTGAAATCTATCAGCTGATTGCTGAACTGGCTAAAAAGAATAAAGGGATCATTATTATTTCTTCCGAAATGCCGGAATTGTTAGGGATCACAGACCGTATTCTGGTAATGAGCAATGGTCTCGTTGCCGGAATTGTTGACACCAAAACGACAACGCAAAACGAAATTCTCCGTCTTGCGTCTTTGCACCTTTAAGATCAGGGGCTCCTCATGAGTGCGTTAAATAAAAAAAGTTTTCTCACTTATCTGAAAGAAGGCGGTATTTACGTTGTTCTTTTAGTGTTACTGGCCATTATTATTTTCCAGGACCCCACGTTCTTAAGCTTATTGAACTTGAGTAACATCCTGACCCAGTCCTCCGTGCGTATTATCATCGCCCTCGGCGTTGCCGGGCTGATTGTAACCCAGGGGACTGACCTCTCTGCCGGACGTCAGGTGGGTCTGGCTGCGGTTGTCGCCGCCACGCTGTTGCAGTCGATGGAGAACGCCAACAAGGTGTTCCCGGAGATGGCGACCATGCCGATTTTCGTGGTTATGCTCATCGTCTGCGCAGTGGGTGCCGTCATTGGTCTGATTAACGGCATTATCATCGCTTACCTGAACGTGACGCCGTTTATCACCACCCTGGGTACGATGATCATCGTTTACGGTATCAACTCCCTGTACTACGACTTCGTAGGCGCATCGCCTATTTCTGGCTTCGACAGCGGATTCTCCTCCTTCACGCAGGGCTTTATCGCACTCGGGAGCTTCCGTCTTTCGTATATCACCTTCTATGCGTTGATTGCGGTGGCCTTCGTCTGGATCCTGTGGAACAAGACCCGTTTTGGCAAAAACATCTTCGCTATCGGCGGCAACCCGGAAGCGGCAAAAGTGTCTGGCGTTAACGTTGGCCTGAATCTGCTGATGATTTATGCGCTGTCGGGTGTCTTCTATGCCTTCGGTGGGATGCTGGAAGCGGGCCGTATCGGTTCGGCAACCAACAACCTCGGCTTTATGTACGAACTGGATGCGATTGCAGCCTGCGTAGTGGGCGGCGTCTCGTTCAGCGGCGGTGTGGGTACCGTACTCGGCGTGGTGACGGGGGTCATTATCTTTACCGTTATCAACTACGGTCTGACCTATATCGGCGTGAACCCTTACTGGCAGTACATTATCAAGGGCGGCATTATTATCTTCGCCGTTGCGCTGGATTCATTGAAATACGCGCGTAAGAAATAATCTATCCATCTGTTATCAGGCCCGCTTACTGTGCGGGCTTTTTTATTTCCAGCAAAGAAGAGAGGGTGGGCTAGTTTCGTGGCGACGCAACGTATCCTGCAACGTTCGACTGTCAACGCAAAGCAGAAGTAGCACCTGGGCTGCGAGACACAGATGTCTTGTTAACGTTCAGAGAAAAATACGAAAAGGTCCGCTTTGTGCCAGAAGCGGACATTCATATTTTAATGTTGAGAACCTTAGCCGCTTTGCTAATGAAAACAGGGGATCTACACCCAACATGCAATGCGACTTCCTTACCTGGCTCAGCGCTGAAACTCACCAAAGCCAACGTCGCTTGGGTTCTTGCCAGGCTCCGTGCCACAGGTCAAAACGTGTGAGTGGGTCGAGTTTTTTTAGCACGGCAACTTCACCCGCGGATAAGAGACTTCGCTCCGAAATAGAAATACCGAAAAGGCCTTCACCGACCGGAAATATTTCACATTCTGATGTCAGCGCTCCCAATGCTTTCTCTATCTTGGTACGTTCTGATTTGATAATTAATTGGAGTCCCATCAGCTTCTAAACTCCACAATCGCTACCTGCTCAAGCGCTTGCCTGACCAAGGCCTGAGCCTGATCAGGGATAAATTGTCCTCTGATGTCATAGACGACCCGGCAAGTTTGAATGTGCGGTGGAAGCTGCGATAGTCCCCAGCTTATTCTGGCAATATTGTATGCAATACTGAGTCTTATCGATTCCGGTGATGCCAGACTGTGGTTGGCCACAAGTACAAACTCGCCGCGTTCTTCATTTATAAACTCCGGGGTGAACATTACGCCTCCCTTACATTGTCTTCGCCAAACGCTGGAAATTGAATGCTTTTTCATCAATACCTTATCTTGTCAGAAATCCTGTTCGAGTCGCGATGTCCGCACCTCGCTCATTGCAGACATCAGTTCGAGGACTTTTATCATAACTCTCTGACTGCACGTATCCATGAAAAAGCCCGCGATAGGGAGTCAGTCCAATAGCGGGCTCTCTGTGCAATGATGAGACTTGCCGTCTCCTTTTCGCCGTAAATAAAACGGCTACTTTTTCTCTTTTTTCTGGAAATCCAGCAGTTGCTCCGGCGTGACCGCCGGGTAACCCTGCGCGTCTTCCGGCACTTCGTGTTGGGTGGGGATCGGCACCAGTGGGCCTAAAAAGCGCGGTTCACGTTTGAAGAGGTAGAGATCAGCCAGCGCACCCAGACGTGCGCCAAATTCGCGTACCCGTACGGTGAGCATATCTTTCGGCGACGGGACCGCGTAGCACTGGGCCTGAATGCCCATATGCAGCGCAATAAACAGCGCGCGTTCGCAATGGAAGCGCTGAGTGATAATGATAAAGTCGTTGGTATCAAAGACTTTACGGGTGCGCACAATCGAGTCCAGGGTACGAAAACCAGCATAGTCGAGCACGATATCCGCGGGGTCGACCCCGGCGGCAATCAGATCTTTACGCATCGTGACCGGCTCGTTATAGCTCTGGAGTGCATTATCGCCGCTCAGCAGCAGGTAGTTTACCTTGCCGCTGTTATAGGCATTCAGCGCCCCCTGAATACGGTAGCGGTAATACTGATTGATCACCCCGGTGCGGTAATACTTGGCGGTACCCAGCACCACGCCCACCTGGCGGTAAGGCAAGTCTTGCAGGTCGTCGAAGATGTAAGGGGCGGTTTTCCAGCTCATCCAGCGGTCGAGGCCAAGCGCAGTCAACAGCACGATGCCAGTCAGGACAAAGAGGCTGTAAAAAACGCGCTTAAACATGGAGATGACTCGTGTCGTGGGTGAAATTTCACTCAGGCTACTTTACCCGTCTGGTAAGCGCAAGAAACGGCGGTTTAATTGGGGGGATTTTCACCAGATACGCGGGCATTTCTGCCCGCGAAGCGGATCAGGCCAGCAAGGTGCGGTCAATATTCTGGCAGCCCAGCGCCTTCAGGGTTGCCACCGTAGCATCCCACTGAATGAGCGACGCATCGGCTTTTTCAGCCAGCATGGCGCGCTGAATGTCCGGATAATCATAGCCATTCAGACTCAGCAGATTCAGGGCACCCTGCAATGGGGGCAGGGTCGGGTTGAATGCCGCGTTCTCAGCATAGCTACCCGTGAAGATCGTACCGTCCCGGCACTCCAGGGCCACACCGCTCGGGGCGTTACTATAAGGGGCGTGGGATTGGTTGGCGGCGGCGATGGCGGCCTGAGTTAAGGCGTCGCCACTCAGAGCGAACCCCTGATTCTGCTCATCCATCAGGAGGGTTTTGATCTCCAGATCTTTTGGACCAAAAGCATCAGGCAGGTAATCGGCCAGCATATGAGGGGCGCGACCCGGCAGGTTGATGCGCAGCTCTAAGCCGCTATTCAGCTCATTCATAAACTGACGACAGTGGCCGCAAGGCGTGTAATTTACGGTGATGGCGCTCAGCCCTTTTTCACCGCGCAGCCAGGCATGGCTGATGGCGCTCTGCTCGGCATGCACCGTCTGCTGCATGGTGGCGCCCAGAAACTCCATATTGCCGCCAAAATACCAGGTGCCGCTCACGCCGCGCGCAATGGCACCGACGTTAAAGTGCGAAAGATCAGCGCGTGCGCAGGCGGCGGCCAGCGGCAGTAGCGCAAAGGCCAGCGCGTCGTCATCCAGATCGGTTGCCCGTTTCAGGGCGGTGACCTGTTCAGCCGTCAGCAGGGCGGGGAAGTGCGCATCTGCCAGAATCGGGGCCAGGGCTGATTGCAAATTCTCTGCAAGCTGGGCAAAAGCTGATTGAAAACGTGGGTGCATGGCATTGCCTCATAAGGATTAATGGATCGGTAGTGTACGGAGCCGCAACCGGTTTATATGTGACGGCGATCTCATTATGTGTGCAACTTATGAAACAGAAATGAAAAATGCGCGACGCGTCGCAAATTTTAGCCCATTACCGCCAGAATCACCGGGAACAGGAACGGCGCGAGAAGCGAGGTCATGATCCCGCAAATCACCAGCGCCAGCGAACTGAAAGCCCCTTCCTGATAATCCAGCTCGGCACAGCGTGCGGTGCCAAGGGCATGCGACGCGGTTCCCATCGCTAAGCCGCGGGCTGCTTTAGTCCGAATGCGCATCAGATTCAGCAGCGTGTGACCAAACACCGCCCCGAGGATGCCGACAAAAATTACACAAACGGCGCTAATGGCCGGGATACCGCCAATGCTTCCGCCCACCGCCATCGCAATAGGGGTCGTGACCGATTTCGGTAAAATAGAGGCGGCGATTTGCGGTGATGCCCCCATCAGCAGTGCAACCGAGGTACCGGTGATCATCGCCACCACGCTGCCCACCAGGCAGATAGTGATGATGGATTTCCAGCGCGCACGGATTTGATGCAGCTGTTCATACAGCGGGAAAGCCAGCGCCACGACCGCAGGCTGCAGGAGATCGTTGAGCACTTTACTGCCAGCAAAATAGTGCTCGTACGAGATACCGGTCACCAGCAGGAAAGGGATGATAACCACCATCGCCACCAGTAACGGATTGAGCAGCGGCATCTTAAAACGCATGGCGAGCTTACGCGCGGCGAAGAAGACGGCCAGGGTTAATGGCAATGACCACCAGATATTTGCCATCATTTCTTACTCTCCTTCTCGCCAATTACTTTGCGCTCACCATGAACCAGGTGTGAACTCCAGCTCACCACCAGGAAGACCACCAGAGTGCTGATAAAACAGGAAACAACGATCGGACCATACTGGGCTTTTAGCAGGTCGTAATACTGCATCACCCCCACGCCGATGGGGACAAACAGCAGCGCCATATAGCGAATCAGCACCGAGCATCCCGGTTTAACCCACTTCGCTGGAATGATCTGCAGCGCCAGTAAGACAAAGAGGATCAGCATGCCTATGATGCTGCCCGGAATGGTGATCGGCAGCAGCGATGCCAGGAAGTTACCCACGTAGAGGCAGAGATAGATAAATATGAACGCGCGCAGATACTGCCAGACGTTATTCAATGATTTGTTCATGGTGAAAGCCCTTGAAGAAACGCATTCATCATACAATTAAACCCGGAAACGTGCTACGGATCACATCATGAAATTTGAGCATACCAGACATTGCTTTTTGGAACGTCGGGCATTTCCACAAACACGGGTGACAAGCCTTCGCTGACGATATACGATTTATATATGAATCATTACGGAGTATATAAATGGGTATCGTAAAAATTTCCGACCTGCTGCATGACGACATTCGTGATGCCAGCAAAGCCATGTCACGTTCGGTCAACGCTCAGGCCGAATACTGGATCCGCCTCGGTATGATGAGTGAGCTCTACCCTGAACTTAATCATCAGCAGATCAAGATGATGATGCTGAAATCCGGCTCCGACCGTTTACTGGAGGTGATCAATGCCATCAATTCTCATTAAAAGCGCAGACGAGCTGGCGCGCCAGCGTCATGCGGGCGAACTGCTGGCCTCGGTCTTTACCATGCTGGAGGACTTTATTAAGCCAGGCGTCACCACCATGGAGATCAACGACCGGGTGGAAGCCTTTATTGTTAATCAACTCCAGGCCCGTCCGGCCAGTAAAGGGCAGTACGATTTCCCGTATGTGCTTAACACCTCGGTAAATGATGTGGTCTGCCACGGTATCCCGAAATCGTCCGAGCACCTGAAATCCGGGTCCATCGTCAATGTCGACATCACGCTCGAAAAAGCGGGCATGATTGCCGACTCCAGTAAAATGTATCTCATTGGCGACGTCTCGCCGCTGGCCCGTCGACTGGTTAATAAAACGTACGAGGCGATGTGGAGAGGGATTAAGGCCGTGAAGCCGGGCGCGACGCTGGGGGACATTGGCCATGCGATTCAGTCTTATGTTGAGAGCAACGGCTACAGCGTGGTACGGGAATATTGTGGGCACGGTATCGGCAAAGAGATGCACGAAGAGCCGCAGGTCTTGCACTATGGAAAGCCCGGTGAAGGCGCTGTGCTCAAAGAAGGGATGGTCTTTACCATCGAACCGATGATCAACCAGGGCGACAGCCGTATCAAGACCAAAAAAGATGGCTGGACGGTGGTGACCCGCGACAAAAAACTCTCGGCCCAGTGGGAACATACCATCGCCGTCACGGCGGAGGGTTTTGAAGTGCTGACGCTGCGCCCGGAAGAGACGGTGCCTGAGTAAGCGCCGGGCTTTCCACATACCGGGAGAGCGGCTACTATAGCGCGTCTTTTTTCACAGGTACGAACAATGCGTGTATTACTGGCGCCGATGGAAGGCGTGCTCGACTCACTGGTGCGCGAGCTGCTGACCGAGGTTAACGATTACGATCTCTGCATCACCGAATTTCTGCGCGTGGTCGATATGTTGCTGCCAGTAAAGTCGTTTTACAGACTCTGCCCTGAACTCCACAACCAGAGCCGCACCTCTACGGGCACCCTGGTAAGGGTACAGTTGCTGGGGCAATATCCCGAGTGGCTGGCAGAAAACGCCGCCCGGGCGGTGGAGCTGGGGTCGTATGGTGTGGATCTCAACTGCGGCTGCCCTTCGAAGCTGGTTAACGGCAGCGGCGGCGGAGCCACGCTGTTAAAAGATCCTGAGCTTATCTACCGTGGCGCAAAGGCGATGCGCGAAGCGGTACCCGCGCACTTGCCGGTGACGGTAAAAGTGCGGTTGGGATGGGACAACAGCGATCGCCAGTTTGAGATTGCCGATGCCGTGCAGCAGGCGGGGGCCAGCGAGATGGTGGTTCACGGGCGGACTAAAGAAGATGGCTACAAGGCAGAACGCATTAACTGGCAGGCCATCGGCGAGATCCGTAAACGCCTGTCGATTCCGGTTATTGCCAACGGTGAGATCTGGGATTACGAAAGTGCCCAGGCCTGTATGGCCGCTACCGGCTGTGATTCGGTCATGATTGGCCGTGGCGCCCTGAACGTGCCCAATCTGAGCCGGGTCATAAAATATAACGCGCCGCGCATGCCCTGGGCGGAGGTGGTGACCTTGCTGCAAAAATACAGTCGTCTGGAAAAGCAGGGTGATACCGGGTTGTATCATGTGGCGCGCATTAAACAGTGGCTCAGTTATCTGCGCAAAGAGTATGACGAGGCGCTGTCGTTATTTCAGGAGATCCGCACGCTGCAAACCTCAGCAGAGATTGCGCGCGTCATCCAGGCAAAATAATACCCGCTCGGGCAGGCTCGGGGCTTTTAGATGCCTCTTTCGCCCAGCATTAAAAGGCCTTTGGTACGCAAATCGCCTGCTGGCTGTACAGTGGCCGAGAGCGATCTCCATCACGTTTCTGTTCGTGGCGGATTGAGGCTACGAATGAAAGTGATAGAGTACCTGAACTGGATTGTTACTGCTGCGGCAGGCAAAACCTGATTTCTGGCTTCCGCCGGAGGTCAGGTTTTTTTGTTTTTGGGGTTCCGATGATCATCGCCAAAATTCTTAATAATAATGTGGTGGTTGTTCAGGATGAACACGGGCGCGAACAGGTCGTGATGGGTCGTGGGCTGGCCTTTCAAAAGCGCGTGGGTGAGAACCTGGATAAAGAGAAAGTGGAAAAGGTGTTCGCACTGCAAAGTGACGAACTGGTGCATCGCCTCGGGGAGCTTCTCAGTCAGATCCCTCTGGAAGTGATGACCACCTGTGACCGCATTATCGGGCTGGCGGCGCAGCGACTGGGTAAATTGCAGGAGAGTTTATACATCACCCTGACCGACCACTGCTACTTCGCCATTGAGCGGCAGAAGAAGGGGCTGGCGATTAAAAACGTGCTGCTGTGGGAGATCAAACGCCTTTATCCAAAAGAGTTTGAACTGGGACAGGAAGCCCGGGCCATCATCGCCAGAAGGCTCGACGTCGCCTTAGCCGAAGATGAGGCCGGCTTTATCGCGCTGCATCTGGTGACCGCCCAGTTGAATAGCGAAATGCCGGAGGTGATGCACGTTACGCGCGTGATGCAGGAAATTCTGCAGCTAGTGAAGTATCAACTGCAGCTGGAGTATGACGAGGAGTCGCTCAGTTATCAGCGCTTCGTCACCCACCTGAAGTTCTTCGCCCAGCGCATGCTGACGCGAACCGTCGTGGAAGATGACGACGTCTCGCTGCATACCGCGGTGAAAGATAACTATGCGAAGGCGTGGAAATGCGCCGAGAAGATCGCACAGCATCTGCAAAAAAGTTATCAGCGCGAGCTGACAACCGAAGAGATTATGTTCCTCGCTATCCATATTGAGCGGGTAAGAAAAGAGGGGCGTTAAGCCTCAACAACTGGATTGTTACTGCATTACGCAGGCAAAACCTGAGCGCGGCCCCCTGATGGGGGTCGTTCTCGGGTTTTTTTATTTTTAGTCTCAGTCAACGGGTGCCTGCGGGCATTGAAGAAGGAAATCGAGATGGAATATCAAGCATTGGCAAAGGATATTCTCGCCCACGTCGGGGGCAAGGAGAACATTGTCAGTCTGGTGCATTGCGCCACCCGGCTTCGCTTTAAACTGAAAGAGAGCCAAAAGGCGGATGCTGAGGGGCTGAAGAAAAACCCGGGCGTGATTATGGTTGTCGAAAGCGGCGGCCAGTTTCAGGTGGTGATCGGCAACCACGTTAACGATGTGTGGAAAGCCGTTCGTCATGAAGCCGGGCTCACCGATGAAACGCCGGTGACGGAAGAGGCGGGCGACAAAGGTAATCTGCTTGGCCGTTTGATCGACATCGTTTCGGGCATCTTTACTCCCTTTATCGGCATTCTGGCCGCCTCCGGTATTTTAAAAGGGCTGCTGGCGCTGGCGGTAGTCTGCGGCTGGCTGACCACCGACAGTGGCACCTACAAAATTTGGTTTGCGGCGAGCGATGCGCTCTTCTTCTTCTTCCCACTGGTACTGGGTTACACCGCCGGTAAGAAATTTGGCGGTAATCCCTTCATCACCATGGTCATCGGGGGGGCGCTAACCCATCCGATGATGATTCAGGCCTTTGAGGCCAGCCAGCAGGCAGGGGCGATGGAGGACGCTTTCCTCGGGATCCCTGTCACCTGGTTCAACTACAGTTCATCGGTGATTCCGATCATTCTCGCTGCCTGGGTCAGCTGCTGGCTGGAGAAGCAGAGCGTAAAACGCCTGCCCTCTTCGATGAAAAACTTCTTTACCCCGCTCATCTGTCTGGGCGTGACTGTGCCGCTGACTTTCCTGGTCATTGGGCCGATTGCCACCTGGCTTAGCCAGATGCTGGCAAACGGGTACCAGTGGATTTACGTGCTGGCGCCGTGGCTGGCAGGGGCGGCAATGGGGGCGCTCTGGCAGGTCTGCGTGATCTTCGGCCTGCACTGGGGGCTGGTGCCGCTGATGATTAACAACCTTGCGGTACTGGGGCATGACTCTATGCTGCCAATGTTGCTGCCGGCGGTGTTTGGCCAGGTGGGCGCCGCGCTGGGTATCTTCCTGCGTACCCGTGATAGCCGTCAGAAAATGTTGGCCGGTTCGTCCGTCACCGCAGGGATTTTTGGCATCACTGAACCAGCGGTCTATGGCGTGAACTTGCCGCTGCGTCGTCCGTTTATCTTTGGTTGTGTGGCGGGGGCTATCGGCGGCGCGATTGTGGGTTTCAGCGATACTCACGTCTACTCCTTCGGCTTTGCCAATATCTTTACCGTGGCGCAGATGATCCCGCCAGGCGGCGTGGATGCCACCCTGTGGGGCGGTATTATCGGTACGCTGGTGGCACTGGTGTTGAGCTGTGCCATGACGTTGGTGGCCGGGATGCCGGGCCGGGCAGCGGAATCTACCCCGGTGGCGGTGCCCCCGGGTGAAAACGATGTGCTGTCGCCGATGACCGGCACCGTACTGGCTCTGGATCAGGTGCCGGATACCACCTTTGCCAGCGGGCTGCTGGGCAACGGCGCGGCAATTATTCCTTCAGACAACAAAGTAATCGCCCCATTTGCCGGGGAGGTGGCCTCGCTGTTTGCCACCAAACATGCCATCGGCCTGCTGAGCGACAGCGGCATTGAGGTGCTGATTCATGTGGGAATCGACACCGTTAAGCTCGACGGCAAACCCTTTACCGCTCACGTGAAGGTAGGTGACAAAGTTCAGCCGGGCGATCTGCTGCTGGAGTTCGATCGCCAGGCGATTATCGATGCCGGCTACGATCTGGCGACCCCTATCATTATCAGTAATAGCGACGAGTACCGGGACGTAGCCACCGTGGCGGCCACTGCCGTCAATGCGGGCACGCCGTTACTCTGCGTCAGCCATTAATAACAGGAGAACCTATGAAAACGTTTCCGAATGATTTCTTGTGGGGCGGCGCGGTTGCCGCTAATCAGGTAGAAGGGGCTTATCTGGAGGATGGCAAAGGATTATCCACCTCTGATGTGCAGCCGCAGGGGGTCTTTGGCCCGGTGGTGGAACGGGTTGCGGGCGACAGCGGCATCAAAGACGTGGCGATCGACTTTTATCACCGCTATCCGGAAGATATCAGCCTGTTTGCCGAAATGGGCTTCAACTGCCTGCGCGTCTCTATTGCCTGGACGCGTATCTTCCCGAACGGTGACGAGCAGCAGCCAAACGAAGCCGGGCTGGCCTTTTATGACAAGCTCTTTGACGAGCTGGCCGCTCACGGCATCACGCCGCTGGTGACGCTCTCCCACTACGAAATGCCCTGGGGCCTGGTGAAACAGTACGGCGGCTGGGGCAGTCGTCAGACCATCGGCTTCTTTGAGCGGTACGCGCGCACCGTATTTACACGCTATAAAGAGAAGGTGAAGCTGTGGCTCACGTTCAATGAGATCAACATGTCCCTGCACGCGCCGATGACCGGCGTCGGCCTGCCGGAGAGCAGCAGTAAAGGTGAAGTCTATCAGGCGATCCACCACCAACTGGTGGCCAGCGCACTGGCGGTCAAAGCCTGCCACGAGATCATTGCGGAGGCGAAAATTGGCAATATGCTGCTGGGCGGCCTGGTCTATCCGCTGACCTGCAAACCTGAAGATGTGCTGGAAGCGCTGCAGGAGAACCGCGCCTGGCAGTTCTTCGGTGACGTACAGTGCCGCGGGGCGTATCCGGGCTATATGCTGCGCTTCTTCCGCGAAAACGGCATCCAGTTGGAGATCACCGACGCGGATCGCGAGGCGCTGAAATCAACCGTCGATTTTATCTCTTTCAGCTACTACATGACCGGCTGTGTGACCACCGATGAAGCGCTAAACCAGCAGGCACGCGGCAACATCCTGAGCATGGTCCCCAATCCGCATTTGGCCAGCTCCGAATGGGGCTGGCAGATTGACCCGATTGGCCTGCGTACGCTGCTGAACGTGCTGTGGGATCGCTATCAGAAGCCGCTGTTTATTGTGGAAAATGGACTTGGAGCGAAGGATAAACCGGATGCCGACGGCGTGGTGCAGGATGATTACCGCATCAGTTATCTGAACGATCACCTGGTGCAGGTTCGCGAGGCGATTGACGACGGCGTCGAGATCATGGGGTATACCAGCTGGGGGCCGATTGATCTGGTCAGCGCCTCGAAGGCCGAGCTGTCAAAACGCTATGGCTTTATCTACGTTGACCGTGACGACAAGGGTAACGGCACTCTGGCGCGGAGCCGTAAGAAGAGCTTCCGGTGGTATCAGGAGGTGATTGCCACCAACGGGGCATCGCTAAAAGAGTAACGCAGGAAACATCCCGGCAGGGGTCAGCCTGCCGGGGTATCGCTTAGAAGATCATCTTAAACACACCCGTCACCACCAGTAAGCCAATCAGAAATATAACTAAAATAACCCATAGCAAAATTTTCATTGTCAGTTCCCTCATCTGTGTATTTTCCCTTTAAGTGTAGCAACCATGACAAAAGCGGCCTGATTTTAGTCAGGATCTATACTTACCTCTTTGTCCTTGAGGAGGTGAGTATGACGGCAACACAACGGGTCGCGATTGTGACCGCATCCGATTCCGGCATCGGTAAAACCACGGCACTGATGCTGGCAGAGCGCGGATTTGATATAGGCGTCACCTGGCATTCGGACGAAGAGGGGGCAGCGAAGACCTGCCGGGAGGTAGAAGCCCGTGGCCGCCGCGCGGAGTCCATTCACCTCGATTTAAGCACGCTTCCGGAGGGGGTGAAGGCCATCGAGACGCTGATTGCCCGCTTTGGGCGTCTCGATGTGCTGGTCAATAACGCCGGGGCGATGACCAAAGCCCCGTTCCTCGAGATGAAATTTGAGGAGTGGCGCAGCATCCTCACCGTCGATGTGGACGGGGCCTTTCTCTGTTCGCAGATTGCGGCGCAGCAGATGGTGAAGCAGGGGCAGGGCGGGCGCATTGTGAACATCACGTCAGTGCATGAACATACGCCGTTACCGGAGGCCAGCGCTTACACGGCGGCTAAACACGCCCTCGGCGGGCTAACCAAATCGATGGCGCTGGAGCTCGTCCACCACAATATTTTGGTCAATGCCGTGGCGCCGGGCGCTATTGCCACGCCGATGAACGACATGGATGACAGCGAAGTGAAGCCGGGTTCGATGCCCGAAATCCCGCTGGCGCGGCCTGGGCACACCAAAGAGATCGCCAGTCTGGTCGCCTGGCTATGCGACAGCGACGCCAGTTACACCACCGGCCAGTCGTTTATCGTTGATGGGGGCTTTATGCTGGCCAATCCGCAGTTTAAGCCCCAGTCGTAGCCGGGGTTAATCGCGCTTATTCTCACGGCGCTTTAACCACAGGCGTATCAGCACCACCAGCACTAGCACGCCAATCAGCCATACCCAGTGGCGCAGGTGCTGGTCAAAGCTATGCAGCCACGGGCCTATCACTTCTCCACCCGCGTAACCCAGGGTGGAGAAGATCAGCGCCCAAACAATGGCGCCGAGGATATTCAGCGGCAGGAAGATTTTGGGCGGAAGACGGCTGGCCCCGATGAGCAGCGGGCCGATAATGCGAAAGCCATACATAAAGCGGGTGCCGATGACAAACAGGTAAGGGTGGCGCTGAATCAGTTTTTGCGCCCGCTGGATTTTTTTCTGATGGCGAGAGAAGCGCCGTAACAGCGTCGGGCCAAAGCGGACGCCAAGAAAATAGAGCAGTTGATCGCCGATCATCCCCCCCAGCGCCACGGCAGCTACCACCAGTGGGAATTTCAACAGGCCCTGGTGCGCGGCCACGCCGCCCAGAAGCGTAATGGTTTCCCCTTCTGCCACGCTGCCTATCACTAACGCGGCGTATCCGTATTGTTCTATCAGTGCATTGATATCCATAAGATAAGCGTAGTTCCTCTCTGGCCATAACGGCATTTTTTATGCTGTACACAAAATAATCTGATGCCTGGATTATACTTAAGTATCGCTGTACGGGCCGACAACAAGGGGGCGTTATGAACCATGTCTGGGGACTTTTTTCCCATCCCGACCGTGAAATGCACGTTATCAGAAGTGAAAACGAAACCGTCAGTCATCACTATACCCATCATGTGTTGCTGATGGCGGCGATCCCCGTCATTTGCGCGTTTATTGGCACTACGCAGATTGGCTGGGATTTTGGTGATGGCACAGTTATACAACTCTCCTGGATGACCGGCCTGGCGCTTGCGGTGATCTTTTACGGCATGATGCTGGCCGGTGTGGCGATCATGGGGCGCGTGATTTACTGGATGGCGCGTAACCACCCGCAGCGTCCCTCCCTCACGCTCTGTATGATCTTCGCCGGCTATGTTGCTACTCCGCTGTTTTTAAGCGGCATTGTGGCGATTTACCCACTGGTCTGGCTCTGTGCGCTGGTGGGCACCGTTGCGCTGTTCTATACCGGCTATTTACTGTATGTCGGCATTCCCACCTTCCTCAATATCAATAAAGAGGAGGGGCTCAGTTTCTCCAGCTCGACGCTGGCTATCGGCGTGCTGGTGCTGGAAGCGCTGCTGGCGCTGACTGTTATTCTCTGGGGTTATGGGTATCGCCTGTTCTGAATGCACTGCATTGCTGGCGTAATAGCCAGCAATGCAGCATCTGTTCACGATTATCTTCTGGCGGCCAGGCATCCGGGCGGCTATGATGACGTTTGCCAGCCGGTGATGCCTCACTTCATCGGCGGTGTACGTTATCACGTGCGTGAATAATTATCCGAAGTCTCCCCATGCTGAAATTCCGCGTTTCTATACTGAGCCTTGCCCTGTTGCTGACCGTACCTGTTGCGACACCGGCCCTCGCGAAAACCGCCGCCGTGACGACGGCAGCCCAGCCGGAAATTGCCTCCGGTAGCGCGATGATCGTCGATCTGAATACCAATAAGGTGATCTACGCCAGCCACCCAAATCTGGTGCGCCCGATCGCTTCCATCACCAAATTAATGACCGCGATGGTCGTGCTGGACGCACGACTGCCGCTGGATGAGAAACTGAAAGTCGATATCAGCCAGACGCCTGAAATGAAAGGGATCTACTCCCGCGTGCGCCTGAACAGCGAAATCAGCCGTAAAAATATGCTGTTGCTGGCACTGATGTCCTCGGAAAACCGCGCGGCGGCGAGCCTGGCTCACCACTATCCGGGCGGCTATAACGCCTTTATCAAGGCCATGAACGCTAAGGCGAAAGCGCTGGGTATGACCCATACCCGCTTCGTAGAGCCGACAGGCCTGTCGATCCATAACGTCTCGACCGCGCAGGATCTGACCAAAATGTTGATCGCCAGCAAACAGTATCCGCTGATTGGTCAGTTGAGCACCACCCGAGAAGAGATGGCGACCTTTGCGAACCCGGCTTATACCTTGCCGTTCCGCAATACTAACCATCTGGTCTACCGTGATAACTGGAACATTCAGTTGACCAAAACCGGTTTTACCAACGCGGCAGGCCACTGCCTGGTGATGCGTACGGTGATCAAGGGTAAACCGGTGGCGCTGGTGGTGATGGATGCTTTTGGCAAATACACCCACTTCGCGGATGCCAGCCGTCTGCGTACCTGGATTGAGACGGGGAAAGTGATGCCGGTTCCGGCGGCGGCGCTGAGCTATAAAAAGCAAAAAGCGGCCCAGATGGCTGCGGCGGGCACTCTCGCCGGCGAACAGACCGCCCAGAACGACTAATTACTCCGGCAGCGTCCAGTCACCGTCGTTGAGTGGACGCTGCAAAATCAGGGTATCGCGCCAGTCCCCTTTCTTGTAACCCACGCTCCTGAGCTGTCCGGCCACTTCAAATCCGTGCTTTTTATGCAGGCGCAACGAGCCGGTGTTATTCGGCCCATCGCCGATGATGGCAATCATCTGCCGCCACGGCCCCTGTTCGCTGCGTGCAATCAACGCGCTGAGCAGGGCGCTGCCAAAACCCCGTCCCGGCGTGCTGGCGTCAACGTAGATCGACTCTTCAAGGGTGTAGCGATAGGCGGAGCGGGGACGGTACAGCGTCGCATAGCAGTAGCCCACCAGGATGCCGCGATAGAGGGCAACCAGCCAGGGTAATCCCTCTCCGGTCACGCTCTTGATGCGTTGACGCATCTCTTCTACCGTCGGGGGAACCTCTTCAAACGAGGCCCGCCCATTGAGGACATGCCAGGCGTAAATTGCCGCAATGGCATGCGCATCGTCGGGCAGCACATCGCGTACCACAACTTCCGTTTCGGTTAACATTTCTACAGCCGACATGGTCTGCCCATTCCTCATCAAAAAGCCAGAGAAACGTTTCTCTGGCACAGTGATGCTACTTTAGTCCTGCTGCATGTCGCTTAACAAATGCTTCTGCGACCCTTTCTGGTCTATTTCGTCGTTTGCAAAGTATCACCCGCTGGATTAGCCCCTTCAGCCCAGTTTTTGTGCTTAGTGGTTTTACCAATGCCGGGGTTCATACTGTTGGTGGGGTCATTTGCGCGATAAAACTGCTTTAATGCTTCCGGCGCTTCGTAGAGGTGGCCGACATTATGCTCCGCAGGATATTGCGCCCCGCGCGCCTGCAATAGCGCCAGCATTTGCTCCTTCAACGCATGGGCATCCACCCCTTTTTTGACGATATAGTCCTGGTGGAAGACATAACACATAAAGTGGCCGTAATAGAGCTTATGCACCAGTTGGCTGTCGATCTCCGGCGGCAGCTGTTCAAACCACTCGGTATCATTGCGGCGCAGGGCGATATCCAGTGCAAGGATATCTTCAACTTCATCGGCATGAACCGCCTGATAACGGATAGCCGCGCCGGCGGCGGCAAAACGGTGCAAGAACGCTTTGCTGCCTTCTTCGGGGGTACAGGCGAAGAAATCCCCGTCGGCGGTTTTGAAATATTCGCTTAACCAGCTTTGCGCTTCGGCAATACCGTCGCCCGCCATCTTCAGTAGCAGGTGATGCTCGTACTTATCGCGCCAGCTCTTCATACGTGGGGGGAGGTGTGCCGGGAAGGCGTTGCCCAGTTTCTGCATAAACCGGTCGGTAAAGTGCGGTTTAAAGAGCGAGACTTTATCCAGCATCGCATCGGTACGCCCCTTCATAGTAAAGAAGAAGGGCATCTTGTCGGTACCGAGTTTGTCGATCATCAGGAACGTATCTTTGCCGTAACGCTCAGCAATATCGTAAATGTCCCGGTGCATATACTCACCCGCCACCGGCAGATGAGAGAACTCGCCAAGGATATGACGGCGAAGGGTGGTCAGGACCTCCGGCTGGTTGGTGCCAATATAGAACACCTGCTGATTTTTCTCGGCTTCAAAGGTGTCCAGGCGCACGGCAAAGACCGCCAGTTTGCCCGCACAGCCGGAGGATTCAAACAGTCGATCCGGGTCAGCGTTATACCGTGCCGGCGTATCGGCATCAATCTCGCGCACGCGGCTGATGTAGTCATGATCGTGCGCGTGGCGCCCGTCGTGAAGCACATCCTCATCTTTAACCCGATCGTCATCCAGCTTGCTAAGGATCTGCTCTGGCGTAACGCCCAGTTCAATACCGAGATGGTTCACCAGTTGAAGCTTGCCGTTTTCATCGATGCGCGCAAAGAGCGACATCTCGGTATATGCAGGACCGCGCTGCACCAGTGATCCACCGGAGTTATTGCAGATACCACCGACTACCGACGCCCCAATGCAGGAGGAGCCAATCACCGAGTGCGGCTCGCGTCCCAGCGGCTTAAGCGCTTTTTCCAGTGAGTAGAGGGTGGTGCCCGGATAGGCCAGAACCTGTTCGCCGTTGTCCAGCAGGTGCAGCTTATCCAGTCGCAGGGTACTGATGATCACGATATCGCGGTCGTAGTCGTTACCGTTGGGGGTAGAACCTTCGGTCAGGCCGGTATTGGCTGCCTGCATCAGGATGATTTTATCGGCCTCAACGCAGAGGCTGAGCACGCGCCATAGTTCCAGCAAGGTTCCCGGGAATACCACCGCGAGCGCATCGCCCTGGCCGGAACGGAACCCTTTACGATAGCGGGCGGTCTTCGCCGCGTCGGTCAACAGGTGGGATGCGCCCACCAGTCGTGACAATTCATTGATAAATGCGTTGTTATCGTGCGTGTTGACGGAAGACATTTCCACTCCTTGTGATGAAGCAAACTCGTGCTCTACAGCATAGCGCGATTAATCTTTAGACGAACCTCTATTCACCAGAAAAATCAGAGAATAAACCCTGCAAGCGGCGCAGGGTTTATGGCACACTGCGTTTTTCGCACGGTCTGGCCGCGATTATCCGGCGGTTATTGATGAGAGAGTAAACGACATGAAATGGCTATGTTCTGTAGGTGTCGCTGTAAGTCTGGCACTGCAACCCGCGCTGGCTGATGAGCTGTTTGGCAATCATCCCCTGACGCCGGAAGCGCGTGACGCCTTTGTTACCGACCTGCTCAAGAAGATGACGGTCGATGAGAAAATTGGTCAGTTACGTCTTATCAGCGTCGGCCCGGATAACCCGAAAGAGGCCATCCGTGAGATGATCAAAGAGAGTCAGGTTGGGGCGATTTTCAATACCGTCACCCGCCAGGACATCCGCAAAATGCAGGACCAGGTGATGGAGTTGAGTCGCCTGAAGATCCCATTGTTCTTTGCCTATGACGTGCTGCACGGCCAGCGTACCGTCTTCCCGATTAGCCTGGGTCTGGCCTCCTCATTTAACCTCGATGCGGTGAAAACCGTGGGGCGCGTCTCGGCGTATGAAGCAGCCGACGACGGCCTGAATATGACCTGGGCGCCAATGGTCGATGTCTCTCGCGATCCGCGCTGGGGCCGCGCCTCGGAAGGCTTCGGGGAAGATACCTACCTTACCGCCACCCTGGGCAAAACCATGGTGGAAGCGATGCAGGGCAAAAGCCCGGCGGATCGCTATTCGGTGATGACCAGCGTAAAGCACTTCGCAGCCTACGGCGCCGTTGAGGGTGGTAAAGAGTACAACACCGTCGACATGAGCCCGCAGCGTCTGTTTAACGACTATATGCCGCCCTACAAAGCGGGGCTGGACGCGGGCAGCGGCGCGGTAATGGTCGCCCTGAACTCCCTGAACGGGACCCCGGCGACCTCGGATGCCTGGCTGCTGAAAGAGGTTCTGCGTGACGAGTGGGGCTTCAAGGGCATCACCGTTTCCGATCACGGGGCCATTAAGGAGCTGATCAAGCACGGCACCGCCTCCGATCCTGAAGATGCTGTGCGCGTCGCCCTGAAGTCCGGCATTAACATGAGCATGAGCGACGAGTATTACAGCAAATACCTGCCGGGGCTGGTCAAATCGGGCAAGGTCACCATGGCGGAGCTGGACGACGCGACCCGTCATGTTCTGAATGTGAAATATGACATGGGGCTGTTTAACGATCCGTACAGCCACCTGGGGCCGAAAGAGTCTGATCCGGTAGACACGAACGCCGAAAGCCGCCTGCACCGCAAAGAAGCCCGTGAAGTCGCCCGCGAAAGTCTGGTGCTGCTGAAAAACCGTCTCAATACGCTGCCGCTCGCCAAATCGGGCACCGTGGCGGTGATCGGGCCGCTGGCCGACAGCAAGCGCGACGTGATGGGGAGCTGGTCGGCAGCCGGGGTGGCGGACCAGTCGGTCACCGTGCTGACGGGTATCAAAAATGCGCTGGGCGACAACGCCACCGTGAAGTATGCCAAAGGTGCCAACGTGACTAACGATCAGGGCATCGTCACCTTCCTCAATCAGTATGAAGAGGCGGTGAAGGTCGATCCGCGTTCGCCAAAAGAGATGATCGACGAAGCGGTGAATACCGCGAAGCAGTCTGACGTCATCGTTGCCGTTGTGGGTGAAGCGCAGGGCATGGCCCATGAGGCCTCCAGCCGGACTGACATCACCCTGCCGCAAAGTCAGCGTGACCTGATTACCGCGCTGAAAGCCACCGGCAAACCGCTGGTGCTGGTGCTAATGAATGGCCGTCCGCTGGCGCTAGTAAAAGAGGATCAGCAGGCGGATGCCATTCTGGAAACCTGGTTCGCCGGCACCGAGGGCGGGAACGCCATTGCCGATGTGCTGTTTGGCGATTACAACCCGTCCGGTAAGCTGCCGATGTCCTTCCCGCGTTCGGTTGGACAGATCCCGGTTTACTACAGCCACCTCAACACCGGCCGCCCGTACAACGCCGATAAGCCAAACAAATACACCTCGCGCTACTTCGACGAAGCCAATGGCCCGCTCTATCCCTTTGGCTATGGGCTGAGCTACACCACGTTTAGCGTCTCTGAGGTGAAAATGTCTTCCCCGTCGATGGCCCGTGACGGCAAGGTCACCGCCAGCGTGCAGGTAACCAACAGCGGTAAGCGTGAAGGTGCGACCGTGCTGCAGATGTACATTCAGGACGTTACCGCCTCAACCAGCCGCCCGGTTAAACAACTGCGTGGGTTTGAGAAGATCAGCCTGAAGCCGGGCGAGACCAAAACCGTTAACTTCCCGATCGATATCGAGGCGCTTAAGTTCTGGAATCAGCGCATGAAGTACGATGCTGAACCGGGCAAATTCAACGTCTTTATTGGCCAGGACTCTGCGCGGGTAAACAAAGGCGAGTTCGAACTGCTGTAACCCTTCCTCCAGACATCCCCTGCCGTGCGGGGGATGTCTCTCACGCGATGCAAATAACGCAATTTGGCGGTTAATTTCGCCATTTTAAACTACGCTTTTCACTCAAGCCTCTGAAAAGGGCGATAAAAAAATGAGGAATGAGGTATGACGATTTCGAAGGGGATTTTAGGCTCAGCGGCACTTTTGGCGGCGTTGAGTTTACCGCTGCAGGCCGCGGAGCCTGTGAAAGTGGGCTCTAAAATTGATACTGAGGGGGCGCTGCTCGGCAATATCATTTTGCAGGTGCTCGAAAGTCACGGCGTAAAAACAGTCAATAAAGTTCAGCTTGGCACCACCCCGGTGGTGCGCGGTGCCATCACGTCCGGCGAGCTGGATATCTACCCGGAATATACTGGCAACGGGGCGTTTTTCTTCAAAGATGAAAACGATGCCGCATGGAAGAATGCCAGCCAGGGCTACGAAAAAGTTAAAAAACTCGACGCCGAACAGAACAAGCTGGTGTGGTTAACCCCGGCCCCGGCCAATAACACCTGGACCATCGCGGTGCGCAAAGACGTGGCGGAAAAGGGCAAGCTGACGACGCTTGAGGATCTTAGCCGCTATCTGAAAGAGAAAGGCGAATTCAAACTGGCCGCGTCGGCAGAATTTATCGAACGTGCGGATGCGTTACCCGCGTTTGAAAAAACTTACGGCTTCAAGCTCGACCAGAGCCAGCTATTGTCACTGGCCGGTGGCGATACGGCTGTGACCATTAAAGCGGCGGCGCAGCAAACTTCCGGAGTGAACGCGGCAATGGCCTACGGCACCGACGGCCCGGTCGCGGCGCTGGGTCTACAGACCCTTACCGATCCGAAGGGGGTTCAGCCTATTTATGCACCTGCACCCGTGGTGCGGGAAGCGGTGCTGAAGGCCTATCCGCAGCTCGGCGAATGGCTGAAGCCCGTCTTTGAAAGCCTGGATGAGAAAACCTTACAGCAGCTGAATGCCAGCATTGCGGTAGAGGGGCTGGATGCCAAAAAAGTGGCGGCAGATTATCTTAAGTCGAAAGGGCTGGTGAAATAGCCCACCGCAACAGGACTTTGCTGTGCCGATAACCTGTCATAACCGCGTGCTGTTGCTGCTGGCCATTCTGGCTGTGGCGGCAGCCGCGCTGCCTTTCGTCAATTTCGCCCCAAACCGGCTGGTTTCCGGAGAGGGGCGTGCGCTCTGGCAAATCTGGTCTTTTTCCCCCTGTTCCCCCTGGCTGCTTCTGGCGCCGCTCTGCCTGCTGGCGGGGCTATCGCTGGCGCGTGGCCGACTGGCGCTGATGCTGACGCTACTGGTATGCGAGCTGCTGTTTATTGTGCTTTTCTGGAGCGCAGGGCAGGCGGCCACGCACCTGGTAACGGCAGAAAGTCCGCTGGCTCGTACGTCGGTAGGCAGCGGTCTGTGGCTCTGGCTGGCCTTGTGCTTGCTGGCCTGCAGCGATGCTATTCGTCGTCTCTCGACTCAGCCCGTCTGGCGCTGGCTGCTGCATGCGCAAATCTGGATCCTGCCGTTAGCCCTGCTCTTTAGCGGTGAGCTGAATAGCTTATCGTTGCTAAAGGAGTACGCCAATCGGCAGGAGGTGTTTGATAACGCGCTGGCGCAGCATCTAACACTATTGCTGGGCACTCTCGCCCCGGCGCTGGTCATTGGCGTGCCGCTGGGGATGTGGTGTTATCGCCATCCCACCCGCCAGGGGCCGGTGTTTGCGGTGTTGAATGTTATCCAGACTATCCCTTCCGTGGCCCTGTTTGGCCTGCTGATCGCGCCGCTGGCCGGGCTGACCAAAGCCTTTCCGTGGCTTTCGACGCTGGGTATCGCCGGGACAGGGCTAACCCCGGCGCTGATTGCCCTGGTGCTCTACGCCTTGCTGCCGCTGGCGCGCGGGATGGTGGCGGGGTTAAGCCATGTGCCTGCCGACGTACTGGAAAGTGCTGATGCGATGGGCATGAACGCCCGTCAGCGCTTCTGGCAGATCCAGCTTCCCCTTGCGCTACCGGTGCTGCTACGCGCATTACGGGTGGTAGCGGTGCAGACGGTCGGGATGGCGGTGATTGCCGCGCTGATTGGAGCCGGCGGGTTAGGTGCACTGGTGTTCCAGGGGCTGCTGAGTAGTGCCCTCGACCTTGTGCTGTTGGGTGTGGTGCCGGTTATTGCGCTGGCAGTCGTCATTGACGCTCTCTTCGCCCTGTGGATAGCGCTACTGAAAGGGAGTCGCGATGATTGAATTCCAGGATGTAAATAAAGTATTCGCCGGTCAGCCGGCGGTCAGCGACCTGAACCTCACCTGTGAGGAGGGGGCGTTTTCAGTGCTGATTGGCACCTCCGGATCGGGGAAGTCCACCACCCTGAAAATGATCAATCGGCTGGTGGAACATGACAGCGGCCGCATCTGCTTCGCCGGGCAAGAGATCCGCAGCCTGCCGGTGCTGGAGCTGCGTCGGCGTATGGGGTACGCCATTCAATCCATCGGGCTGTTCCCCCACTGGACGGTCGCGCGCAATATTGCCACCGTGCCGCAGTTGCAAAAGTGGTCGAAACAACAGATCGACGACCGCGTCGATGAGCTGATGGCGCTGCTGGGTCTGGATCCCTCCCTGCGGGAACGCTATCCGCATCAGCTTTCTGGCGGGCAGCAGCAGCGCGTAGGGGTTGCCCGGGCGCTGGCTGCTAACCCAGAAGTGCTATTAATGGATGAACCCTTCGGGGCGCTGGATCCGGTCACACGCAGCGCATTGCAGCTGGAGATGACCCGTATTCACCGCATTCTGGGGCGCACCATTGTTCTGGTGACCCACGATATTGACGAGGCCCTGAGGCTGGCGGACAGACTGGTGTTGATGGATAACGGCAGAGTCGTGCAGCAAGGCTCGCCGCTGGAGCTGTTAACACAGCCCGCCACCCCCTTTGTACGCGAGTTCTTTGGCCACAGCGAGCTGGGGGTGCGGTTGCTCTCCCTGCGAACGGTGGGTGAGTCGATGCGTCGGGAGATGACCCCTGAGGCGGGTGAGCCTTTACACGACAGCATGAGCCTGCGCGATGCCCTGTCGGCGTTTGTCACCGGCCGCTGCGAGCGGTTGCCGGTCGTCAACGCCCAGGGTCAGCCTTGCGGCACGCTGCATTTTCGCGATCTGCTGAACGGGGAGGCCGCGCATGAAGTGGATGCGTGACCCGCTGCTGTGGCTGGTGCTGCTCTTCGTGGCGCTGCTGCTGCTCATGCCCCATAGTGCGCCCCTTTTCAGCGCTCTGTTTCCTGAACTGCCTCGTCCGGTTTATCAGCAAGAGAGCTTTCTGAGCCTGACGCTGGCGCACTTCTGGCTGGTGGGGATATCGAGCCTGATTGCGGTGGCGATTGGCGTGGGGGCAGGCATTGCGGTGACGCGCCCGGCAGGGGCGGAGTTTCGCCCATTAATTGAAACGCTGGCTGCTATCGGGCAGACGTTCCCGCCGGTGGCGGTACTGGCCATTGCGGTGCCCGTGATGGGATTTGGGCAACAGCCGGCGATTATCGCCCTGATTCTCTACGGCGTGTTGCCGATTTTACAGGCGACGCTGGCAGGGCTCGCGGCAGTGCCCGCCTCGGCCATCAGCGTAGCGGAAGGGATGGGGATGAGCGGCTGGCAGCGACTGCGCAGTATTGAGCTGCCGCTGGCGGCGCCGGTGATGCTGGCCGGTATCCGCACCTCGGTGATCATCAATATTGGTACGGCGGCTATCGCGTCGACGGTGGGGGCGAACACACTGGGAACGCCGATTATTATCGGCTTAAGCGGATTCAATACGGCTTATATCATTCAGGGGGCGACTCTGGTGGCGCTGGCGGCCATTGTGGTAGACCGCGCCTTTGAACGGCTGGCAGGCTGGATCAGCCGACACCGCCGCGAACAATAAAGGAATAGCCAGCCAGCATCACACCGCCAATACCGCTTACGGCCATCAGTGCGAACAGGGTGATTACCGCCACTTTGGTTGCTTTCATCTTGTGCTCCTTTTGTTAACAGAGCGATTATACGGCGAAGCACGGCTGTTAATGAACCATTAATTGCCATTAAGGGAGAAGACCGGATATCCGTGCTCTTGCCACTGGGTTAGTTGCTGCTGCTGTGCTTCGGTGGGGGACTCACCGCACCACACCAGCAGCGTCTGGCCGTCGAACAGCTCCGGGCGCAACTGGCCGAGCGAATGGGCCAGCACATCGACGCGCCACCCCTGCTGGGCGGCGATCCAGGCTTCCAGCCACAGACGGGTCGTATCATGCACGTTCCAGCCAATGACGAGCGCGTCTTTGCTGTTTTTCTTACGCGCCGTCGCCAGACAGATGCAGATGTAATTAATCAGCACGCCATCCAGGGCACTCAGTAACGCCTGAAGGGTTGGTTGTTGGGATTGCAGACGTCGGCGAAGGGGGATGAAAAGGTGGGCAATTAACGTCTGTGCGGGATAGTCACTGCCCCGTTCCTTAAGCCAGAGACGCAGGCGGTTGAGATGGCCAGACTGCAAATAGCGTAGCAACACTTCCTGCTGTTCGCGCCAGATGTCCTGTTCAGTATTATTCTGCTCGCTCAGCAGAGTTTTCACCTTGCTGACCTGCACGCCGTTATCAATCCAGCCTTTAATTTCGCGGATCCGATCGATATCCGCATCGTTAAACAGCCGATGCCCGCCGTCGGTTCGCTGCGGTTTCAGTAATCCGTAGCGACGCTGCCAGGCCCGTAACGTAACGGGATTGATGTCACAAAGAAGTGCCACTTCCCCTATCGTGTAAAGCGCCATCTGAGCCCCCTGGCTTGCGCATTCCCAGCTTAACTGTAGACCGAGTTTCGCGAACCAGGAAGAATTGTCCTTTTTTTGCACAAACAATACGAAGATCAGAATATGTTCAGCAAAAGGTGTGATGTCAGCCACGAAACGAGGTTTATTAAGTATTGCTACAAAGAAAGTTAACGCTTATGGGTGTATGTTACGCGCTTTTAGGGTTTGCGGTTTTCAAGTATGTACGAATTCAATCTGGTGTTGTTGCTGCTTCAGCAGATGTGCGTGTTCCTGGTCATTGCCTGGCTGATGAGCAAAACGCGCCTCTTTATCCCCCTGATGCAGGTCACCGTGCGTCTGCCGCATAAACTCCTCTGCTACGTCGTATTCTCTATTTTCTGTATTCTCGGCACCTGGTTCGGCCTGCATATTGAAGACTCCATTGCCAATACGCGCGCCATTGGCGCGGTCATGGGCGGGCTGCTGGGCGGCCCGGTTGTAGGTGGGTTGGTGGGGTTGACTGGTGGGCTGCACCGCTACTCCATGGGCGGCATGACGGCGCTAAGCTGCATGATCTCCACCATCGTTGAGGGGCTGCTGGGTGGGCTGGTGCATAGCTATATGATTAAGCGTGGCCGTCCGGACAAAGTTTTCAGCCCCTTGACCGCGGGCGCCATCACCTTTGTGGCCGAACTGGTGCAAATGTTGATCATCCTGCTTATTGCCCGCCCCTATGACAGCGCTCTGCATCTGGTGAGCAGCATCGCGGCACCGATGATGGTCACGAACACCGTCGGTGCCGCGCTGTTTATGCGTATCTTGCTCGATAAGCGGGCCATGTTTGAAAAGTATACCTCGGCATTTTCCGCCACCGCCCTGAAAGTTGCGGCCTCGACAGAGGGGATTTTGCGCCAGGGATTCAACGAAGAGAACAGCATGAAAGTGGCGCTGGTTCTGCATCAGGAGCTGGACATTAGCGCGGTAGCCATCACCGATCGTGAGAAGTTGCTGGCCTTTACCGGTATCGGAGACGACCATCACCAGCCGGGCAGACCGATTTCGTCCAGCTATACGCTTCGCGCCATCGAGACCGGTGAGGTAGTCTACGCAGACGGTAACGAAGTGCCGTACCGCTGTTCGCTGCATCCCCAGTGCAAGCTAGGGTCAACGCTGGTGATCCCGCTGCGGGGAGAGAACCAGCGGGTCATGGGCACCATCAAGCTCTATGAAGCCAAAAACCGACTCTTTAGCTCCATCAACCGCACGCTGGGGGAGGGGATTGCCCAGCTGCTCTCAGCGCAAATTCTGGCTGGACAGTATGAGCGACAAAAAGCGTTACTGACGCAGTCGGAGATCAAGCTGCTGCATGCTCAGGTGAATCCGCACTTCCTGTTCAATGCCCTGAATACGCTTAAGGCGGTGATCCGCCGTGATAGCGACCAGGCCACGCAGCTGGTGCAATTTTTATCGACCTTCTTCCGTAAGAACCTGAAGCGGCCGTCAGAGATTGTCACCCTGGCAGATGAAATAGAGCATGTGAATGCCTATCTGCAAATTGAAAAGGCGCGCTTCCAGGCGCGTTTACAGGTAACGCTGAACGTGCCGGAGAAGCTCTCCTGGCAACAGCTGCCTGCTTTTACCTTGCAGCCGCTGGTCGAGAACGCCATCAAGCATGGCACTTCCCAGCTGTTGGGCACCGGTGAGATCTCCATTACCGCCAGCCAGTTTAATCACCATCTGGTGCTTGATATTGAAGATAACGCCGGCTTGTATACCGCAAAACCCGGATCCACCGGACTGGGCATGGGGCTGGTCGATAAACGATTACGTGCCCATTTCGGCGATAGCTGTGGCATTACCGTGGCCTGTGAACCGGATTGCTTTACCCGTATTACCTTACGTCTGCCCCTGGAGGAACGCACATGCTGAACGTGCTGATAGTTGATGATGAACCTCTGGCGAGGGAAAACCTGCGGGTGCTTCTGCAGGAACAGCGTGATATCGAGGTGGTAGGGGAGTGCGCCAACGCCATCGAAGCTATCGGGGCCGTCCATACGCTGCGCCCGGATGTGCTGTTTCTGGACATTCAGATGCCACGCATCAGCGGGCTGGAGATGGTGGGAATGCTCGATCCGGCGCACCGGCCCTATATCGTTTTTCTGACCGCCTACGATGAGTACGCGGTAAAAGCCTTTGAAGAACATGCCTTTGATTATCTGCTGAAGCCTATCGAAGAGAAGCGGCTGGAAAAGACCCTTAACCGCTTACGGCAAGAGCGTAGCGTGCAGGATGTTTCGCTGCTGGCGGAAAATCAGCAGCCCCTGAAGTTCATTCCCTGTTCGGGCCATAGCCGTATTTATCTGCTGCAGATGGATGACGTGGCCTTTGTCAGCAGTCGAATGAGCGGGGTATTCGTGACCAGCCATGAAGGCAAAGAGGGTTTTACCGAGCTGACGCTACGAACCCTGGAGAGCCGCACGCCGCTGTTGCGCTGCCATCGACAATACCTGGTTAACATGGCCCACCTGGAAGAGATCCGGCTGGAGGAGAACGGTCAGGCGGAGCTGGTGTTAAAATCCGGGCAGACGGTGCCGGTGAGCCGCCGCTATCTGAAGAGTTTGAAAGAGGCGATTGGGCTGTAAAACTGCTACACTGCGCGCCATTGCATCATCGACAGTTAAAGGCACTCATGCTTAGTAATGACATTCTTCGTAGCCTGCGCTACACCCTGAAAGCGAACAATAACGATATGGTGCGCATTCTTGCGCTCTCCGAGATGGAGTCCACCTCTGCCGGTTTCGACACCTGGATGACCAAAGAGGACGAAGAGGGTTTTGTCCGTTGCCCGGACATTATTCTGTCTGGCTTCCTGAACGGGCTGATCTACGATAAGCGTGGCAAAGATGAATCTGCGCCTGAGCTGGCGCTTGAGCGTCGTGTTAACAATAACACGGTGCTGAAGAAGCTGCGCATCGCCTTCTCCCTGAAAACAGACGATATCCTGGCGATCATGACCGAGCAGAAGTTTCGCGTCTCTATGCCGGAAATCACGGCCATGATGCGCGCGCCGGACCACAAGAACTACCGTGAGTGTGGCGATCAGTTCTTGCGTTACTTCCTGCGCGGCCTGACCAACCGGGTGCACGCCAAAGCCTGACGCCAGTGACCGCCCCGGCAGCTACGTTCTGCGGGGGCGCGTACTCATTTCACCTCGACAAATCCCTGCGCAAGCCGATGTTCTGCCGATTCAGCCATTGAAAGGCTCGGTTTTTCACAGTCGGCCTCTTTACCCTGTAATCTGCACAGATCGCGGTCGCTGACCTCGCTAAAGTTTACCGAGACGCGTAGCAGTACGGCGTCGGACTGATACTCTGCACTGTATTTGGCGCCTTTCACCCCGGCATAATGGGCCACCATGGGCTCAATGGACTGGCGCGCCTGCGCTTCATCCGCGGCACCCATCGATCGGTAGGTGATTTTACTCTGGGTATCCTGGCGAGTGATGGTGTCCCCTTCATAGTAATAAGTGAAGGTGATCTCACTCTCTTTTGCGCCGTTGGTAAAGGTGCGGCTGTTTTCGCTTGAGCTATCGCAGCCCACAGCCGTGGCGGCGAACAAGACCACGGCCAGCGCGGTGGTGAGGCGGTTTACTGTCATCAAATTCCCTTTTGTTAAAGCAGACCCTTTTTCGCGACGATGCTAACAGGTCACCGTGATATCCAAAGCGGGAATGTGGTGAAGGGATTTGATTTCGGAATTTATAAAAAAAGCGCTGCCAGTGCAGCGCTTTCAAGGGGAGGGGGTTATTTCACCTGCTGACCCGGCTTCGCGCCGTCGTCAGGGCTTAACAGGAAGATATCTTTCCCGCCAGGACCTGCGGCCATCACCATCCCTTCAGAGATACCGAAGCGCATTTTGCGTGGCGCAAGGTTAGCCACCATCACCGTCAGGCGACCAATCAGCACCTGCGGGTCTGGATAGGCAGAGCGGATGCCGGAGAAGACGTTACGTTTCTCGCCGCCCAGATCCAGCGTCAGACGCAGCAGCTTGTCGGAGCCGTCGACGAATTCCGCGTTTTCAATCAGCGCGACGCGCAGGTCGACTTTGGCGAAATCATCAAAGGTGATGGTCTCCTGAATCGGATCGTCTGCCAGCGGGCCGGTTACCGGCGCAGCGGCAGCCTTCACCTCTTCTTTAGAGGCGTCGACCAGGGCCTCAACCTGCTTCATTTCGATGCGGTTATAGAGCGCCTTGAAGGTGTTTACCTTGTGGCCGAGCAGCGGCTGCTGGATGGCATCCCAGGTCAGTTCGGTGTTCAGGAATGCTTCAGCACGCGCAGAGAGCTGCGGCAGAACCGGCTTCAGCCAGGTCATCAGCACGCGGAACATATTCAGGCCCATGGTGCAGATAGCCTGCAGGTCCGCATCGCGACCTTCCTGCTTAGCGACAACCCACGGTGCCTGCTCGTCAACGTAGCGGTTCGCCACGTCAGCCAGCGCCATGATTTCGCGAATGGCTTTACCGAATTCACGGCTTTCCCAGGCGTCGCCAATCGCAGCGGCGGCGTCGGTGAAGGTTTTGTACAGCGCAGGATCGGCCAGTTCGGCAGAGAGCACGCCGTCGAAACGCTTAGCAATGAAGCCCGCGTTACGGGAGGCCAGGTTCACCACCTTGTTAACGATGTCCGCGTTGACGCGCTGGACGAAATCTTCCAGGTTCAGGTCGATATCGTCGATACGGGAAGAGAGCTTCGCGGTGTAGTAGTAGCGCAGGCTGTCCGCGTCGAAGTGGTTCAGCCAGGTGCTGGCTTTAATAAAGGTGCCGCGGGATTTGGACATCTTCGCGCCGTTCACCGTCACATAGCCGTGGACGAACAGGTTGGTTGGCTTGCGGAAGTTGCTGCCTTCCAGCATGGCCGGCCAGAACAGGCTGTGGAAGTAAACGATGTCTTTGCCGATAAAGTGGTAGAGCTCGGCGGTGGAATCTTTCTTCCAGTATTCCTCAAAGCTGGTGGTGTCGCCGCGCTTGTCGCACAGGTTCTTGAAGGAGCCCATGTAGCCAATTGGCGCATCCAGCCAGACGTAGAAATATTTGCCCGGCGCATTCGGGATCTCAAAGCCAAAGTACGGCGCATCGCGGGAGATATCCCACTGCTGCAGACCAGACTCGAACCACTCCTGCATTTTATTGGCGACCTGCTCCTGCAGCGCACCGCTGCGGGTCCAGGCCTGCAGCATTTCGCTGAACGACGGCAGGTCAAAGAAGAAGTGCTCAGAGTCGCGCATGACAGGCGTTGCGCCAGATACCACGGATTTCGGCTCGATAAGCTCGGTCGGGCTGTAGGTCGCGCCGCACACTTCGCAGTTATCACCATACTGATCCGGCGATTTGCATTTCGGGCAGGTGCCTTTCACGAAACGGTCTGGCAGGAACATGCCTTTTTCCGGATCGTAGAGCTGAGAAATGGTGCGGTTTTTAATAAAACCGTTCTCTTTCAGACGGGTATAGATAAGCTCTGACAGCTCGCGGTTCTCGTCGCTGTGCGTCGAGTGGTAGTTGTCATAGCTGATATCGAAACCGGCGAAGTCGGTCTGGTGTTCCTGACTCATCTCCCCGATCATCTGCTCCGGGCTGACGCCAAGCTGCTGCGCTTTCAGCATGATTGGCGTGCCGTGGGCATCGTCTGCACAGATGAAGTTGACTTCGTGGCCGCGCATTCGCTGGTAACGGACCCAGACATCAGCCTGGATATGCTCCAGCATGTGGCCGAGGTGGATGGAGCCGTTGGCGTACGGCAGTGCGCACGTTACCAGAATTTTTTTCGCGACTTGAGTCATAGTAAGCATTACTTCTTTTAACTGTGAAAAGGGGGTTTGATGTTACCCGAAAGGGAATAACTACGCCAAGAAATAAGGGCATCAATCCATAAATGAATAATTGTGGCCTGTAGGGTAAACTTAGGCTCTACGCATGCTATTTCAGAACTACAACAAAGGAGTCGGGATGAGTTCTCAATCCCAGGCCAAATCACCGGAAGCCTTACGAGCAATGGTCGCCGGGACGCTGGCAAATTTTCAGCATCCAACCCTGAAACACAATCTCACCACGCTGAAAGCGCTGCACCATGTAGCGTGGCTGGATGAGACGCTGCACATTGAGCTGCAAATGCCATTTATCTGGCGCAGCGCTTTCGAAACGCTGAAAGAGCAGACCAGCTCTGAGCTGCTGCGCATTACTGGCGCAAAAGCGATTGACTGGAAGTTGTCGCACAGCATCGCCACCCTCAAGCGCGTGAAAAACCATCCGGGCGTGAACGGCGTGAAAAATATCATTGCGGTTAGTTCCGGCAAGGGTGGGGTGGGGAAATCCTCTACCGCAGTAAACCTGGCGCTGGCGCTGGCCGCAGAAGGGGCAAAAGTGGGCATCCTGGATGCGGACATTTATGGCCCCTCGATCCCGAACATGCTGGGAGCAGAAAACCAGCGTCCAACGTCGCCGGATGGCACCCATATGGCGCCGATCATGGCGCACGGGCTGGCAACAAACTCTATCGGTTACCTGGTAACCGACGACAACGCCATGGTGTGGCGCGGTCCGATGGCCAGTAAAGCTCTGATGCAGATGTTACAAGAGACCATGTGGCCGGATCTGGATTACCTGGTCCTGGATATGCCGCCGGGTACCGGGGACATTCAGTTGACTCTGGCGCAGAACATCCCGGTCACCGGGGCGGTTGTGGTGACCACACCGCAGGACATCGCGCTTATCGATGCTAAAAAAGGCATCGTGATGTTCGAGAAAGTGGAAGTGCCGGTGCTGGGCATCGTAGAGAACATGAGCATGCACATCTGCAGCAACTGCGGGCATCATGAGCCTATCTTCGGGACCGGGGGCGCAGAAAAACTGGCTGAACAGTATCACACTCAACTGCTGGGACAGATGCCGTTACACATCACGTTGCGTGAGGATCTCGACAGCGGCAAGCCAACGGTCGTGAGCCGTCCGGCTAGCGAGTTTGCGGATATGTATCGCCAACTGGCGGGGCGCGTTGCGGCGCAGCTCTACTGGCAGGGTGATGTTATCCCGAGCGAAATCGCGTTCCGCGCGGTCTAAAATAAGCAGGCTGCCCTAACCGGGCAGCCTGTAGTGCATCAGATAATACTCGCCGTCCGGCGACTCTCCCGTCGCTTCAATATGCCACCCCTGGCGCTGGTAAAATTCCACGGCACGACTGTTCTTCACCAGACATTTCAATGCACCGGTGCTGGTAAACGTTTGCTGAACATGTTCGAGCAAGGCCTTACCTGCCCCCTGACCCTGATAATGGGGATCGACAAAGAGGCAGTGCAGGAAATTGTCATTGACCGCCACTGAGGCAAAACCTACCCGGTGACCCGCGTCTAAAGCCACCCAAATCTGCTCATTAAGCGTGGCGGCATCGAAATCCTCAAGACGCCAGGCGCTGTCATCAAGCCATGGCCAGGCAGCGCGACGGGCGTGGAGGTAGAGCGTGCGCAGGAAAGGGCGGTCACTCTCCTGCCAGGGACGAATTTTCACGGGCTTAACGATGGTAGAAGATGTCACCGTTGTAGGCTTTGTAGATTTTGCCATCGGTATCGCCAATCAGTACGTAGTTCTCACCCATGTAAGTCCAGTGCGTGCCGGCATCGGGCGCAGGCAAGTTACGCAGATTGTACTGTTTAATGGTGTATTCCGGGGTCTGGTATTGTGCGGGGGCAAAATCGCCAATTTTGTATTTGGTGAAATCGGCAATAAACTCCTGCTCCTCATAGGCCTGGATGCCACCAGGGGCCGCAACGGCCAGAGGCGCAATAAATGCTGTGCTCGCCAGAGACAGTAATGTGCCCAGAAGCAGTACTTTACCTTTGTTCATTTTTTCTCCAGTTCTTAATGCTTTGCTGTGACGCGACATCAGTTATTACTCAACCGACAGTCTATCTCAAGTTTCGCTTGCTGGCGCGTCGAGAAAAAATGTAACAAAACCGTACTTTTGGCCGTCAGGCGCTGTCGCTAATTATCGGTCGCATGAATTAGATTAAGAATAGTAATAATTATTTGTATTGCTTTATTAATGAATTCCGAATATGAAGCCGTTATCCAGTAATAGAGCGCACACGCTGTGTTAATTTTGTAGCACAGCGTTTAAAATGCCTGGAAGGTTATTGGATTTCCCTCACTGCTTATATTTCAGATAATATCAGCATACTTTCGTCGGACGGATCATACCGTTTCGATGCCTCATAAATCTATAAATATTAATTAGTTATTGCAAATCAGCAATGCCGGACTTGTCGGGTGTATCAACATTAATTTCAGGGCGTCATTATTAATGAAAGCTAAAATACGGATATGGACTTTACTTATTACAACAGGGTTGTTAACAGGCTGCGTTAATATTCCGGGGCAACATCTTAAAACGAATGGGAAAAAGATAGCCCACACCGTTGATTCCTCCGACGATATAAGCAAAAAAGTCGAAATATGGCCACTTACCCCTTCTGTGATTGAACAGTTGCGTCCAGCCAGCCTGAAATCTCAGGCAAATCCTGGACTCGACGAACAGCTTAAAAAGTGGGAGTACCGGATCGGCACCGGTGACATTCTGATGATCACCGTATGGGATCACCCGGAACTCACCACACCTGCCGGGCAATATCGTAGCGCCAGCGATACCGGCAACTGGGTAGGAGCGGATGGCACTCTCTTTTATCCCTACGTTGGCAAGCTGCACGTAGCCGGGAAAACGCTGGCAGAGGTGCGCAGTGAGATCACCCGGCGGCTGGAGCGGGTGATCGAAAGCCCACAGGTTGATGTCAGCGTCGCGGCGTTTCGCTCGCAAAAAGCCTATGTCACGGGTGAAGTCGCAAAATCGGGCCAACAGCCTATCACCAATATTCCGCTGACTGTGATGGATGCCATTAACGCGGCAGGCGGTCTCTCTCCGGATGCCGACTGGCGAAACGTGGTGCTGACCCATGACGGCAAAGATTCCGTGATTTCCCTTTATGCGTTAATGCAGCATGGCGATCTCAGTCAGAACCGGCTGCTTAGCGCCGGCGATATCCTCTTTATTCCACGTAATGATGCCCTCAAGGTCTTTGTGATGGGGGAAGTGGTGAAACAGAGCACGCTGAAGATGGATCGCAGCGGTATGACCCTGGCGGAAGCCCTGGGTAATGCGGGCGGTATTAACCAGGATCTGGCGGATGCTACCGGCATTTTTGTGATTCGCTCGACGACTGAGAAAAAGCCCGGGAGCAAAATTGCCAATATCTATCAGCTGAAAGCGCGCGACGCGTCGGCCATGGTTCTGGCCACGGAGTTTGAGCTGCAGCCTTACGACATCGTCTATGTCACTACGGCGCCATTGGCTCGCTGGAACCGCGTCGTGAAACAGCTGGTACCGACAATCACCGGTATCCACGATCTGACTGAAACCGTTCATTCCATCAGGACGTGGCCATAATGCGGATCCAAACCATTCTGGTGGTGTGCACAGGAAACATCTGCCGCTCCCCGATGGGGGAGGGGCTTTTACAGCAGAAGATGCCTGAGATCGCCGTCAGCTCGGCAGGCATCAGTGGATTGAACGGACGGCCCGTTCACCCTCAGGCGCTCGCAGTGGCGGCGGCGCATGGCATTTCGCTTGCTGATCATGTCGCGCGCGTAGTCACCGCCCCCATGCTTAAGCAGCACGATCTGATTCTTGCGATGGAGCAGGCGCAAATCAACCGCATCTCGCAAATCGCGCCGGAGGTGCGCGGCAAAGCGCTACTGTATGGTAAATGGCAGGGGGGACAGGAGATCCCGGACCCGTTCGGCCAGAGCCGGGATGCGTTTGAGTATGTTTTTCGCCTGTTAAGCGAGGCGAGTCAGGAATGGGCCAGCCGGCTCACAGTTAAGGGATTACCAACATGTCGTCAAAAACAGTAAATCAGTCTGGCTACGGGATGGAAACCCAGGAGCTGGATCTGGCTCGCCTGCTCAGCGAATTGATCGATCATCGCGTTTGTATATTGAGTTTCACGCTGCTCTGCGCAACCTGCGGTCTGCTGTATGCACTCTTTGCCTCGCCGGTCTATATCGCCGATGCGATCATTCAAATTGAACAAAAGCAGCAAAATAATCTCCTTAAATCGATCACTCAGCTGTCGGGGGATGCCTCACCAGACTCGACGGCAGAAATCCAGCTGCTGAAATCGCGGATGATTCTGGGTAAAACCGTCGATGATTTACGCCTGCGCGATGAGATCGTCCCGGTGCGTTTCCCGCTCATTGGCAACGGTCTGGCCCGGCTGACAGGCCAGGAGACGCCCGTGCTGAAGCTCGACTGGCTGATGTTGCCCTCCAGGCACTCCCCCCTGACCCTGACCGCCGGGAAAAATGGCGAGTTCCTGCTCGAAGGCATTGATATCAACGTGCATGGCACCCCGGGGAAACTGGTGCAGAAAGCGGGCGTCGCGCTGCGGGTGCGTGAATTGCGCGCCCCGGTCGGTACTCGCTTTAAAATCAGCCAGAAAACGCAGCTTGAGGCGATCAACGTCTTGTCGAAACGCTTTAGTGTGGTCGAAAAGGGCAAAGAGAGTGGGGTACTGGAACTCAGTTTAACCGGCCCTGAGCGAGGCGCCATTGCGGCTACGCTAAATCAAATTGCCAATAATTATCTGCAGCAGAATATCGACCGTCAGGCCGCACAGGATTCACAAAGTCTCGCCTTCCTGAAGCGACAGTTGCCGAAGGTGCGCGGAGAGCTGGATGAAGCGGAGGGTCGCCTGAACAACTACCGCAAAAAGCGGGATTCGGTCGATCTGTCGCTGGAGGCTAAATCGGTCCTTGAGCAGATTGTCAATGTCGATAATCAGCTGAACGAACTGACCTTCCGCGAGGCGGAAGTTTCACAGCACTTTAAAAAGGATCACCCTACTTATCGTGCGCTACGGGACAAACGGGCTACGCTGGAAAAGGAGCGCGAGCGGTTGAATAAGCGGGTCGGAACGATGCCATCCACCCAGCAGGAGATTTTACGGCTGAGTCGGGACGTGGATTCGGGGCGCGCGATCTACCTGCAGCTGCTTACCCGTCAGCAGGAGCTGGATATCTCCCGTTCCAGCACGATCGGCAATGTCCGTATTATCGATTCGGCGGTTGCACAGCCTGACCCCGTGCAGCCGCGCAAAGGATTGATTGTCGTTCTTGCCACCCTGCTCGGGTTGCTGATCTCCTCGGGAGGGATACTGGCACGTAGCGCAATTCGCCAGGGGATTATTTCGCCGGAGCAACTCGAAAACCAGGGCATTACCGTCTACGCAACGCTGCCCCGTTCAGAATGGCTGAGCAGTAAAACGCATCTGCGTAGCTTTGATTTCTGGCGTAACCGTACCCGGCATAAAATTGTTAATGTTCCCTTTTTGCCGGTCGACAAGCCGCTGGACATCTTTGTTGAGGCGATACGCGGTCTGCGCACCAGCCTGCACTTTGCAATGATGGACGCTGATAATAACATCCTGATGTTCAGTGGCCCCTCGCAGGATTGCGGTAAAACGCTGGTCAGTACCTCGCTGGCGGCGCTGGTGGCGCAGATTGGCGGACGTGTCCTCTTCGTTGATGCGGATATGCGTAAGGGTTATGTCCATAACATTTTTGCGCTACAAAACGAGCGCGGGCTCTCTGAACTGCTGTCCGGTAAAATTGCCTTCGACGAGGCGGTGCAGACCTACGAGGACGGTCATTTCGATGTGGTCACCTGCGGGTATTATCCGCCGAACCCCTCCGAACTGTTGATGCACTCGCGCTTCAAGGCCTTTATGCACAGGGCCAGCGAGAATTACGATATGGTGATTGTCGATACCCCGCCGATTCTGGCGGTCACCGATGCCGCCATGGTCGGGCGTATGGCGGCCTCGACGCTGCTGGTGGCGCGCCATAACATCACCAGCGTCAAGGAGATGGTCACCAGCGTCCGTCGTCTCGAACAGATGGGGGTGAACATCAAAGGGGCGATACTTAACGACGTGGTCAAATCTCTGGTTAACCACTACAGCACCGGCTACGACGCCTATGCCTATACCGCGTCAAAGAGCAAAGACCCGCAGCACAGTAAAACCGCGCATCCCTGATCCTATCGCTGCACCTGACAGGGTGCAGCGGTTCTCTAAACTTCTTTACAGCATTATCGTTGCCAAATGGTTTAAGCCCGTTAATATAAGCGTCGTGAATAAAGGGGCAATGATGATCAAGCGGCAGCGGAAAGCGATATTATTGGTAGTGCTTGCATGTCTGGTGGTGCTGGTTTGCAGCGCACAGCGCATGGCAAGCCTGCACGCGCTGGCGATGAAAGCTCCGCTCGTTACCCAGCAGTCCGACGTTGAATCGCCTGTCACCCCTTGTGAACTGAGTGCCAAATCCTTGCTGGCATCGCCACCGATCATGTTTGAAGGGGCGCTCTTTGCCCTGGCGTTGCTGATGGTCGTCCTCACTCCCCAGCCTGTCAGGCATCAACGGCGTTGGCCTCCTCGCGTTATCTCTCCGCCCCGGCTCAGGGTGCATCTCCGCTTATGCGTCTTCCGTGAGTGATTATTCGCCTGTTATTCCAGGTTAATTAATCATTTACGGAGAAAATCTATGTTGACTGTTTTCAGGCGGCTTTTAGTCTGCCTGGCATTACTGTGGCTGCCCGTAAGCTGGGCGGCCGATAGCGGCTGGCTGCGCGCTGCCGATAACGATCACGCCAGCGTGCGTTTACGTGCCCAACCCGCTGAGGCGGGAGAGACACACCTGCTGTTGGACGTAGCCCTGGAAAAGGGCTGGAAAACCTACTGGCGATCCCCGGGCGAGGGCGGAATTGCCCCCTCTATTGCCTGGCAAACGCCGCTCCCGGTGCAGTGGTACTGGCCGACACCCCAGCGCTTTGACGTGGCGGGGATCGCCACCCAGGGCTATCAAGGTAACGTGACCTTCCCGCTGGTGGTGAAAGGCAAGATGCCGGACACCCTGGCCGGTGTGCTAACGCTCTCGACCTGTAGCGATGTCTGTATTCTGACCGACTATCCCTTCTCCCTCAACCTGAGTGGGCCAACAGAGCGTCAGTTTACCTATGACTTCACCAAAGCGATGGGTACGCTGCCGCGGGAAGACGGGCTGACCTCCTCGCTGAAGGCAGCCTGGGCCCCCGGCAAACTGACGGTAACCGCCACCCGCGACGCTGGCTGGCACGCCCCAGCGCTCTATCTCGATGGGATTGAAGATGCGGATTTTGCACGCCCGACCTTTAAGATTCAGGGCGAAACGCTGACCGCGACCGTGCCGGTCACGGACGGCTGGGGTGAGGCGGCGCCCGACCTGCGTGGCAAAACGCTATCTCTGGTACTGGCCGACGGTGGTCTGGCCCAGCAGAGCCAGACCACCATTGGTGAAGCCGAGGTGACAACGTCGTCCCTCTTACCGGTACTGGCGATGGCGCTGCTGGGCGGGTTTATCCTCAACCTGATGCCCTGCGTCTTGCCGGTACTGGCGATGAAACTGGGCTCGGTATTGCAGGTGGAAGGGCAGACCAGAAGCCGTGTACGCGGCCAGTTTCTCGCCTCGGTGGCCGGCATTGTGGTGTCGTTTTTAGCACTGGCGCTGATGATGACGTTTCTGCGTCTTAGCAACCAGGCGCTGGGGTGGGGGATTCAGTTCCAGAATCCGTGGTTTATCGCCGCTATGGCGCTGGTGATGGTGCTGTTCAGCGCCAGCCTGCTGGGGCTGTTTGAAATCCGCTTACCCTCTGGCATTACCACCTCGCTGGCCACGCGAGGCGGCAACGGTCTGGCAGGACATTTCTGGCAGGGGGCGTTCGCCACCTTACTCGCCACTCCTTGCACCGCACCGTTCCTGGGCACCGCCGTGTCGGTCGCGCTGGTGGCGCCGCTGGTACAGCTGTGGGGGATCTTCCTCGCCATGGGGATCGGTATGAGCTTGCCGTGGCTGGCGATTGCCGCCTGGCCAGGACTGGCGCGCCGCCTGCCGCGCCCCGGACGCTGGATGAATACGCTGCGCGTGGTGCTGGGGCTGATGATGTTGGGCTCCGCCGTGTGGCTTATCTCGCTGCTTTGGCTGCATATTGGTAAGGCGACGTGGGGTGTACTGGCGCTGGTGTTAGTGCTCCTGCTGGCGGGAGTCTGGCGACGCTACCAGCGACGCGGCGCCTTTGCCGCCACCGCGCTGGCACTGCTGATGGCATTGTCGGGATACTGGCTGACCTCGCAGACGACCGGTGCCGTTGTGGAAGATCGTATTGCCTGGCAGCCGTTGAGCGAGCAGGCCATCACCGACGCGCTGGCGGCCAATAAACGGGTCTTTGTCGATGTCACCGCCGACTGGTGCGTAACCTGTAAAGCCAATAAATACAATGTGTTGTTGCGTGACGATGTACAACAGGCACTGAGTGCCCCGGATGTGGTTGCCCTGCGTGGTGACTGGAGTCGACCATCCGATACTTTCTCGCAGTTTCTGACACGCCGTCAGAGTGCGGCGGTTCCGTTTAATCAGATTTATGGTCCGGCTCAGCCGCAGGGCACCATTCTGCCTGCGCTGTTAAGTCGCGAAGGGGTGCTGAACGCACTGTCTGCCGCTAAAGGAGAGCACTAATGCGTTACTGGATGATGATTTTCCTGTTCTGTTTTTCTGCCGTCAGCATGGCTGAGCAGCAACCCGATGCCAACCAGCAGCTGGATGAGCTGATCTTTAACGATCCCGACAGTCCGCGAATGGGGGCAAAGCATCCCCGCCTGACTATCGTCAGCTTCACCGATTACAACTGTCCGTGGTGTAAAAAATTTGACCCGATGCTGGAGAAAATTGTCCACGACAACCCGGACGTGCAGTTGATTGTGAAGCTTTTACCCTTCCGCGGCGAAAGCTCAATGGCCTCGGCACGGGTGGCGCTCACGGCCTGGCGCACGATGCCTGATAAATTCTGGGCGTTACACCAGCGATTAATGACGAAGAAGGGCAATCATGACGCGGCCTCCATTCTGGCTGCTCAACAAAAGACAGCCACAACGGGGATCACCCCCGATGCGAAAAGCCAGCAGAGTCTGCAAATGAACCTGATTCTCTCGCAGGTGCTGGGCATTCAGGGAACGCCTGCCACTATTATTGGCGATCAAATGGTCGCCGGGGCGATTCCTCAGGCGGATCTGGAGGCGCTGGTCAAAGAACAGCTGGCAAAAAGCGATGCGCAGTAAACTACGCCGCTGGGCGCGCGAGCTTCTGATTCTGCTGCTGATGGTTATCGCAACGGTATGGGGGATGGATCAGCTGCGAAAACCGGTCCTGCCCGCCGGGTTTTCGGCTACTTCTGTTGAGACGCTGGAGGGTGCGCAGATGAATATCGCCGCCCTCAGCGAGGAGCGTCCTTTGCTGATTTACGTCTGGGCGACCTGGTGCGCCATTTGCCGCTACACCACTCCTGCGGTTGAAAGGCTAACGCAAGAGGGCGGCAACGTTCTGAGCGTCGCGTTGCGTTCGGGAGATGACGGACAACTGTCGCGCTGGATGGCAAAGAAACGCCTGACCATGCCGGTAGTGAATGACGCGAGCGGGGCACTATCACGCCAGTGGCAAGTGAGCGTAACGCCTACGCTGGTGATAGTGTCGAAAGGAAATGTAGTCGGTACGACAACCGGCTGGAGCAGCTACTGGGGAATGAAGCTTCGCCTCTGGTGGGCGGGGCGCTAAAAAAAGCCCGGCAGGTTCTGCCTGCCGGGCCGGAGATTACTTCGCCAGAATTTCCAGCGCTGTACGCTCAACCAGCGACAGCAGGACTTTGACATCCTCCAGCGTCACCGTTGGGTTCAGCAGCGTCAGCTTCAGGCAGGTGATGCCATTGTGCTCGGTCACGCCGACGTTTGCGCGGCCAGACTCCAGCAGCGCATCACCGATTTTCTGGTTCAGCAGCGCGATTGCCGCGTCGTCCATGGCCGCTTCAGGGCGGAAACGGAACAGCACGCTCGCCAGCTGCGGCTTCATGACCAGCTCCAGCGTTTTATGGCCATCAACCCAGGCGGCAACGTCCTGCGCCATGGTTACGCCATGATCGATGATCGCGGCATAGGTCTTCTGTCCCAGCGCTTCCAGGCTCATCCACAGCTTCAGCGCGTCGAAACGACGGGTCGTCTGCAGCGACTTAGAGACAAGGTTAGGCACGCCTGCTTCTTCGTCAAACTCAGAGTTCAGGTAAGCGGCCTGGTAACGCATCAGCTCATAGTGACGCGCTTCTTTCAGCAAGAAAGCACCGCAGCTGATGGTCTGGAAGTACTGCTTATGGAAGTCGAGCGTGACGGAGTCAACCAGCTCAATACCGTCGAGATAGTGACGATGCTTTTCAGAGAGCAGCAGCGCGCCGCCCCAGGCGGCATCCACGTGCACCCAAATCTGCTGTGCTTTCGCCAGTTCAGCAATCTCGCGCAGCGGGTCAATGGCCCCTGCATCGGTGGTGCCGGCGGTGGCTACAATCGCCATCACCTGCTCGCCGTTGGCTTCACACTGCGCCAGCTTCGCTTTCAGATCGTTCAGATCCATACGCGCGTACTGGTCGGTTTTCACCTGCAGTACGGACTGGTAACCCAGACCCATCAGCGCCATATTTTTCTGCACAGAGAAGTGGGCGCTGTCGGAGCAGAGAACGCGAATTTTACGCAGATCGCCTGTCAGCCCATCCTGCTGAATGGAGTGGCCCTGACGCGCGAAGAAAGCATCACGCGCCAGCATCAGCCCCATCAGGTTGCTCTGGGTGCCGCCGCTGGTGAAAACACCCGCGTCGCCAGCCTGGTAGCCCACCTGAGTACGCAGCCACTCGATCAGTTTCATCTCGATGATGGTGGCGGACGGGCTCTGATCCCAGGAGTCCATGCTCTGGTTGGTGGCGTTGATCAGGATCTCCGCCGCCTGGCTCACCACCAGGCTCGGGCAGTGCAAGTGTGCAACGCACTGGGGATGATGCACGGCCAGGCTGTCCTTCAGGAAGTATTCAACGGCGCGCGCAATAGCGGCTTCGTTGCCCAGCCCCTGCGGGCTGAAATCCAGCTGGATTCGGTCACGCAGTTCCGCGACCGTTCTGCCTTTGTACATTTCCGGCTGCTGTAGCCACTGCTTTACCGCTTCGGTGCTCTGCGAAATCGCCTGCTGATAGGCTTCAATGCTTTGCGCCGAGGACGACAAAATCGGGTTTACATCTGACATCTTATCTCTCGTCTTCGGTTAAGCCGGGCGAACGCCCGCAGCAAGCAGCGCCTGCTCAAATTTATCCAGGAATACGTTCAGCTCTTGATCGCTGATCAGCAGAGAAGGCAGCAGACGCACAACGTTACCGTTACGGCCACCGCGCTCCAGAATCAGACCCGCTTCGAAGCACTTCTTCTGAATCAGGGCAGAGAGCTCGCCATCGCCCGGGAAGCAACCCAGCTGGTCGGCGGCTTCATTTGGCTTAACGATCTCAATACCGATCATCATGCCCAGGCCGCGAACGTGGCCGATAACCGGATAACGTTTCTGCAGCTCAACCAGCTTCGCTTTCAGCCATTCACCCTGTGCAGCGACTTTGTCAGCGATGTTTTGCTCTTTCAGGATCTTAAGGGTGGTGAGGCCGGTTGCCATCGCCAGCTGGTTACCGCGGAAGGTACCGGTATGGTGACCCGGAGCCCAGGCATCGAACTGCTTTTTGATACCCAGCACGGCCAGCGGCAGACCGCCGCCCACTGCTTTTGACATCACAACGATGTCTGGCTCAATACCCGCGTGTTCAAAGGCGAAGAATTTACCAGTACGGGCAAAGCCTGCCTGCACTTCGTCGAGGATCAGCAGGATACCGTGTTCCTGAGTCACTTTACGGATGCGTTGCAGCCACTCGGCCGGCGCCGGGTTCACGCCACCTTCGCCCTGAACGGCTTCCAGGATCACGGCAGCAGGTTTACGCACGCCGCTCTCAACGTCGTTGATCAGGTTTTCGAAGTAGTAGGTCAGTGCTTTCACGCCAGCTTCACCGCCAATACCCAGCGGGCAGCGGTACTCATGCGGGTAAGGCATGAACTGAACTTCAGGCATCATGCCGTCAACCGCCTCTTTCGGAGAGAGGTTGCCGGTCACGGACAGTGCACCGTGAGTCATGCCGTGATAGCCGCCCGAGAAGCTAATGATGCCGCTACGACCGGTGACTTTTTTCGCCAGCTTCAGCGCTGCCTCAACGGCATCGGCACCGGATGGGCCAGTAAATTGCAGGCAGTACTCTTTGCCTTCGCCCGGCAGCAGGGAGAGCAGGTATTCAGAGAACGCGTCTTTCAACGGCGTTGTCAGATCCAGGGTATGTAACGGCAAGCCGCTGGTAATAACACTTTGGATGCTTTTCAGTACGTCAGGATGGTTGTGACCCAGCGCCAGGGTACCGGCGCCTGCCAGACAATCAAGATACTCTTTATTATCCGCATCCGTTACCCATACGCCGTCCGCCTTTGTGATCGCTAAAGGCAGTTTACGCGGATAACTTCTGACATTGGATTCCATTTCGGCCTGACGGGCCAGGTAGGTCTCGTTGGATTTATTGAAAGTAGAGGCATTCAAAGTATCAATACGGACTTTATCCGTCATCATATCACTCCTACAACCGCGGCACGTCAGGCGGCCCCGATTGAATCATTAGTTAAGAAAAATGAGAAACGTGGCAAAAATCGCGGCCAATATAGAGCCTTTTTTCGTGGGGCTCAATGGTTAATTGTTTAACGTTTTATTACTGGATACATAAATAGAAGAAAGGTACGCGAAACCCGCATGGTACCTGGGGTTGTCGCGTGGTCTGATGAGGTGCAAATTGACGGTTTTACCGAACCTTTACAAAATCAGTTAAGCGCAACGGAAATAGGCGAAAACGTTAAATCAGTAGATTTCAGCGCCGCAGAGGCAGTATTCTGAATAGCGATTTACGCACAGTAATTGCAACGTAATGATTTAAATGACTCGGGGTGCCCTTCTTTGTGAAGGCTGAGAAATACCCGTACCACCTGATCTGGATAATGCCAGCGTAGTCTGGCTGTTATCCGTTGAAAATCAAAAGAAATATCTAGCTTTAACGTCCTGTTTTGATAGTTCATTACTCAATGAGGCTTTCAGAATGGGCCACAGAACAATACGTCACACCATCACACGCAACGGGATTTATTACATTCGTTTCCGCCTGCCCGGTAATAAGTATTTTCGCAAGTCGTTAGAGACTGACAGCCACACCCAGGCGCAGTTGCTCATGTCTTTTGCTTCTCCTGTGATTCCTCTGGTTCAACGTGGCACCATCCAACCGGAGCACTTCGGTAAGCGTCTTTCTGAGTATAGCAATAGCCTGAAGCAGCAGAATGAACAATGGTTGGCGCAACAATTTCTTAGTGATGAACGGCGCAATCTTCAGCCGATAGTTTTTCAGGAATACCACGAGGTTGTTGCGCCTTCAGAAGATGAGGAAGAACAAACAGAAGCACAGTCAAAGGATGTGTTAACACTGGCTGGCGCTTGGAATATGTACAAAAAGGAAAAAGCCCAAAACTGGACGAAGGCAATTTCACAGGCCAATGAGCGCTTTATGGAAGTCATGTTCATTGTCCTTGGTGCATCAACAGATGTAATGACGATCACCAAGCAGGACATCAAGCAGGTGATGGAAGTTGTTGAAAACTTGCCTAAGCGTGTAGTGCAGCCTTATCGGTCAATGACGGTTCAGCAATTGATTGAGTGTGATGATGTGCCGCCTGAAGATTTGGTTGGCGCTGAGTCTATCCACAAGCATTTGAAGATTTACAAATCGTTGTTCAAAACCTTCCTGACTGACAATAAAGATATTCTGGAGAAGTCTCCGACTGATGGAGTAGTCGCCGCACCGTCGAAAGCAAGGTTTGGTGCATATAGCGCAGCAGAAATGAGAAAGTTTGTGGGGTGGGCACTCAAGCAGCCTGATGGATGGCAGAAGTGGATTACCTTGTTGTTGGCGTATACGGGAGCCAGAAGAGGGGAGATCGCCAAGTTGGAAAAATCACAGATCAAATTTGATGAAGATAGCCAGCGGCACTATCTCCTGATCTCGGAAGGAGGGCAGGGTAAAACTGAGAACGCTACAAGGCAGGTAGCGATCCATCCCAAACTGATCGAGTGGGGGTTCCTCGATTTTGTAAATCGTCAATGGAACGAGAAAATCTTCTCGCCTGTGTCGGGTAAGAACATGCCGAAGATCGGCAAAGTTTTAGCCGACGTCCGCGATCAGCTTGGTATTCCGTACCTTGATGATTATGGGCAGCGGCGGCTAGTTCACAGTTTCCGGCACACCATGATTTCAACCTGTTTAGCTGGCTGGGTGGGTAACTTGGCACATCTGCAACAGGTGGTCGGTCATGAGAAGAGCGGGTCAGGGATCACCAGGCGGTATCTTCACACTTTCCCATTATCAACAGTCTGTTATGTGATTGACGGGTTGGATTGGAAGAACTGAGATGATTCTTGCGAGGTAGGTCAATAAGATCGAGAAAATCATGTTGTTACTCATATACTGAAGATATAATGAGCATAATTTAATCTTGAGGAACATAGACATGGTTGCTCGCTCTAATCTTGTGAATTTAGATGCGCTGATTAAGCGTGCTGATTTAGCTCTAAAGATCCAAGATCATTCATCATATGAAACGCTGAATAGTATCCCTGCAAGAGAGTTGAAATCAGGAAGCGGAATCGCAGCACTCCTTAGGAAGCCTGATTTCCAACGAGAAACTAATCATTGGGGGCCAGAGCAAGTTGTATCGTTACTCGAATGCTACATCAATGGTGATTTAATACCTTCTGTCATCTTATGGCGGTCTTCTACAAATCTATTCGTGATTGATGGAGGGCATCGACTGAGTGCCTTGCGCGCGTGGGTCGAGGATGATTATGGAGATGGCCATGTTTCGCACCAGCTATTTGGACATGATATCCCACGTGAGCAGCGGCGGGCAGCAGAGAGAACTAGAAAACTTGTAAAGGATCGGGTCGGTAGTTGGGATTATTATCAGAAACTACTCGCGGATGATGCTTCCTTGACTGAAGAGCAGCAGAGAAGAATTAGTGTGTTAACTTCTCGCGGAATTTCTGTGCAGTGGGTCGTCGGGGATGTTGATAAGGCAGAAACATCGTTTTTCAATATCAATATGAAGGGGACCCCACTTGATGCTATTGAGGAAATGCTCCTCAAAAATCGCAAGAAAAGCATCCCCATAGCAACACGAGCAATAATTCGTGCAGGTCGAGGTCATCGCTACTGGTCGGAGTTTGATCAAAGTATTGCAGAGCAGCTTGAAGAAAAATCTGCAAAGTTACATCGAATGCTCTTCGAGCCTGAGGTTGATCGCCCGATCAAAACACTTGATCTTCCATTGGGGGGATCAAGGGGAGTTAGGACAGCAATACAGGTATTGAAAGATTTCTTGCTGATTACTGATTGCAGCCAGAATGGAGTGCTGAAAAGGATTGAGGAATACCCTGATGATGCGGCAGGTGCAGATACATTGAGAATTATTTCTAAAGCTACAACGCTGAGTAACAGAATTACTGGTAACGGCGATGGTAGCTTGGGGCTTCATCCTGCGATTTATTTTTATGGTCCAACGGGAATCCACACAACCCCGATGTTTTTGGGCACGGTGTTACTTGTCGCAAAGCAGCTTTCGAACAACAATAACCAATTCTTCAAAGATTTTATATCCATCAGATCTAAGCTTGAAAGAATAATGATTGAATTCAAGGATTTGATAGCGATGATTGTGCAAAAGCCTGGCAGCAATGTAAGAGTAGCTCGCTACTGCGATTTTTTGAACTCAGTAATTAAATCACTGAAGATTGGGGATAACATTGATGAGAATAAGCTCATTGAACTTGCTGAATTGGAGGGCAGGATCATCTCTGGTGATTTTAAGAGAACATCTGCGAAGATAAGCGATGAACACAAAAGTAAGGTTTTTATAGAGGTGGCGCTACGTAATGCTTTGAAGTGTCCGATTTGTCAGGGATATTTAGATACTGAGAAATCAGTGTCTTACGATCATATCGTAAGAGTTCGTGAAGGTGGGGATGGACACTCTGATAATGTTCAGTTGACTCACCCTTATTGTAACCAGTCGGTGAAGTGTTAAACCAAGCTTCATTTTTCATTTTCCGACGTGTCGAACGTTTTCGAGTATGGGCAGGATTGCGAGCGAGTCACCAGCGTGAACAGATAAATGCTGTTTTCGTAAGTGCAAAGACGCTTCCCGCCCTGTAACTCCTGTTCGTCGGGGTTGCTCATCGTAATTTTGCCAGCATGAGCCGCCAGGGGCAGCAGTGCCAGCACACAAAGTAAGATTCTCTTCATTTCCCCGCATCTTCTCTGTATCTTTTCCACATCATTACTAATGTAATTGGGACCAAGATAGGCCATAAAACAATAATCAAGACACTTTCAAGGAATAAACTATCACGGCACATGCCATAACCCCTGAAGCGTTTTCCTTCACTCAATTGTGCCCATATATTCAGTAAAGCCAAAGCCAACCCTATGATCGCAATGATCCTCATCGCTTTATCCTCAATAGTCGATTGTCTGGAATACGTCTTCAATATCCTTTTCCATAATCCCACAATATGCCAGCGTGACCGCCTGCGATGAATGCCCATACAGCTTAGTAAGCGTCGGCAGGCTAACACCACGTTTCAAAGCATGATAGCCAAGGTTCTTGCGTGGGCTGTGTGCTGCAATGTGAAGATTCAGCATATCTCCGGCTTCTTTGAATTTGGCTGAGACCGTCACCCGGCTGATCGGTTTTCCTTTAGCCCGGTTGCTGTCCACTTCAAATAGATATTCATGATCGGGATTATCAGCACGACGTTGTGCTACCAGTTCAAGCGCTTTGGAAGTCAGCATGATTGAGCGTGTCTTCCCTGTCTTCTGTTCCTTCAGGTTCAACACGTTCCCTTCGATGCGATTAAAGTCGGCATAACGCAACCTGAGAGCGTCACCAACTCGCGCTGCCGTCTGGTTCAGGAACACCCACAAGTCGCCATAGATAGAGCTGCTGTTATGCTGGCGCAGTAATTTTTCAACCTCTGCAATTTTCTCTTTGTCTTTGACTGGCTCTACTCTCTTCATTGCGCCCCTCTTCAAAGCTTAATATGTAAGTTAGGGTGTAAATATTGACCATAACATGATCATTGTAAAGGGTTTTTTATATGTTGTTGACACCACTCCATCCCGTGGTGAAACAAAAATTGGGGTTACTCTTCAGGTTCCAGAGTCGGAAAATATCCCTGCGCATGGGCTGATTTGCTGGACCGTCTCTCCAGTGGTTCAATAAAAATGAAACATTTTTTTGAAATATCTAAGGGTCGTCCATTGCACACCACTCATGCTGGCTCTGCCAGTGAATAATCCTTGCCTGATTCTGCATAAATTCTGCATAAGACAACCCCTTAGGTGTTCATCCACAACACAATTCATAAGAATCAATAGCTTGCTAAATTACACATGTTCATTGTGTAAGTTAGAAGTGAGTTCTTATACCTGCCAGCAGGCCACTACGTCAGCCACCAACGGGTGTTATTCACCGAGCTAGGCCGCCACTGTTTCGTGCCATTTCCCACAACAGTGTAAACAGCCAACCCAATAGCCCCGTATGCTCACCCAGAAGCGCTACAACATGTCATCTTCTCCACAATTGTAAACTGACAGACCGATAGCACAGCGCCCCGCTGAGAGGCTCTTACAGGCCCAGAAATGGAGGGTTTTTCGTTGTTTTTGCTGAGAAAATTTAATTTTTCGGTATTGAAGGGCGGATCACGTTCGTTGCTTGATCCACACCATGACTGACAAATTTAACGCATCCAGCACTTGCGCGGCTTCGTTGTGTAGATCACGACATAACGATTACTATATCCCACAGGTGAGACAGTGATATCACGATGCCTTTACTGCGAAATACCAGCGATTAAAGTTGAATTTTCCGGCATTTATTTTCATACGATGACCAGGGAGACTACGCACTAAACCACTGAAGAGAAGTAAGTGGTGTTGTGGGCTTGGCTCGATGTTCCATATTGCGTACCACTGAAGAAAGGTGAGTGGTAATCCACTGAAGAAAGGTAAGTGGTGTATTGGGTTTTACCACTGAAGAAAGTTCAGCTTACTAACACATGTGTTAACTCCGTTAACTCTTTTACTAACACATCTTTTTGACTAAATCATTAAAACCAAGGTCAACACTTAAGGTCAAAGACTTGTTGAACATGCGTTCAATTATTGGTGTTAAGGAGTGATGTCTTATCGCTCCGCTCTGAATGGCTATGCCACTTCAGATATGTGTGGAAGACAAGCGCAAGCGCGTCAGTCTAATGTGAACGACTGCGATGCAGTCAGGAGCTTTAAACGCGACGTAACTCCCCCCTTGGAGGGGCGGCGCCCCCCCCTCAGACTCACAAGCCGCTATGCGGTGAATCCCCGATTCATCTTGATTGTTGTGACCGATGATTGACAACGGACAATCAAGACTAGATAACAGGCGGTACAGGAGACTCATAGAGCGCATCAGACACGCTACACGGCATTTAAACGGTAGAAATAACCCATAGGTACTGCCTACGGCTTGGAATCGCGTAGAACGCGTCATAGGTGATTTGTGCAACCTTTAATTATTTTCCACCAAAAATAAGAATGCAATACACATAATTAAATTGAGCACGAATTGCTAATGACATTGTATGTTGCTATATGAAATTATGCGGCCCAACCCAAAATGTTGCTAGCACATTTTTATCTATGATGCAACTAAAAACTTGACAAAAAGTGTGATTTATGACATAATATATTCATACCTTGAGAAAAGGAAACATTAAAACAACATAGGAGATTAGATGACAAAACCAGTCCTGTTCGACTTTTCGAACGCTACCGCCTCAGAGATTGTTTCTGCAATCGACAACAAAATCACTTCTTTAGTAAATCTTCGCAGTTTCAGAACCCGCGTTGGCGGCTCCAAGAAAGCAGACAAACTATACCCGGCAACTCGTGAAGCCATGAATATAATCAAAGGTCTGCGTCAGCAGGCTAAGAATGCAAAAATCATCCGGGATATCCTGAAGCCTTACAGCCATGAGTTGGCAAAAGGCCGTGATGTTATGGAAATCATTGAACATGTGCTTTCTGCCTGGCGTGTCTATTACGCCTCTCATGGCATCGGTCTGATGAATGAGCAGATCCTTCTGCTTAAGATGATTGAGTCTGGCGGTGAACTCGAAGGCATTACCGGAAAACCCATTCCAGACTTAACCACTCCGTAACTGAAGTACCACAACCAAACGAAATCGCCGCAAACACGGCCTTTACCCCTGGTCAAATCCATGATCGCAGGGGCGCCCCCGCATATCTAACGCACAGGAGAGATGATGTATGAAACTTTCACTTGATGATGAAACATACGCAATTTTACGTGAAGAATCGGATCGGCTGGGGATTCGCGTTCCACAACTGATCCGCAATATGTGCCAGAACCTGGCAAAACATGTTCAACAGCGCAACGAACAACAACCGCACCCAACAGGGAGAAACAACGATGGGCAACAAAAAAACTGACACTTACGATGTCATTTACTCCAGTATTCGCCGGATTACTAAACTACGCACAAAGGAAGGTGAAATCCGATTCACTGCTACGATGAAGCTGATTTATGCGTACATCTGGACATTTCAGGAGAATAAGAAGCGCGGAAATGATGAGCCGATTCATACCAACACTAACGTTCTCGCCTGGGAAATGGGTGTATCAGAAAAGGCTATGATCGACGCTCTTAAGGCTCTTGATGCTGCACGGGTGGTTATAAAACGCACTGTAAAAGTGCGTGGTAACGTTAATTCAAGTAACTACGTTGCGATCCCACCTGCGTCTGTTGTCTCGCTCGGCATTACTCCACCACATCCAAACGAATCAAAATCCAAGGCCAAAAAGACGAAGAAAGCAGCACAGCCAAAAATTGAGGAGAGCGAAAATGGCGTACAGCAGGATGACGAACAACAACCCTCTGGTGTGGCTTCTGAATCTGCCCCGAATGATTATGAACAACGATCTGGCATTTCAGAGTCTGCTGGTGATAGCTGCGATGATGTTTCCGCTAATGATGCGGTGAATCAGGATGAGATCGCGATCTTCGATGAAAATAATGTTGTGACTGAGGCGTTTATCAACAGTCTTACTGGTGACGCTGCCCCTAATCGTAATGCTGACGGTTCGTTGCAGAGTATCAAGTACGTTTATTGGGTTGCTCGATATTCACAAGATGAACGTGACGGCATACCTGTACGGACACGCGAGGAATATATGGCAGAAGCCAAACCAGAATACTTCCCTTTTCACTTACTGCTTGATGATGTACCCGCGCCTATAACAGAACCAGCGCCAGCAATGCAGCAGGTTAATGGGCCTGATGTGGACCACATCAACTGTGAAGATAGTGAAGAAACACAGGAAGAAGTGTTTGAACCCCCATTTTAACAATCGGAGGACTGCTTGTGTGAGAACGTAACTGGTAACAGCCAGAAAGCCAACAGCCTGAAGGCCGAACAAGAAGCACTTCCCGACTTAACTCGACTTTTCAAAAAGAATCGTCGTGATGAATCAGTCCTTAAAACCGCAAAAACTCTTCTGGTCCGCGGCATGCCCCACGGCAAAGTTGCCTTGCTATTAAGGCTCGATCCTGAGTTTGTAGCTGAACTAGCTAAGACCTGGAATCCTCGATTCCGTAGGGTGGCGTACACCTCGCAATGGACGACGAAACTCACTGTTAGAGAATATTTCGACAGTGGCGCGATGCTTGAAAAAATCTGTGTTGACCTGCATCTTCCGCTGTTTTCTGTTGTGCAATTCCTTAAACAGGACGGAATAACACCGCAGCAGATGCAAGCCCGTTGGCCTGAGCACGATAATCAGTTGGTGATTGAATTCCGCAAAACTGTACAGCGCCACGCACAACGCAAACAGAAACCGCCGCGCCTGCATTAGGCCGCTAGATCCATTGAATCACTGACCCCAGCCGGGGACTATGACCTTACTTGGATATTTATCTTACCTGCCGATCTGCGTAGCCGTTTTCCTATGGCTCCGTGACGGCCTGGAACTCTACAGGAAACATAAAAATGAAAAACGTTAACGACATCCGCGCCGATATTCTCGCCGCGATGCACGGCATGACATCCGCAGAATACGCCTTGGAAAAGGCCTGCGATAACCTGACAAGCGTCACCTCTGAATACCTGGATCGACACCCTGAACTGCTTAAGACGAAAACGACAACAACCCCAGCGACAGTGAGCAAATCGACCAACGTTTACAAAATGCTTGGTGCTGATACTGGCAAGTTCCAACCTCACGACATTGATCTGGATGCGCTGGAAAGAGCTAAGGCCGTTTGTCGGAAACTGGTTGCTGATAATCCTGATCGTTACGGCAATATCATCAAGCAGCAGGGGGTGTAATGGCTAATGGCAATATCATAGTAACTAAGGTCGTAAACGAGGTCACATGGGGCGTGGACAGAACAAGCTACGGTCGCGCCCTGAAAGCTGTTAAATCCATCAAGGCAGTTCACGAGAAGCCTGCTAAAGCGCTTGAGAAGGCCCAGAAGAAAGTTCAAGCCTCAGAAGGCAAAGCAGCCCTTGCAGCGGCTAAGACTCAAACACAGCGCCTTAAAATGGCTCAAAAGCTCTCGCTGGAGCAACAACGCCAAGCTCAAACCCAGGCAAAGATCGCCAAACAGGAAGAAGCTCACGCCCGGAAAATGCAGGCTCTTAACGCCAGAGGGCAGGCTCAACAATTGGCAGATAGTGAACAGACCCGGAGACAAAACGCCCGTTTAGCCAATATATCCGCAAAAGTGCAGGCCGCAGCTAGATCACGAGCGATGACGTACAACCCAGATATGGGTGGTCGTTTCAATGACCCCGTTTTGGTTGCCAGCCAGAATGCAGCGATGCAGCGCGGTCACGGCGCTGTTGCTGCCGACATTGCAGCCACTAAAAAAGCTATAGCCTTGGAAGAGAAGCGACAGCGTGAGAAAGAAGCCAGTCTGAAACGCCAGAGCACTGCATACGATACTTTACGCCGTGCCAGTTTAACCATCAGTCATATCGAAGGCGCTAGCCTGGCTGACAAGATGAAAGCTGTGCAGGCCATTAAAGAGGCCACCAAGGGATACTCCGAGCAGCGTTACACCATTGCAGAAATGCGCCATGAACTTGCTAAAGCCACTCTCGAAACCAGACGGCAGGCACGTATTAACCGCCAGATGGTTAAAGACAAAGCAAAAGCCGAGCGAGCAGGGCGTATCAATGCTCAACGTCTGACCCGTGAACGTAGCGAACGTGGTTATGGTGGCCTTGCAGCCGCTGGTGTAATTGCAGGTGGTTCCCTGATTGGCTCAATGGGTGTGGCTCGTGTTGGTCAGACCCTTCAGAACAGTGTTGAACGCAACCAACAGATGAAGACACTTCAGACTCAAGGCATCTCACGTCTTGAATATGAAGCCGTGCGTGATGTTGTTGCAAATAAAACCGGCTTTAATATTTCCCCAGATAAGGCGATTGAATTTCAGGCCGATTATCGGGACAAGGTGGGCCAGTTGACGGCTAACGGAACATGGAAGACCAACAAAAACGGTCAATCAACATTGTCCGGTGGCGGTGAATTGGGTGACCTTATCGGGGCAATCGCTAGCAAATCCAACGTTGCCACGGCAAAGCGTGTTGTTAAGGAATTAGACCGCCTCGATTTTAATACTTTTTCAACATATCTGCTTCAACTGCAAAAGAAGTTTCATTTCACGGATAAAGAAACAGCCGCTTTTGCAGAAGCGATCAACGATGCAAGCAAGATTTTACCCGCCTTTGCTGATGGTGGTGATGCTGTTCAGAAGCGTATGAACGATTTAGCCCGTAATGGCTACGCCTTATCTGATGCACAGCAGGAACAGTTAAACCGCCTTGGGGCGCTTTCAACCGAATATTCAAGGATTAGCACATCGCTTGGAGATACGTTTAGCTCAGGTTTTGCGGATGGGTTGGGAGAGGTTGGCAAGAACACTTCCAGCTTTAGCAAAGGTATGGCTGGCCTTGTTCCTATTATGGCAAATTTGGGAGAGGCTGTAGGCCAGGCGACTGCTGATATGTTGTTATTCGCCGGACGAGTAGGCCAACGCGTTAACGATGGGCAGACCATTCCTGATGCAGTCTACAACACCGTTGTGGATGACTCAGCAAACAGCACAGCCGAGTGGATTAAGGAAAAGACAGGATTTGATCCACGAGCCCTGGGTCAGACTCTGAAACAGATTTACCCTTGGTTGGATAGTTCCGCTTCGAGCAATATCGGCTCAGGCACGGCTTATGACAATCCAGCGCTAACGTTGAATATTCCTGGCCTGAACAATCAAACACCACAACGGCCAACATTCACTGTTCCAACAATCGATAGCATGACACACCGCCAACCGCTTCCGGTTGCGGTCACTGGACAGGCAGAGATAAAGCTCTCAGCACTTGATGTTAACGTTAATGATGGCGCTATTAACGGCCTGATTGATGTGAAAATTCAAGAGAATGACTTACGCAACACCAATATGTTGTTAGGCAGTCTTATGTGATCGATACAAGGAAGAAAGGGCTGGCAGGGTACATCAACGTTGATCGCGACGCACCAAGCGACTGGTAATAGTAGTCAATGACAAATCTGCCGCCTAAATATCAAATTTGCCGATAAGTCAAGGAATTACCGTGAAATATGTTGTAATTGATATAATCACATGATAAAATAATAAACATAGGCTGATAATTTAAATTGTATGTGCGTACAACAGCCAATTTGTATTCATTCCTTTCTCCTTACGAAGTATAAAGTGCCTGTGTGAACACCGTGCGGGCCTTTTCTTCTGCAGTTTCAGTTTCTTCCTGGTCTTTCCCTCTCAAGAGGATCGGGGCGGCTTGAGGCTTGATACAGCAGAAGAAAAGATAAAGAATTCGCTCTAGGGCGCGTACTACTCCGGATAACTCTGGATTAGGCCATTAACCCCGGCTCTCCTCCGGGCCATCTGCCACGATGAAAACTGGCATTGAGTACGGCAGCGAAGATATGAGGTCTCCCGCTGCTGTACTCCCTCATTCCTGCCCGCAATTAGCGGGTGAGCCCGAGGCTCATTGCTTCAGGCAACATTCCTACTGTCAGAAATCAATAACATCACGAAATGATTAGCCGTCAGGCTAACTCGTGAAACGAGTGCATAACATCATCGTTATTTCTCCTACCTCCGGGCGAGTCATTCTCGCCCAGGATTTTTTCTGACAAATAACAAAGCATAAGTTTAAGCGCCTTAACTGGCGTTTTTCTTGCCTGCCGCCTGACGAATATGTCGGATGTACAAATAATATAAAAATTTATGGAGTTAATGATGATTGTATCTTCTGAAGAACGTTCATTCCGGGATGTCGTAATTTACCGTGATGATCCCGTCTTTTCACACAAGACCAAAACCTTTGCCACACTAGCGGTGGATGCGGTTCCTGGAACATTGCTCACCTCCACAGGTGAGGCATACGCCAGCGGTAGCGATCTGCTAATCGCTCTTGATAGCCACAAGGCAGGCTCTAATGTCCCTGTGATTGTGGTTGACCGTGGTTGTGTACTGAACCGCGCCGGATTAATTGGCACCGATGCAACCGCACTTGCGAATGCTATTGCCCAAATTGAGGCCAGCGGCCTGAATCGTGTTTCTGAATAAGGAAAATAAAAATGGATTTTAAATATAATGATTTTACTGGTGTCTTCACTAAGCCATTCGGGAATAACTTCCTGATTCAGGAATTAGGCATCTTCCAAGAAAAGCACAGCGATACACCAAAAATTGAAACAGATGACCTACGGGCTGGCAAAATCTGCGTGGCAGAGTCTGTGAACCGATATGGGACGGAACTGATTGGCACAGAGCGGGATCTGAGTCTGAACCGCCTCTTGGAAATTCCACATTGGGTGCTGTCTGGTGAAGTTGACGCAAGCATGTTCCAAGGTATTCGTCGTCCCGGTACGCAGCGCCAGCAGAATATGGACGAGCTGGTTAGTGATGAATCAATCCGCCAGTATATGAAGTTCCGCACTACAAAAGAGGATGTACTCGCCCGTGCTTTGTTTACTGGTGTCGTTAACGCACCATACACGCAACAGCAGGTTGTCGATTTCTCTGAGGAGTTCGGCGAAGATTATTCCAGTGCTGTGATCGATGTTGGTTCAACTGGTCCGCTGGAGTCGCTAGACACCGCCGCAACTGCACTACGTGTCAACCTAGGCGGCTGGGTTAAGGCTCTTAAAGGTATCGTGGTTCTGTGTGACCCGACCTTCTATAAGTCAGTGAAATACCACGCAGAAATCCGCACTTTAGTAGCCCACGGCGTTCTGCCTCAGTCCACCCTGTTTAATAGTGCTGTACGGGCAAACCTTCCGGCCTTTAGCGCTTTTGAACTGGATGGTCTCGTGTTTGTGAATGTCATCGGTTATGAGCAATATCTTTCTGCTGGTAGTGCTGTAATGGTTCCTGTGTTTGCAGACAACATTATTCCGTCAGACCATACCCCACTGGAAGTTGTCTCCGGTCCTGCCTCACGTAATGCGAAGATTGCCGCTGCGGGTACACGCGCTGAGTTCTTCCAGTACAGCTTTGATGATCGACTTGGCAATAAAACTGTTATGTCTGAGTTTGGCGTTCTGCCGCTCATCTATGACCTGTCGATGATTACCAAGCTAACCACCTCCACGGGTGAGTAAGTAGCGATCAACAACGGATTTCGGGGAGCGATTTGCTCCCCGCCGCATTTATAGATGAAGAGGAGATAAACAAGAATGAGAATCACAATTTCAGGTGTTGGGGGGCTGCCTTTGGTTGTCTCACACGTCAAGACACTGGAGGATAACAACCTGATCAATATCAGTGGACTGTGCAGGGCGCTGGGAGATATTCCGCGCTCTTCATTTCTCGATAAGATCGGGCGGTTGGGCTTGGAAGGGGCTATCACGTACTACCTCAACGAACAGCGACAACGAAAACTGAAAACATAAGAGCCGGGTTAATCCCGGCTTTTTTTTAGCGTTTTTTATTCGATTGGGAAACAACCGAACCCGCTAAGGTTTTAGTAACCTCGCTTGAACGTGGGTTTTTCAAAGCTGCTGATGCTTTGGCCTCCATGTTCGCGCCAGTCTGATTTTTTGTTCCTGCTTGTGATAGCACCGAACCCGCTAAACTTTTCTGAATCGTAGAGGCGTTTGGGTTGTTTAGAGTCTCTGCTGCCAGGTGAGCTACATCTTTCGAGGATTGCTTATCATTGTTCGCCATTTCAACACCTATTCACGGGATGGGTTTTTGGATATATTGTATTTCTTATATTAATAAACACAATATGTAGTAATTATGATAGAAGCGAAGCGGCAAAATTAGCAAGCTCGGGAAAAAGTTTTTACTGGTTTTATGACCAGTGTCAATTGTTTGATAAATGACCGTTTACGAAGCGGCAGAGGAGTCATATAAGTAGTGTGCAGGCATAAGCTTGTAATACTCAGGACAAACCAAATGGCAGATAACTTACAGCGTCGCCAGCCAGAAGATAAACGTTTCATCAGCTTGAGTGAATCTTGGGAAGTGGCATATTGGACCCAAGCGTTAGGTGTTACTGAATCTCAGCTCAGGGCTGCTGTTAGAGCTGTTGGTAATAGCACCGCTAAGGTAAGAGCACATCTAGGTAAATAGGTTTGTGAAGGCACCTTCAATTGTGCTGTTGAGGCTGGGGAAACCCGGCCTTTTTTGTGCCTGTCGTTTGCTATTGGGTCACTTCTTGGGATGCGATGCGGTGCACTTGCCATTTAAGATGGGGTTGTGTCTTTGACTTCCTACTGGCATGATCCTGATCAGGGATTAACGGGACGTTAATCGCAAGGTTTTGATTTTGATTTAAATGACTCGGGGTGCCCTTCTTTGTGAAGGCTGAGAAATACCCGTACCACCTGATCTGGATAATGCCAGCGTAGGGAAGTCAGATGCCCTTCACGGCTATCGCTTCTTCACGCAAGGCAGGAGCGATAACATGCAGCCTGACCTGCCCGAACACCTTCTTATTAACCACTTCCGCGCCCGCGCACCGCTGACCCATTGTATGACGAACGATGTGGTGCAAACCTTCACTGCCAACGTACTGCTCGCGTTTGGCGCTTCGCCCGCGATGGTGATTGAGGCCGAAGAAGCCCAGCAGTTCGCTGCGATTGCCGATGCGCTGCTGATCAATGTCGGCACCCTGACGGTGCCGCGTGCTCAGGCGATGCGTTTGGCCGTCGAGAGCGCGCGGGCAGCGGGTAAGCCCTGGACCTTAGATCCCGTAGCCGTAGGCGCACTGGCGTTTCGCACGCAATTTTGCCAGCAACTGCTGGCGCTCAAACCCGCCGCCATTCGCGGCAATGCCTCTGAGATTATGGCCCTCGCTGGCATAAGCGCCGGTGGACGCGGGGTCGATACCACCGATACCGCCAGCAGCGCGCTGCCTGCGGCGCAGGCGCTGGCGCGGCAGACGCACGCCATCGTGGCCGTGACCGGAGAGGTGGATTACATCACCGATGGCCAACGCACGAAGGAGGTCACCGGCGGCGATCCGTTAATGACCCGCGTAGTGGGGACAGGTTGCGCGCTCTCTGCGGTGGTGGCGGCCAGCTGTGCCCTGCCTGGCGATCGGCTTGATAACGTTGCCGCGGCCTGCGGCCTGATGAAACGTGCCGGAAGCGAAGCCGCTCAGGCAAGCCAGGGACCTGGCAGCTTCGCCACCGCGTTCCTTGATGCCATCTGGAACCTGGAGGGGGCGGCATGAAACGGATTAATGCACTGACTATCGCCGGCACCGATCCCAGCGGTGGGGCGGGTATCCAGGCCGATCTGAAAACCTTTTCGGCGCTGGGAGCTTACGGCTGCTCGGTCATTACCGCGCTGGTGGCGCAAAACACCCGTGGGGTGCAGTCGGTCTACCGCATCGAACCCGATTTTGTGGCGGCGCAGCTGGAGTCGGTCTTCAGTGATGTTCGCATCGACACCACCAAAATCGGCATGCTGGCAGAGACGGATATTGTGGAAGCGGTGGCGGAACAACTCCGGCGTCATCAGGTCAAGAGCGTGGTGCTGGATACGGTAATGCTGGCGAAAAGCGGCGATCCGCTGCTCTCTCCCTCGGCGGTTGCGACCCTGCGTAACAAATTGTTGCCGCAGGTCGCGCTTATTACGCCGAACCTGCCGGAGGCTGCGGCGTTGCTCGATGCTCCCCATGCGCGCAGCGAGCAAGAGATGAAAGAGCAGGGCAGAGCGCTACGGGCGTTGGGCTGCGAGGCCGTGTTAATGAAGGGCGGTCATCTGGATGATGCAGAAAGTCCCGACTGGTTATTCACGCGCGACGGCGAACTGCGCTTCACCGCCCCACGGGTACACACCAAAAACACGCACGGGACCGGCTGTACTCTTTCGGCTGCGCTGGCGGCCTTGCGGCCCCGCCATGAGAACTGGGCCAGCACTGTACAGGAGGCTAAGCACTGGCTCTCCCGCGCCCTGGCCCAGGCAGATACCCTGGAAGTCGGGCAAGGCATCGGCCCGGTCCACCATTTCCACGCCTGGTGGTAGGGCGAGAGTGCATAACGGCGGCGTGTCACGCTGCCGTACCCGAATCGTGCCAGCAGATTGTCCTGAAAATCGGTCTTAAAAGTGGCAAAGATGTTCAGTCGGGACCAGGCTTACCCTGCCCATAAAAACATGGGTCCGGATGACACGCGCCGACATGACGTCGGCACATAGGGGAGCAAAGTTATGACTGATATTACGCAGCTGCTTGGCAAAGATGCCGATAGCCTGTTACAGCATCGTTGTATGACCATTCCAGCCGACAACCTCTACCTGCCTGGCCACGATTACGTCGATCGTGTGATGATCGATAACAACCGCCCGCCTGCGGTGTTGCGCAATATGCAGACGCTGTATAACACCGGGCGTCTTGGCGGCACCGGGTATCTCTCTATCCTGCCGGTAGACCAGGGGGTGGAACACTCTGCCGGGGCGTCGTTTGCCGCTAATCCACTCTATTTCGATCCGAAGAATATTGTGGAACTGGCCATCGAAGCGGGCTGTAACTGCGTGGCCTCCACCTATGGCGTGCTGGCCTCCGTCTCGCGCCGCTATGCGCACCGCATTCCTTTCCTTGTGAAACTCAACCACAACGAAACCCTGAGCTATCCTACGGAATATGACCAGACGTTGTATGCCAGCGTGGAGCAAGCCTTCAATATGGGGGCCGTGGCGGTAGGGGCGACCATTTACTTTGGCTCTGAACAGTCGCGTCGCCAGATCGAAGAGATCTCAAGCGCCTTTGAACGTGCGCACGAGCTGGGGATGGTCACCGTCCTGTGGGCCTATCTGCGTAACAATGCGTTCAAAAAAGAGGGCACCGACTATCACGTATCTGCCGACCTTACCGGGCAGGCCAACCACCTGGCGGCCACCATTGGTGCGGATATCGTGAAGCAGAAAATGGCCGAAAATAACGGTGGCTATACGGCGGTGAATTACGGGTATACCGACGAACGGGTCTACAGCAAGCTGACCAGCGATAACCCGATTGACCTGGTCCGTTACCAGCTGGCGAACTGCTACATGGGCCGTGCAGGCTTGATCAACTCCGGTGGTGCCGCAGGCGGCGAGACCGACCTGGCCGACGCGGTACGTACGGCGGTTATCAACAAGCGTGCGGGCGGCATGGGGCTGATTCTGGGCCGCAAAGCCTTTAAGAAATCGATGGCCGACGGCGTGAAGCTGATCAATGCCGTGCAGGATGTCTACCTGGACAGCAAGGTCACCATCGCCTGATACCCCTCTCCAGACCCTCTTCCCGACGGGAAGAGGGTTGCTCGAAACTGCTTTTCATTTCATTCAAACATCCTTCCCGATCGACTTCACAGTTCACCTTTCTTTTGTGAAAACTGTCACTCGTTGCCGTGCATATGCCCAAAAAATGGCCGATGCTTAGCGGAATTTGTCTAAGGCAGCGGACGAATTTTGCGCTTAAAGTTACTTTCGAAACAGCTTTTCAAAATACAAAGTCGCTCTGAACCTCTGTAGTTTTAAGGACTGAAAATGAAAATCGAATCTGTCAATGTCACCGTCTTCCAGTATCCCACGCGCCGCGTCTCTGACACCGCCGGGCATTCGCACCCGGGGCCAGAGAGCCTGGCAAAAATGGCGATGCTGACGATTACCGCAGACGATGGCACCCAAGGGTACGCGTTTGCACCGCCGGAAGTGGTGCGCCCTTTTGTGGTCAACACCTTCTTTCGCAAGGTGATGATCGGCCAGGATGCGTTTAATCGCGAGCGCATCTGGCAGGACCTGGCGCACTGGCAGCGCGGCAGCGCCCATCAGCTTAGCGAGCGTGCGCTGGGCTTCGTTGAACAGGCGCTGTGGGATCTGATTGGACGCAAACTGAATATGCCGGTGTGGAAACTGCTGGGCGGTTATCGCGATAAAGTGCCGGCCTACGGCAGCACCATGTGCGGTGATGACCTGCCGGGTGGCCTCTCCACCCCGGAGGAGTACGCCAGCTTTGCCGAGAAACTGGTGGCGCGCGGTTACAAAGCGATCAAGCTACACACCTGGATGCCGCCGGTCTCCTTCGCCCCGAACCCCAAAATGGATGTTAAAGCCTGCGCCGCCGTGCGTGAGGCGGTGGGGCCGGATATCGATCTGATGATCGACGGCTACCACTGGTATAGCCGGACCGAAGCGCTGTACATCGGTAAAGAGCTGGAAAAGCTTAATTTCGCCTGGTTTGAGGAGCCGATGGAAGAGGAGAGCATGTCCTCCTACGTCTGGCTGGCAGAGAATCTCTCTATCCCCATCATCGGGCCGGAGAGCCTGGGCGGTAAACATCACAGCCGTGCCGACTGGGTGAAGGCAGGGGCGTGCGACATTCTGCGCGCCGGGTCAAATGGCGTGGGCGGTATTACGCCAACCCTGAAGGTGGCCCACCTGGCCGAGTCGTTTGGTATGGATTGCGAAGTCCATGGCAACGGGGCGGCAAGCCTGGCGGTGATTGGAGCAATCAAAAACTGCCGCTGGTATGAGCGCGGTTTATTACACCCCTTCCTCGACTATGAGGAGCCCGCAGCGTACCTCAACAGCCTGGTCGACCCGATGGACGACGACGGCATGGTCAGCCTGCCAAACCGTCCGGGACTGGGCGAAGACATTAATTTTGCATATATCGAAGCCAATACCGTCAGCCACGACTGACAAATAAAAACGTACCCTACAGGCGATATATACATGAAACGATCTCCCTTAGCTGGCGCGTGCTTGCTCGCGCTCTCGCTGATGATGGGGAGCGGGGCGGCGTACGCAAAAACGCCGCCCGATCAGCTCATCATCGGCATGAATATGAATAACCTGCTGACGCTCGATCCGGCGGCAATGACCGGAAACGAAGTGGTGGGTATTGTGGTCAATCTCTATGATTCGCTGGTGGAGCTGGATCCGAATCAACTCACCAACGTGAAACCGGCCCTGGCGAAATCCTGGGATATTGCCCCGGACGGCAAAACCCTGACCTTCCATTTGCGCGATAACGTCACCTTTCATTCCGGAAACCCACTTACCGCCGAGGATGTCGTCTGGTCGATGCGTCGCCTGCTGCACCTGAATCTGGCCCAGGCCTCGGTGTGGAAATCCTACGGCTTTAGCAAGAAAAACATTGATCAGCAGGTGAGTGCGCCAGATGCCTACACCGTGCAAATCGTCCTGCCGAAAGCCAATGACCCGCAGCTGGTGATTTACTCTCTCGGGGCGCTAGGCAACCTCGGCGTGCTCGACAGCAAAACCGTGCAACAGCATGAAGTGAATAACGACTGGGGCAACCGCTGGCTCACCACGAACGAAGCGGGTTCCGGCCCCTTTATGCTGGAGACCTGGCAGGCAAAAGATGTGCTGCGTATGCAGCGCAATCCGCACTACTGGCGAGACGCGCCTAAAATGAATCGCATTGTGTTGCGCCATTTCCAGGAGTCGCAAACCCTGCGTCTGATGATTGAAAAGGGCGACCTCGACATTGCCAACAATATGGCGGTGGCCGATATCAATGCCTTACGTAAGGATCCGCAGCTGACGGTAGAGGCCGTGCAGAAAGGGACGGTTTACTACGTAGCGATGAGCATGAAAGAGGCCCATTTCGCCAATCCGAAAGTGCGCGAGGCGGTGCGCTACCTCATTGATTATCAGGGCATCAACAAAGCGCTGATGCCGGGCTACGGCGTGCTGCATCAGCGGCCCATCAAGGCGGGGATGCCCTCCACGCTGCCGGATCCCGGCTATAAGCTGGATATCCCGCGCGCTAAAAAACTGCTGGCAGAGGCAGGGTATCCGGAAGGATTCGACACCACCCTGCGCGTACTGGCGGATCAGCCCTTCCTGAATATTGCCATCGCCGTGCAGTCCACCCTGATGCAGGCGGGGATCAACGCCAAAATCGTTACCGGTACCGGGAACCAGATTTATGGTGCCATGCGCGAGCGCAAATTCGACATGCTGGTCGGGCGTGGGGGGAGCGGCGTAGAGCCTCATCCACACTCCAGCCTGCGCGCGCTGGTCTATAACCCCGACAACAGCGACGAAGCGCGGCTGACCAACTTCCAGGGCTGGCGCACCAGCTTCTACGATAAGCCGCTCAACGCGATGATCGACAAGGCGCTGCTGGAGCGCGATCCGCAAAAACAGATTGCCGACTATCAGCAGATCCAGGTGCGCTATGACCAACTGATACCGGCGCTGATCCCGCTGTCACAGATGGTGGATTCGGTAGTGGTGCGTAACGAAGTGAAAAACTTCCAGTCGCATCCGTCGGCCACCACCTTCCTGCGTGAAGTCTATAAAACCGGAGGTGAACAATGAGTGTGGCGATCCTCGCGTCGGGCTCCCGTACCCGGCGCTTCTCAAAGCGGGTGACTCAGGTGCTGATCACGCTGTTTGGCCTGCTGGTGCTCACCTTCTTTATTGGTCGGGTAATGCCGGTGGACCCGGTACTGGCGATTGTGGGCCCGGATGCCGACCACAGCACCTATCAGCAGGTTTATCAGCAGCTAGGTTTTGATCAATCTCTGCTGACGCAGTTTGTTATCTACCTGAACAACTTGCTGCACGGCAATCTGGGGAATGCGCTGCTGACCGGTAAGCCGGTGCTGGACGATATTTTACGCGTCTTCCCGGCCACGCTGGAGCTGGCGACGATGGCGATCATTGTCGGCGCAGGGCTGGGTATTCCGCTGGGCGTTCTGGCCGCCGCGCGGCGCAACAGCGTTTCCGATTACGTGGTGCGCATTATCAGCCTGGCGGGTTACTCCACACCCATCTTCTGGGTCGGAATGATGGGGCTGCTGCTGTTTTACGCCTGGCTTGGCTGGGTGGGGGGCGCCGGACGTCTGGATCTGGGGCTGGACGGTTTAGTCCCGCGCCGTACCGGACTCATGACCGTCGATGCCCTGCTGGCGGGTAACAGCGCCGTATTCTGGAATGCCATTAACCACTTGGTGCTACCTGCCTCACTGCTGGGTTTTCATTCGCTGGCCTACATCAGCCGTATGACCCGTAGCTTTATGCTGGCGCAGTTGTCGCAGGAGTTCATTATCACCGCCCGCGTAAAAGGGTTAACCGAGCGGCAGGTTATCTGGAACCACGCGTTTCGTAATATCCTGGTGCAGTTGTTAACCGTGGTCGCGCTGGCCTACGGTTCGCTGCTGGAAGGGGCCGTCCTGATTGAGACCGTCTTCTCCTGGCCTGGCTTTGGCTCCTATCTTACCGGCAGTCTGCTGCTGGGCGATATGAATGCGGTAATGGGCTGCGTGCTGCTGGTAGGGATAATCTTTGTGATGCTCAACCTGCTCTCCGACATGCTGTATCAACTCTTTGACCCGAGGACGAAATCATGACCGTTTCTCTGGATACGCCGCTGGGGGCGGGGCAATCTGAAAGCCGCCAGCGTATCAAACGTTCACTTTCACGCATGGTGGGCTTTCTTGGCCAGATGGCGCGCAACCCTCTTACTGCGATTGGCGGCGGGATTATCTTGCTGCTGCTGATTGTGGCGATATTTGCCCCCTGGATCGCCCCGTATAACCCGCTGGTGCAGGATCTCAATAACGCCCTGGTGGCCCCTAATGGCCAGCACTGGTTCGGTACCGATGAATTTGGCCGGGATATCTTTAGCCGTCTGGTGTATGGCGCGCGAATCACGCTTTATATCGTGTTGCTGGTGTCGGTCACGGTCGGCCCGCTGGGGCTACTGCTGGGCGTGACCGCCGGCTATTTTGGCGGCAAGGTGGATGCGGTACTGATGCGGGTGACTGACATCTTTATCTCCTTCCCGAGCCTGGTTCTGGCGCTGGCGTTTGTTGCCGCGCTGGGGCCTGGGCTGGAGCACGTGGTCATTGCGATTACGATCACCGCCTGGCCGCCGATTGCCCGCCTCGCCAGGGCTGAAACGCTCTCTTTACGGCAGGCCGATTTCATCTCCGCCGTCCGTTTACAGGGCGCTTCCCCGGTGCGTGTCCTCTGGCGTCACATTGTGCCGCTGTGCCTGCCGTCGGTGATTATCCGTATCACCATGAACATGGCCGGCATCATTCTGACCGCCGCCGGGCTCGGTTTCCTTGGCCTGGGGGCACAGCCGCCAGAGCCGGAGTGGGGGGCGATGATCTCCAGCGGCCGGACCTACATGATGGAGTGCTGGTGGGTAGTAACGATCCCGGGGCTGGCGATTTTAATCAACAGTCTGGCGTTCAACTTCTTAGGAGATGGCTTACGTGACATCCTCGATCCTCGCAGCGCCTGATGCGCCGCTGTTAGATGTGCGCGATCTGCACGTCGATTTTATCAACGGACGTGCGGTCACCAACGCGGTGCGCGGCGTCTCCTTCCAGTTGGGGCGCGAGAAGCTGGCGATTGTCGGCGAATCCGGCTCCGGAAAATCCACCGTTGGGCGCGCGCTGATGCGTCTGCACCCGGCAAAGGCGCGGATTAGCGCGACAAAAATGCAGTTTGGCGATGTGGATTTACGCACTGTCAGCGAGGCGAAAATGCGTGCGATCCGCGGCAAACGCATCTCAATGATCATGCAGGACCCAAAGTATTCGCTCAATCCGGTGGTCTGCGTGGGGGATCAAATCGCTGAGGCATGGCTTACCCACCACCCCGGCCGCAAGGCGGAGGCCAAAACCAAAGTGCTGGAGATGCTCGACGTCGTGCGTATTCGCCAGCCGGAGCGGGTCTATCACCTTTACCCGCACGAGATCTCCGGCGGGCAGGGGCAGCGCATCATGATTGCCATGATGTTAATCACCGACCCCGAACTGGTGATTGCCGATGAACCGACCTCGGCGCTGGACGTCTCGGTGCGCTTACAGGTGCTGGGGTTGCTGGATGATTTGGTGCAGTCGCGTGGGCTGGGGCTGATATTTATCAGCCACGACATTAACCTGGTCCGTAGCTTCTGCGATCGGGTGCTGGTGATGTATGCCGGGCGCGTGGTGGAGTCGATCGCCGCCAGCGAGCTGCACAATGCACAGCATCCTTATACCCAGGGGCTGATCGATGCCCTGCCGGAAATTAACCATCGCCGTCCGGTGTTGCCGGTGCTGCAACGTCAGGCCAGCTGGCTCAGCGAATAGGGAGGGGCCATGATCGATATACAGAATCTTAATCTGACTTTCGGCGAAGGTGAAAAGCGCACCCAGGTGCTGTACGACGTGAATATCCATGTTCAGCCAGGCGAGATTTATGGCCTGGTGGGAGAGTCGGGCTCCGGCAAAACCACGGTACTGAAGTGCCTGGCGGGGCTTTTCACCCACTGGGAGGGGGCGCTCGCTATTGACGGGGTCGCGCTCGGACGCAGCATCAGCGCTGAACGTTGTCGTCGGGTCCAGATGGTGTTCCAGGATCCGTACGGTTCGCTACACCCGCGCCACACTATCGGCGATATTCTGGAAGAGCCGCTGCAAATCCATGGGATGAAAGAGCGGGATCGCCGTATTCACACCCTGCTGGATCGGGTGGGATTAAACCGGGCTTTTCGCGATCGCTATCCGCATCAGCTTTCAGGCGGGCAACGCCAGCGTGTGGCTATCGCCCGCGCGTTGATACTGGAGCCGCAGGTCTTACTGCTGGATGAGCCTACCTCGGCACTGGACGTATCGGTACAGGCGGAGATCCTCAACCTGCTGGCAGAGTTGCAGCGGGAGTCGAATCTCACCTATCTGATGGTTACACATGATCTGGGGGTGATTGCCCATCTCTGCCAGAAAGTAGCGGTAATGCAGTACGGCAAGATCCTTGAAACGCTGAGCGTGGATGAACTGGTCGCCGGTAATGCAAAGACGGATTACACGCGAATGCTGGTCAATGCCAGTCAACAATATAGCCGTGAGATGGCGCGTGAGGTGGCGGCGTATTAAGCCAGGCCGGTCAGTCACCTGACCGGCAAAGATTAACGCAGTAGCGGGCAGTCCGGCGGCAGGCGGCACTTAAGCGCATCCGGTAGCAACGACATACGGAAGTGCGTGCCACTTAGCGGTTCACCGTCCAGATTGAAAGTCATGCCGTGTGGGGCATTCACCTCAAACCAGGCAGACTGGCTGTCAATGACGTTCGGACTCTCTTCCGGATGCGTCAACGTGGTGAAGAGGGCAGGGAGCAGCTCGTCAGAGGTAAAAATGCGCAGCTGCAGCTGCCCGTCGTTGATCAGCGCCTCGGGACAGAGTTGCTGACCGCCGCCCGCCTGGCGTCCGTTACCAATGCCGATAACCAGCGCGTTCCCCTGCCAGTTAAAGTTCTCACCGGTGATTTCGCAGCTATCTGGCTTGAGCAGGTCCATCCTGACCAGTCCATGAAGAAGATAAGAGACGCCGCCCAGTGCGTCTTTTAATTTTTCCGGCGTTTCACTGGTAATACGCGTGCCAAAACCGCCGGTCGCCATATTGATAAAGCAGGTTTTATCGTTAACCCGGGCGATATCCATTGCCGTCGCTTTTCCGGCGATCGCCAACTGCAGTGCCTTGTCCAGACTCTCCGGCACGCCGGCGCTGGTGGCAAAGTCGTTAGCGGTGCCCAGCGGCAAAATCCCCAGCGCCGGACGCCGGGCTTCGGGGACCGCAATCAACCCGGTTGCTACCTCATTAATGGTGCCATCGCCTCCGCCGGCGATCACGGTCTCTACGCCCAGGGCGCAGGCTTCGTCGATATAGCGCGCCGCGTCGCCTTTCTCCCAGGTCACGCGGACGTGGATCACCACGCCCTCTTCACGTAACAGGGTGATGGCCTGGCGTAAAAGATCGTTGCCAGCCCCTTTGCCATTGAGAATTAATAAACTTGCGGGATAGGTTGCCATCCACGTTGCTCCTGTTCGGGTCTCTGAAAAGTGTATCGCAGCGCGAGAAAAAACGGGTAAGAAGAGGATGAAAGAGTTGAAATTTCGTCATCGCCCCCGGCAGGGGGGCGGCGTAAGGCAATAAATTAGCAGTCCCGGGCCCCCCAGGGGCAAAGGGAGAAGGCGCAGAACGGGCGCCGTTTACAGTGGGTTATCAGGGCGCCGCTGTTGCCGGGGCAGCGGGTCCCGGCGAGAAATTCAGACCAAAGCGCGTCTTTATAGGGGAATACACGAAGAATGTTTAGCTCTCTGAGGGTGCCGTCTACGGCTATGCCAAAGGGGCCAGTGACGAGGATTGAACCAACGCTGATGAAATAATCGCCTTTATACCAAACTATCATCCTGATGTTTTTTACCGTGAGTACATGAACAAAAATCGTTCCCGTTGCAGGACAGACCATCCTGTTTTCAACGACCCAATACATATTACCTCCTTTCCTTAAGGTAAATTTTTATACGCGGAAAGAATAACATTATGTATCTCTATGAATAGACTGAAATTCAATATCAAACGAATCGATGCGTTTCTACAGGTAAACAGAGATAAATTTACGTAACAGCGGAGATAAAGCGGGGAATGGCAGGCAAAAAAATAAGCCTGCGTAAGGGAGATTACACAGGCTAAGGAGGTGGTTCCTGGTACAGCTAGCATTTATGGGTTATGTTTTTCAGCGCTGGGGATAATACCCGTATTGAACGCAGCGGTATGTGATCCGATTCTAAGAATTATCCCACCCTGAAGAAATAACCCCACTAAATTACTTCGCGTAAGGCGTACGGCTGTTTTCACCGTCGAAATTACGCATCAGCAGCGCATACTCCAGCGCGATATCTTCAGGGACCGGCAACCAGACAGTATGGCCATCGCCCGGCGCCACGGAAACGGCTTCGCCTTTGCCATTTTCCATATGTTCCAGCGTGAAGTTAACATTGCCCTGCGGCGTCATCAGTTCCATGCTGTTGCCCACGAGGAATTTGTTTTTCACGGCGACGGCCGCCAGCGGCCCTTTACGCTCACCGGTAAATTCCCCAACAAACTGCTGGCGCTCGGAAAGGGAGTGGCCGTAATCATAGTTCTGATAATCGTCGTGGGTATGGCGACGCAGGAAGCCTTCGGTGTAGCCGCGATGGGCCAGCCCTTCCAGCGTATCCAGTAGCCCAGTGTCGAATGGCTTGCCGGCTGCGGCATCGTCTATCGCTTTACGATAGACCTGAGCGGTACGCGCACAGTAGTAGTAGGATTTGGTGCGACCTTCAATCTTCAGAGAGTGCACGCCCATTTTCGTCAACCGTTCGGTATGAGCGATGGCCCGCAGATCTTTGGAGTTCATGATGTAGGTGCCATGCTCGTCCTCAAAGGCGGTCATGTACTCGCCCGGGCGCTGGTTCTCTTCAATCATGAACACTTTATCCGTCGGGGCGCCAATACCCAGCGTCGGCTCAACGGTCTGTACAGGAATCGGTTCGTATTTGTGTACGATATTCCCGACATCGTCCTCTTTCCCTTCCTGGACTTTATATTCCCAGCGGCAGGCGTTAGTACAGGTGCCCTGGTTCGGGTCGCGCTTATTGATATAGCCCGAGAGCAGGCAGCGGCCAGAGTAGGCCATGCACAGTGCACCGTGGACGAAGATCTCCAGTTCCATATCGGGAACCTGGGTACGAATCTCTTCGATCTCCTCAAGCGACAGTTCGCGGGAGAGAATAACGCGGGTCAGCCCCATCTGTTTCCAGAACTTCACCGTCGCCCAGTTAACGGCGTTAGCCTGCACGGAAAGATGAATATCCATCTGCGGGAAGTGTTCACGTACCAGCATGATCAGGCCCGGATCCGACATAATCAGGGCATCCGGCCCCATCTCTACCACCGGCTGCAGGTCGCGGATAAAGGTTTTCAGCTTGGCGTTGTGCGGGGCGATGTTGACCACTACATAGAATTTCTTGCCGAGGGCATGCGCTTCATTAATGCCCTGCTGCAGATTCTCGTGGTTGAATTCATTATTACGCACGCGCAGGGAGTAACGCGGCTGGCCCGCATAAACGGCATCGGCGCCATAGGCGAAGGCGTAACGCATATTTTTCAGCGTTCCCGCCGGGGAGAGAAGTTCCGGTTTAAACATGTATGTTCTCGTTCTGATGACAGGTCAGATGCGCCTCACAAGGTGGGCGCCAGGGGGAGATCCCCTACTTTAAGGGCGGGCATTGTAACGCTACGGGGAAGGGAGGTAAACCACTCTACAGAGAAACGCTGACGGCAGCAGTGTACCGTCAGCGTTAAAATTTGCGGTGCGTATTAGAGGTCGTCCTGAGTGTGATCGACAATAATTTCCAGCGTCTTGCGGATAATATCGGCTTTTACCACGTCCTGCGTGGATTCAATTTGTTGAATCAAGCGCAAGATAATCGCTTTGTTAGTCAGCGGTTCCTTCGCATCCAGAATGGCACCCATAACAGATTCGAGTAATGCCCACTCTTCTGCCAGCAAACCGCCGGAGTTGCGAAAATAGCTGGAGAGGACAGGATCGGGCAGTTCATCATAAAAGTCGGATTTCTGGAGCATAGCCTGGCTCATAGTGTCACACCGGTTCAGTTTAGAGTAAATGTATGCAGTTAATGTTTTTTGCTGCTGCTGGATTGTTGGCTATCACCAAACAGGGGATAAACATTACTGCTCTGGCGACTCTCCTTGTCCCATTCATGCTGCTCACCTTTGTGCTTACGAGCCGGCACTTCTGTACTGGTATTCCCATTAGAAATCTCCAGGATTATCTGGGCCAGTACAGCGCGTCGTTCACCATCCTTTTCTGCTGACAGCATGGATTGCAGCCTTGCCAACAGCAGCTTCATGCTGATAGGGCCGTTATCTTTCAGCAGCGATAGGGTGGCTTCGCCAATAAGTTCATCAGTCAGTCGTTCATGTTCACTTCTGTTCATAACTACGTCTCTGTTGCCGCCAAATTCTGCTAGCGAAAGGGCGGCATTTCATCAGTAAATTGCGCCAGTATAAGGCATTAAGATGGCGCAAAAAAACTGACTTAAAAACGGGTAATCAGCGGCGCTTGACCTCAATCTGTTAACGGTCAAAGAGCAAGCCGATTAAAGTTTGGTAGCGACTCTCCTCATCAAAATCAGACGCCTTTTCCATCCGGGAAAGCAGTTTTGTGCAAATCGCTTTTCGGTTAAGAACTTTACCCTCCCGCAGGATTTCGACAACAATTTGTCCCAGCGCTTCTTGTTGGGTAGGCTGACTTGCTTTGTTGAAGTATTGGGTAATGGCATTCGCTGTATTCGGTACAAAGCCGTTCTCGCGCATATGTCACTCCTCGCTTTTAATGCTTAAAACATTCAAAAATGCGTTAACGCAAATGGTTAACACAATGTAAATTTATAAATACTGTACACATCTGTTGTACAACTTATCAATTTATTTTTGATCATTAAGTGCTAAATTATTAATATCAGCAACTTATAAAACTAATGTTTAGCGTGTATTTAAAAAAGCTTGTACATTATGGCATAATTTTAGTCCTACAAAAGGTCATACGGCGTGACAGGAAAACCACTACAGACATGCAACAGGACGCGTTAGCAACCATCTGATATCGTGGCATTTCATTCACCTCCTCTATTGGAAACCCTATGCTCACTACCATCATTTACCGTAGTCATCTTCGCGATGAACTGCCGGTTAGCACGCTGGAAGACATGGTTGTTGCAGCAAATAAGAAAAACATCGAATCCAATGTCACCGGCATTCTGTTGTTTAACGGTAAGCTCTTTTTCCAACTGCTCGAGGGACCTGATGAGACAGTTCGGGCTATCTATCGCGACATCTGCGCCGATGACCGCCACCACAACGTGGTAGAGCTGCTTAGTGATTTCTCCCGCTCGCGGCGTTTTGGCAAGGTTGGCATGGAGCTGTTTGACCTGCGCAAATATGACCGCCACGAGGTGCTACAAACGGTGCTGGATAAAGGAACCAGCCGTTATCAGCTGATTTATAACGATCGCGCTCTGCAGTTTTTCCGGACGTTTGTCGAAGAGAGTGAAAGAGAGAACTACTTCGAGATCCCGCCGGGAGACTCCTGGCAATTTATTGTCGATGATAATGCCAGTGGCATCCGTCAGCTTGAGCAGAGCCCTGATGAGATGTGCAGCTTCGCTTTTCAGCCGATTATCGACCCACTGGCCCGGGAAGTGGTCTCTTTTGAGGCCTTGATTCGTGCGCCGGGTGGCGAACAGGCCCAAACCTGGTTCGACGATCGACCAGGAGATGAGGTCTACGAAGCTGACCTGCGGAGCAAAAGCGTAGCCTTTGCTATGGCCCGCCAGCTGGGGCTAGGGAAGCAGAGCTTGTCAGTGAATTTGTTACCGATGACGCTGGTCATGGTACCTAACGCGGTAGATTTCTTGCTCCAGGAGATAGAAGCAAACGGGCTGGTGGCAGAGCAGATCGTGGTGGAATTTACTGAAAACGAAGTCATTTCCCGGCTGGAAGAGTTCACCGGTGCCGTGCGCGAACTGAAGGCAGCAGGCATAGGGGTGGCTATTGACCACTTTGGCGGCGGATTCGCCGGATTATTGCTGCTGGCGCAGTTCCAGCCGGACAGAATTAAGATTAACCGTGATCTGATTCGCGATGTACACAAAAGTGGTCCACGGCAGGCTATCGTCCTGGCTATCATCAAATGTTGTACAACGCTGGAAATCTTGATCTCTGCTGTAGGTATTGAGAAGCCAGAAGAGTGGATGTGGCTTGAATCGGCAGGTGTTTCTCAGTTCCAGGGGCATCTTTTCGCCCGTCCTCAACTGGCGGGGATCCCGGCAATCGCGTGGCCTGAGCGGGTCGATGACATTTAAATCCTCTCTCACCGGGTTATAGTACAAACTTATTGTACAATATTACAGGTTGTACACCCTGGTGAGATTGGTTACCTTGGATACAGAATATATCGTTTTACGCATGGGGATTCGATGGCCTTTTACAGTATTGGCGATGTCGCAGAACGTTGCGGCATAAATCCCGTCACATTACGCGCCTGGCAGCGCCGGTACGGGTTGCTAAAGCCGCAGCGCAGTGAAGGCGGGCATCGACAATTTGATGACGAAGACCTTCAGCGCATTGAGGAGATCAAGCGCTGGATAGAGCGTGGTGTGCCGGTCGGTAAGGTTAAAGCGCTGCTTGATCAGGACAAAGCGCCTGAGCCGGGCGACTGGCGCGCACTGCAAGAAGAGATGATGAGTACCTTACGGCAGGTTAACCCGCTTAAAGTGCGGGCGAAAATCAATGCCTTTTGCCATCTGCATCCCATTGATTCACTCATTGATCATGTCTTTGAACCTGTTCGCCAGACGCTGAGCCTGGATCAAAACACGGCGCGAGCCATGTGCAGCCTGCTCGATGGCATTTTGATTGAACATGCGGTCTCCAGTCTTAGCGAGTCCCGGGTTAAGGCTGGCAGAGATGCGCTGTTAATCGGGTGGGGTATTGTCGATCGCACCAGCCTGTGGCTGGAAGCCTGGCGGCTCTCACAGCGCGGCTGGCGTATCGATGTCTTTGCTGAACCGCTCGAATTGCCGCACCCCGAGTTTTTCCCGGGGCAGCAGATCCTTGTGTGGGCGGGCCGGACGTTAACGGCGTTACAATCAGAACAACTTGAGCACTGGCAAAAACAGGGCTACGCCATTATGGCGCACGGGCTGGGCGAAGCCCGCTAATCCTCTTCCGTGACGCGCACGGGTAACGCAGGCCGGTTAAGCCTGTTACCCCTCAGCTGCGTTCACACTCTCCTATCCGATGCGGCATGCGTCCGCTTCCCAGCGATATCCCACACCATACACCGCGCGAATAAACGACTGATCGGCATCCAGCGCTTCCAGTTTGCGGCGCAGATTTTTTATGTGGCTATCAATAGTACGGTCAGTAACCACGCGATAATCGTCATACAGGTGGTTAAGTAACTGTTCGCGGGAGAAGACTTTCCCCGGTTCGTGAGAGAGGGTTTTCAGCAGGCGAAACTCGGCGGGGGTTAAATCCAGCAGCTTATTACGCCAGCTGGCCTGAAAACGGCTCTCGTCGATAATCAGCGGGCTGACCGCATCCAGAGCCTGAAGCTCACGGTGTGGCTTGCAGCGGCGCAGAATCGTTTTCACCCGGGCGACCACTTCGCGCGGGCTATAGGGTTTACAGATGTAATCATCGGCACCAATTTCCAGCCCCAACAGGCGGTCGATCTCTTCGATTTTTGCCGTCACCATCACAATGGGGAGATCGGAAAAGCGGCGGATCTCACGGCATAGGGTCAGCCCATCGGTGCCTGGCAGCATCAGATCCAGCAGGATCAGATCCGGTGGAGTCTGACGCACATACGCCAGAACCTGATCGCCGTGGCTGATCAGGGTGGGCGCATAGCTGGCCGCCCGCAGATAGTCGATTAACAGCTGCCCAAGCTTAGGCTCGTCCTCCACGATCAAAATTCGTGGCGTGTTTTCGTCAATAGGGAGTTCAGTCATACTTCTCTCGATAACTCTCTTTCCAGCGGTAGCTCTACTGTAATGCTAACCCCACCAAAAGGCGAATGCGCGGCGCGCAGCGTGCCGCCGTGCGCCGCCACAATGTTCACGCAAATCGCCAGCCCCAGCCCGGAGCCGCCGCTGGCACGATTACGCGAACCTTCCGTACGGTAAAAGCGCTCAAACAGTTTTGTGAGCTGCGCGTCCGTGACCCCGGGGGCCGTGTCGGCGAAGGTGAGGGAAAAATGGGTGTCTGTAAGGTGGCCGGAGAGGCGTAACCCCCCTCCGCCATCGGTATAACGCAGGCTGTTTTCCAGCAGATTATTAAATAGCTGCATCAGGCGGTCGCGATCGCCAAAGACCACCGCATGGTCGGGCAGGGCGAGTTCAATGCGCAGATCGCGGCTGGCAAAACGTTCGCGAAACGCCCCACTGGCCACTTCCAGAATGTTGATCACATCGACGGGGGCTTTCTGATAGGCCAGCGCCCCTTCGTCGGACATCGAGAGCTGGTGGAGATCGTCCACCAGCTTGGTGAGGGTACCCACCTCTGCCTGCAACGAGGCCACCGACTCGGGGGTAAACTGCCGCACCCCGTCCTGGATGGCCTCCAGTTCGCCGCGCAGCACCGCCAGCGGGGTGCGCAGTTCGTGCGAGATATCGGCCATAAAGTCCCGGCGCATCTGCTGGTTCTTTTCCAGAGTGCTGGCAAGCTGGTTAAAGTCTTGCGCCAGCTTGCCCAGTTCGTCCTCGCTGCGGGTATCTACCCGGGTCGAGAAATCGCCCGCCGCCAGCTTGTGCGTCCCCTCAACCAGCCGCTTGACCGGCGCCAGCAGGCCGCGCGCCAGCGGGAAGGTGGCCAGCGCGGCAAGCAGGGTGGAGAGGGCCACAATCAGCCAGCTGGTCTGCCGCTGCTGGCGATCGAAATTGATATCAGTATTGCGTGTCAGCCGCTCCACCGGGGAGGCAATGACCCAGCCGACGTTGGCGCCGTTGACCTTGATGGCACGTTTGGTCCCGTCCGGGGGGACGGGGGCGCGCGGGCCAACGAGCACGCGCATATCCTGATCAATCACCCAGAACTGGGTGCGCCAGCCGTGCGGCGGCATGCCCGGACCGGGGCGATCATCATCAGAATCATGTTCGAGGGAGCGCAGGATCTGAAAAATAAAGCGATCGTTATTACGTAAAAACCGCCAGTTGCCATGCAGGGCATACTGTTCGCCCAGCGCATCGCTTAACCCCTGCAGACGCTGTTCGTTGCCATGCTTAATGTAATCGATAAAGCCGCGTTCAAAACTGACACGCACCGCCCAGTGCATCGTGATAAGCAGGACGATACAGGTGGCGAAAATGGCGAGAAACAGCTTACCCGTAATACCGGGACGCCAGAACTTCATGGTTCACTCCTTTTACGCCGCCGGAGGACGACGTTTTTACTGGTATCATCCGGAACCCGGGCGAAGATCAACGCGGGCAGAGCGATGATGACCGCCATGCTGAGATAAGTGTATAAAAACACCTGGTGGGCCACGGCGGTATCGGCGCTCAGATGGTGCTGGCCATACATCCCCAGCAGCAGCCCGGCGACAGTGACCCCGACGCTCATGGAGAGCTGCATGATCATCGACAGCAGGCTGTTGCCGCTGCTCGCCAGCGAATCCGGCAGATCCTTCAGGGTGAGGGTGTTCATCGACGAGAAGCGGGTGGAGTTAATGACGCCCTGGAAGAAGATCACCAGCGGCAGAACGGCGTACCAGCCCAGCAGGGCGACGGCCATAAACAGCAGGCTGATCAGCGCCAGCCCCAGGGTGGACGTCACCAGCACCCGGCGATAGCCAAAGCGGTTGACCACCTGCACGACGATCCGCTTCATCCCCATGCTGCCCAGCACCATGGGGATCATCATCAGCCCGGCGTGGAACGGGGAGAATCCCAGTCCAATCTGCAAGAAGACCGGGGTCATAAAGGGCAACATACCGCTGCCGATGCGCCCGGCAAAGCTGCCCAGCAGCCCCAGCCGGTAGGTCGTATTTTGAAATAACGACAAACTGAATAAGGCGCGGTCGTTATCGCGGGCATGCCAGAGATACCACAGCACCGAAACCACCCCGATGGCCACCAGAGCGACCAGCGACAGAGAAGAGATCCCCAGCCCTTTTGCCCATCCAGCGCCAGGGTCAGGGTCGCCATACCGGCCGCCAGCAGAAAAAAGCCCACCAGATCGAAGCGTCGGGTCTGCATGGTGTAGTTAGGCATAAGCCAGAGGGTGGCGATGGCGCCGATAACCCCCACAGGAAGATTGATCAGGAAAATCCAGTGCCAGGAAGCGTACTCAACGAGAATCCCCCCCAGCGCCGGGCCGAGCAGCGGACCAACCTGCCCGGGTAGGGTGACGAAGGTCATTGCTGCCATATACTGCGCGCGCGGGACGATTTTCATCACCGTCAGCCTGCCAACCGGCACCATCATCGCCCCGCCGACCCCCTGTAACGCCCGCGCCATGATCAGCTCATTGAGGGTGTTCGCCTGAGCACAAAACAGCGAGCCGGTGGTAAAGAGCGCGATGGCGGTAAAGAAAATATTGCGCACCCCCACTTTGTCAGCCAGCCAGCCGCTGGCAGGCAGCATCACCGCCACCGTCAGCACGTAGGCGACGATGACCATGTGCATATGCAGCGGGCTCTCCCCCAGGCTTTTCGCCATTGAGGGGAGGGCGGTGTTAACGATGGTCGTATCCAGCGACTGCATAAAGAAGCCGAAGGCGACAATCCATAGCTGCCAGCGAACCTGCTTAGGGAGATCGGTCATTTACTCCGTCACCGTTAGTGTTTTGCCGTGAAAAACGCAACCGCAGACGATCAAAGAACAGGTAAACCACCGGCGTCGTGTAGAGCGTAAGCAGCTGGCTCATCACCAGACCGCCGACAATGGTGATCCCCAGCGGCTGACGCAGCTCGGCACCGTCCCCGCTGGAGATAACCAGCGGTAGCGCGCCAAACAGCGCCGCCAGGGTGGTCATCATAATCGGGCGGAAACGCAGCAGGCAGGCCTGGAAGATGGCCTCTTGCGGCGTCAGGTTGCCGTTGCGCTGTGCCTCGAGGGCAAAATCGACCATCATGATCGCGTTTTTCTTCACTATTCCTATTAATAGCATGATCCCGATAAGCGCGATGAGGCTAAACGGTGCGCCAAATAGCTCCAGCGCCAGCAGCGCCCCCACCCCCGCCGACGGCAGGGTGGAAAGAATCGTCAGCGGATGGACATAGCTCTCGTAAAGCACTCCCAGCACGATATAGACGGTGGCAATCGCCGCCAGAATCAAAATGATCTGAGAGTTCATCGTCTCCTGGAAAACCTGCGCCGTACCGGCAAAGCTGCCGCGCACAGTCGAAGGGACCCCCAGTTGAGTCATGGCGCGGTTGATGGCTTCACTGGCCTCTGAAAGCGAAGAGCCGGTAGGCAGGTTGAATGAGACGGTCGACGCCGCGGACAGCCCCTGATGGTTAACCGACAGCGGCGCGTTCGCTGGCTGCCAGCTGGCAAAGTAGGAGAGCGGAATTGCCTTGCCGTCGTTGTTAATCACAAACATCTTATCCAGCGCGCTGATATCCTGGGTATAGCGCGGATCGACTTCCATCACCACCTTGTACTGGTTCATCGGCTGGTAGATGGTAGAGATCTGCCGCTGACCGAAGGCATTATTGAGCAGGCTGTTGGCCGCGCTGACATCTATCCCCAGCCGCGACATGGTTTCCCGGTCATAGGTCAGGCTCATCTCTGCGCCGTTGTCCTGCTGGTCTGAGTTAACATCCGCCAATTGCGGCAAGGCCGCCAGCGCTTTGCGGATCTTCGGCTCCCATTCGCGCAGGGCGGCGAGATCGTCCGACAGCAAGGTGTACTGGTAGCTGGCATTGGCCTGCCGCCCGCCAACGCGGATATCCTGAACGGCCATCAAAAAGAGGTTCGCGCCGGGCTCTTTCGCCAGCTTGCCGCGCAGACGATCAATAACCTGCTGGGCGGTTTCGCTGCGGTTATCGCGGGATTTAAGGGTAATAAACATCATCCCGCTGTTGACCCGCGAGCCGCCGGTAAAGCCGGTGACATTATCCACCGCCGGGTCGTCGCGTATGATCTTCATAAAGTCCTGCAACTTTCCGCGCATCGCCTGGAAGGAGATGCTCTGGTCAGCCTGGATGCCGCCCATCAGCACCCCGGTATCCTGCTCCGGGAAGAAGGTTTTCGGTATGGTGATATAGAGCCAGACATTGAGTACAATGGTGCCCAGCAGCACCAGCCCGACGATGCGGGTATGGTTCAGTACCCACTTCAGTGATTTTCCGTAGCCCTCCTGCAGCGCCATCAGCAGCCGGCCAAACCCGCGTTTACGCGGCTGGCTGTGCGGTTTGCCGGATTTCAGCATCCAGCCGCACATCATCGGGGTGAGGGTCAGAGAGACCGCCAGCGAAATGCCGATGGCGACCGAGAGCGTCACGGCGAATTCGCGCAACAGCCGTCCCGGCAGGCCATCCATCAGCAGCAGCGGCAAGAACACGGCCACCAGCGACAGGCTCATGGAGAGCACCGTAAAGCCCACTTCACGCGACCCCTGCAGCGCCGCCTGAAGCGGCCTCATGCCCGCCTCCAGATGACGGGAGATATTCTCCAGCACCACGATGGCGTCATCCACCACGAAGCCGGTGGCGATAGTCAGCGCCATCAGCGACAAGTTATTGAGGCTAAAACCGCACAGATACATGGCGGCGAAGGTGCCGATAAGCGACACCGGCACCGCCACGGCGGGGATCAGCGTGGCGCGACCGGAGCGCAGGAACAGGAAGACCACGAGGATCACCAGCGCCACAGAGATAATCAGCGACTGCTCCACCTCTTCAAGCGAGGCGCGAATGGTAGGGGAGCGGTCCTGAGCGATCTGCAGATCGATGGCCGCCGGAATGGTCTCTTGCAACTCCGGCAGACGGGCGCGGATGCTGTTGACCGTCTCGATGATGTTGGCCTCCGGCAGCTTGCGGATCATCAGCAAAATGGCCGGTTTGGCGTTGGTCATCCCGGCGTTACGCACATCCTGAACCGAGTCGGTTACGCTTGCCACGTCGCTGAGGCGCACCGCCGCGCCGTTGTTGTAGTGAATAATCAGTGGCTGGTATTCGGCGGCGGTTTTGAGTTCATCGTTGGTCTGGATCTGCCAGCGGTGGCTACTGTCTTCGATGGCTCCCTGCGGCCTGCGCACGTTAGCATTACTGATAGCGCTGCGCACGTCATCCAGCGATACGCCCTGGTTAAACAGCGCCTGCGGGTTGAGCCCCACGCGCACGGCCGGCAGGGAACTGCCCCCCACATCCACATCGCCCACGCCGTCGATCTGGGCGATGGTCTGCGCCAGCTGGGTAGAGGCAAAGTCATACAGCTCACCCTGGGAATAGGTATCCGAGGTGAGCGTCAGGATCATGATCGGCGAGTCTGACGGGTTAGCTTTGCGGTACGTCGGGCGGCTCGGCATACCGCTTGGCAACAAGCTTTGCGCGGCGTTGATCGCTGCCTGCACGTCACGGGCCGCGCCGTTGATGTCGCGGTTAAAGTTGAACTCCAGAATGATGCGCGTACTGCCCAGCGAGCTGCTGGAGGTCATTTCATTGACCCCGGCGATGCGTCCGAGGGAGCGCTCAAGCGGCGTGGCGACCGACGAGGCCATGGTCTCTGGCGACGCGCCGGGCAACGAGGCGCTGACCATAATGACCGGGAAATCCACCTGCGGCAGCGGGGCCACCGGCAGCAGCCGGAAGCCGAGCACGCCGCAGAGCGTAATGGCGAGCGAAATCAGGATCGTCGCCACCGGGCGGTAAATGAAGAGGGCGAAAAACTTCACTTACGCCTCCTCAGTACGCTTCGGGAAGCGGGATTTCATCTTCAGCGCCAGGCTGTCGAACAGCAGGTAAATCACCGGTGTGGTAAAGAGTGTTAACACCTGGCTGACCAGCAGGCCGCCTACCATGCCAATCCCCAGCGGACGACGCAACTCTGCGCCAACCCCGGTGCTGAGCATCAGCGGCAGGGCACCGAGCAGGGCGGCGAGGGTGGTCATCAGGATCGGACGAAAGCGCAGCAGACAGGCCTGATAGATGGCCTCGCGCGGTGCCATTCCCTGCTCGCGCTCGGCGGCAAGGGCAAAGTCGATCATCATGATGGCGTTCTTCTTGACGATACCAATCAGCAAGATGATGCCAATGATGGCGATCACATCCAGTTCACTGCCTGCCAGCATCAGCGCCAGCAAGGCTCCCACTCCTGCAGTAGGTAGGGTAGAGAGGATGGTGATGGGATGAATAAAGCTTTCGTACAGCACGCCAAGCACGATGTACATTGCCACCACTGCCGCCACGATCAGCCAGATGGTACTGCCCAGTGCGGCCTGGAATGCCAGCGTACTGCCCTGGAACTGGGTCTGAATATCGGTGGGGAAACTGAGATCTTTTTCCGCACCCAGGATCGCCTCCACCGCCTCGCCCAGCGAGTAGTCGTCCGGGACGTTAAACGAGATGGTGGTAGAGGGGAACTGATCCAGATGGTTCACCGCCAGCGGCGTATAACGCTCCTCCACCTTCGCGATGGCGCTAAGCGGCACGCTGCCGCCTTCGCTGCTGGTGAGACGCACGGCGTCCAGCCCTGCCAGCCCCGGCGTCTGTTGCGTGTCGTGCTCCAGCACCACGCGGTACTGGTTCGCCTGAGTATAAATAGTGGAGATCAGGCGCTGACCAAAGGCGTTGTACAGGGCGTTATCCACATCCGCCATGGTAATGCCCAGCCGGCTGGCGCTGTCGCGATCGACATTGATATAGGCCGCCAGCCCTTTATCCTGCCAGTCGCTGCTGACGTCGGAAAGCTGCGGCAGCGCCTGCAGTTTCTCTACCAGTTGCGGCACCCAGGTGCTGAGCGCCTCAAGCGTAGTGGCCTGCAAGGTAAACTGATACTGAGTGCGGCTGACCTGGGTATCGATCGTCAGATCCTGAGTCGGTTGCAGATAGAGTTCGATACCCGGTACGCGCGCCACGGCCTGCTGCAGGCGCTCAATCACCGCATTGACGCGGTCATCACGCTCATCGAGCGGTTTGAGGTTGATCTGCAGACGAGCGCTGTTTAGCGACGGGTTGGTACCGTCCACCCCCACGAATGAGGTCAGACTCTCGACGGCCGGATCCTTCATAAGAATTTCGGAAACCTGCTGCTGGCGCTGGGCCATGCTGGCAAACGACACCGACTGCGGCGCCTGCAGCGTTCCCTGAATAATGCCGTTGTCCTGAATCGGGAAGAAGCCCTTCGGAATCATGACCCACAGCAGGGCGCTGAGGGCCAGGGTTGCCAGCGCCACGCCCAGCGTCGCCCAGGGGTGGTTAAGCACTTTGGTCAGCAGGCGGCCATAGGCGGCGATCACCCGCTCGAACATCCGTTCAGAGGCGCGAGAAAAACGGTTCTGTTTGCGCAGAGACTCGTGGCTCAGCATGCGCGCGCACATCATTGGCGTCAGGGTTAATGACACTATCGCCGAGATCAGAATCGCCACCGCCAGGGTGACCGCAAATTCGCGGAACAGACGTCCGACAATGTCGCCCATAAACAGCAGCGGAATCAGCACCGCTATCAGGGAGAAGGTCAATGAGATGATGGTAAAGCCGATCTCACCAGCCCCTTTGAGCGCTGCCGCCAGCGGTTTCTCGCCTTTCTCGATATAGCGCGAGATGTTCTCAATCACCACGATGGCATCGTCTACCACGAAACCGGTGGCGATGGTCAGCGCCATTAGCGTCAGGTTATTGATGGAGAAATCGAGAAACACCATGACCGCAAATGTACCCACCAGCGATAACGGCACCGCGACGGCAGGGATAATGGTGGCGGGAACGTTGCGCAGGAACAGATAGATGATCATCACCACCAGCGCGATGGCGAGCATCAGCTCAAACTGCGTGTCGCTGACCGAGGCGCGGATGTTGGTGGTGCGATCCGAAAGCACCTTCACGCTCACCGACTTCGGCAGGCTCTCTATCAGCTGCGGTAGCATGGCGCGGATGCTGTCGGCGGTATCGATAATGTTAGCGCCCGGCTGGCGCTGCACGTTCATCACGATGGCCTGCTGCTTATTCGCCCAGGCACCCAGCCAGCTGTTTTCCGCCCCTTGTTCGACCGTGGCCACATCGCCCAGCCGAACAGGGGCCCCGTTCTGGTAAGCGACAATCAGCTGGCGGTACTCATCGGCAGACTGCATCTGATCGTTGGCCGACAGCGTGACCGCGCGGGTGGGGCCATCCAGGGAGCCTTTCGCCGAGTTGACGTTGGCGTTGCTGATGGCGGTACGGATGGTTTCGCTGGTTAACCCCAGCGCGGCGATGGCCTGCGCATTAAGCTTCACGCGTACGGCCGGACGCTGGCCGCCAGAGAGGGTCACCAGGCCGACGCCCGATACCTGAGAAATCTTCTGCGCCACGCGGGTTTCGACCATATCTTCCACCTGCGTCATCGGCATAGCGGAGGAGGTGACGGCGAGGCTCATGATGGGCGGATCCGCCGGGTTGACCTTGCTGTAGACTGGCGGATTCGGCAGATCGGACGGCAGCAGGTTGGTGGCGGCGTTAATGGCGGCCTGCACCTCCTGCTCGGCGACATCCAGCGGCAGCGTGAGCTGGAACTGAAGCGTTACCACCGACGCGCCGCCAGAGCTTTGTGAGGACATCTGCTTCAGCCCTGACATCTGACCGAACTGACGCTCCAGCGGGGCGGTTATGGCGGAGGTGACCACATCCGGGCTAGCGCCGGGATAGAGGGTCACCACCTGGATGGTGGGATAATCGACTTCCGGCAGGGCGGAGACCGGCAGAAAACGGTAGCCGATAATCCCCGCCAGTAAAATCGCCACCATCAACAGCGTGGTGGCGACCGGGCGCATAATGAACAGGCGTGACGGCCCGCCCGTGGCGCTGGGTGGCATCACCTGCATCAGGCGTTCTCTCTCTGTTTGGCCTGTTCACGGGCAGGCTGCTTCGGGGTGGCAGTGTCGCTGTGCGCTTCCACTACCTCGACTTTAGCCCCTTCGGTCAGGCGGTCGATACCGTCAGTGACTACGCGATCGCCTGCGGACAACCCGGCGCTGATCACCACCGTCTGGCTGTCCTGGATGCCGGTTTTCACCAGATGCTTACTCACTTTATTCTCGCTGTTCAGTACCCACACGAAGTTGCCTTCGTTGCCCATCTGCAGGGCTGCGGTCGGGATAACTACCGCGTTATCCTGAGTCGAGACCAGCATCCGGGCGTTAACAAACTGGTTCGGGAAGAGCGCGTCGTCCTGGTTGGTAAATCGGGCCTTCAGCTTGATGGTGCCGGTGGTGGTGTCGATCTGGTTATCCAGGCTCAGCAGCGTACCTTCGCTCAGTTTCTGTTTGTTGGCGCGATCCCAGGCTTCAACCACCAGCGGCTGGCCGGTTTTCTGCGCCTGAACAACGGTAGCAATGTCGTTTTCTGGCAGGGTGAAAACCAGATCGATGGGGTGGGTCTGGGTGATCACCACGATGCCTGTGGTATCGCCGCTGGAGATCTGGTTACCGATATCAACCTGTTTCAGCCCCACGCGGCCATCAATCGGGGCGGTGATCCGACTCCAGTCGAGCTGGAGCTGGGCGCTGGCGACGGCGGCTTCATCCGCTTTGATCGTGCCCTGTGATTCACTGACCAGCGACTGCTGGGTATCCAGCTCCTGGCGTGACACCAGATTGGTTTTCACCAGCTTCTGGAAGCGGGCGAGGTCGCGCTGTGCGTTGGCGAGAGTCGCTTTGTCTTTTGCGAGCTGCCCCTGCGCCTGGGCGAGGGCAACCTTAAACTGGCTGGGATCGATTTCAGCCAGCAGATCACCGGCTTTGACCTGTTGCCCCTCCTGGAAGTGGAGCGCCATAAGCTGGCCGTCAACGCGACTGCGCACGGTCACCGTATTTGCCGCCGTGATAGTTCCCAGGCCCGTAAGGTAAAGCGGAACGGATTTATTGACGGCGGTGGCAGCCTGGACAGGGGCCAGCACGCCACCGCGCATAGCGTGGCGGCCACCGCCTGCGGGGCGCTGTTGGCTGGTGGCACCTGCCGGTGCCGCGGAGTGACTGTGCCAGTACCACGCGGCGGCAACGACCACCACAATAAGGCCTGCGGCGATTGCCCAGCGGGATTTTTGACTGCCTTTCATCGTTATACGTTCTCGTCCTGAAACATTTCGGGAAATGATACTAGTTTAGTGAGTGGAGACGGCAGAAAAATGGAGGAAATATGGAAGACTGTCTGGAATTGTCTGAATGAGGGTAAAGCAAAAAGGCAACACGGGTTGCCTTTTTTAGGCATTTCCCCCTCTCCCTGTTGGAGAGGGGCGGGGTGAGGGCATCAGCCCGCATCTATGTCAGCTAAACACTACCTGCGCCCAACGCGCCAGCCCCGCCGTCACCGAGCCGAAATCATCGCCGCCAGCAATCGGGATGCCCGGCAACTGCTCCGCCAGCGCACGCTTAATTAACGGCGATTTGGCGCTACCGCCGGTAAGGTAGATCACGTCCGGTTTCTCTTTACCGTTATCCAGCGCCAGCTGCACCTGTTCCAGAATGCGCTGCAACGGTTGCGCCAGTGCCGCCTCCAGCCCCTGCTGACTAATCGCGGTGGACAGCTCATCGCCGATAAACGGCAGCGTAACGGTATGATCGGCTGCTTCTGAAAGGGCAATTTTACTCTCTTCGGCGCTACGCACCACGCGATAGCTCAGACGCTGACGCCAGAGCTTATACAGCAGGGCGACTTTGTCGGCATCCTGCGCATCGCGCACCAGGTCATTAAGGAAACGACCGTTGGCGGTACTGTAGAAATCGCTCTGAGCGGGGACGTCGTTAATGGCAACCGCATTCCACCAGGGGAGGATCGGCAGGGCGATACCTTTTTCCGTCTGGCCGCCCATGCCCAGCAGCGGCATCAGGCTTTTGAACGCCAGTGCAATATCAAGATCGTTCCCGCCTACGCGGCACCCGCTGTGTCCCAGCAAGCTATTTTCACGGTCGCGGCGGACATGCCATTGTGGCCCCATCAGCAGCAGCGAGCAGTCAGTTGTCCCGCCGCCGATATCCACTACCAGCACGCGTTTCTCTTCACTGAGCGTCGCTTCAAAATCCAGACCGGCGGCAACCGGCTCATACTGGAACACCACGTCCTGAAAACCTGCGCGGTGGGCGGCACGCTCAAGGATCCCTTGTGCCTGCTGGTTTGCGTCGTCTCCCCCCAGCCCCTGGAAGTTAATAGGACGACCAATCACCGCCTGGGTAATGCTATCCGTCACCTGCGACTGTGCCTGCTGACGAATATGCAACATCATGGCGCAAACCAGATCCTCAAACAGAGCAACCTGCTGCGGCTTCAGTCCGCTGGCACCGAGGAAGGATTTCGGGGATTTAACAAAGTAGACCTCTTCCGGGTCCTCAATATAGTGGCCCAGCGAGGAGAGTCCAAACTGCACGCTGGTGACGGTAACGTCGATATCCTCTTCGCGATTGAAGCTTACCGCCCGGCGTAACAGCGCCTGGGTTTCCGTGCCGGTAGCCGGAACCTGATGATGACGATAGAGCCACTCGCTTACCGCTTCACGCGTGGGCGCGCAAATCATTGATGGCAGCAGGGTGCTGTTATTTTCCATTTTGAGCAGCTGTGGCTGCCCGTCTTGCATCACCGCCACAGAACAGTTGGCGGTACCATAGTCAAATCCGATAAACACGTGCGAAATCCCCATGCCATTGAGAAGGGGCGAGACTTTAGCGAAATGTCTCGCCTGCGACAACTGGAATATGAAAGCAAGGCAAGAACCGCCGGGCAGCGTTATGCTGTGGAGTAACGAAAAAAGGAGCCGTAATGTTTATTCTGCACTGGCAACCCCCCTACGACTGGCAATGGATGTTCGATTTTTTGGCCGCCCGTGCGGTCACCGGCATCGAAACCGTGACCGCCACTGACTACGTGCGCAGTTTCGCCTGTGAGGGGCATGTCGGGTTGATTCGCGCCACGCCGCACCTGCAAGACGGCACGCTACAGGTTGAACTGAGTGACGGGCTATTGCCGGTCGCTGACCCGGTCCTGGCGCGCGTGGCCCGGCTGTTTGACCTGGAGTGTCGCCCGCAGCAGATAGCCGGGGTACTCGGGGCGCTCGGCGCTGCCCGGCCCGGCCTGCGACTGCCCGGCTCGATGGATGCTTACGAGCAGGGGGTACGCGCTATTCTCGGCCAGCTGGTGAGCGTAGCGATGGCAGCGAAGCTCACCGCGAAAGTGGTCGCCTTGTGTGGTGAGCCGCTCGCAGGGGCGCCGGGCTATTTCTGCTTTCCTACCCCGGCGGCGCTGGCAAATGCCGACCCGCTGGCCTTGAAGGCGCTCGGCATGCCAGTTAAACGCGCCGAGTCGCTCATTCACCTGGCGCAGTCGGTGGAGGCCGGGACATTTCCTCTTACGCCGCCGGATGACATCGAGGCGGGCGTGAAGGCGCTGCAAACGCGCCCGGGCATCGGGCGCTGGACGGCGAATTATTTCGCCCTGCGCGGCTGGCAGGCGAAAGATGTGTTCTTACCGGATGATTATCTGATCAAGCAACGCTTTGCCGGCATGACCCCGGCCGGGATACGGCGCTATGCCGCCCGGTGGCAGCCGTGGCGCTCATACGCGCTGCTGCATATCTGGTATACCGAAGGCTGGACGCCGTCAGTTGATGGCGAAGTAGCTGGTATTAAGCAGTAGTTCCAGCGGGCGCGGTTCGTCAATGGTATTGCCGTAGATATAGTCGATGCCGATGCCCGAGAGCGTGTCCATCACCACCGGCTGGTTGCTCGGCCCGGCGATGGTTTTCATGCCCAGCCGCTGGGCATGACCCTGGATAATGGTGACCAGCATCTCGTCCATCAGGTTGCCGTGAACGTTGGTCACGACCTCGGGATCCAGCAGCAGGTAATCTGCCTGATGGGCGCTGAGGTAGTTGAACTCGTCCATATCTCGCCCGACATGGCTGAGGATGATACGGCAGCCGGCACGGCGCAGTTTATCCAGCCCCTGCAGACAGGCGTTATTTTGCTGCCTCAGTACGTCAATATGCAGCATCAGGTGCAGCAGTCGTGCCGGCAGCGGGCTCTGTGCCAGCATATCCAGCAACTCGTCGACCAGGGTCACGCTGGCCAGTCCAGCCAGCGACAGCGGAAGGGCCACGCCGGTCCCTTTTTTAGCCAGCGGGGCGGCAAAACTGCGGAAGAACTCCTGCATCACGCGTCTGTCGAGAGCGTGAAGGAGCTCGGGCTCAGCCAGCCCGGCGCGGAAGGTCTGCTCTTCGAGAACTTCCCCTTCGCTGGTCCACAGGCGCAGCGACAACATCCAGAAATTGCTGCTCTCCGGGATACGCGGTGACGCCACGCTGCGCGCGAGCATCACCAGGTTGTTGTCTTTAATCATGTGCCACTGTTCATCGAGCGACATCATATTGCGGTTGCTCTGCATGCGTTCTTGCTGCGGTTCATACACCGTGACCACCCCACGTCCGCTGTTTTTTGAGGCGTAGCAGGCAATATCCGCCTGAGACATCACTTCAGCGGCCTGGTGGTTTACGGCGTCGATAAGCGTAATCCCGGCGCTGGCGCCGATACGGTGCAGGCGGCCGTCCCACATAAAGTGGTAATCGTTGATGGCATTAATGATACGCCCCGCGATGTAGCGGGCGCTTTCGGTATTGCATTCAGGCAACAGTAAACCAAACTCGTCCCCGCCAAGACGCGCCAGCACATCGGTCGAACGCAGCATGCTGAGCATCAGCGAAGAGAGCTCTCGCAGCAGGGCATCGCCCGCCGCATGGCCTGCGGTGTCATTCACCGCTTTAAAACGGTCGAGATCGATAAACACCAGCGCATGTCGCTGGCGGGTCTCCTGCACCATATGGAGCAGACGTTTCAGGTGCGCTTCAAAGCTGACGCGGTTTGCCAGGTGGGTGAGGGCGTCGTGAGAGGCGTTGTAGCTCAGTTCACGCAGCATTTTGCGCGACTCGGTAACATCCTGAATGACCAGCACCGAGCCGATGTTTTGTCCATCGAGAGTGCTCAGTGGGGTGATGCTGTAGTGAATATCGTAGCTCCCGCCACTGCGGCTGTGCAGGACGACATCCTGTTCGATATCGGTACGGGACATATCCCCGCTGTGAATGTTTTCCATCAGCGGGCCGCTATTACCAAAGGTAATATGCAGCACCGATAAAATCGGCTGGCCCATCGCGTCTTGCTGGGTCCAGCCGCTCATCTTCTCGGCGACCGGGTTCATAAAGGTGACGTTCATATCGACATCGGTACAGAGCACGGCTTCGCCGATGGAATCGAGGGTAATATGCAGACGCTCTTTTTCCTGGAACAGCGCTTCGTTAAGCTCTTTTACCTCGGTCATATCCATATTGACGCCGAGCAGGCGTTCGACCTCGCCCTGCTTATTCAGCACCCGATTCGCCAGCGCGCGGATGTGACGAACCCCCTCTTTGACCCGAATACGAAACTCCAGCTTGAAGGGAATGCGCGCGGCCAGGGCATCACGTACCACCTGTTCAGCATGGGCGCGGTCTTCCGGGAGCATACACTCATGCCACATCTGCCAGGTGGGTTTAATATGCGGCGGAACTTCATAGAGTTCGAACATGCGCTTATCCCAGCTGATCACGTCCGGTTTAACATCCCACTCCCAGATACCAATTCCCCCCGCTTCGTTAGCGAGAGTAATGCGCTCCATCAGGCGCTTGTTAACCCATTCGGTCTGTTTGAGATCGTTAATATCTTCAATCTGGGCGATGAAATAGAGCGGGCTGCCGTCCGCATGGCGCACCAGCGAGACCGCCAGCAGCGCCCAGACTACCTCACCATTGCGGGTGTAGTAACGCTTCTCCATCGAGTAACTGTTGATATCCCCGCGGATCAGTTGCTCCATCTGCTCGAGGTCAAGATTGAGATCTTCGGGCCAGGTCACCTGCTGGAACGTCAGGGAGTGCAGCTCAGACTGGGAGTAACCGAGGAACTGACAAAGCGCTTTGTTGGCCTGCAGCCACTGGCCGTCGGTACCGACCAGCGCCATGCCGATCGCGGAGTACTCCATGGCATTGCGAAAACGTTCTTCGCTCTCGGTGATGTGTTTCCGCTCGGCGCGGAAGGCGTACATCACCATGGTCATGACGTTAGCGGGCAACAGCATCATCAGGAATGGCAGCCAGGGGGCGTTGAGCATGGCGGCATTTTCAGTGACCAGCGGCACCGGCGAAGAGGCGATCAACAGCGATACCATCATTACCGTGACCAGGAAGACCAGAAATGCTTCAAGGCGTGGTAATCGGACGGCGCTCCACATCAGTAAGACGATAATCGCGGTAAAGGGCCAGGGTAAAAAGCGGATGGCGATCCAACTTAGCACCAGCGTCACCACCATGGTGACCAGCGTTTCGAGCAGTAATTGCGGATTGCGATGACGCAGCAGGTAGTGGGGTTTAAACAGCAGCCCCAGCGGCACCAGCGCCAGCGCGCCGATGGTTTCCGAGAGCACCCAGACCAGAAAGTTGCGCATCGGCTCGGCGGTAGGAACCAGCAGATACGCCAACATGCCGCCCAGCAGAGGCGGGATCACGGCGCTGCCGATCGCCAGACGGATCCAGTCGCCCAGATTTTGCAGCGGGTTATACCAGGGGAGCAGTTTTCGCAGCAACAGCGCGCCGACCACCGCCTCGAGGGTGTTGATCAACCCGTACCACAGATTAAGGGTATCCCAGGAGAAGAGCAGCCAGGTGGCAAAGATATTGCCGAAGGTGCAGGCGAGCGCGATACCGGGCCACATTTTGCCGGCGTGACGGTAAAAGGCCACCATCATAATGGCAGTCGGGAACCATAAAGGTGCCAGTAATGTACCGAAACGCGTCAGCTCCAGCGAAAAAAGGGTAAAGATAAAGGTAACCAGACCAAGACTGACAAGCCGTAGTAAAGGATGTGGGGTGGTAACCAAAACGCGCTGGTATTGTTTATTCATTACCGCTTATCCAGGGGACGCCATGCCGTCACGAACCAGGTCCGGACGAGTTGAATGATGAATTTGGATTATGCTAGTACAAACAATTTACAATTCATATGGTGGCTGCTCATAATTTGACATCATAGAGTTATTAAATAGTTATCCTGCAAAAATTTCATCTTTGATGATGGAAAAGTGAACAGGGTAATAACGCAGCGGGAAGAAAAAGGCTATTTTCGCGCGTCACGCATAACCTGCGCTTTCGACTGGTATCACGGGAGCGAAATCCCTATAATTGCGCCGTTTGACGCTTCGGCGTCGTCCTTCCTTTACATCCAGGTTACTCAGGTCGCTAAATTTATGACTGATAAGTCTCATCAGTGCGTCATTATAGGCATCGCCGGCGCATCGGCTTCAGGTAAAAGTCTTATTGCTAGTACGCTTTACCGTGAATTACGTGAACAGGTTGGTGATGAGCACATCGGTGTCATTCCGGAAGACAGCTATTACAAGGATCAAAGTCATCTGTCGATGGAAGAGCGCGTTAAGACCAACTATGACCATCCCAGCGCGATGGATCACAGCCTGCTGTTTCAGCATCTTCAGTCTCTGAAGAACGGCGCCCCAATTGAATTACCCGTCTACAGCTATGTTGAACATACCCGCACGCAGGAAACTATCCGTATTGAGCCAAAGAAGGTCATTATCCTTGAAGGCATCCTGCTGCTGACCGACGCGCGTCTGCGCGAATCGATGAACTTCTCCATTTTTGTTGATACGCCACTGGATATTTGCCTGATGCGCCGCATCAAGCGCGACGTTAACGAACGCGGTCGCTCCATGGACTCCGTTATGGCGCAATATCAGAAAACGGTACGTCCAATGTTCCTGCAGTTTATTGAACCGTCCAAACAGTACGCCGATATTATCGTGCCGCGTGGGGGTAAAAACCGTATTGCGATCGATATTCTGAAAGCGAAAATCAGCCAGTTTTTTGAATAAAACACGCGAATTGTGTACCGTTCAGAGATAACCCGGTTCACCCTCGGCGCAGATAAGCCCGAGGGAGTGATGCACGAAAGGAGAGAGTGCCATGCGTCTGTGTGACAAAGATATTGAAGCCTGGCTCGATGAAGGCCGTCTGTCCATTTCACCCCGTCCGCCCGTGGAGCGCATTAATGGCGTGACCGTGGACGTGCGTCTGGGCAATAAATTCCGCACCTTCAGCGGGCATACCGCCCCCTTTATCGACCTTAGCGGTCCAAAAGATGAAGTGAGCGCCGCACTCGAACGCGTGATGAGCGACGAGATTGTTCTTGAGGACGGCGAGGCCTTTTATCTGCACCCAGGAGAACTGGCGCTGGCGGTTACCTTTGAGTCCGTGACCCTGCCTGCCGATCTAGTTGGCTGGCTTGATGGACGTTCGTCTCTGGCGCGTCTGGGGCTGATGGTGCACGTAACCGCGCACCGTATCGATCCAGGCTGGTCGGGTCGCATTGTGCTGGAGTTCTTCAACGCCGGTAAATTGCCGCTGGCATTACGTCCAGGCATGATGATTGGCGCGCTCAGTTTCGAGCCGCTGACCGGCCCGGCTGCACGTCCTTACAACCGCCGCCAGGATGCGAAATACCGCGATCAGCAGGGTGCGGTTGCCAGTCGTATTGACAAAGACTGAGCCCAGCCCAGTCCACCGAGGAAGCCATGAGAAGAGTTCTGACAACGCTGATGATTTTGCTGGTGGTCTTGCTGGCAGGTCTTACTGCGTTGGTGCTGCTGGTAAATCCCAACGATTTTCGTGCCTACATGGTGCGCCAGGTTGAAGCGCGCAGTGGCTACGTGATGAAGCTGGACGGCCCGCTGCGCTGGCACGTCTGGCCGCAGTTAAGCATTCTTTCCGGCCGGATGTCGTTAACCGCGCCGGGGGCTTCCGTGCCGCTGCTTACCTCCGACAATATGCGTCTGGACGTGGCGTTAATGCCGCTTCTTTCGCATCAGTTGCAGGTGAATCAGGTGATGCTTAAAGGGGCGGTAATTCAGTTGACGCCGCAGACCGAGGCGGTGCGCAAGCCCGATGCCCCGGTGGCGCCGCGCGAAAACACGCTCCCCGACGTAGCTGAAGATAACGGCTGGTCGTTTGATATTGGTAAACTGAAGGTCGCCGATAGCGTGCTGGTGTTCCAGCATGAGAGCGACGAACAGGTGACGGTGCGTAATATCAATCTGCAGATGGAGCAGGATGAGCACCACAAAGGCACGATGGATTTTAGCGGGCGCGTGAACCGTAATCAGCGCGACATGGTGGTCTCGCTGAATGCGAATGTCGATGCGTCTGACTATCCTCACCAGCTGATTGCCAATATTCAGCAGCTTGACTGGCAGCTGACCGGGGCCGATCTTCCGGCGCAGGGTATCACCGGACAGGGCAAACTGCAGGCAGTCTGGCGGGAAGAGCGCAAACAGCTTGAGCTCAATCAGCTCGATCTGAAAGCGAACGACAGCGCGCTGACTGGCCAGGCGAGCGTGATGCTGAGCGACACCCCGCAATGGGTGATCAATCTGCAATTCGATACGCTCAACCTTGAAAATCTGCTTACGGCGCAAGCCGCTGCCGCCCAGGGTGACGTGGCGCAGCAGGGGCAGTCTCAGCCGAAGCCGCGCCCGGTGATCTCGACGAACCTCGATCGGCCTGATTATAACGGTCTGCGCGGTTTTGACGCGGATATCATGCTAAAAGCCAACCGCGTCCACTGGCGCGGCATGGATTTTACCCATGTCTCCAGCCAGATGACTAACAAAAATGGTTTGCTCACCATCAGCGATCTGAGCGGCGAGATGGGGCAGGGGCGCCTCTCATTGCCAGGCACCCTGGATGTGCGCAAAGCGGAGGCCCGCACGGCATTCCAGCCGCGGCTGGAAAATGTCGAGATTGGCACCATCCTGAAAGCCTTCAACTATCCGATCCCCCTGACCGGTAGCCTGACGCTGGCGGGCGATTTCTCTGGCGGCAAGATCGACGCCGAGGCCTTCCGTCGCAACTGGCAAGGGCAGGCCCACGTCGAGATGAGCAACACCCGTATGGAAGGGCTTAACTTCCAGCAACTGGTGCAGCAGGCGGTGGAGCGCAGCAGTAATGTGAAGGCCAAAGATAACTTTGAAAACGCCACCCGTCTGAATCGCTTTGTTACCGAGCTTTCGCTTGATAACGGCCAGCTCTCGCTGGAGAGCATGCAGGGGGAATCGCCTATGTTATCGCTTGAGGGCGATGGCACGATGGACCTGGTCAAAGAGACGGCGGATACCCACTTTAAAGTGACGGTGCTGGAGGGCTGGTTGGGCGAGGGTAAGCTGATCGATTTCCTGAAACAGACACCGATCCCGCTGAGCGTGTATGGTCAGTGGCAGGCGCTCAACTACAGTCTGCAGGTGGATCAGCTGATGCGTAAACATCTTCAGGATGAAGCCAAACGGCGTCTGAACGACTGGGCGGATCGCAACAAGGATTCGAAAAACAGTAAAGACGTGAAAAAGCTGCTGGAAAAACTTTAATGATTAAGCCGGGTAGGGGTTAGCCTTACCCGGCTTTTTATTACACTTCGTACTCTTCCTCTGCTTCATCAGCCTGCGGAATTAACTGCACCTTCTGCACCCGGTGATGATCGACTTCCAGCGTCCTCAGAGCATAGTGACCCACCTGGACCTCTTCCCCAGGGGCGGGAATACGTTGCAGGTATTCCATCAGCAGACCGGCGAGGGTGTGATACTCACGCTTCTCATCCAGCGGCAGTGGCACATACTGCACCAGGTCTTCCAGCGGCATATGACCGTTCGCCGTCCAGCTTCCGTCGGCGTTTTTCTGAATATCATGGCGGGCGTCGATCTCTTCCACTTCATTGGGCAGGTTACCGGCAATGGTTTCCATCACGTCGCTCAGGGTCACCACCCCCTCAACGGAGCCGAATTCATCCACCACAAAGGCAAAGTGCGTACGGGCGTTGCGGAACTGTTCCAGCGCAGAGAGCAGCGGCAGCCCCTCCGGGAAGACCAGCGGCTGACGCACCAGCGCCCGCAGGTCAAGCGGTTCATCCTGTAACTGCTGGTTGAGCAGGTCGATAACGTGTACCACGCCGAGCAGATCCTCCTCCTGCTCGCCACCGGTTACCACCACGCGGGTATGCTGGTTTTTTTCCAGCAGCGCGCGGATTTGCGCCTCCGGGGCGTTGAGGTCGATATGCTCGATATCGTGACGGGAGGTCATGATGCTGCTGACAGAACGCTGGTTAAGATTTAATACCCGCTCAATCATTCGACGTTCCTGCGGGTTAAAGATCTGGCTGCTGTCATGATCCGCCAGCAGGGATGCCGACTCCGCATCCAGTTCCGCATCCTCTTTCTTTCCGCTCAGCAGACGCATCACCGTCTCAGCTGTGCGCTGACGTAGCGTCTGATTGGCTGACAGAAAGCGACGGCGGTTGAAGATGGCCAGCTGGTTTAGCGCCTCGATGATGACTGAGAATCCTATGGCGGCGTACAGATAGCCTTTCGGAATGTGGAAGCCAAAGCCGTCTGCCACCAGGCTAAAGCCGATCATCAGCAGGAAGCTAAGACAGAGAATGACGATTGTCGGGTGGCTATTAACGAAGCGCGTTAACGCCTTACTGCCCAACACCATCAGCGCAATGGCAATGATGACGGCTGCCATCATAACGGCCAGATGGTCCACCATCCCCACGGCGGTGATCACCGAATCAAGAGAGAAGACGGCGTCCAGCACCACAATTTGCGCCACCACCGGCCAGAATCTGGCGCCCCGGCGCTGGGTGGGGTTTTCATTATCCTTACCTTCCAGCCGTTCATTGAGTTCGACGGTGGCTTTGAAGATCAGGAACAGGCCGCCAAAAAGCATAATCAGGTCGCGCGCGCTGAAGCCCAGGCCGTGTACCGTAAATAGCGGTTTGGTGAGCCCCACCAGCCAGGAAATAGAGGCCAGTAACAGCAGGCGCATCACCATGGCCAGAAGCAGGCCGGTGACGCGAGCGCGATCGCGCTGAGCAGGGGGCAATTTTTCGGCAAGAATGGCGATAAAGACCAGGTTGTCGATGCCGAGCACCAGTTCCAGTAACACCAGAGTGACCAGACCGGCCCAGATTGATGGATCTGCAATCCATTCCATAGCGGGAATCATACCTTTTGTAATATGACAAATGTCACATTTCGATCATGGATAAAGCCTGCGAAAAATGCAATGCCAGCCTGGGATTTCCTCGGGCAACGCCGCAAATACGGCTCACTCTATTCCCATGGTTAATTTAGGGTTATAACCAGAATCCCCTTAAATAATTATATTTAAGAAATATCGCAGGTAACGGTTATATATTCATTTTTGTCAACCTGAAGAAAATCCTAAAACATTAAAACTTTGCCGTTAATATTAATCTTAAAAAGCGATGCGCCGACTGTTGTTTCCTTGCCTGCTAAATCGTTAGCTGCAACAATTCCTCCAGCATCAAATGTTAAAGCCTCTTGTTGCTATTTCAGTGTCGGTTTAAAGAACAGAAAGTTTATATCTGGAGAAGCGTTTTCTTGCCCGATATATCTTTCGATTAAACCATGTCAAAGAGGGTGTTTATCCATAAATTACTGTTTAAACAGTGGATTGGTAACTGAAAGCCAAGGGCGGTAGCGTGCCTGAAAGCGTGTTAATCAGCCTCGATTATTCTGTCAATAGCTTGCGGATGAATAAACTTTTTTTAGGACTGATGCCAGTTATATTTCTGTTTTATTAACCGCATGCTAAAAGTTAAATGCCGCGCATTTAATTAAACCGCACAGGATAATTACTCTGCCAAAGTGATAAATAATCAATGATGAAATCCAAAATGAAATTGATGCCATTATTGGTGTCTGTGACCTTGATGAGTGGGTGCACCGTCTTACCTGGCAGCAATATGTCGACCATGGGTAAGGATGTGATTAAACAGCAAGATGCTGATTTCGACCTTGATCGGATGGTAAATGTCTATCCCCTGACACCAAGACTGGTGGAGCAATTACGCCCACGCCCGAACGTGGCCCAGCCGAACGTCTCGCTGGATCAGGAGATCTCCTCTTATCAGTATCGCGTCGGCCCAGGCGATGTCGTTAGCGTTACCGTCTGGGACCACCCAGAGTTGACGACGCCAGCCGGTCAGTACCGTAGCTCGAGCGATACCGGCAACTGGGTACAGCCTGACGGCACCATGTTCTATCCCTACATTGGCAAAGTACACGTGGTTGGCAAAACGCTGGCCGAGATCCGTAGTGATATTACCAGCCGCTTAGCGCAGTACATCGCTGATCCGCAGGTGGACGTTAATATCGCCGCGTTCCGTTCGCAAAAAGCCTATATCTCCGGGCAGGTCAATAAATCGGGGCAGCAGGCGATCACCAACGTGCCGCTGACCGTACTTGACGCTATCAACGCCGCAGGCGGGCTGACCGAAAATGCCGACTGGCGCAATGTTGTATTGACCCATCAGGGCAAAGAACAACGCATCTCCTTGCAGGCGCTGATGCAAAACGGCGACCTGAGCCAGAACCGACTGCTCTATCCGGGTGACATCCTCTTTGTGCCGCGTAATGACGATCTGAAAGTGTTCGTGATGGGCGAAGTGAAGAAACAGAGCACCCTCAAAATGGACTTCAGCGGCATGACGCTGACCGAAGCGCTGGGCTCGGCGGAAGGTATCGATCTGACGACCTCCAATGCCAGCGGCATCTTCGTTATTCGTCCGCTCAAAGGACAAGGCAGCAACGGCAAGATTGCCAACATTTATCAGCTGGATATGTCCGATGCCACCTCTCTGGTGATGGCAACCGAGTTCCGCCTCCAGCCGTATGACGTGGTCTACGTGACGACCGCACCGGTTGCTCGCTGGAACCGCCTGATCAACCAGTTGCTGCCGACGATCAGTGGCGTTCGCTACATGACCGACACGGCAAGCGACGTTCATAACTGGTAATCCGCGATGTTTAACAAAATTCTGGTGGTGTGCGTGGGGAACATTTGCCGTTCCCCCACGGCCGAGCGGCTGTTAAAGCAATATCAGCCGGGGCTGACGGTGGGTTCTGCAGGGCTGGGTGCGCTGGTAGGCAAAGGGGCCGACGAGCGTGCAACGAGCGTGGCAGAGCAACATAACCTTTCTCTAGACGGGCATTGCGCCCGTCAGGTTTCAGCCGCCATGTGTCGGGAATATGACCTGATCCTGGCGATGGAAAAGCGCCATATTCACGCTCTGTGCGATATCGCGCCGGAGATGCGCGGCAAAGTGATGCTGTTTGGTCACTGGGACAACGAACGCGAAATCCCCGATCCCTATCGCAAAAGCCGTGAAGCCTTTGAAGCGGTTTACACCTTACTTGACCAGTCTGCCCGTCAGTGGGCGCAGGCACTGAACGTTCAGCAGGGATAACAATGACAGAAAAAGTAAAAGCTTCTTCCGCCTCGACCGCGGGCAGCGATGAAATCGATATTGGTCGCCTGATTGGGACCGTGGTTGAGGCGCGCTGGTGGGTGTTAGGCACCACCGCCGTCTTTGCGCTGGCGGCGGTGGTCTACACCCTGTTCGCCACTCCCATCTACAGCGCCGATGCGCTGGTGCAGATCGAGCAAAACACCGGCAACTCGCTGGTGCAGGATATTGGCTCGGCGCTGGCGAACAAGCCACCGGCTTCAGAAGCGGAAATTCAGCTGCTGCAGTCGCGTCTGGTGCTGGGTAAAACCGTGCGCGACCTGGGTCTGGATATTGCCGTTAGCAAAAATACCTTCCCGGTCTTCGGTGCGGGCTGGGATCGTCTGATGGGACGGCAAAACGATACCGTTAAAGTGACCGACTTTAGCCTGCCAAAGGGGGCGGCCGATCAGGTCTTCACCCTCGAAGTGCTGGGGCCTAAGCAGTACCAACTGACCAGCGACGCCGGCTTTAGCGCCCGTGGCGAAGTAGGGCAGTTGCTCAGCAAAGATGGCGTGAGCATTAAAGTGAACGCGATTCAGGCCGCTGAGGGCAGCGAGTTTACCGTCACCAAGTTCTCCACGCTTGGGATGATTAACAACCTGCAAAATAACCTCACGGTGACGGAAACGGGTAAAGACACCGGCGTGCTGAGCATGACCTTTACCGGTGAAGATAAAGATAAAATCCGCGATATCCTGAACAGCATCACCCGCAACTATCTCGAGCAGAACGTTGAGCGTAAATCTGAAGAAGCGGCGAAGAGCCTGGCCTTCCTGGCGAAACAGCTTCCTGAAGTGCGCGCCAGCCTGGATGAAGCCGAGAACAAACTCAACGCTTATCGTCAGGATAAGGACTCGGTTGACCTGCCTTTAGAGGCGAAATCCGTGCTGGATTCGATGGTCAATATCGACGCCCAGCTGAACGAGCTGACCTTTAAAGAGGCGGAAATCTCCAAGCTCTATACCAAACGTCACCCGGCATACCGCACGCTGCTGGAAAAACGTAAGGCCTTAGAGGATGAGAAAGCCAAACTGAACAACCGCGTGACCGCTATGCCGAAGACCCAGCAAGAGATTGTACGTCTGACGCGTGATGTGGAGTCGGGTCAGCAGGTTTATATGCAGCTGCTGAATAAACAGCAGGAGCTGAAGATCACCGAGGCCAGTACCGTAGGCGATGTCCGTATCGTCGACCCGGCCATCACCCAGCCAGGGGTACTGAAGCCGAAGAAAGCGCTGATTATTCTCGGCAGTATCATTCTTGGCCTGATGCTCTCGATTGTGGGCGTACTGCTGCGCTCTCTGTTCAACCGCGGTATCGAAAGCCCGCAGGTGCTGGAAGAGAACGGTATCAGCGTCTATGCCAGCATCCCGCTCTCTGAATGGCAAAAATCCCGCGATAGCGTCAAAACCGTGAAGGGGGTTAAGCGTTACAAACAGAGCCAGCTGCTGGCGGTGGGTAATCCAACGGATCTGGCGATTGAAGCGGTGCGCAGCCTGCGTACCAGCCTCCACTTCGCCATGATGCAGGCGAAAAATAACGTCCTGATGTTGACCGGGGTTAGTCCATCAATTGGTAAGACCTTTGTCTGTGCCAACCTTGCGGCGGTGATCAGCCAGACCAACAAGCGCGTGCTGCTGATCGACTGTGATATGCGTAAGGGCTACACCCACGAGCTGCTCGGCACCAATAACGTCAATGGCCTGTCAGAAGTGCTGTTGGGCAAAGGTGACATTGAGAACTGCGCCAAACCCACTTCTATTACCAATTTTGACCTCGTACCGCGTGGTCAGGTGCCGCCAAACCCGTCTGAACTGTTGATGAGCGAGCGCTTTACTCAGCTGATTGCATGGGCGAGCAAACACTATGACCTGGTGTTAATCGATACCCCGCCAATCCTTGCCGTGACGGATGCCGCCATTGTCGGCCGCCACGCGGGAACCACCCTGATGGTAGCGCGTTATGCAGTCAACACCCTTAAAGAGGTGGAGACCAGCCTCAGCCGCTTCGAGCAGAACGGCATTGAGGTGAAGGGGGTCATTCTTAACTCCATCTTCCGTCGCGCCACCGGGTACCAGGATTACGGGTACTACGAGTACGAATATAAGTCTGACAGTAAATAACCTGTTTTCCTCATCCCGACTCTCCCAGAGGGGGAGGGTAGGGGTGAGGGCATCGAATTCATCCGGGGAAGACCATGACCACACAACGCCCATTGATCTCTATCTATATGCCGACATGGAACCGTCAGCAGTTGGCGATCCGCGCGATTAAATCGGTTTTACGTCAGGATTACGACAACTGGGAGCTGATTATTGTTGATGACTGCTCTTCCTCCTGGGAGCAGTTACAGAACTTCGTTACCGACCTCAATGACCCGCGAGTGATGTATACGCACAACGCGATCAATTCCGGCGCCTGCGCGGTACGCAATCAGGCGATTTTGCAGGCTAAAGGCGAGTTTTTAACCGGTATTGACGATGACGATGAGTGGACGCCAAACCGTCTCTCTATCTTCCTGTCTCACCAGGCGCAGCTGGTAACGCATGCGTTTCTGTACGCCAACGATTATGTCTGCCAGGGCGAAGTCTATTCACAACCGGCGAGCCTGCCGCTCTACCCGAAATCGCCTTATTCCCGTCGCCTCTTTTATAAGCGCAACATTATTGGTAATCAGGTCTTTACCTGGTCATGGCGTTTCAAAGAGTGTCTGTTCGACACCACTCTGAAAGCGGCGCAGGACTACGACATCTTCCTGCGGATGGTGGTGGAGTACGGTGAGCCGTGGAAGGTAGACGACGCCACGCAGATCCTGCACATCAACCACGGTGAGATGCAGATTACCTCCTCGCCGAAAAAGTTCTCCGGCTACTTCCATTTCTACCGCAAGCACAAAGACAAGTTCGACCGTGCGAGCCGTAAGTATCAGCTCTTTACCCTCTACCAGATCCGCAACAAGCGCATGAACTGGCGCACGCTGCTGACGCTCTTTTCTGTGCGTAATACCAAGCGTCTGGCTGACGGGCTTCGGGGGAAATAATGTTTCTGGAAGATTGCCGCGCAAACGGCTGGAGCCTGCGCCCCTGCTGCATGGTTCTGGCTTATCGCATCGCCCATTTCTGCTCTGTCTGGCGCAAGAAGAATGTGATTAATAACCTCTGGGCGGCGCCGGTACTGGTGCTCTATCGCATCATTACCGAATGCTTTTTTGGCTATGAGATTCAGGCTGCGGCCACCATTGGTCGTCGCTTTACGATCCACCACGGCTATGCGGTGGTGATCAATAAATTTGTGGTCGCCGGGGATGATTTCACCATCCGCCATGGGGTCACCCTGGGTAATCGCGGTCCGGACAATCTTGCCTGCCCGGTGATTGGCAATAACGTTGAGCTTGGAGCCAACGTGGTGATGATTGGCGAAATCACCGTGGGGAATAACGTCACCGTTGGTGCGGGCAGCGTCGTGCTCGACAGTATTCCGGACAACGCGCTGGTGGTGGGTGAAAAAGCCCGCGTGAAGGTGATTAAATGAATATTCTGCAATTTAATGTTCGTCTCGCCGAGGGCGGGGCAGCAGGCGTCGCGCTGGATCTGCATCAGCGTGCATTAAAAAAAGGGCTCGCGTCGCGTTTTGTCTATGGCTATGGCAAGGGCGGTAAAAAAAGCGTGAGTCACGATAACTATCCGCAGGTGGTGAAACACACCCCGCGCCTGACCTCGGTGGCAAACATCGCGCTGTTTCGCCTCTTTAATCGGGATCTGTTCGGCAACCTGAATAACCTCTATCGCACGGTAACCCGCACGCCGGGTCCGGTGGTCCTGCACTTTCATGTGCTGCACAGCTACTGGTTAAAGCTGACAGAGGTGGTGGCGTTTTGTGAGAAGGTGAAAGGGCATAAACCCGATACTACCTTCGTCTGGACGCTGCATGATCACTGGAGCGTAACCGGCCGCTGCGCGTTTACCGATGGCTGTGAAGGCTGGAAAACGAACTGCCAGAAATGCCCGACCCTCGAGAATTATCCGCCGGTGAAAATTGACCGTGCCCATCAGCTGGTGGCGGGTAAACGTCAGCTGTTTCGCGACATGCTGGCGCTGGGCTGCCAGTTTATCTCCCCGAGCCAGCACGTCGCCGATGCGTTCAATAGCCTGTATGGGGCAGGGCGCTGCAAGATCATTAATAACGGCATCGACGTCGCCACGGAAGCCATTCTGGCAGAGCTGGAGCCGGTCGCGGCGACAGCGGGCAAACCGAAAATCGCTATCGTCGCCCATGACCTGCGTTACGACGGTAAAACCAATCAGCAGCTGGTGCGCGACATGATGGCGCTCGGCGACAAAATTGAGCTGCACACCTTCGGTAAATTTTCGCCGTTCGAAGGGGCTAACGTGGTGAACCACGGCTTTGAAACCGACAAACGCAAGCTAATGAGCGCCCTCAACGGTATGGATGCGCTGGTGTTCAGTTCCCGGGTCGATAACTACCCCCTGATTTTATGTGAAGCGCTCTCTATTGGCGTGCCGGTAATTGCAACGCACAGCGATGCGGCGCAAGAGGTGCTGGAGAAATCGGGCGGGAAAACCTTCTCTGAGCAGGAGGTACTGCCGCTGGTCCAGTTGCCGAAGGCCGAGATTGCCCAGGCTGTTTTTGGCACTACCCTGGAATCGTTCCGCAACCGCAGCCGCAAGGCTTACAGTGGCCAACAGATGCTGGAGGAGTATGTCTCGTTCTATCAGAATCTGTAGTTATCTGCTGCTGCCGCTGATTTACCTGCTGGTCAACGTCAAGATTGCCCAGCTGGGGGAGAGCTTCCCCATCACCATCGTCACCTTCTTACCGGTTCTGCTGTTGTTGTATGTCGATAAGATAAGCGTGAAGAAGTTGATGATTGCGCTGGGGCTCGGCGCCGGGCTTACCGCCTTTAACTACATCTTTGGTCAGTCGCTGGATGCCAGCAAATATGTCACCTCGACCATGCTGTTTGTTTATATCGTCATTATTATCGGTATGGTGTGGAGTATTCGGTTTAAAACCATCTCTCCACATAATTATCGGAAGATCCTCAGGTTCTTTTATATTGTCATTGCCATCATTGTTATGCTTGCCGCTATGGAAATGGCGCAGATTATTTTAACCGGTGGCAGTAGCCTGATGGAGATAATCTCGAAATATCTGATTTACAGTAACAGCTATGTTCTGAACTTCATTAAGTTCGGTGGAAAACGAACCACTGCGCTCTATTTTGAACCGGCATTTTTTGCTCTGGCTTTAATCTCAATTTGGCTCAGCATCAAACAGTTTGGTATCAAAACCCCTAAGAGCGATGCTATGATTCTTGCAGGAATTGTCCTGTCAGGGTCCTTCTCAGGGGTGATGACATTTATCCTGTTTTACCTGCTGGAATGGGCGTTTCAGTACCTGAATAAAGAGGCGATTAAGAAAAAACTGCCCCTGGCAATCATTTCATTAGCGGTGTTTTTAGTCGGGCTGGTATTCGCGTTCCCGTACATTTCTACCCGTCTGGGTGATTTAGGAACAGAAGGCTCGTCATCGTATTATCGTATAATTGGACCGCTGGTGATGGTGGGTTATTCATTAACCCATATTGATGGTGTAGTAAGATTCGGCTCACTTTACGAATATGTTGCATCATTCGGAATCTTTAACGGTGCGAACGTGGGTAAAACCATAGACAATGGTCTGTATCTGTTAATTATTTATTTTTCCTGGTTCGCCGTTTTGTTAACGCTGTGGTATCTGTTCAAAGTATTCAAAATGACGATCAACGCGTTTGGTGATAATCAGAATTTTCGTGTGCAGCTTTATCTTTTTACGCCGGTTTCACTGTTCTTTACTGGGTCAATTTTTAGCCCGGAGTATGCGTTCTTAATTGTCTGTCCGTTTATTTTGCGCAAAGCGCTTAATATTACGAATTCATAACGAGGTGGTTATATGTTTCTTAGCGTCATTACTGTCGCCTTTCGTAATTACGATGGTGTAGTAAAAACCTGGCGCTCGCTGCGCAATCTGGCACGCGACCCCAGCCTCACTTTTGAATGGATCGTGGTCGATGGCGGCTCGGACGATGGCACCGCAGAGTTTCTCGAAAAACGCAACGGTGAGTTCAACTTACGTTATATCAGCGAGAAAGATAAAGGCATCTACGACGCCATGAATAAGGGCATCGACATGGCGCAAGGTCGTTACGCGATCTTCCTTAACTCCGGTGATGTGTTCCATGAAGACGTCGCGTTGTTTGTGCGCCAGCTGATGCGTGAAAAAGAGAATGCCATGTATATCGGCGATGCGCTGCTCGATTTCGGCGACGGGAATAAAGTCAAACGTGCGGCAAAACATGGTTGGTATATTTATCATAGCCTGCCCGCCAGTCATCAGGCTATTTTCTTCCCGGTCAATGGCTTAAAAACCTACCCCTATGATTTGCAGTATAAGGTTTCATCCGATTACGCCCTTGCCGCCAGAATGTTTAAAGCGGGCTTCCCGTTTAAACGCATTAAAGGGTTGGTGTCGGAATTCTCAATGGGCGGCGTTTCAACCTCGAATAATCTGGAATTGTGCCAGGACGCCAAAAAAGTCCAGCGCAAAATATTACGAGTGCCAGGGTTCTGGGCGGAATTATCTTATTTTTTACGTCTGAAAACGACGGGTAAAACGAAAGCCCTCTATAACAAAGCCTGAATATAAGAGAACGTTATGCAGGATCTTAGTGGTTTTTCCATGCCGAAGGGGTTTCGCGGCGCAAACGGAATCAAAGTTCAATTGTGGTGGGCCGTACAGGCAACATTATTTGCCTGGTCACCGCAAATTTTATATCGCTGGCGAGCATTTTTATTACGACTCTTCGGCGCAAAAATAGGAAAAAACGTAGTCATTCGCCCATCGGTAAAAATTACCTATCCGTGGAAATTAACCCTCGGAGATTATGCCTGGGTAGGGGATGACGCGGTGTTATATACCCTTGGCGACATTACCATCGGCGCAAACGCGGTGGTATCGCAGAAGTGTTATTTGTGCACTGGCAGCCACGATTTTATGAGCCCGCATTTTGATATTACCGCCACGCCTATTGTGATTGGTGAAAAATGCTGGCTGGCAACAGATGTTTTTGTTGCACCGGGTGTAACTGTTGGTGATGGCACCGTTATTGGCGCCCGCAGCAGCGTTTTTAAATCGCTACCGGCAAATGCAGTTTGCCGTGGCAATCCCGCAGTGGTGATACGCGAACGCGTAGAAACTGAAAAACTTTGATAAGTAGAGGAAAATAAACATGTCTAAAGTCGCTCTCATCACCGGCGTTACCGGACAAGATGGTTCTTACCTGGCAGAGCTGCTGCTGGAAAAAGGGTATGAAGTGCACGGTATTAAGCGTCGTGCCTCTTCGTTTAACACAGAGCGTGTTGACCATATCTATCAGGATCCGCACGCGGCTAACCCGAAATTCCATCTGCATTACGGCGACCTGACCGACACCTCTAACCTGACCCGTATCCTGCAGGAAGTGCAGCCGGATGAGGTTTACAACCTGGGGGCAATGAGCCACGTTGCGGTCTCCTTTGAATCCCCGGAATACACCGCAGATGTTGACGCCATCGGTACCCTGCGTCTGCTGGAAGCGATTCGCTTCCTGGGTCTGGAGAAGAAAACCCGTTTCTATCAGGCCTCCACCTCTGAGCTGTACGGCCTGGTGCAAGAGATCCCGCAGAAAGAGACCACCCCGTTCTACCCGCGTTCTCCGTATGCCGTAGCCAAAATGTACGCCTACTGGATCACCGTGAACTACCGTGAATCCTATGGCATGTATGCCTGTAACGGCATCCTGTTCAACCACGAATCACCACGTCGCGGCGAAACCTTCGTAACCCGTAAAATCACCCGCGCTATCGCTAATATCGCGCAGGGTCTGGAGAAGAAACTGCACCTGGGCAACATGGACTCCCTGCGTGACTGGGGCCATGCGAAAGATTACGTGAAAATGCAGTGGATGATGCTGCAGCAGGAAAAACCAGAAGATTTCGTTATCGCTACCGGCGTGCAGTACTCCGTGCGTCAGTTTGTAGAGATGGCTGCGGCGCAGCTGGGCATCAAACTGCGCTTTGAAGGCACTGGCGTTGAAGAGAAAGGCATCGTGGTCTCTGTAACCGGTCATGACGCACCGGGCGTAAAACCAGGCGATGTTATTGTTGAGGTTGACCCGCGTTACTTCCGTCCTGCTGAAGTAGAAACACTGCTGGGCGACCCAACCAAAGCGCACGAAAAACTGGGCTGGAAGCCGGAAACCACGCTGCAGGAGATGGTCGCAGAGATGGTGGCAAAAGATCTCGAAGCCGCGAAGAAACACTCCCTGCTTAAGTCCCATGGCTACGAGGTTGCCATCGCGCTGGAGTCCTGAGAATGACAAAACAACGTATTTTTGTCGCCGGTCATCGCGGAATGGTGGGTTCCGCGATTGTTCGCCAGCTTGAACAGCGCGGCGACGTCGAGGTGGTTGTTCGCACCCGCGACGAGCTGAATCTGCTTGATGGCCGTGCGGTAGAAGATTTCTTTGCCAACACGCGCATTGACCAGGTCTATCTGGCGGCGGCGAAAGTGGGGGGTATTGTGGCGAACAATACCTACCCGGCGGATTTCATCTACGAGAACATGATGATCGAGAGCAACATCATTCACGCGGCGCATAAGCATGACGTGAACAAGCTGCTGTTCCTCGGATCCTCCTGTATCTACCCGAAAATGGCGAAGCAGCCTATCGCGGAGAGCGAACTGCTGCAGGGGACGCTGGAAGCGACCAACGAGCCGTACGCGATTGCCAAGATTGCCGGGATTAAGCTGTGTGAGTCCTACAACCGTCAGTACAACCGCGACTATCGCTCGGTGATGCCGACCAACCTGTACGGGCCGCACGATAACTTCCACCCGAGCAATTCGCACGTGATCCCGGCGCTGCTGCGTCGGTTCCACGAAGCCACTGCGGATAACGCACCGGACGTGGTGGTGTGGGGCAGCGGTACGCCGATGCGCGAGTTCCTGCATGTGGATGATATGGCGGCAGCCAGCATTCACGTGATGGAGCTGGATCGCGAGGTATGGCAGGAGAATACCGAGCCGATGCTGTCGCACATTAATGTGGGTACCGGCGTGGACTGCACCATTCGTGAGCTGGCACAGACCATCGCGAAAGTGGTGGGCTACAAAGGCCGCGTGGTGTTCGACGCCAGCAAACCGGACGGTACCCCGCGCAAACTGCTCGATGTGACCCGTCTGCATCAGCTGGGCTGGTATCACGAGGTATCACTGGAACAGGGGCTGGCAAGCACGTACCAGTGGTTCCTGGAAAATCAGCACCGCTTCCGGGGGTAATGATGTTTTTAAGTCAGGAAGATTTTGCCACGGTCGTTCGTTCCACTCCGCTCATCTCTATTGATTTGATCGTGGAGAACGAACGCGGCGAGTTCTTACTGGGGAAACGAACCAATCGTCCTGCACAGGGCTTCTGGTTCGTGCCCGGTGGGCGCGTACAGAAGGATGAGACGCTGGCGAATGCCTTTGAGCGACTGACTCTCGCGGAGCTGGGCTTGCGTCTGCCGATGGCGGCAGGGCAGTTTTACGGTGTCTGGCAGCACTTCTATGACGATAACTTTTCAGGTCCGGACTTCACCACCCACTACGTGGTGCTCGGTTTCCGTCTGAAGGTCAGTGAGGCAGACCTGCGTCTGCCTGACGCCCAGCATGACGACTACCGCTGGCTGACGCCAGAGGCGTTGCTGGCAAGCGACAATGCTCACGACAACAGTCGGGCCTATTTCCTTGCCGAGCGTCAGGCCGGGGTGCCGGGACTATGAAAATCCTCGTTTACGGAATCAACTACTCCCCAGAGCTGACCGGGATCGGGAAATACACCGGTGAGATGGTCGAGTGGATGGCGAGCCAGGGTCACGAGGTGCGGGTCATTACCGCACCGCCTTACTACCCGGAGTGGAAAGTGGGCGAACGCTACTCCAGCTGGCGTTATCGTCGGGAAGAGGGCAAGGCCACCGTGTGGCGCTGCCCGCTTTATGTACCGAAGCAGCCGTCGACGCTGAAACGTTTAATTCATCTGGGCAGCTTTGCCCTGAGCAGTTTCTTCCCGCTGATGGCGCAGCGTCGCTGGAAGCCGGATCGCATTATTGGCGTCGTGCCGACGCTCTTTTGCACACCAGGCATGCGTCTGCTGGGCAAACTCTCCGGCGCGCGCACCCTGCTGCATATTCAGGATTATGAAGTGGACGCCATGCTCGGCCTGGGAATGGCCGGCAAAGGGAAGGGCGGCACCGTCGCGAAGCTGGCCAGCGCCTTCGAGCGCAATGGCCTGCACAACGTCGATTACGTCTCGACCATCTCGCGCTCCATGATGAACAAAGCGCAGGAGAAGGGGGTGGCGGCGGAAAAAGTCATCTTCTTCCCTAACTGGTCGGAAGTGGCGCGCTTTCGTGACGTGACAGAAAGTGACGCTCAGGCACTGCGCACGCAGCTGGGTTTGCCTGACGAGCACAAAATCATTCTTTACTCGGGCAACATCGGCGAAAAGCAGGGGCTGGAGAGCGTGATTGAGGCAGCGACCCAGCTTAGCGACCAGCCATGGCAGTTTGTCATTGTTGGCCAGGGGGGCGGCAAAGCCCGACTGGAAAAAATGGCCACCGAACGCGGCCTGACGAATGTGAAATTTTTCCCGCTTCAGTCCTACGACGCATTGCCGGCGCTGCTAAAGATGGGCGATTGCCATCTGGTGGTACAGAAACGCGGCGCGGCAGATGCCGTCCTGCCGTCGAAGCTGACCAACATACTCGCCGTCGGCGGTAACGCAGTCATCACCGCCGAAGCCGAAACCGAATTAGGCCAGCTGTGCGACAGCTATCCAGGGATCGCCGTCTGCGTAGAGCCAGAGTCGGTCTCTGCTCTGGTCGCCGGCATTGAACAGGCACTCGCCATGCCAAAAGAGAACACGGTGGCACGTGAATATGCCGAACGCACGCTCGAAAAAGAGAACGTGCTGAGCCAATTTATTGCAGATATACGGGGATAAATCATGAGTCAAAGCAAACTGTATCCGGTCGTGATGGCTGGAGGCTCTGGTAGCCGGTTGTGGCCGCTGTCCCGCGTGCTCTATCCAAAACAGTTCCTCTGCCTGAAAGGGGAGCTCACCATGCTGCAGACGACGGTGAACCGTCTGAACGGCGTGGAGTGTGAAAGCCCGGTGGTGATCTGTAACGAACAGCATCGCTTTATTGTTGCCGAGCAGCTGCGCCAGCTGAACAAACTGACAGAAAACATCATTCTGGAGCCTGCCGGACGTAACACTGCGCCGGCCATTGCCCTGGCGGCACTGGCAGCAAAACGCAGCAGCCCGGAGTGTGACCCGCTGATGTTGGTACTGGCGGCGGACCATGTCATCCAGCAGGAAGAGACCTTCCGCGATGCGGTTCGCGCCGCTATCCCCTATGCCGAAAACGGTAAGCTGGTGACCTTTGGTATCGTGCCGGACATGCCGGAAACCGGCTATGGCTATATTCGTCGCGGTGATGTGACGCCAGGCGAAGGCGACAGCGTGGCATTCGATGTGGCGCAGTTTGTCGAAAAACCGAATCTGGATACCGCGCAGGCCTATGTTGCCAGCGGGGAGTATTACTGGAACAGCGGCATGTTCCTGTTCCGCGCGGGGCGTTACCTCGAGGAGCTGGAGAAATATCGCCCGGATATTTTGCGCGCCTGTGAAAAAGCGATGAACGTCACCGACCCGGATCTCGATTTTATTCGCGTAGACGAAGCGGCATTCCTGGCCTGCCCGGAAGAGTCCGTGGACTACGCGGTAATGGAACGTACCGCCGATGCGGTGGTCGTGCCGATGGACGCGGGCTGGAGCGATGTAGGTTCCTGGTCATCCCTGTGGGAGATCAGTGCGCATACCGCTGAGGGCAATGTCCATCATGGCGATGTCATTAGCCACAAAACCGAAAACAGCTACGTGTATGCCGAGTCCGGCCTGGTGACTACCGTGGGGGTCAAAGACCTGGTGGTTGTGCAGACCAAAGACGCCGTGCTGATTGCTGACCGCAACGCCGTTCAGGATGTCAAAAAAGTGGTTGAGCAGATCAAAGCCGATGGCCGCCACGAGCACCATATCCACCGCGAAGTGTACCGTCCGTGGGGGAAGTATGACTCCATTGATGCCGGTGATCGCTATCAGGTGAAACGCATCACCGTGAAGCCGGGCGAAGGGCTGTCGGTGCAGATGCACCACCATCGCGCGGAGCACTGGGTAGTGGTGGCGGGAACCGCCAAAGTGACCATCGACGGCGAAATCAAACTGCTGGGTGAAAACGAATCCATCTACATCCCGCTGGGTGCAACCCACTGCCTGGAAAACCCAGGGAAAATTCCTCTCGACTTAATTGAAGTGCGCTCAGGCTCCTATCTTGAAGAGGATGACATCGTCCGCTTCCAGGATCGCTACGGGCGGGTGTAACCGCGCACTTGTTTGCCAGATAGCGTGTCGCTTACCTGGCCTGTGAATAAATAAGAATGAAATTGGCCCGGGTATGGGTCGGGCCAACTGTTGCCTGAATAAGGGGTAATCATGGAAAAGCTAACCTGTTTTAAAGCCTACGATATTCGCGGCAAGCTGGGCGAAGAGCTGAACGAAGACATTGCCTGGCGTATTGGCCGCGCCTACGGCGAATATTTAAAACCGCAAACTATCGTGCTGGGCGGCGACGTGCGCCTCACCAGCGAGTCCCTGAAGCTGGCGCTGGCAAAAGGGCTGCAGGACGCGGGCGTGGACGTGCTGGATATCGGCCTGTCCGGTACCGAAGAGATCTATTTTGCGACGTTCCACCTGGGGGTGGATGGCGGTATCGAAGTGACCGCCAGCCATAACCCGATGGACTACAACGGCATGAAGCTGGTGCGCAAGGGCGCCCGTCCTATCAGCGGTGATACCGGCCTACGTGATGTGCAGCGCCTGGCGGAAGCCAACGATTTCCCGCCGGTCGATGAAGCCCGGCGCGGCAGCTACAGACAAATTAATCTGCAAAACGAGTATATCGACCACCTGCTGGGCTACATCAACGTGGCGAACCTGAAGCCGCTGAAGCTGGTGATCAACTCCGGCAACGGCGCGGCCGGCCCGGTGGTGGATGCGCTGGAGGCCCGCTTTAAGGCGCTGAACGTGCCGGTGACCTTTATCAAGGTTCACAACACCCCGGATGGCAACTTCCCGAACGGTATTCCCAACCCGCTGCTGCCTGAATGCCGCGACGACACCCGCAACGCGGTGATCGAGCACGGCGCGGATATGGGCATCGCCTTTGACGGCGACTTTGACCGCTGCTTCCTGTTCGATGAGAAAGGGCAGTTTATCGAGGGGTATTACATCGTTGGCCTGCTGGCGGAAGCCTTCCTCGAGAAAAACCCGGGGGCAAAAATCATTCACGATCCGCGTCTCTCCTGGAACACGGTGGATGTGGTGAAGGCGGCAGGCGGCACACCGGTGATGTCGAAAACCGGCCACGCCTTTATTAAAGAGCGTATGCGTGAAGAAGACGCCATTTATGGCGGCGAGATGAGTGCGCACCACTACTTCCGCGATTTTGCTTACTGCGACAGCGGGATGATCCCGTGGCTGCTGGTCACTGAGCTGCTGTGCCTGAAAGGGCAGACTCTGGGTGAGCTGGTGCGCGACCGCATGGCCGCCTTCCCGGCGAGCGGTGAGATTAACAGCAAGCTGGCACAGCCTGCCGAGGCGATTGCCCGCGTGGAGCATCATTTTGCCCTTCACGCGCTGGAGATTGACCGCACCGACGGGATCAGCATGGCCTTCCCACAGTGGCGCTTCAACCTGCGTTCATCGAATACCGAGCCGGTAGTGCGTCTGAACGTGGAGTCCCGCGCCGACACGGCGATGATGGAAGCACGAACAAAGGACATTCTGGCGCTGTTGAATCAGTAATACGAAAACCTCCCCCTTACCCCGCCTTCTCCCCTTTGGCGAGAGGGCGGTGCGAGGGGAAAGGTAACGAAAGGAACAACGATGACAAATCTAAAAAAGCGCGAGCGAGCCAGAACGAATGCATCGTTAATCTCAATGGTGCAGCGTTTTTCGGATATCACCATCATGTTCGGTGGGCTGTGGGTGGTGTGTAAGCTCAGTGGGCTCTCGTTTTTATACATGCACCTGCTGATGGCGCTGATTGCGCTGGTGGTTTTCCAGATGATTGGCGGTATGACCGATTTTTATCGCTCATACCGTGGCGTAAAAATGACCACGGAGCTGATGTTATTACTGCAAAACTGGACGCTGAGCCTTATCTTCAGCGCAGGCCTGGTGGCCTTTAGCAGCGCTTTCGACAACAGTTTCAGTACTTATTTTTACTGGTATCTGCTGACCAGCGTCGGCATGGTCACCTGCCGCTCGTTGATTCGCTTCGGCGCGGGCTGGTTGCGCAACCGGGGATATAACAAGCGTTATGTGGCGGTAGCAGGGGATCTCCCGGTGGGGCTGGCCCTGATGGAGAGCTTTCGCAATGAGCCGTGGCTGGGTTTCGACGTAGTAGGGGTGTATCACGACGCCAAACCTGGCGGGGTGACCGCTGACTGGGCAGGTAACTACGAGCAGCTGATTGAGGATGCCAAAGCCGGCAAAATCCACAATGTTTATCTCGCCATCCCGATGAGCGAAGAGTCCTGCATTAAAAGGCTGATGCGAGAGCTGGCCGACACCACCTGTTCGGTGATCCTGATCCCTGACGTCTTTACCTTCAACATCCTCCATTCACGCATTGAAGAGGTTAACGGCGTGCCGGTCGTGCCTCTGTACGACACACCGCTCTCGGGTATCAACCGGGTACTGAAGCGCGTAGAGGACATCATCCTCTCCTCCCTGATTCTGTTACTGATCTCTCCGGTGCTGTGCGCCATTGCGCTGGCGGTGAAGTTCAGTTCGCAGGGGCCAATCATCTTCCGACAGACCCGCTACGGTATGGACGGTAAGCCTATCAAGGTCTGGAAATTCCGCTCTATGAAGGTGATGGAGAATGACACGGTGGTGACGCAGGCGACGCAGAACGATCCGCGCGTAACCCGCGTGGGTAATTTCCTGCGCCGTACCTCTCTTGATGAGTTGCCACAGTTCATCAACGTGCTGACCGGCGGTATGTCCATCGTGGGCCCGCGACCGCATGCGGTTGCGCACAACGAGCAGTATCGTGCGCTGATTGAAGGCTACATGCTGCGCCATAAAGTGAAGCCAGGCATTACCGGCTGGGCGCAGATTAACGGCTGGCGCGGTGAGACCGACACGCTTGAGAAGATGGAGAAAAGAATTGAGTTTGACCTGGAATACATCCGCGAATGGAGCGTCTGGTTCGATATCAAAATCGTTTTCCTGACTATCTTCAAAGGTTTTGTGAACAAAGCGGCGTACTAAGATGAGCTTACGAGAAAAAACCATCAGCGGCGCCAAATGGTCAGCCATGGCCACTATCATCATCATCGGCCTTGGGCTGGTGCAGATGACGGTGCTGGCGCGCATCATCGATAATCACCAGTTCGGTCTGCTGACCGTATCGCTGGTGATTATCGCCCTCGCCGATACTCTCTCGGATTTCGGCATCGCCAACTCCATTATCCAGCGCAAAGAGATTAGCCACCTGGAATTGACCACGCTTTACTGGCTGAACGTCGGGCTGGGACTGTCGGTCTTCGTGGTGGTGTTTCTGCTGAGCGATGTGATTGGTCATGTACTGAACAACTCGGATTTGGCCCCGTTGATTCGCACGCTGTCATTTGCCTTCGTATTGATCCCGCACGGGCAGCAGTTCCGCGCGCTAATGCAGAAGGAGCTGGAGTTCAACAAAATTGGCATGATTGAGACCAGTTCGGTACTGGCGGGCTTTACCTTTACCGTGATTAGCGCTCATTTCTGGCCGCTGGCGATGACCGCGATCCTGGGTTATCTGGTCAACACGGCGGTGCGTACCCTGCTGTTCGGCTATTTTGGCCGCAAAATTTACCGCCCCGGTTTGCACTTCTCCCTCAAGTCGGTCTCCTCCAACCTGCGCTTTGGCGCCTGGCTGACGGCCGACAGCATTATCAACTATGTGAATACCAACCTCTCAACCCTGGTGCTGGCGCGTATTCTCGGTGCCAGCGTCGCCGGGGGCTACAACCTGGCTTATAACGTGGCGGTGGTCCCGCCGATGAAGCTCAACCCGATCATCACCCGCGTGCTCTTCCCGGCCTTTGCCAAAATTCAGGATGATACCGAGAAGCTGCGGGTGAATTTCTACAAGCTGCTTTCGGTGGTGGGGATTATCAACTTTCCGGCGCTGCTGGGGCTGATGGTGGTTTCCAACAACTTTGTTCCGCTGGTCTTTGGCGAGAAATGGGTCTCGATCGTTCCCATTCTGCAGCTGCTGTGCGTGGTGGGCCTGCTGCGTTCGGTAGGTAATCCGATTGGTTCACTGCTGATGGCGAAAGCGCGCGTGGACATTAGCTTTAAATTCAATGTGTTCAAAACGTTCCTGTTTATTCCGGCCATTATCGTGGGTGGACACATGGCCGGTGCGATCGGCGTGACGCTGGGCTTCTTGCTGGTACAGATAATCAATACCGTTCTGAGCTATTTCGTGATGATCAAACCGGTGCTGGGTTCCAGCTACCGTCAATACATCCTGAGCCTGTGGCTGCCGTTCTACCTTTCGTTACCGACGCTTGCGGTGAGTTACGGCTTAGGGGTTGCCCTCGGCGGTCACCTGGCGCTGGGGGCCTTACTGGCGGCGCAGATTGCCGCAGGGGCGCTGGCGTTCGTGGTCATGATTGTGCTGTCGCGTAATGCGCTGGTGGTGGAGTTGAAACGCCAGTTTTGCCGCAGCGAAAAGATGAAAACCTTATTGCGTGCAGGATGAGGGCCAAAGGCCGCATCCGCTGAATGAAGAACCCCTTTTAGAGGTCATTATGAAATTATTGATTCTTGGCAACCACACCTGCGGTAACCGCGGCGACAGCGCCATTCTGCGCGGTCTTCTGGATGCTATTAACACGCTTGCGCCTGAGACAGAAGTGGATGTAATGAGCCGCTATCCGGTGAGCTCCTCCTGGTTACTGAATCGCCCGGTGATGGGCGATCCGCTCTTTTCACAGATGAAGCAACATAACAGTGCGGCGGGCGTGGTGGGACGCGTCAAAAAAGTGCTGCGCCGTCGCTATCAGCATCAGGTGCTCTTATCCCGCGTGACCGATACCGGCAAACTGCGCAATATTGCGATTGCCCAGGGGTTTACCGATTTTGTGCGCCTGCTGTCGGGCTATGATGCGATTATTCAGGTGGGCGGCTCCTTCTTTGTCGACCTCTATGGCGTGCCGCAGTTTGAACATGCGCTCTGTACATTTATGGCGAAAAAACCACTGTTTATGATTGGTCACAGCGTGGGGCCATTCCAGGATCCGCAGTTTAATCAGCTGGCCAACTACGTGTTTGGCCATTGTGACGCGCTGATTCTGCGCGAATCCGTGAGCCTGGATTTGATGAAGCGTAGCGATATCGACACCAGCAAAGTCGAGCATGGCGTGGATACGGCCTGGCTGGTGGATCATCAGACGGAAAACTTCCAGCCGAGCTACGCGGTGCAGCACTGGCTGGACGTTGCAGCGAAGCAGAAAACCGTTGCCATTACCCTGCGCGAACTGGCGCCTTTCGACAAGCGTCTGGGCACAACGCAGGCTGCTTATGAGAAAGCCTTTGCCGGCGTGGTAAATCGTATTCTTGAGAGCGGCTACCAGGTGCTGGCGCTCTCTACCTGTACCGGGATCGACAGCTATAACAAAGATGACCGCATGGTGGCGCTGAACCTGCGCGAGCATGTCAGCGATCCGTCCCGTTATCACGTGGTGATGGATGAACTGAACGACCTTGAGATGGGCAAACTGCTGGGTGCCTGTGACCTGACGGTGGGAACCCGTCTGCACTCGGCTATCATCTCCATGAACTTTGCCACCCCGGCCATTGCCATCAACTATGAACACAAGTCGGCTGGCATTATGCAGCAGTTGGGGATGCCGGAGATGGCTATCGATATCCGTCACCTGCTGGATGGTTCGCTGGAGGCGATGGTCGCCGATACGCTGGGCTCGCTGCCCGCGGTTAATGAACGTCTGGCAGTTGCCGTGAAGGCCGAGCGCGAAAATGGCCTTAGCATGGTGAAATCGGTTCTCGATCGCATCGGGGAGGGGAAATGAAGGTTGGTTTCTTCTTGCTGAAATTCCCGCTGTCGTCAGAAACCTTTGTCTTAAATCAGATCACCGCGTTTATTGATATGGGATATGACGTGGAGATTGTCGCCCTGCAAAAGGGCGATACGCAGAACACCCATGCGGCCTGGACTGATTATAATCTTGCGGCAAAAACGCGCTGGCTGCAGGTAGAGCCGCAGGGACGACTGGCAAAATTGCAATACCGTGCGCTGCGTACCCTGAGTGGTATGCATCGCCCCGCCACCTGGAAGGCGCTGAATGTCTCCCGCTATGGCGCGGAATCGCGCAATCTTATCCTCTCTTCTATTTGCGGCCAGACGCCGCAACCGCATCGGGCAGATGTTTTCATCGCCCACTTTGGTCCGGCGGGCGTTACTGCCGCCAAGCTGCGTGAACTGGGCGTGATCGAAGGCAAAATCGCTACCGTGTTTCACGGGATCGATATCTCCAGCCGCGATGTGCTCAGCCACTACACGCCCGAATACCAACAGCTGTTTAAGCGCGGCGATATGATGCTGCCCATCAGCGACTTGTGGGCTGGGCGACTGAAAACGATGGGATGCCCGACAGAGAAAATTACCGTCTCCCGCATGGGCGTGGACATGGATCGCTTTACCCAGCGTCCGGTCAAAGTGCCGGGTAAACCGTTGCAGATAATTTCCGTGGCGCGCCTGACCGAGAAGAAGGGGCTGCACGTGGCCATCGAGGCCTGCCGCCAGCTGAAAGCGCGCGGTGTCGATTTCCATTATCGCATTCTGGGTATCGGTCCCTGGGAGCGCCGTCTGCGCACGCTTATTGAGCAGTATCAACTGGACTCTCATGTTGAGATGCCGGGCTTCAAGCCCAGCCACGAAGTGAAAGCGATGCTCGACGAAGCCGATCTCTTTCTGCTGCCTTCCATTACCGGTACCGACGGGGATATGGAAGGCATTCCGGTGGCCTTAATGGAGGCGATGGCCGTGGGGATCCCGGTGGTCTCCACCGTGCATAGCGGGATCCCGGAGCTGATTGAACCCGGCCATTCCGGGTGGCTGGTGGCGGAAAATGATGCGCAGGCACTGGCCGATCAGCTTGCCGCCTTTGGCGATATCGATAACGACACGCTGACGCCGGTTGTGCATAACGCTCGCCGTAAGGTGGAGACCGATTTTAACCAGCAGCGCATTAATCATCAGCTGGCCAGTCTGTTACAAACGCTTTAAAACGGAGGCTCTATGCCGAAATCCATGACGCGACGCACGTTCGTCACTACCTGTTCATTGCTGGCGGTAGCGCCTCTGGTAGGTGTGCGCGCCGCGACAAAGAGCGGCACGGTGAATATCCGCGATTATAACAACCGCGACTGGATCGCCGCCTTTAAGCAGGCCTTTGCCGAAAGCGATACGGTGGAAGTTCCGGCAGGATTGACCTGCGAGAACATCAACACCGGGATTTTCATTCCCCAGGGTAAAACCTTGCTGATACGCGGCGCGCTAACCGGCAATGGTCGCGGTCGCTTCGTTCTGCAGGATGGCTGTAAAGTTATAGGGGAAGGGGAGGGGAGAACCGAAAACATCACTCTCGATGTACGCGGTTCGAACTGCGAGATCAAAGGGCTGACCATGAGTGGATATGGGCCCGTTACGCAGATCTATATTGGCGGTAAAAAACCGAAGGTGATGCGCAATCTGCTGATCGATAACCTGACGGTAACCAAAGCGAACTACGCCATCCTGCGGCAGGGATTCCACAATCAGGTTGATGGCGCGAAAATCACCAACTGTCGCTTCAGTTACCTGCAGGGGGATGCCATCGAGTGGAACGTGGCGATCAATGACCAGAACATCCTGATTTCTGACCACGTTATCGACCATATTGACTGCACCAACGGTAAGATCAACTGGGGGATAGGTATCGGTCTGGCGGGTAGCACTTACGACAATGAGTACCCTGAAGATCAGTCGGTAAAAAACTTTGTCGTGGCCAACATCACCGGCAGCAACTGCCGCCAGCTGGTGCATGTTGAGAACGGTAAACATTTTATCATTCGCAACGTCAAGGCCCGTAATATCACGCCGGACTTCAGCAAAAAAGCGGGTATTGATAACGCAACGGTGGCGATCTATGGCTGCGATAACTTTGTCATTGATAACGTTGAAATGGTCGACAGCGCAGGCTTTCTCATTGGCTATGGCGTGATCAAAGGTAATTATCTCTCCATCCCGCAAAACTTTAAGCTGAACGATATCCGGCTGGATAATCGTCATGCAGATAAAAAATTGCGTGGGATCCAAATCTCTTCAGGCAACGCGACGTCGTTTGTCGCTATCACCAACGTCAACATCCAGCGCGCCTCTCTTACCCTGCACAACAAACCGCAACACCTCTTTATGCGCAATATTCACGTGATGCAGGAGGCGACGACCGGCCCGGCGTTAAAGCTTAACTTCGACCTGCGCAAAGACGTTAGGGGCAAGTTTATGGCTAAGGAAGAAACGCTTCTGTCACTGGCGAACGTGAAGGCGGTGAATGAGAAGGGGCAGAGCTCGGTGGATATCGACCGGGTGGATCAACATGTGGTGAATGTGGATAGGTTGAATTTTGCGCTGCCCGGTAAAAGATAAAGCGTGCTAAGTGACCAATTATTAGGATTTATGCCCTGTAACCTCTTAAAGTTTATTACTGAACTCCCTGAATTTAAGGTCTATAATCCGTGCCATTAAATTTTTATGTTCATCCCGTCTAAAGCGTGAACCTCATGGAAGATACAACGATAGACCAGAGGGTGCTTTACACATTACAGAATGAGTGGTTTATGAACGATAAAGTATTATTTATTGGTGCGTCAGGTTTTGTGGGTACCCGTTTGATTGAGATTACCCAGGCGGATTTTAACGTGACCAACCTGGATAAACAGCAAAGCCATTTCTATCCCGAGATCACCGTATCGGGCGATGTACGTAATCAGGCGGAACTGGACAGCGCTATGGCGGGTTTTGACACTGTAGTGTTGCTTGCTGCAGAGCACCGTGACGATGTCAGCCCTACCTCGCTGTACTACGATGTGAACGTACAGGGTACCCGCAACGTCCTTTCTGCAATGGAAAAAAATGATGTTAAAAACATCATTTTCACCAGTTCAGTTGCCGTTTATGGCCTTAATAAAGTCAATCCAAATGAATCCCATCCGCAGGATCCTTTCAACCATTATGGTAAAAGCAAATGGAAGGCTGAAGAGGTATTGCGTGAGTGGCATTCTAAAGCACCAGACCAGCGTTCTCTGACCATCATTCGCCCAACCGTTATCTTTGGCGAACGTAACCGCGGAAATGTCTATAACCTGCTTAAGCAAATAGCAGGGGGTAAATTTGCTATGGTAGGCGCTGGAACTAACTTTAAATCAATGGCCTACGTAGGAAATATCGTCGAGTTTATCAAATTCAAACTCCAGAATGTTCATCCCGGCTACGAGGTCTATAACTACGTAGACAAACCGGATTTGAACATGAACCAGCTCGTGTCCGAAGTAGAAAAAAGTCTCGACAAAAAAATCCCTTCTGTACACCTTCCTTACCCACTGGGTATGTTAGGTGGTTATTGCTTTGATGTGTTAAGCAAAGTCACCGGCAAAAAATATGCGATCAGCTCCGTCCGAGTGAAAAAGTTTTGTGCAACCACGCAGTTCGATGCGACTAAGGTGCATAGCTCCGGTTTCAAAGCGCCTTATACTCTTTCTCAGGGACTAGACCGTACGCTGAAGTATGAGTTTGTACATGAGAAGAAAGACGACATCACGTTTGTATCAGAGTAAGCGTCAGGCTGCGATTAGTCGGAAAAAAGTTAGGGCGCACGGAAAATACGATTGATTCCGATTATTCTTGCTCCCTTTAACGTACGATCAGGTTATGTATAACTGCGATTTACACAAAAACGTGATTTGCGTGTGACGAGAATAAGACTTCGTCGTCTGGGCTGTGACCCGCGAAACGTCTATACTTCGTCATCCATACTAAGGTGGAAGAGATAATGATTAATTTGAAAGCAGTCATTCCGGTAGCGGGTCTGGGTATGCATATGCTGCCAGCCACGAAGGCAATTCCTAAAGAGATGCTGCCGATCGTTGACAAGCCGATGATTCAGTACATCGTCGACGAGATTGTTGCTGCAGGGATCAAAGAAATCGTTCTGGTTACGCACTCGTCCAAGAATGCGGTTGAAAACCACTTCGACACCTCTTACGAACTCGAAGCGCTGCTTGAGCAGCGTGTTAAGCGTCAACTTCTTGCCGAAGTTCAATCCATCTGTCCGCCTGGCGTGACCATCATGAACGTGCGTCAGGCTCAGCCGCTGGGCCTGGGTCACTCTATCCTTTGCGCGCGTCCTGTTGTTGGTGATAACCCGTTTGTGGTTGTGCTGCCAGATATCATTCTTGATAACGCCACGGCTGACCCGTTACGCTACAATCTGGCTGCTATGGTGGCTCGCTTCAACGAAACTGGTCGTAGTCAGGTTCTTGCTAAGCGCATGAAGGGCGATCTGTCTGAGTATTCCGTTATTCAGACCAAGGAGCCTCTGGATTCTGAAGGTAAGGTTAGCCGCATCGTTAACTTTATTGAAAAACCTGATCAACCGCAGACCCTGGATTCTGACCTGATGGCAGTTGGTCGCTATGTGCTGAACGCTGAGATCTGGGCTGAGCTTGAGAAGACCGAACCAGGCGCCTGGGAGCGTATCCAGTTGACCGATGCTATTGCTGAACTTGCTAAGAAGCAGTCTGTCGATGCGATGCTGATGACGGGCGAAAGCTATGACTGCGGGAAGAAGATGGGGTATATGCAGGCGTTTGTTCAGTATGGTCTGCGTAACCTCAAGGAAGGTCAGAAGTTCAGGGACAGCATTAAGAAATTATTGGTCAGCGAATAATAACCTAGCCACTTATAACGGCGTTACCAATCTTTCAACGGCAGTGAAGCATAATGGGTGATTCTTGCACGCATGTATGCTCACTGCCGTTTTCTTTTTAATTATTTATATTCAAGTAGTTATGCTGCGGACAAACATTCAATGTTTAATTATTTTTCCTTGTTTCTGACAGCATTTAAGAAGACAATTATCGCCTTAATTATTGTCCATATGGCACGATTACTTTAAGGATCCTGCCGGTAGTCTTACATTCAAATACGCTTAGTGAACTGGTAGCTGTTAAGCCAGGGGCGGTAGCGTGCATATTTTCTGGTACAGCGGACTGTTCCCTCTGTATCCAGTTGATCAATATCACTGTTTTAATCATTAACGGAAAATAACGCGTGAAAATTCTTGTTACGGGTGGCGCCGGATTTATCGGTTCCGCTGTAGTACGGCATATCATTAAAAACACTCAGGACCATGTGGTCAATGTCGATAAATTGACCTATGCCGGTAATCTTGAATCATTATCGGAAGTAAACGGAAGTGAGCGTTATGCTTTTGAGCATGCTGATATTTGCGATAAAAAGGCGATGGAACGAATTTTTGCTGAGCACAAGCCTGATGCTGTAATGCACCTGGCGGCAGAGAGTCACGTTGACCGGTCTATTACCGGCCCGGCGGCATTTGTTGAGACAAATATTGTAGGGACATATGTGCTGCTTGAAGCCGCACGTGGGTATTGGTTAACATTAAAAGATATTCAAAAATCAGCGTTTCGTTTTCACCATATTTCTACCGATGAAGTTTATGGCGATCTTCCACATCCGGATGAACATCTTGAAGGTGAGGACTTAGCGCTGTTTACGGAAACCACCGCATACGCGCCAAGCAGTCCTTACTCGGCTTCTAAAGCCTCGAGCGATCATCTGGTTCGTGCATGGCTGCGTACTTATGGCTTCCCGACAATAGTGACGAACTGTTCTAACAACTATGGTCCTTATCACTTTCCTGAAAAACTGATCCCGCTAGTAATTCTGAATGCCCTGGATGGTAAAGCGCTGCCGATTTATGGAAAAGGGGATCAGATCCGCGACTGGCTGTACGTCGAAGATCATGCGCGCGCGCTTTATATCGTTGCCACTCGGGGTATGCCTGGTGAAACTTATAATATTGGCGGACATAATGAGAAGCAGAACTTAGATGTGGTGCATACTATTTGCGACCTTCTTGATGAAATTGTGCCCAAAAAAGGCTCATATCGCGATCAAATCACTTATGTAACTGATCGACCGGGCCATGATCGCCGTTATGCGATTGATGCAGCCAAAATTAGTGCTGAACTGGGCTGGAAACCCCAAGAAACTTTCGAGAGTGGAATTCGTAAAACCGTTGAGTGGTATCTAAGCAATCAGGAGTGGGTCAATAATGTTAAGAGCGGCGCCTATAAAAGCTGGATAGTGCAGAATTATGGAGATCGAAAATAATGAACATTTTGCTATTCGGTAAAACGGGGCAGGTTGGCTGGGAGCTTCAGCGCGCACTTGCCCCGCTTGGCAATCTAATCGCATTAGATGTGTACTCCCAAGAATATTGTGGGAACTTTAGTAATCCTGAAGGCATTGCGGCTACCGTTCGCGCCATCAAGCCCGACGTCATTGTCAATGCCGCGGCGCATACCGCGGTTGATAAAGCAGAATCTGAACAAGAATTTGCGCAGCTGTTAAATGCTTCGAGCGTTGAAGCCATTGCTATAGAGGCGGCTAAGATTGGCGCCTGGGTTGTGCATTATTCTACGGATTATGTTTTTCCTGGCGATGGTGAAACGCCCTGGAAAGAGACGGATGCCACAGCGCCTTTAAATATTTACGGGCAAACCAAACTCGACGGAGAGAAAGCGCTACAAGCTAATTGTCCTAAGCATCTTATCTTCCGCACAAGCTGGGTGTATGCCGGTAAGGGTAATAATTTTGCAAAAACCATGCTGCGTCTTGCTAAGGAGCGTAGCGAACTTTCCGTTATTAATGACCAGGTCGGTGCGCCGACAGGTGCAGAGTTGTTGGCGGATTGTACTGCTCACGCCATCCGCGCAGCATTGATAAGGCCCGAACTTGCAGGCTTGTATCACTTGGTTGCGTCTAATACTACAACCTGGTATGACTATGCTGCACTGGTGTTTGATGAAGCTAGAAAAGCGGGTATTGAGCTGGCGATTGAAAAATTGAATGCTGTGCCTACTTCGGCTTACCCGACCCCGGCGCTTCGGCCGCACAACTCCCGTTTAAACACCGAAAAGTTCCAGCGTAATTTTGGCTTGACGCTGCCATCGTGGGATGTGGGAGTAAAACGGATGCTTGCCGAGCTTTTCACGGAGCAGGCTATTTAATCAATTTGTAATGCCTGGCGACGGGCATTTTTCACTTAAAGGGAAATTTAGATGACTACTCGTAAAGGTATTATTCTTGCTGGTGGCTCAGGTACTCGTCTTTATCCGGTAACGATGGCAGTAAGCAAGCAATTGCTGCCTATCTACGACAAGCCAATGATTTACTACCCATTGACCACGTTAATGTTGGCTGGCATCAAAGATATTCTTATTATCAGCACCCCGCAGGACACGCCGCGTTTTGAACAGCTGTTAGGCGATGGTAGCCAGTGGGGTCTAAACCTCCAATACAAAGTGCAGCCAAGCCCGGACGGACTGGCTCAGGCATTTATAATTGGTGAAGAGTTTATTGGTGAGGATAGCTGTGCGCTGGTTCTTGGGGACAACATCTTTTACGGCCACGATCTTCCGAAGCAACTTGAAATGGCTAAAGCTAAAGATAATGGCGCAACCGTATTTGCCTATCACGTGAACGACCCCGAGCGTTATGGCGTAGTTGAATTTGATAAAGATGGCACGGCTATTAGCCTGGAAGAAAAACCGCTGGAGCCTAAAAGCAACTATGCTGTGACCGGACTCTACTTTTACGATAATGATGTTGTAGAGATGGCCAAAAATCTGAAACCGTCTGCGCGCGGCGAACTGGAAATCACAGATATTAACCGTATATATCTTGAGCAAGGGCGTTTGTCAGTAGCTATGATGGGGCGCGGCTATGCCTGGCTGGATACAGGTACGCACCAGAGCCTAATTGAGGCAAGCAACTTCATTGCGACGATTGAAGAGCGTCAGGGGCTGAAAGTGTCATGTCCCGAAGAAATTGCTTATCGGAAAGGATTTATTGATGCTGAGCAGGTTAGAAAACTGGCTGAGCCGCTGAAAAAAAATGCTTACGGTCAATATCTGTTGAAGATGGTTAAAGGTTACTAAGTAATGAATGTTATTAAAACTGAGATTCCAGATGTACTTATTTTTGAGCCTAGGGTCTTTGGTGATGACCGTGGTTTTTTCTTTGAAAGCTTCAGTCAAAAGATCTTCGAAGATGTGGTAGGACATAAAGTTGAATTTGTGCAGGATAACCACTCTAAATCTTGTAAGGGCGTGCTTAGAGGTCTCCATTACCAGCTGGAACCGCATGCCCAAGGTAAACTGGTGCGCTGTGTGGTGGGCGAGGTATTCGATGTTGCAGTTGATATTCGTCAATCATCACCTTCTTTTGGTAAATGGGTGGGAGTAAATCTTTCTGCTGAGAACAAACGCCAGTTATGGATCCCCGAAGGATTTGCGCATGGTTTTTTAGTGCTCAGTGATAGTGCAGAGTTTGTTTATAAAACTACAAATTATTACCATCCAGAATCGGATAGAGGTATTAGATGGGATGATCCATCTTTAAATATAGCATGGCCTATAAATGGTGAAGTATTACTTTCTGAAAAAGATAAACGTCAAGCTTATCTTTCAAAAAAATAAAAATTTTAAATCTGAGTTTAAGAATATCTAAATGACGCTTTTCTCGAATGCAAAATGGGTCAGTATATCTCAATTTGGTAAAATATTGATTCAGCTATTAAGCTTAACGATCCTAACTCGTTTTATCCCTCCTGAGGATTATGGCTTAATGGCTTTAGCGACTGTAGTACTAAACTTCGTTCTAATAATTAGGGATCTTGGTACAGCATCAGCAATAATTCAGAGAAAAGAAATAGATAATGATATATTAAATTCAGTTTTTTGGCTCAATATATTAATGGGCGCGGTGTTATTCATTGTTGTGAATGCACTTACCCCGTTAATAGAATCATTTTTGGCCAACCCTAAGTTAGGCAATATTCTTTTCCTTTTATGCTTTTGTTTTCCAATTGCTAGTGCAGGTTCTGCACCACAAGCGTTAATGGAAAGAAATTCAAAATTTAAAGAAGTAGCGATAATTGAGTTAGTGTCTGCTTCTGCAGGGTTCTTCGTTGCTTTATTATTTGCTATGAATAATGGTGGAGTATATGCTTTAGTTTCCCAAATAATAACTAATTCGTTGTTATCTTCATTTTTACTTATTGCATTATCTAGCTGGCGGCCATCTCTTTATTTCGATTTCAAAAGCGCAAATAAGATATTAGGATTTAGTGGGCGATTAACCGTTTTCAATCTAGTAAACTATCTATCTAGAAATGCTGACAGCATGATTATTAGCCGACAATATAATGCTACTATATTAGGCTCGTATTCCCTTGCATACAGAATTATGTTGTTTCCATTACAAAGTTTAACCTTCATTGCCTCGAGATCTTTGTATCCGGTTTTGAGTAGAAATCAAGATGACTTGGTTACAATAAGAAATATTTACCTCAAAACTATTTTTATTATATCTAGTTTAACAATCCCCATGATGTTAGGACTTGCAGTGTTACGTGAGCCGTTTGTAGGCTTTGCTCTTGGTGAAAATTGGACGATCACTGCTAGTTTGCTTCTATGGTTAGCTCCTACAGGAATCATTCAATCTATACTGAGTTGTTCGGGCAGTATCCTAATGTCCACTAATAATGCAAAAACTTTAATGTTTTTGGGTATATTTAGCGCTATTTTACAGATATCGTCATTTTTAATAGGCTCTTTATTCACTATAAAGATCTTTGCTTTTTCCTATTTTATAGCAAATATTATTAATGCGTTTGTTGTTATGTATTTTACGCTGGGGTGTATAAAACAAAGCACCCTTGGATTTTTAAAGGTATTGGCTGTTCCATCTTTATCTGGTGGGATAATGTTTGGTTGCATATATTATCTGTATTCCATTTGTGTGTCTGCAAGGTTTAATGATTTCAGTATTCTAACAATATTAACTATTGCAGGAGTCATTATTTATCTCATGGCTTTTGTTTGCTTTACTAAGGTTCTTGTCAATTTAAACGTTTTTGAAAGCGAAAATCTCCCGGCATTCGTTAAAAATATTTTAAAATTGAGGTAAACTGTGAAGGATAAGGTTTTCATTATTGTCTTATATAATAAAAAATGCTCCGAAAGTATAACATTAAAAAATCTAGTTATGTGCTCATTAAATGTAGACTCCATTTGTATTGTTTGGAATAATGGTCCACAGAGCATAAAAGTTGATGCTAAAGAATTTTTTTCAAAAACGAATGTAGATTATAATTTAATTGAAACCGTTGAGAATATTTCGCTTGCAAAAATTTATAATCGTGTGATGATACAATATGAAGCTAAGCGCTACATTATATTAGACGATGATTCGAAAATATCATCTCATTATTTTACTGCTCTAGACTCGATAGCAGTGAATGATGTAGGTATGCCAGTGATTTATTCTAATGGGGTTATCGTAAATCCCCGTATAAACAATATTGAATACAAACCAAATCAAAAAATTAAAGATGACGATGTTATAACAACCATTGGTAGCGGACTTGTCATTGGGGAAAATGTTGCTTTATCCTTACGTGAAAAGTTTTCAGATGTATTTGATGAAAGGTTTAATTTGTACGGCGTTGATACGTCCTTTTGTTATCGATTAAAGCATGTCTATAACGCTAATATCAAAATAATATCAGGGTTTGAACATAATCTTTCAAGGCTTAATAGCTGTTCTGATACTTTGAAAGTTTTCAGACGTGAAGAAAGAAGTAATGATGTGGCTCTCCAGATTAGATATTATCTTTCAAGAAAGAAATGGATTCCAATGCTAACTATGATTATGTTAAGTTCATTGAAAAAAGCCATAACGAATAAACCACAACAATATAATCTTATAACAGTATTGAAAGTATTTATTAAGGGTAAACATGAACGTCTATAAGAATAGCTTTGCTATATCAGGATTAGGCATTTTTTTTATTTTTTCTATTTTATTTTCATTAACGGCTTTTTCTCCTACTTTATCTGTCTATTTCTTAATATTATTTTTAGTTTTTTGTAATTTCCCTGAAAACAATAGCGCACATGGTCTGCTTGTGCTGTTAGTGTTTACATGGGTTATCTTTAACGCCCTCGATGTCGTTTCATTTGAAAACTTTATTTTAGCAAGTGATGATTTCTCCTCATATTATAATAATTATGTTAATTTTCAAATGAATGGTTTTTATAGTGAAGCTTTTTTTGAATTTGGATATGGAGAGATTGCGTTACCCCTGATAAATTATCTTTCAAGTCTAATTATCGACGGCTATGAACCATACAAACTTAAATTAATTTATTCTGTCCTTCAATCATTTGGTTTAATTGGCTGTTGTATAAGCATTGCAAAATATTATAACTTGAGCTTAAAACAAAGATATTTACTTATTGCAGTAGTAATTGCATTTTTTAAGCCCCTCGTCGGTATACAATTGTCTAGACAGTGTTTTAGCTCAATTTTTATTGTACTTTCAATATTTTCCTATAATCGTTCAAAAAAAATTAGCTTTTTCCTAATTTCCTTTTTATTTCACTCATCAGCAATAATATTATATCCACTAACCGTTTTTCTTTTCAAAAAAAGAACGAAAAGAGATTTTTTACTTACAGTCATCTCTGCACTTGGCTTATATCTATTCTTTACAATAGCATATTCAATTCTTCGTGATTCTATTATTAACATTCCAATTCTAAATAAATTAGATTATGCTCTAAGAATGATTTCAGAACCTGATAAATTAAGGCAATCCGTTATAACCTCACTATTGCTAATGATTTATCTCACGCCATTAATTCTTATATGTTTCTATTCTAAGAAGCAATCCTATTTTAAATTCAACATTTTAATTATATTCACTTTTTTGATCTTTTTTAGCACGTTCCCTGGTGTAAATAATAGAATATTCTTAACACAGCTATATTTGTTTTTGGGAGTCTACTATTACCTCATTATGTTCCATGGTTTTAATACTTACAATTTGTATCATCGCTTGTTCGTCGCTCTTTGTTTTACATTCTTATTTGTGCAGTCACATTATGGAAATGAAGGTAGGCGATTTAGCAATTTCGACATAAATCCATTCTTCTATATGCAGACATTAGATCACAAAGAGTTCGAAATAAATCGAGGAGCTTTAGAATAAAATGAATAGGATTGTAATCTATACGGCTGTAACTGGAGATTATGATGATCTTTCACCATTGATTGAAGAAGATGAAATTGATTATATCTGTTTTACAGATAATAACTTTACCGGCATTATACCTAAACCCTGGAAGCAGATTCGGCTTCCAGGGAGTAAATTTTCAAATAAAGATTTAGCTAGGTTCTGTAAAATAAATCCTCACCGCCTCTTACCACAATATGATAAATCTTTATGGATCGACGGTAATATTATAATTAAAGGCAATATAAAAAAATTTATCGTTGATACATTGAATTCCCATGACATAGCATCCTATGATCATTGGTGGCGTGATAAGACAGAACAAGAATTATTCGAATGCGCAAGAAGTGGGTTCGATCCTGCATGGAAATTGCGTAAGCAATTATCACGATATTCAATGGACGGCTATATTTCAAATAACTTTTATGAAAATAATGTATTATTTAGAAATCATATGAAGTCGGATGTTATTAATATGCATAATACATGGTGGGAAGAGTATATTAAGGGTGGGAAAAGAGATCAATATTCTTTTACATATTCCGCATATAAGAATGATGTTAATATATATTCACTAGGCGTTCATGATCCCAGAGTAAAAAAAAATATTTTTGATTATAAAGAGCATAAGCGAAAGAGGCCTTTCAAACAGTATGTTTTGATTATAATTAACAGAATTTATATTAAACTGTTTTCATGGAAAATAGCACCACCTATGCGTGAAAACATATTGTTAAAAAACAAAATTAAGGCCAAGAGATAAATATGTCTAAAAAAGTTGCTGGAATTATTGTTACTTATAACCCTGATATAATTTTATTACGTGAATCTCTAGAAGCGTCTTCTGAACAACTTGAATGTATATATTTAATTGATAACAATTCTAAAAATTCATCGGAGATTTCCAATTTATCAAAGTTGTTTAGAAATACACACTTTAAATCATTTGCAGAGAATGTTGGACTGGCTAAAGCTCAGAATCTTGGTATTGAATTAGCCAGAGAGAATTCTGAAGTTGATTATATTATTCTCTTTGATCAGGATAGTGTTATAGAGAATAATTTTATTGACACATTATTATCTGACTATCTAAACAAAAAGCAAAACGGTTGTAAAATAGGGGCTATTGGCCCAACATTTTATGATCCTATAACTGGTTTCAAATATCCTGCCACAGTTTATGTGGGACCATTCATCAAAAGAATAGTAGCTGAGAAAGAACCAATAAAGGCTACATATTTGATTGCATCAGGATGTTTTATCAGTAAAGATGTTTTGAATGAAGTAGGTTTAATGCGTTCAGAACTTTTCATTGATTATATCGATGTTGAATGGAGTTTACGAGCTAAAAGCTTAGGTTATGATTTATTTATATCACCTAATGCAAATATGGCTCATACAATTGGTGACGCTAGGCGCAGTATTTTTGGAAGAACAATCTCTATTCATTCACCATTTAGACGATATTTTTTAGTAAGAAATAGTTTTTACATGCTTAGACTCAATTATGTGCCACTAGGCTATAAATTACGAGAGCTATTCTTTAATTTTGCACGCATAATCATCTCGGCTATATTTTCTGATAACAGATTGAAAACGTTAAAATCTGCATTTTTTGGTATCATCGACGGTATATCAGGAAAGTTCGGACCCACAAAAAGAGATATTTAGGATAAAATTGTGAAAGTTTTATATATCATAACCAAAGCCGATGAAATTGGTGGTGCACAGGTTCATGTTCGTGATCTCGCAAAAAAACTTGTAGCCGAAGGCCATGATGTCCATGTCATTGTTGGAGAAAATGGGGCTCTGGTAAATCAACTAAAACAAAATAATATTGAAGTGACTATTGTTGATAAACTAATAAGAGACATTTCACCTTTAAAAGATTTTCAGGCTGTTATTAATATTAGACAATTAATAAAAAAATTAGCACCAGATATAATTGGTCTCCACTCTTCAAAAGCCGGAATTATTGGACGTTTGTCAGCGTTAGGTTTAGGTATACCCGTTGTTTTTACTGCTCATGGTTGGGCTTTTGCTGATGGTGTTGGAGAAAATAAAAAAAAGCTATACATTTTTATTGAAAGATCTCTTGCCCCATTAGTTAATAAAATTATAACAGTCTCAAACCAAGATAAAGAACTAGCATTGAAATATAAAGTCACAAGTGACTATAAGCAGGTTGTGATCCATAATGGCATGCCTGATTTGGCTGAGGAAATAGACTTAACTAGCAAAGAGCTTCGTTCCAAAATCAAGATTATCAGTGTAGCACGTTTTTCTGAACAAAAAGATCATGAAACACTTTTAATAGCGCTAAGTCAAGTCGAGTATAAAAATTGGATATTAACCCTTGTTGGTAAGGGACCAAAAATGGAGTATATTAAATCTTATGCTTGTCAATTAGGTATTCGTGATAAAATTGAGTTTTTAGGCGAATGTAATGACGTAAGTAATCTATTAAGCAACAGCGATATATTCACGTTAATAACTAATTGGGAAGGGTTGCCACTTAGTATAATCGAGGCAATGCGAGCTAGCCTTCCTGTGGTTGCCTCTGATGTTGGTGGCGTACGAGAATTGATCGACGATAATCATACTGGCTTCTTAATAAAACATAAAGATGCAAATCAGTTAACTCAAATATTTGAAAAATTATTCTCTGACTCGAGTCTAAGACAACAAATGGGCCATTCAGGCCGTGTAAAATACCTTGCTAATTTTACATTTGATGATATGTATTATAAAACCCTTTCGCTTTATAAGGGATTAATTAAAAGGTCATAATTTATCCGCGTATTACGATAAAAGCTTTAATGACTCATAACAATGAAATCATTTTTATTGAAGAAATATCTTTTTTTTTAGTATAGTGTTTCTTGACAGTCGTATAATTAGTGATGATCACACCTGACAGGAGTATGTAATGTCCAAACAACAGATCGGCGTTGTCGGTATGGCAGTGATGGGGCGCAACCTGGCGCTCAATATCGAAAGCCGTGGTTATACCGTCTCCGTTTTCAACCGCTCCCGTGATAAGACCGAAGAAGTGATTGCCGAGAACCCGGGCAAGAAACTGGTTCCGTTCTACACGGTGCAGGAGTTCGTTGAATCTTTGGAAACGCCTCGTCGTATCCTGTTAATGGTGAAAGCGGGTGCAGGTACAGATGCTGCTATCGATTCACTGAAACCATATCTGGATAAAGGCGACATCATTATTGATGGCGGTAATACCTTCTTCCACGACACCATTCGTCGTAACCGTGAACTGTCTGAGGAAGGCTTCAACTTCATCGGTACAGGTGTATCCGGCGGTGAAGAGGGCGCTCTGAAAGGTCCATCTATCATGCCTGGTGGCCAGAAAGAAGCATACGAGCTGGTTGCGCCAATCCTGACCAAAATCGCCGCAGTTGCTGAAGATGGCGAACCTTGCGTAACCTATATTGGTCCGGACGGTGCGGGTCACTATGTGAAGATGGTTCACAACGGTATCGAGTACGGCGACATGCAGCTGATCGCTGAAGCTTACGCATTGCTGAAAGGTGGACTGAACCTCTCCAACGAAGAGCTTGCTGAAACCTTCACCGAGTGGAACAACGGTGAGCTGAGCAGCTACCTGATCGACATCACCAAAGATATCTTCACCAAGAAAGACGAAGACGGTAAATATCTGGTTGACGTGATTCTGGATGAAGCTGCGAACAAAGGTACCGGTAAGTGGACTAGCCAGAGCTCTCTGGATCTGGGCGAGCCGCTGTCTCTGATTACCGAATCTGTATTCGCGCGTTATATCTCTTCCCTGAAAGAGCAGCGTGTCGCCGCATCTAAAGTGTTGAGCGGTCCACAGGCTAAACCTGCCGGCGACAAAGCGGAATTCGTTGAAAAAGTGCGTCGTGCACTGTACCTCGGCAAAATCGTTTCCTATGCTCAGGGCTTCTCTCAGCTGCGCGCTGCATCTGATGAGAACAACTGGGATCTGAACTACGGCGAAATCGCGAAGATCTTCCGTGCAGGCTGCATCATCCGTGCTCAGTTCCTTCAGAAAATCACCGATGCGTACGCTGAAAACGCCGGCATCGCTAACCTGTTGTTGGCGCCTTACTTCAAACAGATCGCGGATGACTACCAGCAGGCATTGCGTGATGTTGTGGCTTATGCGGTTCAGAATGGTATTCCGGTACCGACCTTCTCCGCTGCTGTTGCATATTACGACAGCTACCGTGCTGCTGTTCTGCCAGCAAACCTCATTCAGGCACAACGTGATTACTTCGGCGCGCACACTTACAAGCGTACTGATAAAGAAGGTGTGTTCCACACCGAATGGCTGGATTAATCTGATTTAAGTCAGCATGCTATGCGAGCCCGGTATATGTTACCGGGCTTTTTTTTGCGCCAGAATGCCCATGGTGACTCGGTTTACAGTTTCTGGCCTCGCTGAGCCTGTAAAAATCGCTGCAATTCGTGCTTAGTGTATAGAGGTAACTTCCTTGACAGTCGCTCGGCTTAAGGGGTAAAAACCCCAACAGTTGTATATTGCGCTGGCGTTGTTTCGCCTCCAGATTCTTACCAATTAAGACGTTAAACGAATGAAAATAACTATCTCCGGAACAGGTTATGTCGGTCTCTCGAATGGGATTCTGATTGCGCAGCACCACGAAGTGGTAGCGCTGGATATCGTGCAGGCGAAGGTTGATATGCTTAACCAAAAAGTGTCGCCAATCGTGGATAAAGAGATTCAGGAGTATTTAACCACTAAGCCACTCAATTTCCGTGCCACTACGGACAAGCAAGATGCTTATCGAAATGCCGATTACGTCATCATTGCAACTCCTACTGACTATGACCCGAAGACTAACTATTTCAATACTTCCAGCGTTGAAGCGGTTATTAAAGATGTCACAGCGATCAACCCAAATGCGGTAATGATCATAAAATCGACCATCCCGGTAGGTTTTACGCAGTCGATTAAAGAGAAGATGGGAATTGATAACGTCATCTTTTCTCCTGAATTCCTGCGTGAGGGGAGGGCTTTGTATGACAATCTCCATCCTTCACGAATCGTCATTGGCGAGCGTTCAGAACGTGCAGAGCGATTCGCTGCTTTGCTTCAGGAAGGGGCGATTAAGAAAGATATTGAAGTGCTGTTTACGGATGCCACCGAAGCCGAAGCGATCAAACTCTTTGCCAACACCTACCTGGCCATGCGCGTTGCCTACTTCAACGAGCTCGACAGCTATGCCGAGAGCTTGGGGCTGAATACCAGGCAGATCATTGAAGGGGTTTGTCTCGACCCGCGGATTGGCAATCACTATAACAATCCCTCTTTTGGCTACGGTGGCTATTGCTTGCCAAAAGATACGAAGCAGCTGCTGGCTAACTACCAATCGGTGCCAAACAACATCATTTCGGCCATCGTGGATGCAAACCGCACACGTAAAGACTTTATTGCCGATTCCATTCTGGCGCGCCAGCCAAAAGTGGTCGGTATCTATCGTTTGATCATGAAGAGTGGTTCCGATAACTTCCGTGCGTCTTCTATTCAAGGGATTATGAAACGTATCAAGGCGAAAGGTATTCCGGTCATCATTTACGAGCCCGTAATGCAGGAAGATTCATTCTTTAATTCCCGTGTGGTTCGTGATCTGGAGGCTTTCAAAGAAGAAGCCGATGTCATTATCTCTAACCGTATGGCAGAAGAGCTTATCGACGTTGCCGACAAGGTCTACACCCGCGATCTCTTTGGCAATGACTGAAAACCTTGATTGCCCGGCTTGTCCGGGCATTTTTCTTATGTTGCAATAGCTTTTATCAGGCTAACTGTAGGAAAAATTCATTCCGAAAAGGCAATCTGAAACTGCGTAAAAGTTTCGGATATGTAGGACTCATTTCTTTATGCTTCGTCGATTTCCTATAGAAATTAATGCAATAACCGATAAACTGTATTAATAACGTTCTGCCTTGTGGTTTTTTCATTGTTAAGGATTATATGACGTACAATAACAACAACGTGGTCTCACGACGCAATGACCCGGAACAGATTGATTTAATTGATCTTGCACTACAGCTCTGGCGTGGAAAATGGTTGATCGCTGCGTTTGTTGCCATTGCTATCGTTATCGCTGGCGCGTATCTGATGCTTGCCAACGAGCAATGGTCCTCCTCTTCAATTATCACTCAGCCTGATTCAGCTCAAATCGGTACCTACAGCACTGCATTAAATGTACTTTATGGCAATTCTGCACCCCGCCTGCAAGATATCCAGTCTAACGTATTCAACCGTTATAATGCTGCAATTTCAGCTTTAGCCGGCACCCTGGAGAATAAAGAAGAGCCGGAAAAACTGATCATCGAGCCGGTGGTTAAAGGCCAGCCTGTACCTCTTAAGGTTAGCTATGTGAGTGATTCGGCGAAAGCCGCGCAAAAGCAGCTCGCTGTATACATTCAGGAGATTGATGAGCAGATCGGTAAAGAACTGTTCAGCGATCTCAAAGATAACATTGAGCAGCAGGTTGCGACCCTGAAGACCTCGATTGAAAACCAGGAAGAGATTGCGCAAGAGCAGAAAGACCTGCGCATCAGCCAGATTAGCGAAGCGCTCAAATATGCTGAAGCGGCCAACGTAACCAAACCGCAGATCCAGCAGACGCAGGATGTTACTCAGGACAGCATGTTCCTGCTGGGGACCGATGCCTTGTCGGCGATGGTGCAACGCGAGTCTTCACGCCCATTGACCTTTGCGAATGACTACTACCAGAACAAGCAGCGCCTGCTGGATATTGAAAAGCTCAAGATTGAGCCGACATCCATTCATGGCTATCGCTATGTTATGAAGCCAGACCTGTCTATCCATCGCGACAGTCCTAAGCGCAGTATTACGGTTATCCTGGCCGTGCTCCTCGGCGGTCTGATCGGCTCTGGTTTTGTCCTCGGCCGGAACGCACTACGAAATTACCATCAGAAAGCGTGATGATTCATTAAGCAAAAAAAACCGGGTTTCCCCGGTTTTTTTATTTGTGTCTTTTACGCAAGTTTTCAATAACCGTCGTTAAATCCAGCTCCTGATCCTGAAGCAGCACCAGCAGGTGATACATCAAATCAGAGGCTTCATTGGTCAGTTCGTCGCGGTCATGTACCGTCGCAGCGAGAGCGGTTTCTACACCTTCTTCTCCCACTTTCTGCGCGATACGTTTGGTACCGCTGGCGTAAAGTTTGGCGGTATACGAGCTATCCGGGTCGGCCGTTTTACGTTCTGCTAAAAGTTGCTCCAGCTGATATAAAAACAGCCACTGGTGGCTGGCCTCACCAAAGCAACTGCTGGTACCCAGATGGCAGGTTGGGCCGATAGGGTTAACCAGCACCAGCAGGGTATCGTTATCACAGTCCGGCGTGATGCTCACCACATTCAGGAAATGGCCCGAGGTTTCACCTTTGGTCCATAAACGCTGTTTAGTACGTGAGAAAAAAGTCACTTTACCGGTGGAGAGGGTCTGCTGCAGGGCATCCTGATTCATATACCCCAGCATTAGCACTTCGCCCGATACCGCGTGCTGTACCACGACCGGCAACAGGCCGGCGGTTTTTTCCCAGTCCAGCTGCGCGCGTTGTTGCTCTGTTAACATACCCGTATCTCCACGCCCTGGTCCGCCAGGAACGTTTTTAACTCACCAATATTAATTATCTGCTTGTGAAACACCGATGCGGCCAGCGCACCGTCGACATTAGCGTCGCGGAAGGCTTCCAGGAAATGCTCCATCGTTCCGGCACCGCCAGAAGCGATCAGCGGCACGTTGCACACGGCGCGAACTTTGCTCAGCTGTGCCAGGTCATACCCGTTGCGTACGCCGTCCTGGTTCATCATATTCAGTACGATTTCGCCCGCTCCGCGTTTTTGCACCTCCTGCACCCAGTCGAGGGTCTCCCACTGCGTCACCCGGGTGCGGCTCTCATCGCCGGTATATTGGTTAACATGATATTTGCCGGTGGCTTCATCAAACCAGGTATCAATCCCCACCACAATGCACTGTACGCCAAAGCGATCCGCCAGACGGGTGATTAGCTCCGGCTCTGCCAGGGCAGGGGAGTTGATCGAAATTTTATCAGCGCCGAAGGAGAGGATTTTTGCAGCATCCTCTGCCGACTTGATGCCTCCCGCCACGCAGAACGGAATATCAATCACTTCCGCGACGCGTGCCACCCAGCTTTTATCCACCACGCGGCCATCGCTGGAGGCCGTAATATCGTAAAAGACCAGCTCATCCGCGCCTTCATCGGCATAGCGTTTGGCCAGCGGGACGATGTCGCCGATGATCTCGTGGTTGCGGAACTGCACCCCCTTTACCACCTGACCATCGCGTACGTCGAGGCAGGGAATTATCCGTTTTGCCAGCATTGAATTGCCTCCGTCACCGTAAATTTCTCTTCCAGCAGGGCGCGTCCTACGATCACGCCACGCACGCCTGTCCCACGCAGGGCAGCAATATCATCCAGCTCACCAATACCACCTGAGGACTGGAACGCCACCTGCGGATAACGGGCACAGACTTCTTCGTACAGCGAGACGTTCGAGCCCGCGAGGGTGCCATCCCGGGAGATATCCGTGCAAAGGACATGCTTTAGACCAACCGGGAGATAGGTATCCACCAGAGCTTCCAGGGTGACGCCGGAGTTTTCCTGCCAGCCGCTTACTGCCACCTGCTTCGTGCCCTGGTCGTCAATACGTACGTCCAGCGCTAACACCAGCGCGTCAGCGCCAAAGCGACGAAACCAACCTTTCACCGTTTCGGGATCTTTTACCGCAGTAGAACCGACCACCACGCGCGCCACGCCCGCGTTAAGCAACGCCGCCACATCTTCTTCAGTACGTACGCCACCACCGACCTGCACCGGCACGTTCACGCCGGCAACCAGTTTTGTCAGGAGGGAGATCTGGCGTTTGGTGGGATCTTTTGCGCCGGTCAGGTCTACAAGGTGCAGTACTTCAGCCCCCTGAGCGGCATAATCTTGCAAACGCGGCAGCGGATCCTTGCCATAATCGCGCTGCTGGCCGTAGTCGCCCTGGTGCAGACGAACAACGGTGCCGTCAATCAAATCTAATGCTGGAATAATCATTACATCTCCAGGAAGTTTTTCAGCAGCTGTGCGCCTGCGGCACCCGACCGCTCCGGGTGGAACTGCACGCCATAGAAGTTATCTTTCTGCACCGCTGCGGTAAATGCTTCGCCGTATTGGCACTGGGCAATGGTGTAAGTGTTCACTGGCATGGCGTAACTGTGCACAAAGTAGAAATAGGCGCCATCCTCAATGCCCTGGAACAGGCGATTACCCGCTTTCGGGTAGACGCGGTTCCAGCCCATATGCGGCAAAGGCAGACCGTGGTCGGTCATCTTGGGGACGTCCTGCTCGATAATATCCAGCAAATCCACGCCGTTACTCTCTTCGCTACGGCGACCCAGAAGCTGCATGCCGAGGCAGATACCCAATACCGGTTGGGTGCAGGCTTTGATGAGTTCAACTAACTCACGCTCGTGGATCTGGTCCATCGCGGCCTGGGCGGTGCCCACGCCGGGTAAAAACAGTTTGTCGGCGCGCAGCACAATATCGGCATCACGGCTCACCACGGGGTCATAACCGTGGCGGGCGATGGCCGATTTTACCGAGTTCAGGTTGGCGCAGCCGGTATCAAGGATCACCACATTCATCACAGCACTCCCTTCGACGACGGCAGGGCGTCACCTTCCACACGAATAGCCTGGCGCAGCGTACGGCCGAAGGCTTTGAACAAGCTCTCTACGCGGTGGTGATCGTTCTTCCCTTTGGTTTTCAGGTGTAGGGTTACACCCATGGTGTAGGAGAGTGAACGGAAGAAGTGCTCGACCATCTCTGTGCTCAGGTCGCCGACGCGCTGATAGGTAAAATCGGCTTTGTATTCCAGGTGCGGCCGACCCGAAATGTCGAGGGCACAGCGTGCCAGACACTCATCCATGGGCAGCACAAAACCAAAGCGGTTGATGCCACGCTTGTCCCCCAGCGCCAGCTTGAGGGCTTCGCCCAACGCCAGACCGGTATCTTCGACGGTGTGGTGATCGTCAATATAAAGGTCACCTTTAACGGCGATCTCCATGCGAAAACCGGCGTGAGTACAGATCTGATCCAGCATATGGTCAAAAAAACCGACGCCGGTGTGGATTTTGCTACCGCCTTCGCGATCCAGCCAGACCTTCACATCAATTTGCGTCTCTTTGGTATTACGCTCAACGTGAGAGTAGCGGTCGCGTTTCGTGAGTTGTTCGCCAATCATGGCCCAGTTAAGGTCGTTAGCGTTGTAACGCAGGCCAGCGATACCCATATTCTCCGCCAGCTGAATGTCGGTGGCGCGGTCGCCGATGACATAGCTGTTAGCCTTATCGAGTACCGCGTCTGCCAGATACTGCTCTACCAGCTTGACCTTCGGCTTACGGCATTCGCAATTATCCGCTGGCAGGTGCGGACAGATAAGCACGTCATCGAACACCACCCCCTGCGAGGAGAGGATCTGCATCATCAGGTTATGCGGGCCGTCAAAGTCTGCCTGCGGGAAGCTGACGGTACCCAGCCCATCCTGATTGGTGATCATCACCAGTTTGAAACCGGCTTTCTGCAGCTTCAGCAGAGTAGGGATCACGTCGGCTTCAAAGGCCAGTTTGTCGAAACGATCGACCTGATAATCGCTGGGGGGCTCCGAAATAAGGGTGCCGTCACGATCGATAAAGAGGGTCTTCTGGCTCATACTTTCTCCGCATTCAGGGCGTCGATAACGCGCTGGCTCTCTTCACGGGTGCCGATGGTGATGCGCAGGCAGCCGCTCAGAGAAGGTTGTTTATTTTGATCCCGTAAGATAATGCCCTGATCCCACAAAGATTTAAATACTGAGCTGGAGGCGGTAAAGCGCACCAGGATGTAGTTCGTTTCCGAATCGAATACCTGTTCAACGCAGGGAATGGACTTTAAAGCGTTCACCAGGTACTGACGTTCAACAAGGATCTGCGCCACGCGGTCACGCATCGCGTTAATGCCCTGCGGAGCCAGCGCCTGGGCCGCGATATCAGCAACTGGCGTAGAGAGCGGATAGGGTGCGATGACCTTCATCAGCAGGTCAATTACCGGTTTATTGGCCAGAGTAAATCCGCAGCGCAGCCCGGCGAGGGCGAAGGCTTTCGATAATGTACGCAAGATAACCAGGTGCGGATACTCATCCAGCCAGCCTGCCAGCGTCGCCTGCGGGCAAAACTCGATATAAGCTTCGTCTGCCACCACCAGTGCTTTCCCGCGAGTCATCTCCAGCAGGGTGCGGATATCCTGCGGATTGATCAGTTGCCCGGTCGGATTATTCGGGCTGCAGACAAACACCACCTTCACGCCATCCAGATTATCAGCGATAGCCTGCAAATCGAGCTGCCAGTCGTCGCGGGCAGCTACTTTGCGCAGTTCCACGTTGAAGGTTTCGGCGCTCACGCTATACATACCGTAGGTTGGCGGGCAGTAGAGCACCGCGTCCTTGCCTGGTTCACAGAACGCGCGAATCAGCAGTTCGATGCCTTCGTCAGCGCCCCGGCTAACCAGCACCTGCTCCGGCTTTACGCCGGCGTAAGCGGCATAATTTTCAATAACCGCCTTTGGCTGGCATTCCGGATAGCGGTTGAGCGTTTGTTGGGTGAGGGGATACTCCACAGGTGTTGGGAATTCATTGGCATTCAGCCAGACATCGCCGCTTCCGCCCAGACGACGAGCAGACTGATACGGGGTCAGCGCGCGGACGTTGTCGCGGGCCAGCTCTTCAATGTTCATGCTTGCTCCTTCAGGGCTGCAACGCGCAGCGTAACGGCATTCTTATGGGCGGTCAGGCGTTCTGCAGCGGCGAGGGTTTCGATGGTCGCCGCCAGGGAGGCGAAGCCTTCACGAGAGAGTTCCTGCACAGTCATCCGTTTCTGGAAATCTGCCAGTCCCAGGCTGGAGCAGGTAGCGGTATAACCATAGGTTGGCAGCACGTGGTTCGTCCCCGAGGCGTAATCGCCAGCGGATTCGGGTGACCAGTCGCCCAGAAACACCGAACCAGCGCTGGTAATGCTGTCGACCAGGTCACGGGCGTTGCGGGTCTGAATGATCAGGTGCTCAGGTCCGTAGAGGTTAGAGATCGCCACGCACTGGGCCAGGTCGCTGGCCACAATCAGACGGCTGGCAGATAACGCCTGGCGGGCCGTCTCTGCACGGGGGAGGTCGGCCAGCTGGCGCTCTACGGCTTCGCCCACGCGTTGTGCCATGCCCGCATCCGGCGTCAGTAAGATCACCTGAGAATCGGGGCCGTGCTCTGCCTGCGACAGCAGATCGGAGGCAACAAAGTCAGGCGTGGCACCGCTGTCGGCGATCACCAGCACTTCAGAAGGGCCGGCAGGCATATCAATGGCCGCGCCGTCCAGACGCTGGCTCACCTGGCGCTTGGCTTCGGTCACGAAGGCATTGCCAGGGCCAAAGATCTTATCCACGCGAGGAATCGAATCGGTGCCCAGCGCCAGCGCTGCGATAGCCTGCGCGCCACCCACGTTGAAGATTTCCTGCACGCCGCACAGCTGTGCGGCATAGAGGATCTCATCGGCAATCGGCGGAGGAGAACAGAGCACCACTTTATGGCAACCCGCAATGCGTGCCGGGGTCGCCAGCATTAATACGGTAGAAAAGAGAGGGGCTGAGCCCCCCGGGATATAAAGGCCGACGGAGTCAATCGGGCGGGTTACCTGCTGGCAGCGCACGCCTGGCAGGGTTTCGATATCGACGTTTTGCAGTTTCTGCGCCGTGTGGAAGGTGTCGATATTCTTTACAGCAACGGCCATCGCCTGCTTCAGTTCATCGCTCAGGCGCGCGCTGGCGGCATCAATCTCTTCCGCACTGACCTTCAGGGCACGCACCTCGGTTTTATCGAACTTAGCACTGTATTCACGCAGTGCGTCATCGCCACGTTTTTTGACGTTTTCGAGAATCTCCGCAACGGTACGGGTAATGCTGTCGGAGGCGGAGATCGCCGGGCGCATCAGTAATTCTTTTTGCTGCGCGGCACTACAGCTATTCCAGTCGATGATTGTGTTAAAGCTCATGGGCATTACTCCATCATCTTCTCAATAGGCAGCACCAGGATAGAGCTGGCACCCAGCGATTTCAGTTTTTCCATAGTTTCCCAGAAGAGGGTTTCGCTGCTCACCATGTGCATTGCTACGCGCTGCTGATCGCCTGCCAGCGGAAGAATGGTTGGGCGCTCGGCACCCGGCAGCAGGGCAATCACTTCGTCCAGACGCTCGGTCGGGGCGTGCATCATGATGTATTTGGATTCACGCGCCTGGATAACGCCCTGGATACGGGTCAGCAGGCGGTCAATCAACTGCTGTTTGGCATCAGGCATCTCGCCATCGCGCTGAATCAGACAGGCTTTTGAACGGAACATGACTTCCACTTCACGCAGGCCATTAGCCTCGAGGGTCGCACCGGTGGAAACCAGGTCACAGATGGCATCGGCCAGTCCGGCGCGCGGCGCGACCTCAACTGAACCATTCAACAGACAGGATTTAAATTGCACCCCTTTCTGGTCGAGGTAACGCTTCAGCAGGTGCGGATAAGAGGTGGCGATGCGCTTACCGTTGAGGGAGGCCGGGCCGTCCCAGGCTTCGTCAGCCGGGGTTGCCAGCGACAGGCGGCAACCGCCGAAGTCCAGACGACGTAGCGTAAAGTAACGCGGATCCTCACCCTGCGCACGGCGAGTCAGTAGCTCTTCTTCCAGCACGTTCTCGCCAATAATGCCCAGATCCACCACGCCATCCATCACCAGGCCTGGAATATCGTCATCACGTACGCGCAGAATATCAATCGGCATATTCTCTGCCAGCGCGATCAGGCGCTGTGTGTGCAGGTTAATCTTAATGCCGCAGCGCGCCAGAAGTTCGCGTGAATCATCGCTCAAACGGCCTGATTTCTGAATAGCTATGCGTAAACGTGAATTATCTAACATTGTTGGTTCCTCGTGATCCTGTTTTAACCTGTCTGAATACGATCCAAAAAAAAGCCCCCGGAAGAAGATCTTCCGGGGGCTTTTCTCGCGTTCATGCACCACTGGAAGATCTGAATGTCTTCCAGCACACATCGCCTGAAAGACTAGTCAGGATGATGGTGATGATGGTGGTGTTTAAATGGAACGCGTGTCATAAAATTCTCGATGAATGCTTATTCATGTGATGTCTTTTAACCTAAACCACTTGTGTCACTGAAAGCAAGGGCTTTTTTTAATCATTAATTCATTTCATATTGTAGCTATGAATTGTCAGTTCCGGACGGCTGGCGTAGCCTTAACAGAGACGCGTAAATGTCAGGAGAAGACGGATGAAAAAGGTCGCAATTGTCGGTTTAGGGTGGTTAGGGATGCCGCTGGCGATGTCATTAACGGCACGAGGCTGGCAGGTGACGGGCAGCAAAACCACCGCAGACGGCGTGGAAGCCGCGCGGATGTGCGGTATCGAAGGGGTCGAATTGCGCCTGGAGCCAGAGCTTATCTGCGATGCCGACGATCTGGATACGCTGATGAATGTCGACGCGCTGGTCATTACGCTGCCCGCCCGCCGAACCGGACCGGGAGACGGATTCTACCTGCAGGCGATGCAGGAGATTGTCGACAGCGCCCTGGCCCATGATATTCCACGCATTATCTTTACCAGTTCAACCTCGGTCTATGGCGATACCGAAGGAACGGTAAAAGAGGACAGTCCGCGCGCGCCGGTCACCGCGAGCGGACGGGTATTAAAAGACCTGGAGGACTGGCTGCACAATTTACCGGGTACACAGGTTGATATCCTGCGTCTTGCCGGCCTGGTCGGGCCGGGGCGTCACCCGGGTCGTTTCTTTGCGGGGAAAACGGCGCCGGACGGGCAACATGGCGTTAATCTTGTGCATCTTGAAGATGTCATCGCGGCAATTACCCTGCTTTTGCAGGCTCCAAAAGGCGGACACATCTATAATATATGTGCGCCCTCTCATCCCGCTCGTAGCACCTTCTACCCGGTTATGGCGCGTCAGCTTGGTCTGGAACCTCCGCATTTCCACGATGCGCAGGGCGAAAGAAAAGGCAAAGTGATTGATGGTAACCGTATCTGTCACGAACTGGGATTTGAGTATCAATTTCCCGATCCGCTGGTTATGCCGATGGAGTGATGCAGCCCGCGGAGGCAATTGCGCCACAAGGGGGAAGCATGAAACCACTGCTGGATGTTCTTATCATCCTCGATGCGCTGGAAAAAGAGGGCAGTTTTGCCGCTGCGTCGGCAAAACTGTTTAAAACGCCCTCGGCGCTCAGCTATACCGTGCACAAGCTGGAAAGCGATCTCAATATCCAGATCCTCGATCGTACCGGGCACCGCGCCCGCTTTACCCGTACCGGGCAAATGCTGCTGGAGAAAGGGCGGGATGTACTGCACGCCGTGCGTGAGCTGGAAAAACAGGCCATTAAACTGCACCAGGGATGGGAAAATGAACTGGTCATTGGCGTGGATGATACCTTTCCGTTTTCGTTACTGGCCCCGCTGATCGAGGCTTTTTATGCGCGCCATAGCGTCACGCGGCTGAAATTTATCAACGGCGTGCTGGCCGGGTCCTGGGAGGCACTAATTCAGGGCCGGGCGGACATTATCGTCGGTGCACTCCATGAACCTCCCCAGCTCAGTGCCTTTGGCTTTGCCTGTCTTGGTAAACTGGAGCAGGTCTTCGTGGTGGCGCCACATCACCCCCTGGCTCAGGAAGCCGAACCTATTAACCGACGCGTTATTAAAAATTACCGCGCTATCGTGGTGGGAGATAATAGTTTGCCTGGCTGTGCGGTTTCGTCTCAGCTGCTCGACGATCAAGAGGCCATCACCGTCTTTGACTTTAAAACTAAACTCGAACTGCAAATAAACGGCCTCGGTTGCGGTTATCTGCCTCGCTATTTAGCCCAGCGCTTTATAGAAAGCGGAGCGCTAATAGAAAAGCAGGTTTTAGCACAGACCAGTGATGAGTCGGTATGGATAGGCTGGAATGAGCAAACTGCGGGGCTTGCCAGTGCATGGTGGCGGCAAGAGATTTTAGCAAATAGTGCTATTGCTGCAGTTTATGCAGCAGCTGGCGTCGAAAAATCAGCCAGTTAGATCAAATAAAGTTTTGCATGCCTTCGCAATCTATTGCATTACTGCCAGCAGATGGGGCAAAATGCCGCCGCTGCAAACAAATGAATAATCGACGATATAAAAGGCGTCGGTTATTTTTTTTTGCATGTACGAAACGAAACTAAAACCAAGAGGCCGGGCTTCGTACCGGATAGATATTTACTAAAATCCGACAGTTGTTGTCGCTGAGGAATAAACGAAATGGGGCAATTTTTCGCTTACGTGGCGGTTATCACCGTAAAGGAGATTAACTATGTCGCATAACGCAACTCCAAACACCTCTCGCGTGGAATTACGTAAAACCCTTACGTTGATTCCGGTTGTTATGATGGGCCTTGCCTACATGCAGCCGATGACGCTGTTCGATACATTCGGTATCGTATCAGGCCTTACTGACGGTCACGTTGCAACGGCATACGCCTTTGCGCTGGTCGCGATTCTCTTTACAGCGCTGAGCTACGGTAAACTGGTTCGCCGTTTCCCGTCTGCAGGCTCTGCATACACCTATGCTCAGAAATCCATTAGCCCGGCTGTTGGCTTTATGGTGGGCTGGTCATCTCTGCTGGACTACCTGTTCATGCCGATGATCAACATTCTGCTGGCTAAAATTTACTTCGAAGCGCTGGTACCTTCTATACCGTCGTGGATTTTCGTTGTGGCGCTGGTGGCCTTTATGACCATCTCTAACCTGCGCAGCATCAAAACCGTGGCTAACTTCAATACCCTGATCGTTATTCTGCAGATGGGTATTGTGGCGGTTATCGTGGGTCTGATCATTTATGGCGTTTCCCACGGTGAAGGGGCAGGTACGCTCACCAGCACCCGTCCGTTCTGGTCTGAAGGGGCGCACGTTGTGCCGATGATTACCGGCGCGACCATTCTCTGCTTCTCGTTCCTCGGCTTCGATGGTATCTCCTCGTTGTCTGAAGAGACCAAAGACGCAGAGCGCGTGATTCCGCGTGCCATCTTCCTGACGGCGTTGATTGGCGGCCTGATCTTTATCGGTGCTTCCTACTTCCTGCAGCTGTACTTCCCGGATATCTCTCGCTTTAAAGATCCGGACGCGTCACAGCCAGAAATCATGCTGTACGTTGCGGGTAAAACCTTCCAGTGGGGCGTGCTGATCTTCTCCAGCGTGACCGTTCTGGCATCCGGTATGGCTGCACACGCAGGGGTTTCTCGTCTGATGTACGTGATGGGCCGCGATGGTGTGTTCCCGACGCGCTTCTTCGGTTATGTTCATCCGAAATGGCGTACCCCGGCATGGAACGTGCTGCTGGTCGGTGCGATCGCACTGCTGGCCATCAACTTTGACCTGGTAACCGCAACCGCGCTGATCAACTTCGGTGCGCTGGTAGCCTTTACCTTCGTTAACCTCTCGGTTATCTCGCAGTTCTGGATCCGTGAGAAGCGTAACAAGACGTTGAAAGACCACTTTAACTACCTGATTCTGCCAGTTTGTGGTGCCCTGACTGTGGGTGCACTGTGGGTTAATCTGGAAGAGAGCTCCATGGTTCTGGGTCTGATCTGGGGTGGTATCGGTCTGGTTTATCTGGCTTGCGTGACCAAAAGCTTCCGCAACCCGGTACCGCAGTACGAAGACGTTGCATAATCGATAGCGTTGAATAACAAAAACCGGAGACATCGCCTCCGGTTTTTTTATATCTGAAATAACTAAAGGTTCTAACCAGGAACATTTGGTTATTTGTCCCTGCCCGGCGAGTCATTAATAATTTGCCTCCTGATGTTTTGCTGGCTTATTAATAATTATGCTCTCTATGATCTTTAGCGGACTGTTCTGCGGCGCGCTGCTGGGTTTTGTTATGCAGCGTGGGCGGTTCTGTCTCACCGGCGGTTTTCGCGACATGTACATTGCGAAAAACAACCGCATGTTTTATGCCCTCTTAATTGCTATCTCCATCCAGAGTCTGGGCGTATTTGCGCTCATTCAGATGGGACTGGTGCAGTATGATGCCGGCACCTTTCCATGGCTTGGTACCGTAGTGGGGGGCTATATCTTTGGCCTGGGTATCGTCTATGCAGGCGGCTGTGCCACCGGAACCTGGTATCGCGCTGGCGAAGGGTTGATCGGCAGCTGGATTGCGCTCTTCACCTATATGCTGCTGAGCGCGGTAATGCGTTCACCCCATGCGGATGGCCTCAATCAGGTGCTAAAAACTTACAGTACCGGGCACAACTCTATTGCCGAGACCTTTGGTTTCTCCGTCTGGCCGTTGATAGCGCTGTTACTGGTGGTCACGCTCTGGGCTGTAAGCAAAGAACTGCGTAAACCTAAGCTTAAGGTCGCGTCATTGCCGCCGCGCCGTACCGGTCTTGCTCACTTGCTGTTTGAAAAGCGCTGGCATCCCTTTGTCACCGCCGTTCTCATTGGTTTGATCGCGCTGCTGGCGTGGCCACTGAGCGAGGCGACAGGGCGTATGTTCGGTTTAGGGGTGACTTCCCCGACAGCCAATATTCTGCAGTTCCTGGTAGCCGGACAGAGCAAGTTCCTGAACTGGGGCGTCTTCCTGGTGCTGGGGATTTTCCTGGGTTCCTTTATTGCCGCGAAGGCCAGCCGCGAGTTTCGTGTACGCGCCGCAGATGCGCAAACCACGCTACGCAGCGGCCTGGGTGGCATGCTGATGGGAGTAGGCGCCAGTATGGCCGGTGGTTGCTCTATCGGCAATGGCCTAGTCATGACGGCGATGATGACCTGGCAGGGCTGGATTGGTCTGGCCTTTATGATCCTTGGCGTATGGACTGCGTCATGGTTTTTATATGTCCGTCCGCAACGCAAAGCGAAACTTGCGGCTGCGACGGCCTGATGAATAACAGGAGCTGTTATGGCGATTAAAAAACTGGATGTGGTGACGCAGGTTTGCCCGTTTCCACTGATTGAAGCAAAAGCCGCGCTGGCTGAGATGGCCAGCGGTGATGAATTGATTATCGAATTCGACTGCACGCAGGCGACAGAAGCCATCCCACAGTGGGCGGCAGAAGAGGGGCACGCGATCACAGATTATCAGCAGGTGGGTGATGCCGCGTGGAGCATCACCGTTCAGAAGTCCTGAGCCAAACGCCCTCCCGGCCGCGGGAGGGCGTAATCAGACGATCTCCTGGGCGTATTGATAAAGCGCCTTCAGTAGCCCAAGCTTCTCGTTATTACCTTCATACTGACCGTAGAGCATCTCCAGCTCCTGGGCGTAAGCCTGCAAGAACTCAGGCGTAAAGACGTTGCGACGATGCTGCAGCCAGCGCGCCTGCTCGTCTTCATCCAGCGTGCCGGGAAAGTTACGGGCACGGTAATTAAAGATAAGCTTCTCTATACGCGCATCGGCAAAGGTCAAATCCAGCGCGGGCAGATTACGTGGTTCGGTTTGCAGTACGATGTTCATTGCCGCACGGTCCGCATCGCTGAAGAAGCCGTTATAAAGCTGGGCATCCACGTTATCTGATGGCGTGAAAGGTTCGGCTTCGGCGAAAATTGCCACCACTTTCTCACGCACCTGGGGATTCTCGCGAAGCACCTTCAGATTATCCAGACAGCGCTGACGGTCGATACCCAGCCGGTCAGCATCTTCCGGACGCAGGGTATTGGCCTGCGCCAGTACCGGGCATTTATTGACGTGCAGTAGCTTCACCGGCACGGCGGACTCGTCGCCCAGTGCATCTTTAGGCGTATACAGCCGCTCGCGCAGAGTATCGCTATCCAGATCCAGCAGGGGAGAGATGTCCCCCGCCAGGTCTACCATAATCACCGCGTTACGGTTTTCCGGGTGCCAGGCCAGAGGGGCTACCCAGCTGGTGTTACCCCGCCAGGCGCCAAACATCCCCGAGACATGGACCAGGGGTTTCATTTGCGGGACGTCGATGAGGGTAGTCAGTTTCTGCTTACTGCGGTGGCTCAGCAGATAATCGAACAGCTTCGGCTGCTGCGCTTTCACCAGCTTTGCCATGGCAATGGTGGCGTAAACATCCGCCATCGCATCGTGGGCGTTACTGTGTTCGATACCGTTAGCACGGGTTAGATGCTCAAGTCGAAAACTGGGCAGCCCTTCATCGTTTTCAGGCCAGTTAATCCCCTGCGGACGCAGGGCGTAGCATGCGCGCATCACATCCAGCAGGTCCCAGCGGGAGTTGCGATTTTGCCAGCTCCAGGCGTAAGGATCGTAGAAGTTGCGGTAGAAAATGTTGCGCGTCACTTCATCATCGAAGCGCACGTTGTTATAACCCACCACGCAGGTATTGGGTACGGTAAACAGATCGTGAATACGGCGGGCAAACTCCGCTTCGGTAACCCCTTTAGCGCGAGCTTCCTGCGGCGTAATGCCTGTCACCATCACTGCGCCGGGTTGAGGCAGATAATCGTCTGCTGGTTTGCACCAGAACACTTCCGGCTCGCCGATAATGTTGAAGTCGGCATCGGTTCGGATAGCTGCAAACTGGGCAGGGCGGTCCAGCGACGGGCTGGTACCAAAGGTTTCGTAATCGTGGAAAAGGAAGGTAGGTTGTTTATCGGTATCTGCCATTGTTTCACATTATCCAAATTCGTTTATTAACTGCCTGTTACCATTCGAAAAACAACCCTTTCTACACCTGAGTTTGTCCACGAACGTTTAAAATGCCTCGATGTCCATGTGATTGAGCGTACAGGAAACGTACCAAACCAAACCACTCGTTCGAGCGTACCAAATATTATCTATAGGCATCGCAACTTATTCAGCATCCCAGTAATGGTAAACCATAATCGGGTCCACAAGAAGTGCCGATGCTGATTGGGCTTGAGGCCACATTTATAGTGAATGACCCGATTTCGATATTGGCATTAATGGAAAGGGAAATCTCGGTGGGGTGTTATTAATATATACCAATCTTTTGAACTCAAGAGGCTCTGCAGATTACTACTTAAATGCGAGACCGTTATCTCATTGGCGCAGAACCGCATACATAACGCCTCGATTTCTGATTCGGAATTATGTCAAAATTCTTCTCATACAAGGGCTATGATTATTTACCAGTTTACTATTAATGTTACCTCGCTGATAAATACTTATGAGGATGGTATGAAAATGTATTTTTTATATATAAAAGGCTTGATTAGCTTGCCCAACAAAGTATTCTATAGTATGGGGAATCCAGCCGGAACTTGTTATAAAGGCATATTGCCAGCTGTTTTATTAGATAACAAAAGCTAATGCTAATAGCGACGAATACTGCTGAGATAGTTCATGCCTGCTGTCAGGAGGGATTGCTCCGAATAAGTTTACACAGTGTTCAACTGGTTGTATTCGTGTGATGAGCGTTTTTTACATTTAAGATATCGCTAATCCTCAAAAAATAACCCTTACAAGATTGGTGTAAAAAAAGTAATGACCGTGCTTTAATCTATATTTGAAATTTATTACTGGATTTAAAGGTTTCTCAATATTAATAATCATCACTTGCATATGTTCATTGTATCCTTGCTTTCTGTTGCTTTTGTCTCTTGAGGGGAGGCTGGTTAATTAAGCAATAAGATATATAAACCACTCCATTTAATGCTTTATTATAAAGGGCTAGTGTTTAAAATGCTTATGAATAAGGTGAGTGAAACTGAAAATATATTCAGCTAATTAGATGTTAACCGACCTTTGATTCGGTCTTTCAGATGGCATGTAGATATATTATATTCATAAAATGAGGTGGGTTGACTTTGATTAAAAATTTCAGGATTTCTCTACCTCTGATTATATAGAAAATGGCGTGTTAACTTTTTGTTATAAGGGCTATGAAAATTGTTGAAGAAGAGATGACGGTTGTTGAGAACACTTATGACATACCCTCTAGGTATTAGCGCTTATTGAATGCAGGAGTTAATATCATCCATCATTTTTCTTTTAACGTAAATGATTGTAGTGCCATGATTTATATTCCAGGAAATTATCGGGTCGATATGAAATGTCTCTGCTGATATGGCCGATGCAAGCGCCATAAGTAACTTCTAAGATTAAGTGATAGCGCAGGCTCTTATGCGGATAGGTCCATTTTAAGCAGCCTGCGAATATTTTTTGCTCCATTTGCGTGAGTGGAAACAACGCGTCATAGAGTAGCGCTTTTAATATCGAGCCTCGGCTGTGATGTTTTTAGAAAAGCCATTCATGAATCTTTTCTCAATCCAAACATATGTAGCGCAGCATATGACGCATAGTAAAATGAATAACAGCACCACTACAGCTGCAGACGTTAGTGTATACATTTGGAGTTGGTATTGTTTAAGCATTATGAAAAAAGGGAATAATATCGGTCCCTGCATTATATATATGCTATAGCTAATCGTTCCAAGCCTCTTGGCTGACTTCATAGATAAAGAGCCAAAAATATCAGAACCGCAGGTTACGCATAGGAAAATTAAGGCGAGGAGAGGAGTCCCTGTGACGGAAAAAAAACCAGGTTCAGATACAAAAAGAACTAGCAATGATAGTAATGCTAATGAGCTGGCAACTTTGTTGTTTATCTTAACAATTAGGGACAATTCCTTACATAAAATTCCAAATGCGAAGTAAGACCAAATATATGCGTTTTGTGCATCTATCTGTGGAAGTAGATAAAAGCATAATGCGCAGCCGGCAATTGCGAATTCTAGGCCCTTATTTCTGAAAATGAACAGTAGAGGCAGTAAGAAATAAAATAACCACTCCCATTTCAAAGTCCATGTTACCCCAGCCATAGCAACTTTAGGGGTTTTGAAGTTTGTGAAATCAGGTCTAAGGTTAAATATAGAAGCATCAAACCAGGGAATAACATTTTTAACGTTGAAAAAAAATCCATCTGTTTGGTATGAGTATATTGTTACCATTATTACGGCAAGGAATGATGAAAATATAGCCATTGGCACTATTCGGAGTGCCCTTCCTCTGTAGAGTGACGCCCAGTCGATGCTTTGTTTATTGCGTATCTTGCCCCAAAAAAGAAATGCTGTGATCATGAAAAATAAAGCTACACCATACTTACCAAGTGCCCACAGGTAGTATTGTGATGGTGCCCACTTTCCTGTATCTATGAAACTATGAAAACAATCAATGTGATGCAAGACAACAAATGCAGCCAGATAAAATCTTAAGCCATCAAGACCAACAACCCTGCTAGGTGCGCTGGATTCTTCGTCAAGAAAACTGAAAAAATGTGCACGGAATAATATCGATACCGACAAAATAGAAGCAACAAAGATAAGCAAAAAATATAAAGAGTGATTCATCATAAAACTCACTAATAACGTTCCATCCGGTTAGTTAATGATGGTGTTCGGGCGCAGTGGCCAAAGAGTGTTCAGAGCATTTTGGCAGAAAAAGTTCAGCCTGAGTCAGTATGTGAGTCAACAAATTGAAAATTCGCATACTACCGAGCTTCTCGCACATCTAATATCTGAAATAATCAAGATCAAAGATATTAGTGAATTCTGAGAAATGGAGATTTTAGCAAACATTCTGGACTTAATCGACAGCTATAACAGTTGATATTGAATATATTTTGAGAATTTGTGTAGGGCATTACATGGGCAACATCTACGCTATACCAAGCGCCATTGACATTGTAATCAAAGGCGAACCTAACGGGGACTAAACTGTTTCAAAGCTGCATTTTTTAAGCAACGATTTTATAGTCAATTGGAATAGGCCTTTGTATGAAACCAATCAGGGGATCAAGCATTAGCTAAAGACCCTTAATTATAACTCCCGAAATGGAGGCGAGAACTGCTAGATCATGTTCCATAACCCAAACAGGGAGTTTTACGTTAGCTTTCAGTCACTGGTAGTAGCCTGATATTGAGCAGCGACAGTCGCTAGCCAGTTGCTGCCTGAGCGTTGCGAGTGGAGTCATAGAGATTGCCGACGGTCACGCTAACACCAAACCAGTATTAACATAAGGCGTTCATAACAAGCGATGTGAGTCAACAGGAGAGGAGGCTATGGTAGCGGCAGAAGCAATTGTTCGGATGACTGCTTTATCAACCGAGCGCTGTAGAATAATAATTATCAGTAATGTAAAAACCAGTCGGCGTGCCTTATCATATATCTAATAAAACACTCAAACGTTAAATCTCATATTGGTAGCGACTATAAGCAGTTAAGCGCTTAAAAATAGATCGTCATCAGCGCGGCGGAGTCAGACACCAGTAATACCATCCTGTTTGTAAGTCACCCTCTATAGTAAACCATCCGCTCAGGCACGCCGAAGAAAAAGCGGTCGAAAAGATGAAAATTGCGGACCTGCCTCGCAAAAAAATCTGCGCTCTGTCACATTTCATTGCAATTTATCCAGGTATCGACATCAGAACTTCCGTAAAAAGGTCAACGATTTTAAATGACCTGAGGATATACCGTTGAAACGCCGTCTGTTTATTGCAGTTTCTTTGCTCGCTGTAAGTATTTCATCCGCGCTGGCTGCCGACCCGATTGATTATGCGCCGCAACCGCCTGCTATACAGGCAGGATCATGGGTATTGATGGATTATACGACCGGGCAAGTTTTAACGGCGGGCAACGAACATCAGCAACGTAACCCGGCCAGCCTCACCAAGCTGATGACCGGCTATGTTGTTGACCGTGCGATTGATAGTCATCGCATCTCTGCCGACGATGTGGTCACCGTGGGGCGCGATGCCTGGGCCAAAGGGAATCCCGTTTTCGACGGTTCCTCACTGATGTTTATCAAACCCGGCGATCGCATTACCGTACGGGATTTAAGCCGCGGTTTGATTGTCGATTCCGGAAACGACGCCTGCGTGGCGCTGGCCGATCATGTGGCAGGCGGGCAGCCGCAGTTTGTGAACATGATGAACGACTATGTGCAGAAACTGAATCTGCGCGACACCCATTTCGAAACCGTGCATGGCCTGGATGCGCCGGGGCAGCACAGCTCGGCTTACGACCTGGCAGTACTCTCCCGCGCGATTATTCATGGTGAGCCGGCGTTTTATCACATGTATAGCGAGAAGAGCCTCACCTGGAACGGTATTACCCAGCAAAACCGTAACGGTCTGTTATGGGATAAAAATCTTGATGTTGATGGTCTTAAAACCGGGCACACCTCCGGTGCCGGCTTTAACCTGATCGCCTCTGCGGTGGATGGTCAGCGACGTCTTATTGCCGTTGTGATGGGTGCCGAAAGCCCGAAAGCGCGTGAAGATCAGGCGCGCAAGCTGCTGCACTGGGGCCAGCAGAACTTTGATACTGTGCAGATCCTGCGCAGCGGCAAGCAGGTCGGAACCGAGCGTATCTGGTACGGCGATAAAGAGAAGATTGCGCTGGGTACCGATCAGGATTTCTGGCTGGCGCTGCCGAAGGCGGAAGTGGCCAATATTAAAGCGCGCTATGTCCTGGATAAAAAAGAGCTTGAAGCGCCGATTGCTGCGCATCAGCGCGTCGGCGAAATCGCCTTATACGATCGCGACAAAGTGGTGGCGCACTGGCCGCTGGTCACCCTTGAGCCTGTCGGGAAGGGGGGGATGTTCTCGCGACTGAGCGACTATATTCACCACAAAATATAACCTGCCTGCGAGCAGACTGGCGACTCTGCGAGTCTGCTCGCATAATAAACACTTCACGTTTGTCACACCGCTTTTTACTGCTTTATAGTGTATGAATATACAGTGATAAAGGAGGCAGCATGGACTATAACATTTCGCATCAACCTAAACGTAAAATCGCGGGTTTTCACCTGGTCGGACCGTGGGAGCAGACGGTAAAACAAGGGTTCGAACAGCTTGTTATGTGGGTCGACGGTCATGACATTCCCTCACAGGAATGGCTGGCGGTCTATTACGATAACCCTGATGAAGTGCCTGCGGAAAAACTGCGCTGCGACACCGTCGTCCGCGTCGCCGACGATTTTACGCTGCCTGCCAATAGCGAAGGGGTGATCCTGACCGAGGTCGCCGAAGGCGAATATGCCTCTGCCACTACCCGTGTCGAAAATCACGATTTCGCGACGCCCTGGAATCATCTGTTCGCCAGCTTGCTGGAGGACAACCGCTACCAGATCGCGCCAAAACCCTGCTTCGAACGCTATCTGAACGACGGTAATGCCGACGGCTACTGGGATATCGAAATGTATATTCCGGTACAGCACAAAGCGGGCTAGTCACCTTTAGGCATAGAATCTAAAGGGTTTTTCTGCCGCAGACCCCTCTACGGCAGAAAACCAGTTACAATCAGACTTTATTCAATGGCTGGAGAGCGGGTGTGCGCCCCGATAAACCATTAACCTCGTCTGAAATTCGTCTCTATCGTCATTACCGCGTGGTGCATGGATGCCGTATCGCGCTGGCGTTTATCCTTACTTTCCTGCTTGTGCGCCTACTGCATGTGCCGGAAGGGACGTGGCCGCTCATCACCCTGGTGGTAATTATGGGGCCAATCTCTTTCTGGGGTAATGTGGTACCCAGGGCATTTGAACGTATCGGCGGCACCATCTTAGGCTCGGCTCTGGGCCTGATTGCCCTGAAGCTGGAGCTCTATTCATTGCCCTTGATGTTGCTCTGGTGTGCGGCGGCGATGTTCCTTTGCGGCTGGCTGGCGCTGGGTAAAAAACCTTATCAGGCACTGCTGATTGGCATCACCCTGGCGGTGGTTGTCGGTGCGCCAACGGGGGATATGAATACGGCACTGTGGCGAAGCGGCGATGTGATACTGGGTTCACTGCTGGCAATGCTCTTCACGGGTATCTGGCCGCAGCGGGCATTTCTGCACTGGCGCATTCAGATGGCTAACTATGTGACGGCCTTTAACCGCGTTTATCAGGCTGGTTTTTCCCCTAATCTTGTTGAGCGCCCGCGCCTGGAAAAGCGCCTGCAAACCATCCTGAATGACGTAGTGAAAATGCGAGGTCTTATTACCCCCGCCAGTAAAGAGACGCACATCCAGAAGTCTATTTTTGAGGGGATCCAGACCGTCAGTCGCAATCTGGTCTGTATGCTGGAGCTTCAAATCAATGCGCACTGGGCATCGCGAGAGAGCCACTTTGTGATGCTCAACGCCCGTACCCTCAAAGAGACGCAGCAGATGACCCAGCAAACGCTGCTCACTATTGCCCACGCCCTGTATGAAGGCAATCCGCAGCCGATTCTGGCCAATACCGAAAAGCTGAATGAGATCGTTGCCGAACTGCGTGAGTTGATTAATGAGCATCAGAGCCAAAACGTGGCGGAAACGCCTATTCATGGCTATGTATGGTTGAGTATGGAGCTGGCGCGTCAGCTGGAACTGCTTTCGCACTTAATCTGCCGGGCGCTGCGCAAATAAAGCGCAGCCATTACGTTGAGTGATGTCTGCTGCTTCGATTCAGCACCATTTACGGTTATGATAAGACCAAAGCAAAAATTATTGTCATCCGCAATCGCTGTCAGTAAGGTTACTGCCATAGCGGTTGTTTAAACGAATCCGAATCTCACATTATCAGGGGTGTAAAAATGGAAACTACCAAGCCTTCGTTCCAGGATGTTCTGGAATTCGTCCGCCTGTTCCGCCGCAAGAACAAATTGCAGCGTGAAATTCAGGACGTTGAGAAAAAGATCCGTGACAACCAGAAGCGCGTACTGCTGCTGGACAACCTGAGCGATTACATCAAACCGGGTATGAGCGTTGAAGCTATCCAGGGCATCATTGCCAGCATGAAGAGTGACTACGAAGACCGCGTAGATGATTACATCATCAAAAACGCTGAGATCTCCAAAGAGCGCCGTGAGATCTCGAAAAAGCTGAAAGTGATGGGCGAAATGAAGCACGTGGAAGCCAAAAGCGAGTAACCTCCGCCAGCTATCCAGGCCCTCCGATTCGTTCGGGGGGCTTTTTTTTGCGCCTTACATAAGGCCGTTTGGTCACAGAAAAGCAAAAAGCCTGCTCGAAAGCAGGCTTCTTAAATGTGGCTCCTCTGACTGGACTCGAACCAGTGACATACGGATTAACAGTCCGCCGTTCTACCGACTGAACTACAGAGGAATCGTTGTGGAGCGTTATCTTAGCGGCGAAAAAAGTTTTGTCAAACCTGATCTTAACGCATTTTGTTTAACTGACGATTCATTCAGCATATTGACGCATTAACCCCCACTTTTTTCTGCAAAATACTTTGCAGGATCGTCTATTCTCCCTCATCATTTGAAATGGAGTTTCAACTTTCTCGCTAAGGTCCATTTTGAACGTCACTTCCGCTTTACGCCAGCGCGTCATGCGTACGCCCTGGTATACCAAACGTAAAAGTTATCGGGTTCTGTTCTGGCGTGAAATCACCCCCCTTGCTGTGCCTATCTTTCTGGAAAATACCTGTGTATTGCTGATGGGCGTGCTGAGCACCTTCCTTGTCAGCTGGCTGGGCAAGGAGGCGATGGCGGGCGTGGGCCTGGCAGATAGCTTTAACATGGTCATCATCTCCTTCTTTGCGGCTATCGATCTGGGCACCACGGTGGTGGTGGCGTTCAGCCTCGGAAAGCGCGATCCGCGACGCGCGCGCGCTGCTGCCCGCCAGTCGCTGGTGATCATGACCTTGTTCTCAATAGTGCTGGCGGCGGTGATCCACTATTACGGTGAAGAGATCATCAATATCGTGGCGGGTGAGGCGACAAACGAGGTTAAGGCCCTGGCGCTCTCGTATCTGGAAATGACCGTGCTGAGCTATCCCGCGGCCGCCATCGCCCTGATTGGCAGCGGAGCCTTGCGCGGGGCAGGGAATACGAAAATTCCGCTGATGATTAACGGCGGGATGAACATACTGAACATCATGATCAGCAGCGTGCTGATCTACGGTATTTTTTCCTGGGATGGACTGGGCTTTATCGGCGCCGGGCTGGGGCTGACCATCTCTCGCTATATTGGCGCGATTGCTATTATTGCTGTGCTGGCGGTGGGGTTCACTCCCTCGCTTCGCATCAACCTGAAGAGCTACTTTCGGCCGCTTAACTTCGCCATTATCTGGGAGGTGATGGGTATTGGCGTGCCGGCCAGCATTGAATCCGTATTGTTTAACAGCGGAAAATTACTGACGCAGATGTTTGTTGCCGGGATGGGCACCGACGTCATCGCCGGCAACTTTATTGCCTTTTCCATTGCGGCGCTGATTAACCTGCCGGGGAACGCCCTCGGCTCGGCATCCACCATCATCACCGGTAAGCGCCTGGGCAAAGGACAGATTGGCCAGGCCGAGCGGCAGCTCCGCCATGTTTTCTGGCTCTCGACCATTGGATTAACCGCCATCGCCTGGGTTACCGCGCCGTTTGCCAGTCTGATGGCCTCCTTCTATACCCATGAGCAGGATGTAAAAGATGTGGTAGTGATCCTGATCTGGCTTAACGCCGCCTTTATGCCGATCTGGGCTGCCTCCTGGGTGTTACCTGCCGGTCTGAAGGGGGCACGTGATGCACGTTTTGCGATGTGGGTCTCCATGCTCGGTATGTGGGGCTGTCGTGTCGTGGCCGGGTACACGCTGGGTATCATGCTGGGATGGGGTGTGGTCGGCGTCTGGCTGGGGATGTTCCTTGACTGGGCGGTACGCGGCGCGTTCTTCTACTGGCGAATGGTGAGTGGGCGCTGGCTGTGGAAATACCCGCGTCCGGTCCGGGAAGCGCCAAAAGAACGACTTATAGATGCGCAAACTGGAGAATAATTCGGCAATCGATTCAAAATGTGCATTCTGCCTTTGACATCGCCGGGTGGCATCGATAATATGCGCCCCGTTCACACGATTCCTCTGTAGTTCAGTCGGTAGAACGGCGGACTGTTAATCCGTATGTCACTGGTTCGAGTCCAGTCAGAGGAGCCAAATTTAAAAAGCCTGCTTTTAAGCAGGCTTTTTGCTTTTCTGCGTCCGGGAATTTACCCCTTCTGGCGCTGAATCGGGGCGGTTGCGGCAAGTAGCCACTGCTGCGCCTCACTCTCTACCAGCGGCATGAGTACCTCCCGCACCTGCTGGTGGTAGTCGTCCAGCCACTGTTTTTCCTGCTCGCTCAGCAGGTGCAGTTCCACCTGACTCAAATCGATCGGGATAAGCGTCAGCGAGGCGAATTTGCAAAAGCCCGGCAGGCTCTCTACCACTTCCACCTGGTTTTCAATACGAATGCCATACGCATCGGCCAGATAGTAACCCGGTTCGATGGTCATAATATTCCCCGCCACCAGCGGCCATGGATTGACCTTTTTCGCGATGCGGTGCGGGTTTTCATGAATTAGCAATTGATGCCCCACGCCGTGGCCGGTGCCGTGATCGAAATCGAGACCCAGCTCCCACAGAGGTCTGCGGGCAAAGGCGTCAATCTGGTGTCCCTGGGTGCCGGACGGGAACTGCAGGCTAATCATCGACAGAAAACCTTTGAGCACGGCCGTATAGTGCAGACGACACTGAGCGCTCAGCGGGCCGTAGGCCAGGGTGCGCGTAGCATCGGTGGTGCCATTATGATACTGGCCGCCCGAGTCGTTCAGATAAAAGTCGCGGTGGGTGATGGCCTTGTTGGTGCTTTCGCTTGAGTGGTAGTGGCACATTGCCGCATTACTGGCGGAGGCTGAAATGGTGGCAAAACTGGGTTCGATAAAGCCGGGCTGTTGCGCGCGGAAAGCCAACTGCTGTTCTTGCGCTTCCAGCTCGGTGAGCGGATTGCCTGCCGCCTCACGCCGGGGCACTTCGCGTGCCAGCCAGGCGAGGAAATTAATCCATGCCGCGCCGTCATACTGGTGAGACTGACGATAGCCCGCCAGCTCCACCGGGTTTTTTAGTGCCTTCATCAGGGTGATGGGATCGGCATTCCAGACGATCTCACCCGATTTTTCTACCGCAAAACGCAGGGCTACGGGGGCGGTATCGGCATCCATCATCACGCGCTTGCCCGCCGAAAGATGCTGGCTCCGGGAGAGGAAATCACCTTCTGCAGAGAGGGTAAGGCTCGCCAGTAGCGCAGGCGAGAGCGAGCGGGTCTTATCGGCGTTAACAAACCACTCGACGCGACCATCGCGTCCCAGCAGGGCAAACGAGTTGGGCACCGGGCTGGTTGGAATATCACTGCCACGCACATTCAACAGCCAGGCGATGTTGTCCGGCTGGGTAATCGCCAGGTAATCCGTATTGTGAGCATCAAGCAGGGCGGCGATGCGCTGGCGTTTGTCGGCGCTGTTCTCCCCGTTGTACTCATAGGGCATTTCGCGGATAGCCCCAACCGGAGCCGGGGGGCGATCGTGCCAGATGTCGTCGAAGGGGGAGTCATTCAGCGGCACCAGCGTACACTGGCTGGCACGCAGAGCGTCGTATTGCGCCGGGGTCATCAACATAGCTTCAAACGCGATACGCGCACCGGGGCGGAGATTCTCGCGCAGCCAGGGGGCCAGCGGATCATTGTGCAGATGCAGGATCTCGAAGGCGTCTAAATCAACCTGCTCACGAACCTGAACCTGATAGCGGCCATCGACGAACATCAGTGCGCGATCCTGGAGGATCAACGCATGGCCCGCCGAGCCGTCAAAGCCGGTCAACCAGGCCAACTGGTCATCGTGCGGCGCGCAGTATTCGCTTTGAAAGGCATCGGCCCGCGGCACGATAATGCCGTCAAGGTTCTGCGCACGAAGCCATTCGCGCAGCGCGGATAGAGGGGATGGGGTTTGCATATCGCTCCTTTTTTATTATTAGCGAAACGGCGGCTCGTTAAAGGTTCGCAGTTTGCGCGAGTGCAGCTTATCGCCTTCGGCCCGCAGCCGATCAATGGCCCGAATGCCAATCTGTAAATGTTCGGAGATCGCTCCCTCGTAGAAGCGGTTCGCCTGCCCGGGCAGCTTAATTTCGCCGTGTAACGGTTTGTCGGATACGCACAGCAAGGTGCCGTAAGGGACGCGGAAACGGTAACCCTGGGCAGCGATAGTGGCGCTTTCCATATCAATGGCCACCGCGCGGCTCAGGTTGAAGCGCAGCGCTGAGGCGGAGTAACGCAATTCCCAGTTGCGGTCATCGGTAGTCACCACCGTACCGGTACGCAGGCGCTGTTTAACCTCTTCACCCGGCATACCGCTCACCTCTTTCGTGGCGTCGTAGAGCGCGCGTTGTACTTCGGCAATGCTTGGAATAGGGATGTCCGGAGGCAGGACGGCATCCAGCACGTGGTCATCACGCAGGTAAGCATGCGCCAGCACGTAATCGCCAATCAGCTGGCTTTCACGCAGGCCGCCGCAGTGACCAATCATCAGCCAGACATCCGGGCGCAGCACAGCAAGATGATCGCAGATGGTTTTGGCATTTGACGGTCCTACCCCGATGTTAATCAGGGTGATGCCCTGGCCGTCGGCGGTGATCAGGTGCCAGGCCGGCATCTGGTGTTTTTTCCACGCCAGATCAGAAATGGCCTGTTCTGGCGCCTCGGTCTCGGCGGTTATCCAGATCCCGCCTGCGCAGGAGAGGGCAATGTACGGGCTATCCGGATCGAGGATCTGGCTGCATCCCCAGCGCACGAACTCATCCACATAGCGGGTGTAGTTAGTGAACAGCACAAACGGCTGGAAATGTTCTGCCGGGGTGCCGGTGTAATGGCGCAGACGCGCCAGCGAGAAATCCACCCGGCGCGCATCAAAGTGCGAAAGGGGGGAATACTCGGCCGGATGGTAGATACCGTCAGCGGTCTCATCACCAATTTGCGACAGCTCGGTGGTCGGGAAATGGCGCGTCAGCCCGGCGCTCATGGAGCGATCCAGCGTCAGGGCAGAGCCATCTATCACGTAGGGATAGGGGATCTCGTGGCGCGAAGGCTCTACGGTGATATGGGCGTCATAATCCCGATACAGCAGCGTTAACTGCTCTTCCAGATAGGGGCGAAACAGCATCGGACGGGTCACGGTTGTGGAGTAGCAGCCCGCGTGCGTAAACCGGCCATAGGCGCGGGTTTTGGGGGAGTTGGTCACGCTGCCATCCCAGGTGACGGAAAGCGATGGATAGACAAACAGGCCGTTGGCTCTGGCTTCCACATCAGGAAGCGTACCGTCTTCAATATAGTCACTGATGGCACTACGTAAATCGCTTACTGACTGCTCGTACAGCGCGTTCAGTTTTTCCAGTGCCTGAGCCGGGGTGAGGCCGGAGCCCTTATTATTCATCTCTTTCTCCTTGTTCCACAGGTGTACGACATACCCGATAGTATGACACCGTCTTATGAAACAAAAGTCAGGCAACGCGAAGCAGCGAAGGCAGAACGCCTTCGCTGTAGAGATTATGCGTGGGCGGGAGATTTCATCAGCAGGGCGGTGAGGGCTGAAATCAGGCAGCCCCCCAGCAGATAGATTGCCACGCTGTGCCAGTCGCCACCGGAGAAGGTCACCAGTGCGGCGGCGATAAAGGGGGTGAAGCCGCCGCCGACTACGCTGGCGACCTGATAACCGACCCCTGCGCCGCTATAGCGATAGCGGGCCCCGAACATGCCGGTGAACATCGGCTGCTGCACGCATACCACCATGTCATGGGCCACGTTCGCCAGTAGGACAGAGAAAACCACAATCCAGAAGATGGACTGCGCTTCCAGAGCCATAAAGAACGGAAAGGCGCTGAGGCTGCCGATAAGCGCGCCGGTGATATAGACCCGACGACGACCATAGCGATCCGCAAGCCACGCGAAGCAGGGGATGGTCAGGCAGCTCAGCCCACCCACCAGCAGGCCGATATTGAGAAATAGCTCGCGCGGCAATCCCAGATTTTGCGTGGAGTAGTTCAGCGCGAACGCCGTGACGATATACATCGTCAACAGTTCACACAGACGAAGGCCGATAATTTTCAGGAATGCGCCCGGATGGCGGATCAGGGCCTCCATTACCGGTAAGCGCTCTTTTGCAACTGGTGTGGTTTGCTGCTGTTCAAATTCGGCGGACTCTTCCATCCCGTTACGCACCCACAGTGCGGCAATCACCAGCACGATGCTGAAGAGAAACGGAATGCGCCAGCCCCAGCTCAGAAACTGCTCATTGGTGGTGAGGGCACTTATCAGCGAAACCAGACCGGTCGAGAGCAGGAGACCCACCCCGTAACCCACCTGTACGCCGCTGCTGTAGAAAGCTTTCTTTTTCGCAGGTGCGCTCTCGACGGAGAGCAGTGCAGCACCCCCCCATTCGCCGCCTACGGCAAAGCCCTGAATGGCGCGCAGGGTGACCAGCAGAACCGGAGCCCACCAGCCAATCGTGGCAAAAGAGGGCAGTAAGCCAATCAGCGCCGTGGCAATCCCCATCATCCAGACGGTAAGCATCAGCATCCGCTTGCGGCCCAGCTTATCGCCGAAGTGGCCGAAGATAATCCCGCCCAGCGGACGAAAGAGGAACCCAACGCCAAAGGTGGCAAAGGCGGCGAGCGTTCCCATCGCCGGGCCTATCTGCGGAAAGAATTCACTGTTAAAGACCAGCGCAGCGGTGATGCCATATAACAGAAAATCATACCAGTCGACGACGGCACCAGCGAAGCTGCCGAGGGCTGCCCGGCGGGCACGATTGAGCGAAGGTGCCTCCGGGTCGGGGCAAGGGGAGGTGAGGGTGGAATCCATAGTTATCCTGTCGGTCACTTATTTCTTTTTATAGGTATCGATTAAAGATTACTCACATAGCCGTCGCCGAAACATTGGCAACGCTTATGAGACTACCGCGACTGCGCACAGGAGAAAACGATTAAATCGTCCGGAGATGAAAACCGCCCCGCCGGGCCATGCCAAAGCCTGAACGGGCACGCCATCAGGAGCAAGATGTTACGCGAATAAAATTACACCGCGCCTCGATTGTTGCCTATGACGAAGCATTAAATAATAGATGTTAGTAATAAATAAGCCGGGTACGGCAGATGTCAATAGCGTTATCAGCCACATGAAATAACGGATTTTTAATGAAAGCTCTTCAGAAGGCATTATTAACTTTGTTGCTGCTGTTATATATCACGTCGGTTAACGCCGGGGTGAATATCGGCGGCACTCGCGTCATTTATGACGGCGGGAAAAAAGAGGCAGCACTGAGCGTTTCCAACCCGGACAACGTGCCCTATTTAATTCAGTCCTGGCTAGATAATCCGGATAAAAGCGCCGGGAAGGTGCCTTTTATTATTACGCCACCGCTTTATCGACTGGATCGCGGGCAAGAGAACGTGATGCGCATCGTGCGGGCGGGAAATCTGCCGGATAATAAAGAGTCGATGTACTGGCTTAACATTAAATCAATTCCGGCGGCTGAAAAAAAAGCCAACTCATTGCAGATCGCGATAAAAACGCGCATCAAATTAATATATCGCCCGGTAGGACTGCGAGATAAAGGGGCGGAAAACTTCGCCAATGACCTGGTGTGGCGAATCGCCGGCGGACAAATTCTTGTCAGCAACCCCTCTCATTATTATATGAATTTTAACCAGATTACGGTTGCAGGGAAAAATGTCCCCGAGCCCACCTACGTTGCGCCTGGGGCATCGGCCGCTTTTGCCTTACCCGCGGGCGTTAACACCGGGCCGGTGACGTTCAAATTGATTAATGACTATGGTGGCGTGGGTGCCATTCATCGCGCCGCTATTTAACGGATATAAAACCAGGGAATAGGTATTACGCGTTATGCAGAAGAAAATGTATCCCTGGTTTCCCCGGGCCCGTCTCGCCTGTCTGATTGCACTGGCGCTCCCCGCGGTCATGCAGAATGCCAGCGCGGAAGAGTATTTTAATCCGGCATTACTGGAAGTGGACAACCCTTCAATGAAAGGGGTCGATCTTTCACAATTTGAGGCCGGTGCTCAGGCGCCAGGTAAATATCGCGTGGAGGTCGTACTCAACGATCAAACGGTAGATACCCGCGAGATTGAATTTGTCCGCGTAGAAAATGCGCAAGGGGATCACAGCCTGCAGCCCTGCCTGTCGGAAGGGTTGCTGCAAAGCTATGGCGTAAAAACTGGGCTTTACCCCCGGCTCGATGACGGTCGCGGATGCGTTAATTTAGCCGCGATCCCCGAGGCGTCGGCTGATTTTATCTTCGGTTCACAAAAGCTGTTGTTAACCCTTCCTCAGGCGGCATTAACCTCGCAGGCCCGGGGCTATGTTGCGCCGGAGATGTGGGATGAGGGGATTAATGCTCTTTTACTGAATTACAGTCTCAGCGGCGACAATAGCTGGAGCAGAAACCGTACCTCTGATAACAGCAACAGCCAGTACGCCAACCTGCGTCCGGGGATCAATATCGGGCCGTGGCGCCTGCGCAATTACACCACCTGGAACCGTGATTCTGACGGTAAGGCGCGGTGGGATTCGGCCTATACCTATGCCCAGCGCAACATCGTGCCCTTAAAAAGCCAGATGACCCTCGGTGACAGCACCTCGCCTTCCGACGTCTTTGATAGCCTGCCCTTTCGCGGCGGCCAGCTGGCTTCCGACGACGATATGCTGCCCGATAGTCTGAAAGGCTATGCGCCGGTGGTGCGCGGTATTGCGCGTACCAATGCGCAAGTCATTGTGCGACAGAATGGTTACGTTATTTATCAGACCTATGTTGCGCCGGGCGCGTTTGAAATTACCGACATGTACCCAACCGGTGGCGCGGGCGATCTCAATGTCGCCGTAAAAGAGTCGGACGGGAGCGAACAGGATTTTGTTGTGCCTTTTGCGTCGGTTCCCGTGTTGCAGCGGGAAGGGCGGCTGAAGTACAGCCTGACGGGCGGTCACTATCGCCCCAGCGACAGCAATGTGGATAAAAAAAACCTCCTTCTTGGCACTGCTATTTATGGTCTGCCTCAGGGATTTACCTTGTACGGCGGCGTGCAGCAATCCACTCCGTACCAGGCTTACGCTCTGGGCGTCGGTAAAAATATGGGCGGAATGGGTGCGTTATCTGTCGATGTGACCCAGGCCTGGTCAAGCCCGAAAGGGGCGAGCTCGTCGAAGGGACAAGCCTGGCGCATACGCTTCAGTAAGAATTTTACCGATACCGGAACCACCTTCTCTGCCACCAGCTACCGCTACTCCACGGCAGGTTATTACGGTATGCAGGAGGTGCTGGACTCCTGGAGTGACGATAATACCCTGCAGGATCGTCGCCGCAGCCGGGCCGAGCTGACGCTAAGCCAGACGCTGGGACCCGCTTATGGCTCTCTTAGCGGCAGCGCAATCCGGGAGGATTACTGGAACGCCAGCAAGACCATGAGCTCGTACAGCCTGAGCTATAACAACACCTGGCAGGGTATCTCATGGGGGATCAATTACACCTACAGCAACAACGCCAGCGCGGGGGGCGGCAACGAAGGGAAAACCTACCCGAAAGACCAGATTTTTGCGGTGAATGTCAGTATTCCGCTCGACCGGTTCCTGAGCCATACCTGGGCCAATTACGGCCTGAATACCAGTAAACAGGGGGAGACCACCCATTCGCTGGGGTTGAGTGGCACAGCCATGCAGGGGGATGCGCTGAGCTGGAGCCTGCAGCAAGGCTATGGGAATGACGGTGCAGGGCATTCGGGTAATGTCAGCGCCGATTACCACGGGACCTATGGCGAAGTCATCGGCGGTTATAGCTATGACGAAACCCGCCAGCGGATGAACTATGGCCTGAACGGCGGCATTCTGGCGCATGCCGACGGCATTACCCTGGCACAGCCTTTCGGCGAAACGCTGGCGCTGGTCAAAGCGCCAGGCGCATCCGGCGTCGGCGTGACCGGTCAGTCCGGCGTGAAGACCGACTATCGCGGCTATACCGTAGTCAGCAATATCTCCCCGTATCGTAAAAATACCCTTTCCCTGGATCCGGCGACCTTATCCGATGACGTTGATCTGCAGTTAACCACGCAGACCGTGATCCCCACGCGAGGCGCCATCGTGTGCGCGCAATATATCGCCAACGTCGGTAATCGCGTCCTGATGACGCTGACCCAAACCGATGGTCGGCCTGTGCCTTTTGGCACGACGGTCACCCTGAGAGGCGAGCAAAACGGGGCGGGATTCATCGTGGGAGACGCGGGGCAAGTCTATTTAACCGGGCTACCCGTTAACGGTGATCTCCTGGCGCAATGGGGCAAGGAAAAGAATGAGCAGTGCCGGGTGAACTTTACCCTTCATCAGCAGGATGCAGAATCAGGAGTGGTGCTAAGCAATGAACATTGCAAATAAAATTGGGTTAAATAACGCCCTCAGGTTTTTTATGCTGGTGATAATCTTTGGCGTCAGCGAGCCGGCCTGCGCAACCTGTAATTTTGCCAGCGGCATGGAGCCACAAACTCTTGGGTTCACACCCAGCGGGGTTATTGTGCAGCGGGATGCGCCGGTGGGGTCGGTAATATACTCCAGCTCTTCCGGTGAGGGGGCGACATTACTGAGTTGTACCGGCGACAATACCAACTATTACAAGATGACCTATCTTGGCGGGATACCCACTTCTATTGCTCACGCCTATGCCACCAATATTCCAGGCGTCGCCATAGAGGTTGATTTGGGCTGGGGAAAATTAGACAACCCGGCGTCAACAGACCAAACGGGCAACGCTACGGTGAATATGCCGTGGGTAAGATATCGGTTATATAAAACAGGGGATATCCAACCGGGATCATTTACGGTAGCACAGTTAGGCACCTGGACCGTTTCCGGTATCACGCCGGTGACCATTAATCTGATGGGGGGCTATGTTGCACAGGTCGCCTGTTCTGTCACGACGCCCCAGTTAACATTTCCTGTTGGGAATGTATTGAATTCAGAATTCGGTACAACGGTCGGTTTTATTGCAGCGAAAACCAGCACCCAAAATCTCGGGCTGAATTGCGACAGAAATGCAAATATCAACGTGACATTAAATGGCACGCAAAATCCAGATGTAAGTGACGCCAGCGTACTGGCACTGAATAATCAAGGGAGGGCAAATACAGCGCAAGGCGTTGGAGTACAGTTATTATATGATGGGAAACCACTTATTATTAACAGCACACTTGCATTAAAACACTCCAGCGGCGGGAGCGAAACATTTCCTATTACTGCGCGTTATTATCAAACAAAAAACCATGTATCCGTCGGCGAAGCCAATAGTTCAGCTACGCTCACGCTGACATATCAATAATCCAATGTAATCTCTAAATACCGATGCCAAGGCAGGCTAAAAATGAAAAAATATTTATGTTATGTGGCGGGTTCCGTTTCGGCCATGCTGTTTGCGGGAAATATCTATGCGGCAGATAACGTTAATATTAACGTAACAGGAAAAGTGATTGCTTCACCGTGTACAACAATTAATGGGGGTTCAAATGCGCTGAATGTGGACTTAGGACAAGCTATTCAGGCGTCCAGCCTGGCAACAGCGGGCGCAGGTACCACGTTAAAAACCTTCGATCTCCCCGTGGCGGGCTGCCCGGCAAGTACCACCAACGTGAAGGTGACCTTTACTGGCACACCTGATTCTGGCGACAGCACCCTGTGGGCAAACAGTGCCGCTAATGCGGCAGCCAACACCGCTGTCGAGTTATCGCAGCAGACGACCGACACCATATTGAGCAATAACAGCTCACTGATTGGTGCCGTCAGCGAGGGCAGTACGACGTTTAAACTGCAGGCACGCGTGCTGTCAAAAGCGGGTTCGGTGATGCCCGGCGATGTCTCGTCGGTCATTGTGGCCGCGTTTGAATACCAGTAAATCAGGACGCGTTGTCTTAGTCGGGCCAGGGCAGAAGGCCATGCGCACTCTGCCCGAACCCTTAAGGGCAAACGTAAAAAAACCGCTCAGGTTTCCCTGAGCGGTTTCTTAAAATTTGGCTCCTCTGACTGGACTCGAACCAGTGACATACGGATTAACAGTCCGCCGTTCTACCGACTGAACTACAGAGGAATCGTGTGAACGGGGCGAATATTAGCGGCGTCCGATGCGCTTGTCAAAGGGGGAAAACCGCCTTGTGTATCGTTTGCTGACAAAATCAACAAAGTGCTGATTTTGCCAACGGATTGCACAGATTTGGTGCACTCATACCCCTAATGGGGCAGATCAGAAACCACTGTTACGCTTCTCTTTTTGCGATTAACAATTGGAATCTCTTATTTTCAGGCGCTTAGCGAACATATCCGACCTCATCTCCAAATCTGGCAAGCATCTTGCAAAACCCCTTACAACAATTCGCGCCGGAACCGGCAACGCATTTCGTACAGGGGGCAAAATGAACTTAAGACGACTGAAATACTTCGTAAAAATCGTCGACATCGGTAGCCTGACTCAGGCCGCAGAAGTGCTGCATATTGCGCAGCCCGCGTTGAGCCAACAGGTTGCTACTCTGGAAGGCGAAATGGATCAGCAGCTGTTAATCCGTACCAAGCGCGGCGTCACGCCAACGGAAGCCGGAAAGATCCTTTATACCCATGCACGGACTATTTTGCGTCAGTGCGAACAGGCACAGCTGGCGGTGTGCAACGTCGGGCAGACGCTAACCGGACAGGTTTCAATTGGCCTGGCGCCCGGAACGGCGGCCTCCTCTGTGACCATGCCGCTGCTGCAGGCAGTTCGCGCCGAACTGCCAGAAGTACTGGTTTATCTGCATGAGAACAGCGGCTCCGTCCTGAACGATAAATTACTGAGCGGCCAGCTGGATATGGCCGTGCTCTACGATCGTTCGCCGGTGGCAGGCATCACCAGCCAGCCGTTGCTAAAAGAAGATCTTTTCCTGGTAGGAACGCGCGATTGCCCAGGGCAGAGCGTGGATCTCACGGCCGTCGCAGAGATGAACCTCTTCCTGCCCCGTGATTACAGCGCCGTACGCCTGCGTGTCGATGAGGCCTTTTCCCTGCGCCGCCTGACGGCGAAAATCATCGGTGAAATCGACTCTATCTCGACCCTGACTGCGGCGATCGCCAGCGGTATGGGCGTGACGGTTCTGCCTGAATCTGCCGCGCGTTCTCTCTGCAGTGCAGCGAACGGCTGGATGGCCCGTATTACTACGCCTTCGATGAGTTTGCCGCTCTCGCTTAATGTCTCTGCCCGCGGTTCGTTGTCACCTCAGGCTCAGGCGGTTAAAGAGATCCTGATGTCGTTGGTGAGTCGTCCATCGCTGGAGAATCGAGAACTGCAGTTGGTGAGCTAATATTCCATAAAAGCATAAGATGCGGGTTTTTATTATTTGTTCTCGTGGTAGGCAGGCTCTAACAATAGAGCCATGTCAGATGCCCCGGAGCGAACAGTGAACTTCCAGCAACTTAAAATTATTCGCGAGGCGGCCCGTCGGGATTACAACCTGACCGAGGTCGCCAATATGCTTTATACCTCTCAGTCCGGCGTCAGTCGTCATATCCGTGAGCTGGAAGAGGAGCTGGGTATCGAGATTTTCATCCGCCGCGGTAAGCGTCTGCTGGGGATGACCGAACCGGGAAAAGCGCTGCTGTCCATCGCAGAGCGTATTCTCAACGAAGCCAGTAACGTTCGCCGTCTGGCCGACCTCTTTACCAACGATGCCTCCGGGGTGCTGACTATCGCCACTACCCATACCCAGGCACGTTACAGTCTGCCGCCGGTGATTAAGGCTTTCCGCGAGCTGTTTCCGCAGGTGCGCCTGGAGCTGATCCAGGGGACACCCCAGGAGATAGACGTTCTGCTGCAAAATGGCGGGGCGGATATCGGTATCGCCAGCGAGCGCTTAAGCAATGATCCGCAACTGGTGGCTTTTCCCTGGTTCCGCTGGCATCACACGCTCCTGCTGCCGACCGATCACCCCCTGACGCAGATAAACCCACTTACGCTGGAAGAGATCAATAAATGGCCGTTGATTACCTATCGGCAGGGTATTACCGGGCGTTCGCGCATCGATGAAGCCTTTCATCGTAAAGGGTTAACGCCAGACATTGTGCTCAGCGCCCAGGACTCCGACGTGATTCGCACCTACGTCGTGCTGGGCCTGGGAATCGGGCTGGTGGCCGAGCAGTCCGGCACTGAGAGCGAGCCGGGTAATCTGGTGCGCCTAGATACACGCCACCTTTTCGATGCCAATACGGTCTGGCTTGGTCTGAAGCGCGGCCAACTGCAGCGTAACTACGTCTGGCGTTTCATTGAACTCTGTAACGCCGGCCTGTCGGTGGATGAAATTAAGCGCCAGGCCATGGAGCCGGAAGAGGTGGCGCTTGATTATCAGATTTAGAACCCGCGCACCTGCGAAAAAAGCCTGCCTTGCGCAGGTTTTTTTATGCCCGCACTGGCGCGCGTTGCGACAATGGTCGCACGCAAAAGTGTAGGTTTAATCCCCATCAGACTTATGGCGAAGCCTCACTCGCACATCCTGTAAAGGTAGATACCTTTTTATCTGTCAGCCAGGCACACTCCCTCCTGTAGCTTTACACCTATACAGCTTGTGTTCTATGTTCAGGAGATCCCGTATGGGCGATCAAAACGACGGACAGTTTTGATGAGTGGTTTGATTTGCAGGGCTGCAACACAACATCAGGAGCCAGAGACAAGATGGACGGTGAATTAATTTTTTGTACCGATTCGGTACTGCGTTTCCGCTCACATTACGATGAGAAAACAGCGTTGCCCTTGCTGGCAATACAGAACACCACTGCCGCTACCGATCCCTGGTTCCTCCTCAGATTTTTTCGCCATCCCGTCATCATTGAAGCAGGAACAACCCTTGCCAATATCTTCGTGGCGATTGAGCCCTGGAAAGACCTGCTTGGCGCCTATCTCGACAGAGATGTCGGCGCATGGATTGACGAGGCAAGAAAACCTTCCAGCCCTGGCACCGTGGATCTGGAGTGGATTGGCATTGATCGCCGAAGTTCAGTCTATCGCTGCTGGGTGCGGGAAGGCATGGAGGAGAGCGAAGACGTGAGCGACTATTTTAATCGCGAGCGCCTCTCCACCGATGAATTTGATATTGAAACCGTCTGCGATGCGTCTGGTTTTATCCAGGGCGAGAAGGAGCGCTGGAGTCTGAGTGAGAATATCCACGAAATTAAAAACTTGCCGGTTATTCTCTACAACAAGCAGACGCTCACGGTTTCGCAGAAAGAGGAACTGCTCAATGAACAGGTCTCGGGAGTGCGGCGCAGCGAACGTGGCCTCTACGTTTACGGCGACACGACCTTTGCCTTCTTCGAGGTGATGGAAGCGTTATTTATTAGCGGGTTATTTTTCTATTCACCGAACGCGGCAGAAAACAACCTGGCGTTCTTAACCAGCAGGCTCAACGAGCTGGAGAACACCCTTACCGGGGAAGGGGAGCGCGAACCCAGCGAACGTCATGACGATCAGCCTGTCAAGATTGAGGTCGTTGAAGGGGCGTTTGATACCCTGATAAGTGACATGGAGTCGGAGGCAGAGGCGTGGCAACAGCTGAAAAAAGCGTGCCAGCAAGCCGATGCGTTATCAGTGCGAATTGGCGTTATCACGCCTGCAGAGCCGCCAGAAATGCGCCTCTGCGGTGAGGTGCTCAACCGTGACGCCCCGGAGCGCGGTGGAAAATAGCAAAAATGCGTCCCGGACGCAGAAAAGCAAAAAGCCTGCTTAAAAGCAGGCTTTTCAAATTTGGCTCCTCTGACTGGACTCGAACCAGTGACATACGGATTAACAGTCCGCCGTTCTACCGACTGAACTACAGAGGAATCGTGTGAACGAGGCGCATGTTAATGGCCTCGCTATTTTGTGTCAACACTAAATTTAACGCACTGAATCAACTGATTAATTAAGCCACAAACCGCTGATTTAATGTACCTGAACGCCTGTATCGCCATCACGCGCTTCGTTATTACGAATTCCCTGCAGGGGATCTTGCTGATAAAAATGGCAGAACCGTTGCCAGAGCGACGGGAAGCGAGGGGCGAACAGTTCAGGGGCGCTGAAGAAGTATTCGGACAGCACGGCGAAACACTCCGCCGGATCGGTTGCGGCGTAAGCATCTATGCTTGCTGCACTCTCTCCCACCAGATCGATCTCATCCTGAATATTGTTCATGGCGGCATGGAGATCGTGCTCCCAGCCTGCGACTTCCCGCAGCGGGATAAAGGGCACACCGCTCGCGCGATCGCCATTGCGGGTGTCGAGCTTATGCGCCACCTCATGCACGATAAGGTTAAATCCGGAGGCGTCGAAGGAGTCCTGAATATCGAGCCAGTTCAGGATAATGGGCCCCTGTTGCCAGCTCTGGCCAGATTGCACCATGCGTTGATTGTGCACCAGCCCGATGTCATCTTCCCACTCGTCATCGACGACGAAGGGGGCGGGGTAGATTAGCACTTCGTGGAAACCATCCAGCCACTCAATACCGAGTTTAAGCACGGGTAGGCAGAAGAGCAGGGCGATACGCGCACTCTTCTGTTCATCAAGCTCAAAACCTTGCAGCGCAACCAGGCGTTTTTGCTGTAAAAAACGTTCTGCCAGCTGAGCGAGTTGATGTTTATCCTCGTCCGGAAGCCAGGCCAACACCGGGATCGCCAGCGCTTCTTCCCAGGGGAATGCCGTGTTACGCGCGGATTCATTAGATTTCCAGGGCCACTTAATCATCGCTTTGCTCGCAAACTCGTCACTTGAACAAAATTGAACGGTTATGGACTGTTAAAATGCCAAATTACCTGGCATCATGGCAACCATCAAAACGGAGAGATGCCGGAGCGGCTGAACGGACCGGTCTCGAAAACCGGAGTAGGGGCAACTCTACCGGGGGTTCAAATCCCCCTCTCTCCGCCACTATTCAAGCACTTACCCGCTCCGCTTTCAACGAGCCCGGTCACACTTGGTATGATATTGGTATACTCTCTTGGTATATTTCCTGCTTTAGTCCCCATCTGAATTATCTAAAACAGGCCTGTCCAAGGTCGGCGAGATCTTAACTTTTCTGTCATAGACTAACACTTGGCTTTCGGTTTTGTGGCCAGAGAAAAGCTGCTTCTCTTTAGAAGATCCTTCATAGTCAGAAATACCTTTTGCCTTGATATCGTGAAACGTGCAATTCAGTTGCCGGCCGAGCTTTTCACCTGCTGCAGCACGCGCCTCTTCCCATAGATCGTTGTAGCCACTCTTCGAATATTTTGTTTTTTTACTACTGCAGATCACCGTTTCTTTACCGCCAAGACTCCTGCCTATTTCTACAGCATTTTTCAACCGTTCGTTCCATGCCTTGATCTGCTTTATTCCCGTTTTGCCCTGCTGAATAAATATTCCCTTCTCGCTTATCTGTGACCATTTCAATGACCTCACATCTGAAACGCGAGCTGCGCACAGATAAGATATTTCCATTCCGGCGCGTAGTGCTGGCGCGGCTTCATCATAAATGGCCTGATATTCTTCATCTGTGATGTAAACCTCCCGCGCTTTGAGTGTGAATTTTCTGATGCCCTTGCACGGGTTTCCTTTCACATAGCCACGCTCATATCCCCAGCCAAAAACTCGAGACATACTGGCGACTTCTTGGTTCGCCTGGGTCTTACTACCTAGGCCTCGACGATCCATAAAGATGCGGACCTGCTCAATCTTGATATCATCGGCCATCATCTTGCCGAACACCGCCAGCAATTGCTTCTGGTGCTGCCTGTAATCCTTCTGAGTCCTGGGGGCTAGCTCGGTAAAGGTTGGGCTTTCCAAAAACATATTCCAGAGTTTGGAAAAAGTCATAACGTCATGACGTTTCGCCTTTTCTTCTTCATAACGCTGCCAGAGTTTTGACATGCTAGTGTCACGGATCTTTCCCAGCGTAATGCTTAGCTTCGTCCCTTTTGGCTTCCAGACGTAACTGTATTTATTTTTGGTAACCCGCGGAGGCAATTGAGCGTCCTTTGGATCCTTTCGTGGTCTTCCCATAAATGGCGTCGTAGTCAGGTTCTGTTGCAACATGTTCGTCAACCTTTGGTAATTCAGTCGTATTTGGTGCCAGATTTCGACGCAAAACAATTGGCCTGTTTCTACCATCCGTAGTGAATGGGATGCCGTGGCAACGCAGCTGGCGCTGCTGCTCTGTGTAACGCCGATAGCCCGTAATCTCTGCAATTTCCGCTGGTGACAGTGTAAGTTCGTGCATGGCTATCACCTCAGATAGCCAGCCAGTAAACAATAACTGGCTGGACATTGAATTTCTGTAAATGAAAAATCAGTTTTCGGTCAGGTGCTGCCAGATGGCAGAAACATATTTCGCCTGATGCCGGGCATCCGCCAGGGCATGATGCGGATCACCTTCGAAGGGGATGTCGTAGCGGCAATTCAGTCCGACAGCTTTTCCCAGCTCAACGACGGTTCGCACGTCCCGGTAATTCCAGTGCGGAATAGGGAAGGGGGTGTCAGCCAATTCAAATGCAGCTTCCAGGAGGGAACAATCAAACGAACTACCATTCCCCCAAAGCTGCACATTCTTAGAGCCGTTGGCTGCGTTTTCAGCAATGAAGTCGAGAAGCTGCTCGAGTGCTTGTACCAGCCCGACCGTATCATCGACCACGATTGCAGATCGGGCTTCCGGCGATTGCTTCAGCCACCAGAGAATGGTACTGGCGTCTGGCCTGGCCCCGAATGACATCGACGATTCGAGGTCAATCACCTGATAATGCTCGGCGCCAGTTGTCCCGCTGGACGGATCAAAGAATACTGCCCCGACTGAAACGATCGGCGCGCCAGGTTTATTACCCATAGTTTCAAGATCCACCATCAGGTGCGTGAACAAGGTTTCCGAATTAGCGGAACCACGATCCAGCGCTTCCAGCTCTTCTTTCAGACCTGTCTCCATCTCCGCATAGACTGCATCGCCAGCCACTGCGCCGCAGTCAGGACAACCGCCGCCACCTTCGGTACCACAGTCGGAGCAGTAGGTCTGCGCTACTGCATCTGTTTGCGTAGCAATTGCATCAGCGCTTTCGCCTGGTGATACCGCATCAGTAACTTCGACTTTCTCTGGCTGAGCCTCTTCCATCTGCACATCGCTGGTGGTCTCCGTTACTGTTTCCGTTTTTTCGACTTCGTTTGAGGTGTTATTGATGACCGGGTCAGTATTTCCACCCATCAGGCCATCAATGGAGAACATGCCGCCGCCGAGGTTGGCGACCTGCGGTTGGCTGGCGGACTTAGGAAGGTTCTGCGTTTCTGCTTCATCTTGATCAGCGAGTTTTTGCTCACCTGCTTCTACCCATTTTGGCAATACGTGTTGCTCAGCAGCTGGCGCAGGCACAGTCACCAACTCAGTTGCAGCATTGAATTCAGCCGTCATCGTCTGGTTAATGAACTCCAGGTGAGCAACAGGCGTCAGGTGGATGTTCTCCGGTGCGATGCGTACCAGGTTGAAGATGGCTGCACGGTTTACCGACAGAATGCCAGGCTGATTGCGAAGGATCGCACTCCAGGACTTCCAGGGCTGCTCTTTGCTGGCGACAATCTCTTTGGCGCGGCGGTGAATGCTGCCAGGGATTTCACGATGGTTAAAGTCCATAGGAAGTAGGGCACAGGCGATTTCCTGATCCAGAGTATCCAGCGTGTGATGGGCACCTTCACCGCGGTCGGTGATAAAACCGCCGTCTGCATTGGTGCCTGAGTCAGTGCGCTGCACATTACTGATACGGTTGCCGGCAGCCCATTCGCGCGCCAGGATACCGCGGTTGATGTAATCAGTTGCAGCCCATATTCTGGTGAAACGGAGTACCAGAGCCAACTCGTGACGCTTATCCTGACTGAATACCTTGCGAATGGCGTCGGTGAAACGCCAAAGATCCTTGGTGTCGTACCCCTTCACTTCCGGGCAGCTCTCAGCGGCTAGCAGCAAGTTCTGGACGTAGCTGTTATCAGTATCCATTTCAAGCACGCCAAGCGCTGCGAATTCTTCACGGGTTACGTGGTGACGCAGTTCGTCAGCAGTGAACTGGGCGAGCAACTGTTTACGAAAGGGCATCTGCACAACGGGATAACGGGTGTCTTCGTCGTCATGCTCGTCAATCACCAGACCTTGCTCGACTTGCCCGGTGCCGTCAGCTGCATCGGTTTCAAAACTTGCTTTAATCAGTGGGAATTTGCCGTTCAACCAGTCCTCTACCAGCTGGTTACGATCGCCAGTTTCTGCTTTCGTCCAGTCGGACATGAAAGCTGCGATAACATCAGCTTTATGTTCTTCGCCCTGAGCGAAAATATTTTTAACCGCCTGAACCAGTTTCCATTCAGCGTGCAGGCTGAGTTCATCAACTTCAGGCGTTTCGCTTTTGGCCTGAAGCAGGGTCTGGAGATATGTGTTGCCTTCATCCAGCGACATTTCGCTGGCAACCAACTGCTGCTCTTTAGTTATATGTGTTTGATATTTGCTGCTGGTCAGGTGCACGGCAAAGCGGACAGCTGGAGTACGGTTTTCTAACGATACGGTCTCTTCTCCAGTCGTAACGTCAGCAGCGATGTTCACATCGTCAGGAATGGTGGCTTCAACGGTACCAGCAGCCTTTGGTAGCCAGGTGCGTCCGTCGTCCTGCAGTTCGTAGCGTTCGCACCAGGTGTAGTCAACTGCGCCTTCTTTAGGCAAATCGTTACACACTGGCAGGTCAGTGCGGATCGGCTTGGCGTAATCTTTACCGCGGCCGGTTTCAATTTCGGCGTCTTCAAGCGCGACATCCAGCTGCAGGTTGGCGCGCGCTGCACTTTTCGCAGTGAACCAGATCACGACATCTTTCTTGCCTGATTTTTGCGTTGCCTTGATTAAATGAAAGAATTCCATATCGGGTCCTTAAATTTGGTTGTAAGATACCCGCAGCTAATGATTGCCGCCTTGGGTAGTGGTCATTGGTCAAAACTCGATTCCGGAAAGCTTTGGTCGGCTGACCGGGTACTTAACCCGCCTTGCGCGGGTTTTGTGCTTTTTGGGCGCTGCTATTTTTTCTTGAGCTGGGAGACCAGCACTAAGTCGAGCGCATCCAGCACGGGATCGAAGGCAGTGTTCTCAGGTACTTTACTGACAGCCCGGATCACCTCTGATACTGAAATCTCACCATCGCGTGGCACATAGCCGCCGCCCGGCCCTCTATGCGATATAACAAGTTTTCCGCGGCGCAGCTGTTTAAATATTTGCTCAAGGTATGAAATCGAGAGCTTCGATTCTTTACTTACTGCTGCGATTGTTACCGGAGCGCCGTTATAGATGGTGTCCAAAACTGCAATGGCCTGGACAGATGCCATTACTCGCTTCATACCGAATTCCATAATTGGTTTCCTTCGAGGCCTGCGGCCATTGGTCAAAACTCGATTAAAAACGAAACGCAGGCTGTTGGTCGTCAGCCGCTTTATATGGGTAACAGTCTCCTTTCACATGCTGCTCTGCGGCAGCTGCTTCACATACTTTCTCGCTCTGATAAATACCGAGCATGATGTCTGAACATTCGCCGGTGAGGGCGCAGACGGTTACGATCAAAGCGAAGAAAGAGCTCATGCGTTTAACTCTGGATTGCCTTTAATGCAAAGCACCCTCCACAGAAAACGGAATGGTGCGGTGAACGCATTCCCGCGAACGGCCTGAATGCGTGCTGGCTGACGTGCGAAATCAATCATGGTTATCTCCTGTGTGCCCTTAACGCCAGGCTGGCGGAACGGTAAACCTGCTGCGCGAATGTATTGTCATCTCATCCGGTGTTTCGTATGTCGCCGGCAACTACTTCGTGGGCGTCCTGCCTTGATGACTGATTTTCTAAAATCAGACTACAAATTTAGTTTTCATTGGTCAAGGATTTAGTGAAAATAAAAACTTCAATGAAGGCGTAAGCTTTCGCTATACGTAGATTTGAGGCGAAAAAAAAGCCGCGTACGCGGCTGTTTAAGGGGGGAGACAATCAGTTATCAGAGGATGGGGGCTCGATTTTTCTCTTCTTCAGAAATTCGGCCATAAACTTATCCAGCTCATCAAGCCTATCGTTTGCAAGAGTTATAAAGCGATCTTGCTCTATTTCTGGCAACTGATCGAAGACTTCAAGTAACCGTCTCTGCTTTTCATTAAGGACAGTTTTGCTCTCTGTGGTTTCCTTAAGCCATCGCTCTTCTTCATCAGACATGAAGAACCAATACAAGGGCTTATCAAGAGCTTCAGGGAGTAAAGCCAACTTTTCTTTTCGTGGAATTATACCTGAATTGCACCAGCCACTGACCGATTGAGAGTTTACACCAACACGTCGGCCTAACTCAGACTGAGATATGCCTGCCTCTTCAAGGGCTCTTATAAGTCGTTCTTCAAAGTTCATATTCATATCCAAATCAAACCATTAAACAAGGATACAAAGTTTCTTTGTAGTTGGGATCGTTCTATTTTCTTGACAATGAAAATTTTATTTTCAATCATATGAAGACAATTTAAGGAGATGATATGAACGAACAGACCCAGAAAAGAATACTTTTGCTTTGTGGTAGCCAGTCCGAGTTAGCGCGCCGGCTTGGTAAAAACTCACAAACTGTCTCAGCTTGGTTCCGCGCGCAAGTAGCAAGTACTGAGGTTCTTAATGCTTGCAGGGCTTTGAATTGGGAAATTACTCCGCACGAATTACGTCCGGATCTATATCCAAACCCAACAGATGGATTACCTCAGAAGGAAGCTTAATCATGCAGTCAGCCACATATCATCATCATAACCAGCATCTCGCTGCACCGCTGAAAACTCAAAATCAGTTTATGGCGCGTCGGCGAGATAGCTTCAGGCACCGTTCCTTACTGGAGGCAGTGCGGGAGTGGGAATCCTCTTTACCTGGCCAGGCTCAGGAAAAGATCGCGCAGCTGGTGGCCGAGCAGTGGGCTAAGGAAGGGGGCCGCGGTATAGCGGTCAATAAGCAGAACCTATTCCGCTATCTGAAGAATGAGGGAAGCTCGGATAAATACACTGCTTACGTTATGCAGCTGTCGGACGCAATTGTCGCAGCTATGCCTGTAGAGATTGCCAGAAAACATGGCCTCAGTAATGCCAGAACGGAAGCCGAACTGGTGGCGAATGCAATCAAGGAATGCAGTGAGGCACACCAAGCGAAGCTGCTGGGAGCACCGTTGCAGAAACTTGAGAAGGAAATCCGTGAAGCCGCAATCGCTTTATTCAACATGTTACCTGCTGACGCGGCGGGACCACTAATGGCGAGTATTAGCGCCGTAGCGCCGCAATTTTTTTAATCGAGTTTTGAACAATGACCACCAGCGATGCTGGTTAAAAAGAGGTTTTTGATGGCCCGCATCAGAACAGTTAAACCTGAATTCTGGACAGATGAGAAGGTGGTGGAATGCTCAATTCCAGCGCGCTTATTGTTTATCGGGTTATTTAACTTCGCAAATGATATGGGGTGCCTTGAGCGGTCTCCGAAACGCCTCAAGATGCAAATCTTTCCGGCTGACATGATCGATTGTGAGCCACTGCTACTTGAATTGATAACTCATGGACTGCTCAGTGAGTATTCAGTGAGTGGAGTTAATTACCTTCAAATAAAAGGATTCCTTAAGCATCAGAAAATCAATCGCCCGTCGGCCACAAAAATACCGCTCCCACCTGAATTCACTGAATCGGGCAAGGATGTTGGGGGTAATTCAAACACTAATCACCGATGCCTCAGTGAGGACTCAGTGAGTACTCATGGAGAAGTCACTGAGTCCTCACTGACGGATACGGATACGGATACGGAAGGGAAGGGAATAAACCCCTCTCTTAGCGCTGGCCATACAGAAAGCCCGGGTGGGGTAGTTCCACCAGCTGACCCAACCGCCCCGCGTTACCTGGAAGGCATGAATGAACCGATCGGTAAATTCACAATGTCATGCTCCTGGTTGCCGTCCAGAGATTTTCGACAGCGCGCGGCTATGTGGGGGATCGCTTTGCCTGAGCCTGATTATCTCGTTACCGAGCTCGCAGAGTTCACGTCGTACTGGGCGTCTGAGGGGAAGGTATTCACTCAGGTGCAGTGGGAGCAGAAATTTGCCAGGCATGTACAGCGCGTGAGAACGAACCAAAAACCACAGACCGGAGGAAAGCAAAATGCGGCAGTTCAATCAGAACCAACAGCATCCCGAGCTGTTCAGCAAATTCAGTCAGCACACGCAAAATGGCGGCGTGCGAACGGACTTGATGGCAACGGAGACGGCATGGCGGTTGTGGCAGGTGATGGGGGAAATCTTCTCCAACCGATGGACGCAGAAGAATGGGGCAGAACCTACGGACCTCTGGATTGCTCAGATAGGTTCGATGACTGAGAGTCAAATCAGCCTTGTATGCCAGCAGTGCATGGAACGTTGCGCAGTTGGTAATACCTGGCCCCCGGATCTCGCTGAGTTTGTTTCTCTGGTTTCAGAGAGTGGCGCCAATCCGTTTGGGCTGACCTCGGAGCAAGTGATGTTGGATTACCGGCGCTGGCGAAACGAATCATATCGATATTCGGGCAGCGATAAATATCCTTGGCCGCAGCCGGTGCTGTATCACATCTGCATCGAGATGCGCAGAACAGGCGTTGAACGCCAGATGACAGAGGGGGAATTGAAGAAACTGGCAGAAAAACTTCTCACGAAGTGGACCAAACACGTTAGCAACGGTCTATCGGTTCCTCCGATCCGTCGCCAACTGGCAGCACCGCAGCACCCGGCAGGACCAACTCCGGCACAGCTGCTGATGGAAGAGTACAAACGCCGCAAAGCGGCTGGTTTCAGCAACTAAATCGAGTATTGACCAATGACCAAACAGTTAACCCAAAAAGAACAGGTGGCGGTTTTTGTACGCTATCGACCGAACTGCGCCGTAGGCGACGTATCCGATGCACTGGACATGGCTGGCGCCACCGCTGGCAAATTGCTGCGGGAGCTGAGTGATGAGGGTGTAATCATCCGCACCCGAAACAGCGTGCAGTTCGTCTACACGGCTGCGCCCGATGCAAACATTCCAGACGTTATCTTGCCCTGCATGATCCTGAAAAGTGACCCGGCGAGAATCATGGCAGCTGAACAGAAAGCGAAGGCGCTGGCTGATAAGGGTTTATGGCGCCGTGCAGCTGGTGTTTATACCGACATGTTCAGCATCGCCTGCAGCTCAGTTGAAGTGGCACGTATAGCCAAACGCCGCAATGAATGCCTGCGCATGGCGAGGAGAGCATGAATATGGCCAGCAATAAGCTTTGGACAATCATTCGCGCTATCCAGTCCGGTGGTGAGATTACACCGCGTCAGGTTTGCCGATTGCTCGACTGCGACAGCAAAAAGGCGTGTCGCATGCTTGAGCACCTTGTATCTGCAGGCGCAGTAAAGAACATTGGCCAGCCACGGCATCCCGTGTTCGTCATGCTGCCGGGTGGAGAGAAGCGCATCAAGCCATTGCAGGTGGTGCTGGTGGAGCGCCAACAGCCAAGTATTACAGAGGTCTGTCGCCAGAACTGGCTGGGCTATCAGGTACACAAAATTTTCGGGAGGGCGCGGGTATGAACGATTCACTGAACAACAAACAGCTGGTGGCGGTTGGTCATTAGTTTGCGAAGGCGATGAGCAGCGACACGCCGATCATCGATATGGCGAAGATGTTCACTCGCTTGGGCGATCGGCTGGACTGCACCACACTGGCGCTGCGCTGGATGCTTACCGCGCCGCCATGCTTCAGGGTGCCGAACCTGTAAGCCAGTCTTACATGTTGCGAGAAGGATGTGTTGAATAAGGTTGCCTTTGTCTCTTGAATGACAAACCCCAAATAGACACTTAGAGCGGAAGAGGGATAATGTGCTCTCTTTCACAAAGGAGGGTTTATGGCTAATTTCATTAAGATTCAGTCTAGTCAACAAGAAATTTATTATCGTCAAATAGCGGCCGCTTTGGGGTTAACGTGGGATGAGTATCTTAGAATGAATCCCCACTTGAAAAAATTATTTGGTGAAGTGTTCTACTAGTTCATCACTGTAGCTATTAGGCTGTGGTAGTTTTAACAAAAATCTGAAATTGATTGTGAGGTTCGTATGGAAGTAGATATTTTACTAATCGGAAATGGACTGACTGGCGAAGTAAAAATGTATGATTATCCGAATAAAAAGTTTTTGGTGACTGAAGTGACGGTACAGTCCGCTAATGCGGCCCGTGTTTTTGATGTTGTGTTGCATGAATACAATGGAAAAACCTATGCGATAGGAATCGGAAAAGCGACGGACTCGCTGCAGGTCGAAAGCTTGATCGATACCAAACAGCCAAAGCCAATACCAGGAAACCTGCTTTAAAGGTTCTAAAAGCTAAATTCGGTTTTAATAATTGGATGGCAAAAGTCATGGGATCATAATGAGCGTGGAGTACCGTATTGTGGATATCAGTATGCGCATGCTGCAGAGCTGTGCCACGCCCGAGGTTTCCCGGAGTGGTAGATCATCGACCGAGACTATCGTGGTATGAAGTATGCGAAGGATAAGCAAGTTGCCCGGTGTGGCAATTCAGTACTAGGGCCGTTTGCTGAAGCACGGGTAAGGACAACATGCCAGAAATGCGCATCATTAAGAATGCGACATAATTGACTAAAATGTAGCCGCGAAGTCGCGGCTACATTTTAGCGCTTTGTCCGTTTGAAACGGTGGAGGAAACGATATTTTTTATCAGGCAGTTAGAACTTTCTGTTTCTAAAACTGGAATACATCATCAGATATCTTTTAATATTGCGAAGTGTCATCAATTTCATCAGCGTTCGCGAACTCATGCTTTTATTACGGATATAGTACAGGGTAAAGAGTTGATATTTTCTACTGGAAGCATCTAATTTAGATTTATGCTTTCGATAGAAATCCAGATAACCTGCGAACTTTCTCCCTGAGCATGTAATTCGAGCTTCTCCATGATTTACATAAAGCACTTGAGTAATGTCATCCAGTTTGAATGGGTCGCCATATGTTTCAGCCAATCGATAAAAAGCATCATAATCCTGCGCTGCGCTTAAATTCTCATCAAACAATGTTTTACGCAGTCTGTCGGTTAATGTCAGGATCTGATTGCCAATTATATTTCTTTTATCAAACAGGCTCTTTTTGTATGCGGGTTTAGGATAATCTTTCAATTCGCTTAAATTTTGATAACTATTGCTTTCACATAGGTAATCATTTGCATACAAAAATGCGTGAGTCTCAAGCTTGTACTGATAGGCAACAAACGACGAAAGACGGGTAGGTAGCCATTCGTCATCATCATCCAAGCCTGTAATCAAATAGCCTTTGGCCATTTTTATGGCCTGATTTCGGACAGCGCAGGCACCCGAATTAAATTCGTTACGAATATAGGTTATACGTGGATCTTTAATTTCAGCAACAAATGCCTGCAGCTTCTCAAAAGAAGAGGAAAAATCATCAATAATGATAAGTTCCCAATGAATATAATCTTGCCTAATTACAGAATTTATAGCCCGTATTGTCAGCGCTTCACGATTCCATGTCGGCATGTAAACAGTGATAAGAGGTGTAGCGGTCAACGTAGCCTCCGGCACGTAATCATTATCCATCAATGCACCAGTAAAACTTGCGGCTTTGATATTACTTCCAGAGAAGTCAACGCCAGCGCAAACCGCATGATCGAAGATAGCCCCCTCTGTATTGCAGTGACTCATATTAGCCCCGTTAAGATTGGCAAATGAGAAATTAACCCCACGTAGATCACTGAAAGAAAGGTCACTTCCGGATAAGTTGATATTTTTCAAATTTAGCCTCCGGAGGTCCATAAAACGCAAGTCAGCGCCTGCTAGATCTGAATAATAGTCTGGATTTTTTAAAGATTTATTGTGATGTTTGAGCAATTTTCTCTGTGCCACTTTTTTGCTGTTCATGTTTAAATTTTTTGCTTTATGTAAGCGCATATAACAAACATTCTGCACAGTTAAACACTGCTGTTGCTGTTCAGCAATCATGCCAATAATTTTTAGGATATATGCCATGGAACTTACAAAGAAAGACGATCATGTTGCCTTAACAATAAAGCAACTTAAGGTTAAATTTTATGTAACTTCTTGGCCTTGACCACTCGAGAAGACAATGCTTCCGAAACAGCCTGATCGATAAGTAACCAAACATGGAGCGAGGCGTACGTTGTGTGCAAGGATCTCCTGGGGTTTCTAACAAAACATGGTCGATGCGTCCTTATCTTCATCAATACAAACCGCATTTGATGCCCCGAAATTATTGCAAACCAGAAATGAGAGGTTTATAAAGTAACTGTATAAATATACAGTTTTTCAGCGAGGAGGGAAAAATGAAAGTTGATTTAACCATTGATCGGACTAAAAAACTTCCAGATGGCGCGCTCCCGGCGCTTCAAACAGAACTATCTAAACGATTACAGAATGAGTTTGAAGATTGCTCGGTGACTATTCGGCGCGCAGGTATGGATGGGTTGAGTGTTTCTGGTGGTGAGAAAGACGTTAAAACGAAAGTTGAAGAAATCCTCCAGCAGACCTGGGAAAGCGCTGACGACTGGTTTTATTAATACAGCATTCAATGACTTTTCCAGGCTGAAGGGGGGACTGGTGAAACAAAAAGAAGAATTACCAAAAAAGGGATATGCGGTTATTAGGTGTCACGATGGGGTTATCGTTGCACGACTGCAATCATTTCCAGAATGTGAGCGAGCGCTGATGTACAGGCGTGGCGATGAAGTATCCTTCATGCCGCTCCAGCGAGATGAGATAGTAGGCACACCAACACTCTTTACACAGATGCTGGAGAAGGCGGGTATTCGCGTTTCTCTAAACTCTGATACACTCCCCTCATAGGCCTGAACAACCTATACCTGCTGCGCCACTGGAGAGATACCATGGCGCAAAAACCAATCAATAAAACCTTACCACTGACCCCATCCGGGGACAGCGATTTTTTATTGTCTGCAGCTTTACGGGGGCAGGCATGAAAAAGAGCTGGTTCACCCACACCAATCTGACTACAGACGAAGCAGAGGAGCTGGTTAAGCGCTATCGCGAAAAAGGCGTTCGCGTAGAGAAAACCCTCGACAGGGATCCGCGATACTGGACCGTAAGCGCAGAGCTGCCCCAGCAAAAGTCCAACCCAAAAACAGTACAAAGCATGCGTTCCCGTGCGTGGGGTCACTCATGAAAATCTATAACGTAGTGCCGATGGGCAAGCCACGCATGACCCGCGCAGACAAGTGGAAGAAACGACCAGAAGTGCTTCGGTACCGGGCATTCTGCGATCACGTCCGTTTGCTTGGAGTTAAGCTGCCTGAGGCAAACTCCCACGTTACGTTCATCCTCCCCATGCCCAAGAGCTGGAGCAAGAAGAAACGCGCTGAAATGAACGGTAAGCCTCACCAGAGCAAGCCCGATAAGGACAATCTGGAAAAGGCGTTGCTGGATGCTCTATTCGAGGATGATGCCCATATCTGGGATTCACGCGTAACGAAACTTTGGGGAGAAGTAGGGCAAATCATTATTCGGGAGATTAACTGATGCGAGGGTTATTAAAGCCAGTTATTGCCCGGGAACTTGGTGTGGTTCTGCTTAAGCCGGGCAGTGAACTAATGAGCCTTTTCAGCGGTGGCAGGGTTCTGGTGGAGCGCCAGCCTGAAAGCATGAAAAGCTACCCAGCTGGCCGGGTTCCCGATGCTCTGCAGCCGTTGGCTTTCGAGCAGGATCTGATCCAATTCTTCCATTCGGAGAAAGTGATTTACGCAGCTGGTGGGCTGCCAAGTCTTGAGAACTGGTTACTCAGGAGTAGCTCTGGGCATTGCCAGAACGAACATAGCGATTATCACTATCACGAAATGACCATCCTGCGACAGGAACCAAGCGCGCTGCGGTTGTGCGGCTACTGTGACAACTTATTGAGAGGGCAGTATACAGAAGCGCTGGCAGAGCTGGCTCGTCAAAACCTCATCGACTGGATTCTGGACACTATCCGCTACACGCTTCTGCTGGACAAGACACGCCAGATCTCCCTGTCTGAGTTGTGCTGGTGGGCTGTCATTAAGGGCGTTTTCGGAGAGCTGCCAGAGTCCGTCGCACGTAAGGTCCTTCGATTACCTCAGGAGAAGATGAGTAATCGGGAAAGTGACATCGTCCCGAGCGTGTCGGCCACCAGCATTATCGCTGACAAAGTGGCTGAAATGCCTATTCCTCAACCCGTAGTTGTCACAGTTGTTGAACCTGAATCGCCGTTGACCTTCATGAAGCGCCCCAAGCGCATCCGCTGGGAGAACAGTAATTATCTTGCTTGGGTTAAAACCCAACCTTGCGCCTGTTGTGGTCAGCAGGCTGATGACCCCCATCACTTAATCGGCTGGGGGCAGGGTGGTATGGCAACGAAAGCGCACGACATTTTTGTGATCCCGCTCTGCCGTATCCATCACACCGAACTGCATAACGACCCAACTGAATTTGAGCGCAAGTATGGCGCGCAACCGGTACTGATTATTAATTTGCTGGACCGGGCATATGCGCTCGGCGTTCTGGCGTAGACGGATTGGAGAATACGATGAATCTCGACAGCGTATTAAAGTTTTTTGCACCTAAAGGAATGCACATTTCGGACAGCGTCCGCGCAACAGCTGGCGATCAGTTAACTGTAACCGATATCATGGCGGCATTGGGCATGACTCAGGCAGACGCCGGCATTGGCCTTGCCATGTATCTGGGAAAGGCAGGAATAAGTCCACAAGATAAGGAGGCCGCGATATCCTGGTTATCGGAATACGCTAAAGCGCATGCTCCTATGGCGGTACGTAAAGCTGCTGGTAAAAAATTCCCGCTGTGCATGCGGATTCTCGCCCGGTTCGCCTTCAAAGACTACGCCTCATCAGCTGCTGACAGTGTCGATTGTCCAAAATGCCAGGGCAAAAGCATCATCACCAAAATCAGCGTGATTACCAAAAGCCATTACACGATGCGCCTGCCTCAGTTTGCTAAGGATCTGGGCCAGTCTCCATCTGACTTTGAGGTCACCCGTCAGGTTAAGGATGTGGACCACCAGCTGTGCGGCAACTGCAACGGCACGGGCCAACTGAGTAAGCGCTGCCAGTGTGGAGGAACGGGAAAAACCCTCGACCGTAAAGAAACTGATTTCCAGGGCGTACCCGTTTATAAGGAGTGCAAACGGTGTGAGGGAAGAGGGTACAGCAGGCCGAAATCATCGGTGGCGTATCGCGGCGTTCTGGCTGAGCTGGATAGCCTTCCAGATCGCACCTGGCGCTACAGCTGGAAACCGTTCTATGAAAGCCTGGTGACGAAATGTTTTCAGGAAGAAAGCAATGCTGATGCTGAACTGAAGAAAGTAACAAGAGCGCATAATACGATATAAATATCACTATTTAGCGTCACGTTACTTGCAAAGTTGCCGTTTTTGTGTAAATTTGACGTTAACGATGGGCATTGTATGTTCAGAGTTAAGAAACCCGCCACCGAGCGGGTTTTTTTATGCCTGCAATTCTCCGCGCCACGCTCGGCGCAATTCAACCACAGAGCCTTTCAGGGGTGAGCCATAGGGAACGGTCGGTGTGACTGTCTCTGTGGGCTGATCATTACTGAGCGCGGATCAGTGCATCGCTTTATTCATAATTAAGTATCCCTCACACAAGCCCGTAAACAGAATGGCTACACTCTATCGTTAGTGAGGGAGGGTAAGGTATGAAAGAAGGTTTTTACTGGATAAAACACAATGGCAGGGTTCAGGTAGCCTTTTACGCAGATGGCGAAACGGAAGATCTCCGAACAGGACGGATTATCAGGGGTATATGGCAACTGACTCAAGGTTATGATATTTGCGATGACGGCGAAGCTGAGATTCTTCAAGGTCCCATTGCTCCGCCATGTTAAATATATACACGTATTTTAAGGCTGCCTTTAGGCGGCCTTTTTCATTTTCAGGTCCTGGGAATCAACATCAGATGGCTTCGTTGTTAAATGCAGCCCGAGGGCCTGATCCTATACACACGGAATAATTATGCCTGAGACCTCAACTATCGTAGGCGTTGGTCTTACATCGTCTTCTGTCGGTGTAACCTTTGCCACGCTGTTTCCGGAGGCGACTCCTGCAGTGATGCTCGGATCGCTTGCCGGAACCGCGTTATACGTTCTGACCTCAGACCCCCATCAACTCTGGAAGCAGGCTATCTTTGCGCTGATATCATTTATCAGTGGCGTGTTCTTCTCCGTGCCCATGGCAAAAATCATGGCCGGAATCATAAACACGCCATTAAGCCTGATGAAGCCACCGGCCAGCATCGAGGTATCCCCAGCTGTCGGCGCCATCGTTACCGCTTCCATTTCCGTGGCAGTCCTGCTGCGCATTCTTCGCAAGTCCAAAAGCGGGAAGATGCCAGGGCTGGGGGAGGAAGATAAATGACATGGCAACTTCTTCTGATGAATGCAAACGCCATAGTTTGCCTGTTAATCATGGTCAGGCTGATGTTTTTCCGGAAAGAGGGGAAGCGTTATCGCCTGAGTGTCGCGGTGCTGGCCTACCTGATCATCCTTGCCGCCGGATTCAACGCCTTCAGCATTCTTTTCGGCCATTACGTACAGGTTAATCTCGGCGATCTGCTGCTGAACTCCGTCATCTGCATGGCGGTATGGCTGGCGCGTGGGAATCTGGCTAAGGTCGTTATCTCGGAGTAAATCATGCAAGCTCTCAACGCACAGCGTAAAGCCTTCCTGGACATGCTCGCATGGTCAGAGGGAACCGATAAGCCAGGTCAGCCAACAAAGAACCATGGCTATGACGTGATTGTGGGCGGCTCACTCTTTACGAGCTACGCAGATCACCCTCGCAAACTGATCACCCTTAACCCCCGATTGAAATCTACTGCTGCCGGCCGCTACCAGCTGCTTTCTCGCTACTGGGATGCTTATCGGTCGCAGCTTGGCCTCAGGGATTTCTCCCCGGCCAGCCAGGACGCGGTGGCATTGCAGCAGATTAAAGAACGCCGCGCCCTGCAGCTCATCGACGAAGGCTATATCCGTCAGGCCATTGACCGCTGCAGCAACATCTGGGCGTCGTTGCCCGGCGCAGGTTATGGCCAGCATGAGCACAAGGTTGAAAACCTCCTGAAGAAATTCAAAGAGGCTGGTGGTTTTATAGCGGAGCCAAAGGCATGATCGGCGCCGTTATCAGGAAGTTATGGCTGCCGATTGTGGTCATAGTGCTGCTGGGTTCATTGGTATGGGCTGTTAATCACTATCGCGACAACGCCATCACCTATAAAGACCAGCGCGACAAAGCGACTGACAAGCTGAGTCAGGCTAATGACACCATTGATGACATGAAGGTGCGCCAGCGTGATGTGGCCGCGCTGGATGCCAAATACACACAGGAACTCGTAGATGCGAAAGAAACCATTGAGCGTTTGCATAGCGATGTCATTGCTGGGCGTAAGCGGCTGCAACTCAACGCAACCTGCAAGATTAACTCCACCGGAACCTCCGGCATGGATGATGCAACCAGCGCCAGACTTACTGACTCCGCTGAACGGGATTATTTCACCCTCAGACAGCGAATCGAAACCGCAACCAAGCAACTGACAGGTCTGCAGGAATATGTCCGTACGCAGTGCCTGAAATAGAGCCTCATCCCTGAGGTTCAGACACAGTCTCTCCTCTGGACTTTAAACGTAGCAAATTCTCACGGCCTCGCTTAACACGGGGATTTTTACTAACTGAGGGTTAAGAATGTCATCTCCGATCATGAAGTATTTTGCGTACCAGCATCTTCCGGCACACCTGCAAGAAGTGAGTAAGCCTATTGGCGATCTTGCGACGCTGATGGATGAAACCTTGCCGGACGGCGCAGAAAAGGCAGCAGGCCTGCGCAAACTGCTAGAGGCCAAAGACGCATTGGTACGCGCTAAGCTGGGTTAAGTCATTACAAAGCTCATCTGCTGGTGGGCTTGATAATGGGAAAACAGTGATGCCTATAAGTTTTGGTAATTAGAAAAAACCTCAGATAAGTGCTAAAAATTTTCCCAGTAAACAACGATGAGATGAAGAATGAAAATCCTGGGATTTGATGAGCACAGAACAAAACGTGGGAGTGGTGCATTAAAGTTCTTTGAGCTGGAGCGTGTACCAAGCAGTGACTGGGTAAAGATATTCGAAAGCCTGTTCACAAAAAGTGTTGATAAGGCATGGGTTGAGGGGTATTGCATAGTAACGAACTGCCCAAGCAGTGACATAGCTGAAAGGCTAGTGCAGTTACAATCAAAGTGTGAAGAAGCAAACACAATATTCAGAACTAAGAACTCAACTCTTTGAACAGTAATCGCCGCCTACGGGCGGTTTATTATTGCCATTACAACGCTCATCTACCGGTGGACATTGATAATGCCTCTAGCTGCAGGTTTGCATTAGGAGTAAATGGCTGGGGTTTTTAGTCTACGTTTAAGGCTTACAACTATGAGCGAGGCTGAATTATGCAAAGCGATAAAGAGGAATACCTTAAGCAGGCGTTACTGGTAGTCCTGTCTCTTAATGAGGACTCAGGTCTGAGCCTGGATGGGGTTGTGAATGACGTACGCCGGGAAATGAGTAAGGGCGGAAAGTACAACCATTACTGTCCAGATGGTGCTGAAGAAGTATGTGGCATCGTTAAAAAGTCAGTAGAAGAGGTCAAAGCTAAAGGCCAAAAGCGCTGACGTTAAGCAATCAGTTCGCTTCCTCATTTACAGGAAAAGAATATCCTCGGATGATATCCCTGATAAGCTGTTGCCAAGTTCAACGGCTAATGAGGCAAAACGGTGATTGGAATTTTGAAACGTGGTCCCGCTGCAGTTAAAGTTAAAAATCATGTCACAGACTTGATGGCTGCCATGAGGGCCTCCTTCCGTAAATTAACGGCTGGAGAGCGCTTTGATGAGACTACGCTGCATATAGTTTGCACAAGCATCATCGTTGCGGCGATTATGGAGCGAGGCGTCAGCTCACCCAGACTAATGACCGCTCTCTCTGATCATGTAATGAATTCATACGGATTAAGTCTGGAAGAAATGCAGCTTACGCCTGTCCTTGCGCATGGCATGCTCAAAGGATTGAATGGAAAAGATACTCTGCAGGTTAAAATGAGCATGCTAAATGACATTTGCCCCGGACATGAGTTTGGTATCGATGGAATTAGATGGTTTGAAACCAGCGTGAATTCAGCAAAGGATCAAATCGATTCGAACCTTAAGGATGCGATTCATACTTTGAGTAAATAGTTTGTTTGCTGGTCCGCCACGCCAATAACGACACCTCTCGTTAAACTTGATAAGCCACTTGCTTTCGCTGGTGGCTTTTTTATTGCCATCAACATGGGCAGTCTCATCATAATTGCTTTATCCCATTCAGCGGATAATCAACCAAATATCCTCAATAAGAGATAGGCATTACAGCAGGCATTCACTTAGTGCCTGTGATAATGTCGAAACACATTAATCAGGTGCGCGAGATGTCGGGTAATACCGATCCGGACGAAGCGTGACGCTGCTATAAGCTGGAGGGTGGTGCAGACGACCAATATCTTCTGGCTCAATGGTTCGAATCCATTCCTGATTACCACGCCCAAGCCACTGGCATCTGCTGGTGGCTTTTTTTATGCGCATCGCACGCGCACATCAAAGAAAGTCTTTCAGTTGTGAGCCTGGGCAAACCGTTAACTTTCGGCGGCTTTGCCGTGCGACAGGCTCACGCCTAAAAGGAAACATTCAATGAGTAACAAAATCATTACGCTCTCTGGTGCTGCTTCTGATGTGCTTTACGCGCTTTTTTATCGTGGTGCTCTTGTGTCTGGTGATCTGCCATCTAAATCCGGTACTGCCGAACTTCGCGAACTGGGCTTTGCAGAAACAAGGCATACAGCTACGGAATACCAGAAAGAAAAACACTTCACCTTCCTGACCCCTGAAGGGCAGAAATTTGCCGTTGAACATCTGGTCAATACGCGATTTGGAAAGCAGCAATATTGCTCTTCGATGATGCTTCGCGTTGAGATTGATACCTCTGCCATAGAACAGGCAATCGACAGGCTGGATGTTCGAAAAGCCATTCAGGAAGAATGTCAGCCTGGCGGTCTAATCTGGAATCTGCGTGGCCGCTGATAGGAGGTTGTATGCAGGTCATTATTGATGGTGTCCCATACGTCCCCGCCAGCGTCATTTCATCACGGATTGGCATTGCTATCTCAACCCACCAGCGTACTGAAGCTCTGAAGCGAGCGCTTGAACAGCACATGAAGCACCTGCCAGCCGGTGCGCTGGTGGTTGTTATTGATGATGGTTCAAAACCTGCAGCGGCAGTGCTCGACGGCGTGCTTGGAAGCCTTGCAGAAGAAGCTAAATACCATGCTTGACGAGCTGAAGAAATCTACGGAGCAGGAATGACTTGTGAGCGCATCTATAACTCCGTGAAGAATCCAGCCCATCCCCTATCCCCTTATGGGGATAGAAAGCTGGGATTGTTCGAAGGGCTGTTATGGCTTTCATCTCGCGTGGACCACACCCCGCATCAAATGAAAATGACTTTCATTAGCTTTTGATGGGTCCTCCCGGCGGGGTGGCCTACCACGGGGCGGCGCGCTCGCGGGAAACGGCTAGTTTTTCGTATCCAGGAGCATCATCATCATGCAGGTAGGTCTTTGTTTTATCTGAGGACCATTTTTTAAAGATGTCGATTTGTTTAAAAAGCGTTCAACATCATGGACCAGGAAATAGCTTCTCTTAAACTCAATATCAACCAGCTTGCTGCCATCACTGATGTGCATCGCCAAACAGTAGCCGCCAGGCTTAAAAATATCGAACCTGCAGCGGGCAGTAATAGCAAACTCAAGCTTTACCTCATCACCGACATTTTGACCGAACTGATGATCCCAACGGTTTCTTCCAGCCTTGAAGACATGCAACCGTCCGACAGGCTGGCGCACTGGAAGGCAGAGAATGAACGCCTTAAGTTCGAACAGGATACCGGGCAGTTGATACCCGCTGATGAAGTGGCGCGAGAATTTTCACTGATGGCTAAAGCAGTCGTCATGGTGCTTGAGACCCTACCTGACATTCTTGAGCGCGACTGCGCGCTGCCACCAGCGGCGGTGTCGCGCGTCCAAAGTGTGATCGACGACTTGCGTGATCAGATGGCTCAGAAAGTCCAGGACGCAGAACAAGAGGAGGCCGATACCGAGGAGGAGTGATGGCAAAGCGTGCATCGGCATGCGGTATTCGCCGGGATGTTTCCGGCATCCTTCGCGCGCCGCGTCGCATGGATGTGGCCGATGCGGTCAGCGCATATATGCGTGTGCCAATGGGAGCGGGGAACTCTGTACCGTGGGACCCCGATCTGGCGCCCTATGTTATTGAGCCGATGAACTGCCTGGCATCACGCCAATATGATGCCGTGGTCTTTGTTGGCCCCGCGCGAACGGGTAAAACCATCGGGCTTATTGATGGCTGGATTGTTTATAACGTCGTTTGCGACCCGGCAGATATGCTCGTTATTCAGGTTTCAGAGGAAAAGGCGCGTGAACATTCGAAAAAGCGTCTGGACCGAACTTTTCGCTGTAGCCCTGAAGTGAAAACCCGGTTGAGCCCAAGGCGTAACGATAATAACGTTTACGATCGTACTTTCCGCGCCGGTAATTATCTGAAACTGGGCTGGCCATCCGTCAACATCATGTCGTCCTCTGACTATAAAAGTGTGGCGCTGACGGATTACGACCGCTTTCCGGAAGATATCGACGGAGAAGGCGACGCTTTTTCACTGGCGTCGAAGCGTACCACGACATTCATGTCCTCCGGGATGACGCTGGTTGAGAGCTCGCCCGGGCGGGATATCAGAGACACAAAATGGCGGCGTTCCACGCCCCATGAAGCCCCTCCAACTACCGGAATATTATCGCTCTATAACCGTGGCGACCGTCGCCGTCTGTACTGGCCGTGTCCGCATTGCGGCGAATATTTCCAGCCGGAAATGGACAATATGACCGGGTATCGCGACAGCAGCGATCCTGTGCTTGCCAGCGAAGCGGCGATTCTACAGTGCCCGGCCTGTAAGGGCAGGATCACACCGGATATGAAGCGTGCGCTTAACATGAAATGTGTGTGGCTCCGCGACGGGCAGAGTATCGACAGTAAAGGGCAGGTAAGCGGTGATGGCCGACGTTCCCGTATTGCCTCCTTCTGGATGGAAGGTCCGGCAGCGGCTTACCAGACCTGGTCGCAGCTTATCTATAAATTCCTGACCGCCGAGCAGGAATATGAATCCACCCGCAGTGAAGAAACCCTGAAGACGGTTATCAACACCGATTTCGGCAGGCCCTATTTGCCTCGGGCCAGCATGGAGCAGCGCAAAAGTGAATTGCTCGAGCAGCGTGCCGAAGATGTCCCTAAACGTTCGGTACCGGATGGCGTGCAATTTCTCACCGCGACCGTTGACGTACAGGCCGGGCGCAACAGGCGCTTTGTTGTGCAGGTCACGGGTTATGGAAGTATGGGGGAGCGCTGGATAGTTGACCGTTACAACATCCGGTATTCGCTGCGCTGCGACGGCAACGGGGAGAGCATTCAGGTAGATCCGGCAAGCTACCCTGAGGACTGGGATCTTTTACTCACCGATGTCTTTGATAAAACGTGGCCGCTCGCGTCTGACCCGTCAAAGGGCATGCGGCTTATGTCGATGGCTGTGGACTCCGGGGGCGAGGACGGCGTGACGGATAATGCCTACAAGTTCTGGCGAAGATGTCGCCGCGAGGGGCTGGGTAAGCGTATCTATCTCTTCAAGGGTGACAGTGTCAGGCGTAGCAAACTTATCCAGCGAACATTTCCTGATAATACGGGCAGATCAACGCGTCGCGCACAGGCGACGGGTGATGTGCCTCTTTATCTTCTCCAGACTGATGCCCTCAAAGACCGGGTGAATAATGCGCTGTGGCGGGATTCACCTGGCCCTGGCTATGTGCATTTTCCCGCTTGGCTGGGCAGCTGGTTCTATGACGAACTGACGTATGAGGAACGTTCGAATGAAGGGAAGTGGAGTAAGCCCGGGCGGGGCGCAAACGAAGCATTCGACCTGCTCGTTTATGCCGACGCGCTCGCCATCCTTAGTGGTTACGAAAAAATCAAATGGCCGTCAGCTCCTGAGTGGGCACGGCGGGAAACGTGGATCGAGGTCACGCAGACGGAAACTGGCGAAGTGCCATCCCCGTCGCCTGCGCCGAAATCAAAATCAAAACCAAAACGCGAGAAGCCCGTAACCGAGCAGGCTAATCCGTGGTCTTCATCAGGAGGTTGGGTGTGAATCCAGCAGATATTCAAAACATGATCGACCGCTACGCCGCAGCCGAGCTGTCTGTTCTGGAGGGTAAATCAATCACTTTCAACGGGCAGCAGATGACGCTCGAAAACCTGTCGGAAATCAGAAAAGGCCGTCAGGAATGGGAGCGCCGACTGGCAACGCTCAATAATAAACGCCGCGGGCGACCCGGCTACAGGCTGGCGAGGTTTGGATGAGTTTTTTAGATGATGCGATTGGCATCTTTTCGCCAGGCTGGAAAGCCTCACGCCTGCGTGCCCGTGCGGTAATTAAGGCGTATGAGGCGGTTAAGCAAACGCGTACCCACAAAGCCCAGAAAGAAAATCGCTCTGCCGATCAGCTCAGTCAGATGGGGGCGGTTTCACTGAGGCAGCAGGCGCGCTGGCTGGACAACAACCATGATCTGGTGATCGGCGTTTTCGACAAGCTGGAAGAAAGGGTGGTGGGTGCGAAGGGCATCATAGTTGAACCGCATCCGATGCTGAGTAACGGGAAGATCGCTAAAAAACTGGCCACTGATATCCGCAGAAAGTGGGGCGAATGGTCTGTAAGACCCGATGTTACAACCCAGTTTACCCGCCCCATGCTGGAGCGGTTGATGCTGCGAACGTGGCTCCGGGACGGTGAGGTATTTGCTCAGCTGGTTCGTGGTACCGGAAATGGGCTTCAGCCCGTTGCTGGCGTACCGTTCTGGCTGGAAGCGCTGGAGCCGGACTTCGTGCCAATGAACAGCGATGCCGCCACCCAGCTCAATCAGGGTGTTTTTGTCGATAACTGGGGACGGCCTAAAAAATATCAGGTCTATAAAAGCCTGCCGGTGTCCGGGCGTCAGTTCGATACCAAAGAGATAGATGCAGAGAACATGCTTCATCTCAAATTCACCCGACGCCTGCACCAGACCCGTGGGACATCTCTTTTGTCAGGTGTCCTGATGCGGCTGAGCGCGCTGAAAGAGTACGAGGACTCTGAGCTGACTGCAGCAAGAATTGCTGCTGCACTCGGCATGTATATCAAAAAAGGCGACGGACAGAGCTTCGAGTCTGATTCCAGCAGCGATGACCGCGAGCTGATGATTCAGCCCGGGATGCTCTATGACGAGCTGCAGGCCGGGGAAGAAATCGGGATGATTAAATCCGATCGCCCGAACCCTAATCTCGAGTCGTTTCGTAACGGACAGCTGCGTGCTGTATCGGCCGGCAGTCGACTCAGTTTTTCCAGCACATCCAGAAACTACAACGGCACGTACAGTGCCCAGCGGCAGGAGCTTGTCGAGTCAACCGACGGATATCTGATTCTTCAGGACTGGTTCATCGGTTCAGTGACCCGGCCCATGTACCGGGCTTGGCTGAAGATGGCTATTGCTGCCGGAGAAATCAAGCTGCCGAGAGGCATCGATATGGACTCGCTGTATAACGCGGTTTATTCGGGGCCCGTTATGCCGTGGATTGACCCCGTTAAAGAAGCGAATGCCTGGAAAACGCAGATCCGCGGCGGTGCTGCTACTGAATCCGACTGGATACGTGCCAGCGGTCGCAACCCGGATGATGTTAAGTCACGCCGTAAAGCGGAGGTTGACGAGAACCGTGAACAGGGCCTGGTGTTTGACACAGACCCCGCCAATGATAAAGGAGGCACCAGTGCCGAAGCCAAAGAACCGGGCGCGCCACCGTCCGAAAGCCAGCGTAAAAAGTAATTCGTGGTTCCGCATGCAGGCCAGCAATAACAGCGAGGCCGACATTTTTATTTATGACGAAATCGGGTACTGGGGCGTAACGGCGAAACAGTTCGTCAATGATCTCCGGGCACTTGGGGACGTCACCCACATCAACCTTTATATCAACTCACCCGGTGGTGATGTCTTCGACGGCATTGCTATCTATAACGCGCTGAAGCACCACGGCGCGGCGATTACCGTACATATCGACGGTCTGGCCGCTTCAATGGCATCAGTGATCGCTATGGTAGGCAATCCGGTCATCATGCCTGAAAACACGATGATGATGATCCATAAGCCATGGGGGTTTGCTGGTGGTGACGCGAGCGATATGCGCGACTATGCGGATCTTCTCGACAAGGTTGAATCCGTTTTGATACCGGCTTATGCGCAGAAAACCGGAAAATCCACCGATGAAATTGCGGCAATGCTGGAAGACGAAACCTGGATGAACGGCAGCGAGTGCCTTGAGCTGGGTTTTGCCGACCAGGTGACACCATCCCTTCAGGCTATGGCCTGTATTCATTCAAAACGTATTGAGGAATTTGAAAAAATGCCAAAAAGCATTCGCAACATGATCACCCCGCCGCGCAACACTACCCAGCGTGACCCGGTTATTACCCAGCCTCAGGCACCGCAGGCAAAAACAGACCCGACGCCGGATGAAAATACCATTCGTGCGCAGGTGATGGCTGAGCAGAAAGCCCGAGTTAACGCTATCGGCGATCTCTTTGCCATGTTCGGCAATAAACACATGGAACTGCAGAATCAGTGTGTGGCTGACCCTGATTGTTCCGTCGATAAGGCGAAAGATTTGCTGCTGGCAGAACTCGGTAAAACGGCTACCCCATCCAATAAAACCACCCAGCCGCATATTCATGCGGGTAACGGTAACTTTGTAGCGGACGGTATTCGCCAGGCACTAATGGCGCGTGCCGGGTTCGAAGGTCAGGAACGGGATAACGTTTATAACGGTATGACGCTGCGCGAGTATGCGCGTATGGCTCTGACAGAAAAAGGTATTGGCGTGGCCAGCTACAATCCGATGCAGATGGTTGGCCTGGCGCTGACCCACAGCACTTCTGATTTCGGCAACATTCTGCTCGATGTTGCGAACAAAGCGCTGATTCAGGGCTGGGACGAGGCGCAGGAAACCTTCGAGCAGTGGACCAAAAAAGGCCAGTTGTCAGACTTCAAAACGGCGCATCGTGTCGGCATGGGTGGTTTCCCTTCTTTGCGACAGGTTCGCGAAGGGGCTGAGTACAAGTACATCACCACCAGTGATAAAGGCGAAACTATCGCGCTTGCCACTTACGGTGAAATCTTCTCTGTAACCCGCCAGGCGATCATTAACGACGATCTGAACCAGCTCACCGACGTACCGATGAAGATGGGGCGCGCGGCGAAAGCAACGATTGGCGATCTGGTTTACGCCATCCTGACCAAAAACCCGAAACTCTCCGACGGAAAGGCGCTGTTCCATGCCGATCACAAAAACCTGAGTTCGGGCGCAATTTCCGTGGCAAACCTGGATGAATCGCGCAAGCTGATGCGTCTTCAGAAGGAAGGGGAGCGAACCCTGAATATCCGTCCGGCCTACATGCTGGTGCCCGTCAGCCTGGAAACTCTGGCGAATCAGACTATCAAGTCGGCCAGTGTTAAAGGTGCAGACATCAATGCCGGGATCGTAAACCCTATCCAGAACTTTGCAGAGGTCATTGCCGAACCACGCCTGGATGAAGCTGACGCGAAAGCCTGGTATCTGGCTGCCGCGAAGGGCACCGACACCATTGAGGTCGCTTATCTCAACGGCGTCGACACGCCATACATCGATCAGCAGGAAGGCTTCACCACTGATGGTATCGCCACGAAAGTGCGCATTGATGCCGGTGTTGCTCCGCTGGACTATCGCGGCATGACCAAATCCTCTGGTCAGTAAAAATACAGTCCTGACAAACAGACGCCCGTTAGGGCTTTTTTTATACCTGAAACCAGCCCCGCAAGGGGCTGAATGGAGAAGTTATGGCTAAGAACTATGCGCAGGACGGGAAAACGATCCCTCTGGTAAACAGTGGTACAACCGACATTCAGAGCGGCGATCCGGTTGTGGTTGGCAAACTTATCGCTGTGGCGATTACTGATATTCTTGTCGGCGATACCGGGGACGGCATTACTGAAGGGGTATTCCTCCTGCCAAAAGTCCCCGCTGATGCAGTTACTGCCGGGGCGCAGGTGTATCTGAAGGACGGCAAAATCACGATCGAAGAAACGGATGCCGTTGCCGCAGGTATCGCCTGGGAAGAGGCAGGGGCAAGCACCACCGTTGTTGAAGTTAAGATCAATGCCTAACCCCTTTGACCGGATGGCGGCGCGCATGGACGCGGCCACCATAAAAAAGATGGGAAAGACAGCGATCATCAATGGCAGCAGCTATGACGTTGTTCCCGCCGAGCAACTGGAGGAAATGGGGCCATTGTCGGGAACAGGTACTTCGCTGGTGGTTTTCTCTGAGCTTTACCAGCCACGCCGAAACGACAGTGTCGACTACGACGGTAAGAACCTGACCGTTACCCGCTATGACATGTTCAACGGAAAACCCCGCATCCATCTCGAATGAGGAGGCGCTATGTCCGTGAAAGGACTGGAAAGGGCTATTCAGAACCTGAACAGCCTCAGCCGGTTAATCGTTCCTGAGGCAACCGCAAAAGCGCTTAACCGGGTGGCCAGCAGAACGATAAGCCAGGGGAGCAAAGCTGTAGCGAAAGAAGCAACAGTTGATGATAACCGGAAGAAGGGGCTTCCGGTTCGTCTGGTCCGCCAGCGTTCCCGTCTGCGCAAGGCCCGTCACGATCGCCCGGTCGCGTCGATAAAAATCAACCGCGGTAATCTTCCTGCGATAAAGCTCGGCACGGCGCGCGTCCGGCTCTCGCGTAAAAAAGGGGCAAGAAACGGAGCGGGTAGCGTCCTCAAAATCGGCCCCTATACCTTTCGTAACGCTTTTATTCAACAGCTTGCCAACGGGCGCTGGCAGGTCATGCGGCGCGTAGGTCAGGCCCGTTATCCGATTGATGTGGTCAAAGTTCCTCTTGAGACACCGCTCACTGTGGCATTCACCGCTATTTCAAAGCGCCTTATTGAAAGCGATATGCCCAAAGAACTTTCCGCAGCCCTGAAAAACCAACTGAGGATCCACCTGAAGCGATGAACAGACACAGCGCAATTCGTGCAGCCATTCTGGCAAAACTGAAAGCCGATATCACCGACACTGTCACCTGGTTTGACGGGCGCCCTGTTTTTCTTGAAGAGCAGGATCTCCCTGCCGTGGCTGTTTACCTTTCTGACGCGGAGTACACCGGCGATTCGCTTGACGAAGATTCGTGGCAGGCGGTTGTTCACATCGAGGTATTTCTTAAAGCCTCCAGCCCCGACAGCGCGCTTGATTCCTGGATGGAAGAGAAAGTGTATCCGGCAATGGCCTTCATCCCGGGTCTGACCGAACTGGTTGAGACGTTCACCCCGCAGGGTTATGACTATCAGCGGGATGATGAAATGGCCACCTGGGGTTCAGTCGATTTCACGTACTTAATCACCTATTCAATTTAAGAGGTACTTATGCCTACTCCAAACCCACTGGCTCCCGTGAAAGGTGCCGGTACCACACTTTGGCTTTACACCGGAACGGGCAACGCTTTCGCTAACCCACTCTCGGATATCGACTGGAACCGCCTTGCGAAAATTAAAGAGCTGACGCCGGGCGAAATGACCGCCGAATCGTATGACGACACCTACCTCGACGACGAGGACGCTGACTGGAACGCGACCGCTCAGGGGGCAAAATCTGCTGGCGACACCTCTTTCACCCTCGCCTGGAAGCCGGGTGAAGAAGGGCAAAAAGACCTGGTCGCATGGTTTATTGATGGCTCAGTACGCTATTACAAAATCAAATACCCGAACGGTACCGTCGACGTTTTCCGCGGCTGGTGCAGCAGCCTGGGTAAAGCCATTCCGGCAAAAGAGGTTATTACTCGCACAGCGAAAATCACCAACACCGGCAAGCCGGAGCTGGCTGAAGAAAGCGGGAGCCCGAATATCCCAGTCACCGGCGTTACGCTCGATAAAGCCACGGCAAGCGTGGCCGTCGGTGCAACCACAACGCTCAATGTGACGGTTAATCCTGCCAGCGCCTCTGATACCTCGTTCCGCGTGGCAACCTCCGACGGCGCAAAAGCAACGGTCACCGTTAGCGGCAACGCGATCACCGTCACCGGCGTGGCGGCAGGCACCGCTGACATTATTGCAATGACCAGCGACGGTAGTTTCGTTGCGGTCTGCAAAGTCACCGTAACTGCAGCGTAAGGAAGGACGCATGTTTCTGAAAAAAGAGAAGTTCACCTGGCAAACAGAATCCCTGACCATCTTCGAGCTGTCGGCGCTTCAACGTATTGAGTTCCTCACGTTTATGGCCGCAGAGGAAAGGGCCGTCAGTGCTGACAGCGACGGCATCAGCGATCAGGAAATGACGGCCAGGCTGATTGGCTCAAATATTCGCTGCGGTGCGCGTTTGATCGCGATGTCTTTGTGGCATAACGATCCGGCTGGCACGGATGTGGAGACGCTTTATCAGCAGGTGCTTAGCGGCTGGCCGCCGGAGGCGATCGGTAAAGCAGAAATGGAAATAAAGCTGCTCTCCGGCATGCTCGTTCCGGTTGATGATGACAACTCTGCCGATCCGGATGCCTCACCCGAGGCTGAAGGCGCAGAACCCGTTACGGCGGAAAAGCCCTTGCCAGCGAGCTGAAGTTTGTCCTGAATCTGGCGCGCGAGTTCGGGCGACCCGACTGGCGCGCCATGCTGGCTGGAATGACTTCCAGTGAGCTGGGCGACTGGCACCAGTTCTACCGGGAGCATTATTTTCAGGACGCGCAGCTCGATGCGCATTTCTCAGAGCTGCTTTATTCCATCTCCACTCTTTTCTTCCGCGACCCGGAACTTACCCCCGCACATTTCAGCCTGCTTTCTCCTTCCGGTACCGTCATCAGCGATGAAGAGCCGGATGATGATTCGTTGATGGCCGCAGCTGAGGGGATAACAGGAGGTATCCGATATGGCCCAGCAGATTAGCGATCTGGTCATCAACCTTGACGTCGACAGCGCCACGTTTAGTGAGCAGGTTGCCCGCATAAAGGGGCAGCTAACCGGGATGGCTGAGGACTCTGAAAAAGTCCAGACGCGAATGCAGCGCGCTTCCGAGCGGCAGGCGGCTGCGTTTAAAACCGTGGGTGACGCCGGCACGGCGGCTGTCGCAGATATGAAAGCCCGACAGTCTGCAGCAACGGAAGGGCTCACCAAAGACTGGCAGAACGTTTCTAAGTCCGTTGATGAAACTCACCGCCGCGTGACCGAGCTTAACCAGCGTATGCGGGAAAATGACGGACAGGCCGCAGCGCTTGCCCGCCGACAGGATGAACTGGCGGCATCCTTTTTCCGCCAGATTGACGGCGTTCGCCAGCTCAATGGGGAAACGCAGTCGCTTGCGAACGTGCAGGCGCGCTTTCGTGCGGCAAGGGCACAGGGCAATATCACCCAGCAGGATTATCTCGCCCTGATTTCCCGCACCACGGCCAGGCAAAAAGAGCTGCAGATCGTAGAAGAAAAATCGGCCGCCGCGCGTACCCGATTCCTCAGTCAGCTTAAGCAACAGATCGCAGAGCAAAAACTCTCCGGTACCGAGCTGCTGCGCATGAAGGCGGCGCAGGTCGGTGCAGGCGATGCGGCTGAGGTCTATATCCGCAAGCTTGAAGCTGCCAAAGTGGCCACGCATGGTCTGGGACTGCAAAGTGCTGCTGCCCGGCAGGAGCTGGGGGTGCTTATTGGCGAGGTCATGCGCGGTAACTTCGGTGCACTGCGCGGCTCCGGGATCACGCTGGCGAACCGGGCAGGATGGATAGACCAGCTGTTGTCGCTGCGCGGGCTTGGGATCGCCGGCATGGTTGGTGGTATTGCCGCGGCGGTTTACGGGCTGGGTAAAGCCTGGTATGACGGCAGCAAAGAGTCCGAGGAATTTAACAGGCAACTGATCCTGACCGGGAATTACGCCGGGAAAACGTCCGGACAGCTACAGGCACTGGCGCGCTCACTGGCAGGTAATGGCATCACACAGCATGCTGCTGCAGGTGTGCTGGCGCAGGTTGTCGGAAGTGGTGCGTTTAGCGGTAATGATGTCAGCATGGTGAGCAATGTTGCTGCCAGGCTACAGCAGGCCACCGGGCAGGCCGTCGACGAAACCATCAACCAGTTTAAACGCCTGAAGGATGATCCGGTTAATGCAGTCACAACGCTCAACGATTCGCTGCATTTTCTGACGGCCACGCAGTATGAACAGATTGCCTCTGCTCAGGCAATGGGAGATACGCAGAAAGCATCAGAGCTTGCCATGCGTGCGTATTCTGATGCGGTCATTCAGCGGGCCGGGGCGGTTGAGGAAAATCTTGGCTCCCTCGAAAAAGCCTGGAACTGGGTGAAGAATGCGGCCTCAGGCGCGTGGGATGCGATGCTGGGCATAGGGCGTAATCCTGACACCGCGATGAAGCGCCAGGACTCTTTTGCTGAATGGCAGGCAGCAGAGAAAGAGTACCGTGCTCTGTCCGGCAATCTCAAGGTTGATCCGGACTATGCCGGTAACAACGTTCTGCAAAAGGCAGATGCGGAAAGGCTGAGAAACGCGCGCCAGCAGGTAGAGCTTAAAAAGCAGGCTTACGATCTTGCCGATAAGCAATATGCCCAGGAAGGGCTGGCAGCTGCCAGGGAAAAAATGCGGACGGAACAGCAGACACAGGCCGTCCGGACCCAGCAGCAATTTAATCAGATGGTTGAATCCGGGGCGACGGCGGCAGAAAAACGTGCCCTTGCGGAGAAAAAACTCAATCAGCTTATTGCTAAAAACCGCCAGGATGCGAAAGACGGCATCGCCACGTTGTGGACTGAAAAGGACATAGCGGCAGCACGCGCCGGGATTGAAAAGCAGTGGAAGGATCCCAAAACGCCGAAAGGCAAAAGCTACTCAACGCCAGCCGGGGACAAAGCTGAAGAAAAAGCGCAGGCTGAACTTCTCACCCTTCAGGCCCAGCTTAAAACGCTCGAGCAGCACACCAGCGTAAACGACGTCATAAGTAAACAGCGGCAGGATCTCTGGCAGACTGAAAATCAGTTCGCCGTTCTGCAAGAGGCCGCTGGTCGTCGTCAGCTTACGGCCCAGGAAAAATCCCTGCTTGCGCACAAGGAAGAAACGCTCGAGTACAAGCGGCAGTTGGCCGACCTGGGCGATAAGGTTGCCAGGCAGCAAAAGCTCAACCAGCTGACCGATCAGGCCGTGAAGTTTGAGCAGCAGCAAAAAGCCGCCAGGGCGGGTTTGCAGGCTCAGTCTCAGGGGGTATCTACTCGGGAGGCTGGGCGACAAGTTACGCTGCAACGTCTCAACGAAAGCTATTCGTACAACCCTCAGGCGCAGCAAAAGGTTCTGGAAGGGCAAAGGGCGACGTTCGAAGCTGAGGATGCCCTGCGCGCAAACTGGCTGGCCGGTGCGAAACAGGGCTGGGCCGAATATCAGGATTCAGCGACAAACGTTTTCAGCTCCGTTCAGCAGATTTCGCAGGCAACGTTCAGCGGGCTGGCTGGACAGCTTACCAGCCTGACGACAACCGGGAAGGCGAGCTTCAGGAGCTTCACCAGTTCGATCCTTAAAATGATTGTGTCCGTTATCAACCAGCTGCTGGTGGCTTACACCATCCAGAGCGCAATGGGCTGGGTTAGCGGCGGGGCGAAAGCCTCCTCTGCTGGTCAGTCATTCGCGGTCCCGTCATACCGGCCTCCGGGCTACGACGTGGGTGGTTTTACCGGGCACGGCGGCAAGTACGAGCCAGCCGGTATCGTTCACCGCGGGGAGTTCGTCTTCACCAAAGAGTCAACCAGCCGCATCGGCGTGGCTAATCTCTATCGCCTGATGCGCGGGTATGCCTCGGGTGGTCTGGTCGGCGGCGGGAGCGCAGCCGGTGCTGGCATGGGCGGGATCAGCGTTTACGCCCCAGTCAGCATCAGCCAGCAGGGGAGTGACGGAAGCATAAATCAGGCGAACGCCACGGGGACGGCGAAACAGCTGCAGGCGATTGTTCAGCAGACAATCACCGAGAGACTGAAAAAAGAAATGTCCGCAGGCGGCGTGCTTTACTCGAGGAGGACACCGTGATAGACACGTTTACCTGGCGCACGCGAAAAACCGCGCAGGGCGCTGAAACGGCTCGAACGCTGCAGGCCCAGTTCGGGGATGGCTACAAACAGATAGCGGGAATGGGGATCAACGATAAACAGGAAACGTGGAACCTGGACTGGACGGGCACCAGACAGGAGGCCGCTGCGCTGCGTGCTTTTCTGATGTCTCACGTCACTAAATCATTCTGGTGGACCACGCCATGGGGTGAAAAAAAGTTGTTCAGAATGAAGGCCGATTCGTTCAGCGTTTCATTCCCCACAGGGAAAAAAGCCACGGTGGCCTTCACTTTTGAACAGGCGTTTGCGCCCTGAGAATATCGAGAACATTGAAGCTGCCTCCGGGCGGCTTTTTTTTTGGGGGTAATATGAGTTTTACCGGAGATATACAACAGCTTGAGCCCGGCAGCGTTATTCAGCTGATTGAGATCGACGGCACCGAATTCGGTATGGATCAGGTGCTGCGGTTTCATGCGCACAATATCCAGGAGGAGGGGTGGGCAGCCTTCGCCGCTGAGAACCTGCCCGCCATAATCTGGCAGGGCAACCAGTACGATCCTCATCCTTACGAACTGAAGGGTATGGAGTTATCAAGTACCGGGTCCCAGCCGACGCCCACGCTCTCAGTCGGGAACGTCGGGAACTATGTCACGGCGCTATGCCTGGAGTATGACGACATGGTCCGGGCGAAAGTAAAAATCCACACAACGCTCTCTAAGTACCTCGATGCCGCCAACTGGAAAGACGGCAATCCGGGGGCCAGCCCGGTCGATGAGCGCGTACAACTCTTTTTCGTCAATGCCAAAACCGCAGAGACGAGAGTACAGATTGATTTTGAGCTGTGCTCTCCCTTCGATATTCAGAGCCTTCAGCTGCCTACCCGGCAGATTACGCCTGTCTGCACCTGGTGTATGCGGGGCTGGTACCGAAGCGGAACCGGATGCGACTACAACGGTACGAAATATTTTACCAAGGATGGCACGCCTACCGATGATCCGTCGAAGGATGTATGTGGCGGTCGCCGTCAGGACTGTCAGGAGCGTCACGGCCCGGACGCGCCGCTGCCATTCGGGGGCTTTCCGGCCGCCAACCTGCAGGGGAAATGATAATGCGTGAAAAATTGCTGGATGCTATCCGTCAGCACGTCGCTGGTGAATACCCCAAAGAAGCCTGTGGCCTGATTGTTCAGTCAGGACAGCAGCAAATCTTTATTCCCTGTCGCAACATCGCGGATAAACCAGAGGAAACATTCACGTTCTCTCCGGAAGATCAGCTTGCTGCCCGCGCGCTCGGTGAAATCATTATGGTCATTCACTCCCATCCGGATGTGGTCCGGCTGGTGCCCTCCGAGCTGGACCGCATCCAGTGTGACTGGTCGGGTATTGAGTGGGGGATCATGTCCTGGCCGGACGGGGATTTTTGTACGATTTCCCCGCGTGAAGACCGGGATTATGCCGGGCGGCAATGGTTGCTGGGTTACGCGGACTGCTGGTCGCTGATCCGGGAATATTATCAGCGTGAATATGATATTGGCCTCGGGAACTATTCAGTGCCTTACGAATGGTGGGAGAGCGGCAAAGAGCGGTTCTACGATGACAACTGGGAGCGTGAGGGGTTCGTTGAGATTGACGCCGGTGCTATGCAGCCCGGGGACATCATCATGATGAGTGTGCAGGCATCGGTGACCAATCACGCCGCTGTGTATTTGGGTGACAACATCATTCTTCACCATTTGTTCGGGCACCTTTCTTCGCGTACGCCGTATGGGAAATATTATCGCGACAGAACGGTCCGGGTGGTCAGGCATAAGGACAACATGAATGCTTAAAACGCTTATTCTCGACGGTAAGATGGCTAAAAAATTCGGGGTCCGCGTTCAGTTTGATGTTGCCGATCTGCGTGAAATGCTCAGGGCAGTATGTTCGCAGGTTCCCGGCTTCAAAAAATACATGTCGGAAGCCCATATGAAGGGGATCCGTTTCGCCTTTTTCAACGGGGATAACAATATCGGGCTGGAAGAGTTCGATATGACCCGCGGGGGAAGCGTATACCGGATCGTGCCCGTTTATGAGGGGGCCAAAAACTCTGGCGTTCTTCAGATAGTTGTTGGTGCCGTTGCGCTGGTCGCTGCATTCTTTACCGCCGGTGCGAGTATGGCAGCCTGGGGGGCGGCGATGAGTGCAACAGCCATCAGCGCCACGTCAATTTTGACCGGGGTCGGGGTATCAATGATGCTGGGTGGCGTTGTCCAGATGCTCACGCCCCAGCCATCCTTCGGCGCGGGTAAATCCTCAAGCACGGATAACACGCCTAACTATGCCTTCGGGGCGCCGGTCAATACCGTCGCTATGGGGCATCCTGTCCCCCTGGCTTACGGTCTGATCGAGGCAGGGGGAGCGATAGTCAGCGCCGGTATGTACTCGAGCGATCAGCAATAGCGTTATGCAACCGAAATAAGATGAACGTTACATTGCAATCACCCTTGGTTATCATGTCCAAAATGATGCCAATCAAGGAGATGTAAGTGAAAAGATATGGTTTGGTCTTATTAATTGTGTTGTTTATTTCAGGTTGTGCCCCCCAAAATCAGAACAACAATTTACAAAAACAATATGCTGACTTAGCAAATTGTGAAGATAACATTACGATGCCAAAACAAATGCCGCAAAGTAAAAAGGAGTTTGCGGAGTTTTTATCCAAGGCTGCGCTTAATGCTTCGGCAGATCAGTTTGTTACCCAGAAGCGCATAGAAATTCTGCAATTAGTTGGGTGGGATAATTCGGTAGCTGATGCAATAACGACATGTGGCGTTACAAGAAAGAGCAAGCTGAAAGAAATTGGGTCTAATGTGTTTGAAACAATGAAAGCCAGCACTAAAGATACTGAAGAGCGTCGTGCTCTTGTTGAGGCTTACAGTTCGTGGGAGGCTTATGTAACCAGCCAAACGCCACTAGCAAAACAGGACTTTGACTCTAAAGTAAGTTATTACAAAAACATGTAATAAGACGCCATCATTAATGCTAACAAATAACCCAGCTCATGCTGGGTTTTTTAATGGGGTAAAAATGCAACTTCTCCATAGTGAAACCATCCTACAGGGTGCAAAAGGTGGCGGTGGCAGCGCGCATACTCCGGTTGAGCAACCTGACGATCTGCTGTCGGTTGCAAAATTAAAAATGCTCATTGCCGTTTCTGAGGGGGAAATACAGGGTGATCTGACCGCACAGAACATTTTTCTCAACGACACGCCGCTGGCAAACGACAGCGGGGAGTACAACTTCAGCGGCGTGAAATGGGAGTTCCGCAAGGGCACACAGGACCAGACTTACATCGCCGGGATGCCCCAGGTCGATAACGAGCTGGCGGTGGGCACCACTGTCACTACCACGTCGCCCTGGACACGCCAGTTTACCAATCTTTCTCTGGATGCCATTCGTATTAAGCTAAGCGTTCCGGTCCAGTATCTCTATAAAGATAACGGCGATATGGTGGGCACGGTCACCGAGTATGCGATCGATTTATCAACAGACGGTGGCGCCTGGAAAACGGTTGTAAACGGCAAGTTTGGCGGAAAAACCACGACGGAATATCAGCGTGACCACCGTATCGATCTGCCAAAATCCACGTCCGGCTGGTCTGTCAGGGTCAGACGTATTACGGCTGATGCCAGCGGATCAAATTCGAAACTGGTTAACGCCTTCAAGGTGTTTTCGTATGCGGAAGTTATCGACAGCAAGCTTCGTTATCCTCTGACCGCGCTACTGTATGTTGAAGTGGACAGCAGCCAGTTCAACGGCAGCGCACCGAAGGTGACCTGTAAGATAAAGGGCAAGCTGATAAAGGTTCCGGATAACTATGATCCGATAACACGAACCTATTCTGGCTCATGGTCCGGTGGGTTTAAAATGGCCTGGTCCAATAACCCCGCTTGGATATTTTATGATCTGGTTTTGGATGAAATTTACGGCATGGGCACGCGCGTGGATGCGTCCATGGTGGATAAGTGGGCGCTGTACTCAATAGCCCAGTATTGCGACGAAATGGTTTCCGACGGTGCCGGTGGCACCGAACCGCGTTTCACCTGCAACGTTTTCATTCAGAGCCAAGAGGATGCTTGGCAGGTACTTAACGATCTCGCCGCGGTATTTCGTGGCATAACGTTCTGGGGCAACGATCAGATTTACGTCCAGGCAGACGTCCCGCAGGACGATGTTGACTGGGTTTATAACACCTCAAACGTTATCGATGGGCTGTTTACTTATGCGGGCGGCTCATACAAGAATCGCTATAGCTCCTGCCTGGTGTCCTGGTCCGATCCGCAAAACCATTACAGCGATACCGTTGAGGGGGTCTACGATTCGGCGCTTGTAGAGCGTTATGACGTCCGGCAGACGTCCCTGACCGCAATCGGCTGCACCTCGCAAAGTGAAGCGCACCGGCGCGGGCGCTGGGTACTACTCTCCAATGCCAAAGACGGTACCGTATCATTTGGCGTGGGGCTGGATGGCTACATCCCGCTGCCTGCTGAAATTATAGGTGTCGCCGATCCTTTCCGTTCCGGCAAGGAGAACGGGGGACGCATCAGGGCGGTCAATGGCCGCCAGATTACGCTGGATAGAGTAATAGACTATGCGGCGAAAGACCGGCTGGTGGTTAACCTGCCTGACGGAAAAGCCCAGGCGCGCACAATAAGCGCGGTGAGCGCAGATAAAAAAACGGTGACGGTTGCCACCGCATTTAGTCAGGCACCTGTGGTGGGTGCTGTCTGGGCGATAGACAGTGATAACCTCGCAATACAGTATTTCCGGGTCACTTCAATTGCGGCTAACGACGACAGCACAGGCGGTTTCACTATTACGGCCGTTCAGCACGATCCAAATAAATACCGTTACATCGATGACGGCGTTCGGGTCGAGTCTCCCCCGATCACCGTCACGCCGATAAGCGTCCTATCAGCGCCGAAGAATATCGTGGTGACTGAGAGCGATCATGTTTCACAGGGCCTGACGGTAGCAAGTCTAGACGTTTCATGGAATAAGGTAGAGGGCGCAATCCGGTACGTTGCCCAGTGGCGTAAGGACAACGGGGACTGGATAAACGTTCCGGTTACCAGCGCGCAGGGTTTCTCGGTTCAGGGCATTTATTCTGGCAGCTATGATGTGCGCGTCCGGGCGCTGAATGCGCAGGATACGTCGTCACCATGGGGATACGGCGAAACAACTTATCTCTCTGGTAAATCGGGAAAACCGGGTACTCCGCTCAACTTCCTGGCGACCGAAGATGTGGTCTGGCATATCGACCTGACCTGGAAATTTCCGGATGGCTCTGGCGACACGGCCTATACAGAGATTCAGCGCGCCACAACTGCCGACTACGCCAATCCTGAACTGCTGGTCCTGGTGCCGTACCCGGCTGCAGATTATCAGCATGGCCCCATGCCGGCCGGCGTTCGTCAGTGGTACCGCGCGCGCCTGATTGACCGTATCGGTAACGCCGGGGACTGGACCGACTGGGTCATGGGCACGTCCTCGATAGATGTCAGCGAAATAACCAATGACATTCTGGAGGATATGAAAGGCTCAGAAACGTTCAAAGACCTGATCGAGAACGCGGTGGACAGCAATGAAAAAATTGCTGGCATGGCCGACGACATCAGACAGAACGCTGACGATCTGGAGCAACAGGCGCTGGCCATCAAGGAAAATGCAGATGGTCTAGCGCAGGCCGAGGTGAAGATTGACGAAATCTCTGTCTCAATGGATGGCATGACAGGAGGCGTTAAAAACTCCTCTATCGCGGTTATCCAGAACAGCCTCGCGCAGGTCACCAGTCGTCGATCCCAGGCAGCCACCAACGCCGGGAACAGCGCCAGTATCGACCGCATCGACACCACCATTGCAGATACCAGCCAGGCGGTTGCCCGTGCTCTGGTGACGCTTGATGCGTCTGCCGGTGGCAACGTTTCCAATGCAACTGACCTGACAGAGACCCTGGCCAACTTCACGCAGGCCTCGGCCACGAAAATAAACTCCCTGACGGTTACGGTAAACGGCCAGACTGCGGCTATTAATCAGACCGCACAGGCGGTGGCTGATGTAAACGGTAACCTGAGCGCGATGTACAACATCAAGGTGGCGGTGGACTCCAATGGACGCCAGTACGCCGCAGGGATGGGGATCGGCGTTGAGAATACACCGTCCGGCATGCAGTCACAGGTGCTGTTTGTCGCTGACCGTTTCGCAGTGATGTCTCAGGCTGGCGGGGCTGTTACGCTGCCATTCGTGATCCAGAACGGGCAGACGTTCATCCGGGATACGTTCATTCAGGACGGAACTATCAGCAATGCCAAGATCGGCAATTTTATTCAGTCGAATAATTACGTTGCAGGCTCGGCAGGATGGAAGCTGGATAAAGGCGGGAATTTCGAAATCAACGGCGTGGCTGGTGGCGGCAGAATGCTGATATCCAGCACCCTGATCCGCATTTATGACAGCAATAACGTGTTACGCGTCAGAATGGGGTTATGGTAATGCCACAGGGTCTACAGTGCTGGGACGGTGCCGGTCGTGTTGCGGTAGATTTAAGTGATTATTCACTTCGATATATGGGCAGCAAGTCCTTCAATTTTCCGTCGGGTGTGAGCAGCGTTAACGTTGCATTTCCGGGAGCTACACAGGACGGGTCTTTTGTTTCAATAGTAACCACTGGCGTCGGGATGAATGAGTATTTTTGCCGCGCTTATAATGGCGGCTTTACTGCTTATTATTTACCGACAAAAGCCAATCAGGCTACAACACTAAATGTGGAGGTTTACAACTTCCAATGAGCGGATTCGAATCTTATAACGATGCCGGAAAACTTCAGGTTGATTCGGAGAACAGGTCGACACTTTTTTATGACCAGAGAACGCTGGGCGCTGTTACTGATAAAGGCTTTTACAGAGTAAACAGCCCGTTTGGTGATGGTTCGACGCTGGGGTATACCCCCACTCAGTTCTGGAATGACGGAAGACTCAGATGGCTTCAGCTGGGGACAAATAAATATGGGTTACCTGGCGCAAACCTTCTTGAGGATAACGCCGGGAGTATGATCCGCACTGCGCGAAATATTGGACTGGAGAGCGGATACCTTGATGTTTTGGACAGCTCAGGGAACCTTATCTGGAGTGCTGTGTCAGCTTCGAAAATGCCCCGGGTGGTTGGCTTCTTTGATGTGCCGGCTAACTATGACCTGCAGAACAACACGTTTAGCATCACGCCAGGGTTCAACCCATGGATTCTGGTAAACAACTGTCCTGGAAATCTCAGCGATGATGGAACGGTTGTTGGGTATTCAGGTATTGCGCTTAAATGGACTGGTTCGCAGTTACAGGGGAGGTACATCTCAAGTAATCAGCGAACCTGGGCCCAGACCATGCAGGGGAGAGGATTAAGAATTCCGATCGCCAGGTTTGTTGGAATTTGATGCCGGAGGAACGCGCGGGTAATGAGTGGCGATCATATCTTGCTTCACGCCCTTTGCTAAATCAAAACGATAAACAACATCAAACTTATTCGTTTTTTTATAGCAAATATTACTCAAGCGCTTATTGATATGGCGGCTGAATATTCCGTTGCTACTGTCGGAAATAACTTCGACCTCCCTGGTGGCACAGTCGATATTTACGTGAATATCGCCAGCCAAAGATAAGCGAGCGGCATCAACCGGGTAATCCATCTGGAATGCGTTTTCTGTGTGCTTATTCGTACATCCAGTCACGAGCAAAATCGCTGCAACAAATAAAAGTTTCATCTCAACATTCCTGTTTATGCGGGAACTTCCATTTTATTAGAGTTTAAAAAATAGTCAGATTGATATGAGCGATCAATTTTACATTATTGATCGCTTTAAACGATCGTTATTATCGTGAGGTAGTTCATGCTTTATACCATCGGCACATTATCTGTTAACGGAAATACCGCCACCGGCACCGGTACAAACTGGACGGCTCCCGCCAGCCAGATTCGTCTCGGGCAGACCCTGATGGTTCTTTCTAATCCCGTCCAGCTTTTCCAGATTACCGCCATTAACAGTGCAACGTCGTTAACAGTAACACCTGCTGCGTCACCCGCGCTCACCGGCCAGAAGTATGCCATTCTGGTGACAGATGCCTTGTCAGTCGATGGCCTGGCACAGAGCATTTCGCAGCTCATTAACGAGTACGACGAGAATATTGGCGGCTGGGAAACGTTCGCCACTACCTCAGCAAACCAGAACATCACGGTCACCATCAACGGTAAAGCAGTCACCATTCCCGCTATTGGGGGACTGGCCCGGAAGGGTTCAAACAGTGACATTACCGAACTGAAAGGGCTCACTACTGCGCTATCCATTGCGCAGGGTGGGACTGGGGCAACAAAGGCAGAAGACGCTCTCTCAAACCTCGGTTT